>CAZZCU010000027.1:25003-31111 GCA_964652825.1 uncultured Oligoflexales bacterium
ATTACAGCAACGCCACGCATTGGTATTTCCAAAGCCAAAGACCTGCCCTGGCGATTTTTATTAAACAACATAATTATCGATTGCGATGCGGACAGTAACCAGGCCGAGGGCCGATATCAGGAAAACGGCGGCAAACTTCTGGGCGTTTGTCGTAAACCGTGCATGTTCGTTGCGGGCTCAAAAAAACACAGGCGCGATCAGACTTCTGCGCCAAGGTATAAAGTCCGGTGCGCGCACGAAACGCCTGAAGATGGCCGCTTTTTATCAGGCGAGTTGCTATTTTCTTTGGGCTCATCAGAGCCTCGTCTTCCGAAATTAAACCAAGCCGCAAAAGATCGGTGATTTTAACTTCCACCGGCAAGGTGCAACAACCCGACCAGCAACCAGTGCACATCTGCTGGCGAAACTTCGACCAGGTCGATGGACGATCAATATCAGCAGGTGGTGCAATAACGCCTGACGACCTGATCTTTGACATTCACTACTCGATAATTAATGCCGCACCGACATGCGCCGGATGCAACTGACAAGTAATAGCGTGCTTGCCTTTCTTGTTGGCCTTAAACGACTTCAGTGTTTTGGTCTCGTTGGCTTGAACCACCACCTTGTCAGCATAGCCGGGCAAGTCAAAACCATGCGGTTCAGGCAATGTATTGATCAATTTAATCGTCACGCTCGTACCATCTTTCACTTTTACTTCCGCCGGCAGCCACACCTTTTTGTCCCCGACTAATTTATTCTCAAAGACAACTTCCTGCTTGGCGGCAAAAGCTGCGGGCGCAAGAGTTAACATGAAGAGGGCAATAGCCATTCCAAGTGATCTCATAGATAGCTCCTAAATTTGACAGCCCATCATTGGGTAACATCTATATATAACTTGTTATCGAGCATCCCGTTATTAAAATATTGCAACCAAGCCCGCTGCCTTCTTTGCAATGCAGAGTTCACGTCGTTTTTATCAAGCAACGACTCCTCACCGGTAAATAGAGACATTCGTTTATCCTCGATAAGCATATAGCTACCACCAACGCGATTCACCACCCTGCCTGGAAACTGTTCGTCAAACACCGACCGACCGAATAATGTCGCCCGCTTGGGGTGAACACCGACAAAATCCATGACACTGATAGGAATATCGGCATGCTGTACGACTTTTGTTCGTAAAGCCTCATTGTTGAACTGCACACCGGGCGCAAAAAAGACGATGGGAACCCGATAAGCACCTCCTTCGTTTTGATAACTGGGATTATCACTCAACGACGTATGATCACCGGTAAGCACAAACAAGGTCCGCTCGTACCACGGTTGTTTTTGCGCAAAAGCAAAAAATTGCGCGAGGGCATGATCCGCGTAACCAATGGACTCGTGAATCGGCAGAGTGCCTTTAGGAAAACGACCGCGATGCTCTTGCGGGATCGGATAAGGATTATGGGAACTCAAAGTAAAAATATGTGCAAAAAAAGGCTCTTTAAAAGAACTCATCTTGTAACCGGCAAACTGCATAAACGGCTCGTCAAATATTCCCCAGTCGCCATCACTGTCACGTTTGTCCGGATATTCGTTATAGCCATAATACTCTTCGATACCCGCCAACTGGGCAAAAATATCAAAAAACATAGTGCCGTTCTTGCCACCATGAAAGAACGCAGTGTGATAACCCACATCGCGCAAAACCCGCGGCAACGTATGTAACTCATTGGCGGCATAAGGCGAACGTACGTAGGCTTCTTCCATAAATTCCGGCAAGCCGGCCAAGATCGCCGGCATGGCGTCAATCGAACGGCGACCATTGGCATAACTCTGATCAAAATACAAACCCTGCCGTGCCAGACTGTCAAAAAACGGCATGTACCCGGAGTAAGAATTAAATAGACCGGAGTATTCGCTGCTGAAACTCTCCAATACGATGATCACGACATTGTAATTTTTGTTGGCCTTACTTTGAAAACGCAGCGGTGGCTCACTGACGACCCGCAGAACATCCTGCCAATCAGCAAAAAAATTATAGCTCTGTAAGGTTGGGCGCCGAAGACCATGCAAAGCCACAAACGGCGTGTTCAGTGTCAAAGCCGCCACCCGCGAATCGCCGAGTGCAAACGCATGCGCCGTTGCCAGTGGTTTTTGATACCAACCGCGACCAAACAGCACCAAAAGCAGCAAAATTAAAAACGATGTGACCACACGATAGAAGATTCCACCGTGACGACGAAAATCCCGACTGAATGCGGCAATACGCAATGCCGTAAAAAAGAAGCTGAGAGCCCCAAACCCGATCAACCAAAGATACCAATACTGCACGCTAAGCTGGATAGCCTGCTGTTGCATATCCCCGCCCAACGCTAATGCTGCAAATGTCGAACGCCTGCCGGTGAAGGGGAAATAAGCTATATCCACGAAGACCCCCACGAGCAGGGGTATATCGATGACGATAAAATAGGACAGAACAAGGAAATTTAAAAATCGCCGCAGTCTGACGCCCGGATCTACCACCAGCAACATCAGCACCAGGAGCGGCGCATGCATCAATATCAGAATCGATGCATCAAACAACACACCCAACAAAAACGCCTGACTTATATTTATCGCCGAAACAGTCGCGAACAGACTGGGATTGAACGTCCAAAAACAAAAGCGGCAGGCCGAATAAATAATCAACAACGCAAATAAGGGAATACCTACTAAGCCCGCCAAATTTTAACCCTCTGCATCATCTACCCAACGCTCTACAATGTGTTCCGCAAATAAAGCCACCCTGTTAACAATCTCGGCATATGGACCATCTATGATGGCCATTGCTGATATCAATTTTACCAAGGTTGCGATGACAGCATAAAGTGCGGACATGGAGAAAGATACGTCATGCAACATAACACTCAACATATTCTCAGAGAACTAAGGCGAAATCTTCCGCTAATGCCGCAGATCGCTGTTTCCGCGGCTGGCGCCACAAGCGTACAACCTCTCAAATCCTACACGCAACAAGAAGTACGAGACCTGTTTGGCCTGACTCATCCGGTCGTCCAACGTTTTATCGAGGCCCCCCATATTCAAAAACGACACTTACTTCTACCCGATCCCGACCCATCAAGCGGTCTCATTCGCGAAGAAAACGCCGCCGAACTTCAGGAAAAATTTAAAGTGCATGCGCAAAAACTGGGCATAGCCGCCATCACCAAAATCCTAGCTCAGCACCATTTATCTATGCACGACATAGACATGCTGTACTGCGTAACATCCACCGGCTTCTTAGTCCCATCACTCTCGGCCCGACTTATAGCGGCACTCCATGCACCGAGCCATATTCAAAAAATGGATATCGTCGGGATGGGCTGCAATGCCGCGGTCAGCGCACTCAACCCATTGGTCGGCTGGCTGCGAGCGCATCCAGGCAAACGCGCTATCATGCTGTGCTGCGAACTCAATTCAGCGGCTTACAACCTGGATCAAACCATTCGTACCGGTATCGTCAACAGCCTGTTTGGCGACAATGTCTCCGCCCTGCTCCTGCAAAGCCACGAGCCGGATGCGATTGCCATGACCACAACCGGCATTAGCCCGCACTTTATCGACTTTGAAAGCTACATACTAAGCGACCAACTCGATGCTATGCGCTTTGACTACGACAGCAGCAAAGAAAAATCGTCATTTTTCCTAAGCCCTGAGATTCCATTTGTGGTGGGTGCCAATGCACATATACCTGTGCTGCGTCTTTTGGAGCGACATGGCTTGAGAGTTGACGACATCAACCATTGGATTATTCATACGGGCGGCGCCGCCGTCATCGATGGCGTCAAAAAATCTCTGAGCTTAAGCGAATATGACGTCCGCCACACTCGTAGCGTCTTGCGCGACTACGGCAATGTCTCAAGCGGCAGCGTCTTGCTGAGTCTGGAACGCCTGCTCGCCGAGACTATTTGTACGAGCGGCGACCTTGGCATCATGCTGGCCATGGGTCCGGGCGCTTCGTTTGATGCGGCTTTATTGCGTTGGACATAGTAAACCGCTCAAGTTTGCATTTAAGTCCGCTGACAGAGTTCGTCAAAAATATATACAGCCGCACTATCCAGAGACGTCTTATTTTTTAATAAAATTAATATTATCAATATGTTACAAGGTGATCCCTTATGTGTGACCTTTGCATATGTACCGAAGCCACCTCAACTCGATAATGGGAGATAAATATGAATGTAGCTCAAGCACAATCCAAAATAACAAAACTTTCTTTTGGTCTTGTTCTGGTCTTTGCAAGTATATCTTGCGGCATGAAAGACTCAGAAAGTAGCTCTGAAGCCAAAACTATTCACGAATTAACAGTGAAACGAAATCAAAAAGACATCGGAGACATCATTGCGGCTTTGATTAACAAACGTTTGACCCGAGAGAGATTTAGCCCGGAACAAAAACAAGACATCGGCATTATAAATAAGAATTTTATTCAAATGGATTTACAGAATAATCTCTATACACGAAAACATTTGGGCGTGATGTTAAGTCATTCGATTCAACAAAGTCTTTTATATATGACAAGCATACTGCGCGATACATCTATCAGTGATTTATACGATGAAAAAGTTTTATATTGGAAAGATGACAAAGGCAGAGAACATGCTGCTGCGCTGCAGTTTTATAAATCTCTTGCTTCTGAGCCACGACTATTTATTACTCTAAAGCAAATTTGGGTGACGCGCAGTGGGCATAGTCAACTCAACATCGCTGGACAGTCTAATTACGACGAGGCTATATATTACTACGAGAAGAGCGATAATGATAAAGGTCGAATTCTGTATTCTGGCGGCTACGATAAATATGGCAAGGTTGTTTTATCATCCCAACCGTAAGATAAATTTTTCCGCTGAATGAGTCTGCTTGGATTATAATAGGCAGCTAAACTTAGATGAGGCCGTGAATAAAAAATTTCTGCTCATTCAATGATTGCTGCGGGTCGTCGATATGTCTTACGTAATGTCTCTGCTCTCTATTCTGTCTCTGGCGTTAATTTTAACGATCGGCAAGGTCACCCCCTTGGTGGCCACCATCGCCATCGTGTTCCTCGGCGCTGCCGTACTGACGTCCGTTCACCATGCTGAAGTCATCGCGAAAAGGGTGGGCCCCTCTTTTGGGGCTTTGATCCTGGCTCTTGCCGTTACCGTGATCGAGGTGGGACTAATCGCCTCGCTGATGACCAACGATACACCCGACTCTTCGGTCGTCGCCAGAGACACGATTTTCGC
This sequence comes from uncultured Oligoflexales bacterium, assembly GCA_964652825.1. Taxonomy (GTDB): domain Bacteria; phylum Bdellovibrionota_B; class Oligoflexia; order Oligoflexales; family CAZZCU01; genus CAZZCU01. The sequence goes on from CAZZCU010000027.1 coordinate 30,235, forward strand.
CACTATTATTATCGTGACTAATGGCATTATGGGCGTTTGTCTTTTGTTGGGAGGGCTGCGTCACAAAGAACTCTCCTTTCATCAAGGCGGGACCAGCTCGCTTCTGACAGTGTTGGCTATCCTGTCAGGCTTGACGTTGGTCTTACCTAATTTCACCACCTCGACGGACGGCCCCACATACAATACCGTTCAGCTCCTGTTCTGCGCTGCCAGCTCACTTATTCTCTACATCAGCCTGGTATATTCTCAGATCAAGACACATAAAGATTATTTCGAGCCGGTTAAAAACAGCAACAAAAGTGAACGAGAAGAGCGGAAAAAACATATGCCTTCACGCAAGGAGGCTTGGTTCAGCTTCATCGCGTTGATTGTCAGCCTCATGGCGGTGATCGGCTTGGCGAAATCATTAAGTCCTTCCATCGAGGCCGGAGTCTCAGCGTTGGGTGCACCACGAGCATTCGTGGGCATCGTCATCGCACTTCTCGTCTTGCTGCCAGAAACGTGGGCGGCCGTCGCTGCCGCCAGAATCAACCAACTTCAAACCAGCTTGAATCTTGCCCTCGGCTCAGGAGCCGCCAGCATCGCGCTGACAGTACCTGTCGTTAGCGTTTTCTCGATCATGACCGATCGCGAACTTATTTTAGGAGTCGATACCAAAGGCATCGCGTTTTTGGCTATGACTTTTATCGTCGGTGGACTCACGTTGGGAAGAGGGCAAGCCACGGCTTTGCAGGGAGTGGTTCATCTCAGCCTTCTCGCCGCCTTCCTTATATTTTCGTTTGTTCCCTGAATTCACCGGTCTCCGCGCTTCATGTAATTTGCACCAACACCCAACTGGCTATTTTCATGGGGCAAGCATCTTAGTTCACATGACACT
>CAZZCU010000028.1:0-28872 GCA_964652825.1 uncultured Oligoflexales bacterium
CATGTCAGCCAATGACATGAGGCTTATGGGGCAACAGACAAGTAGAGCAGTTTTTGGCATTAATTATGCACTTCTCAGTGGTGGGCTTGAAGCATCGAACTACAGCTTGCCGCTAAGGAGGAAATTTATGACACCAGTAATGACCCCAAGACAGCATGGTTATATTGATTACATTGCCGTAATCGCATTAATCGCCGCACCTTATACTTTTGCTTTCTCACCGGGCGTTAGTTCCCTATGCGTGATCGCCGCCTTATCCCTGCTGGTGATGAGTCTTTTCACGCGTTATCCAATGGGTGTGTTCAAGGTTGTTCCATTCACCTTGCACGGAACAGCGGAGTTAATTGCCGCACCGCTGCTGATTATCTCACCTTGGGCTCTCGGGTTTGAGATGGAGTACAGCGCGCGCAACTTCTTCGTCGTCGCCGGCATTGCTCTCTTCGGTCTATGGGCATTTACCAATTATCGTGCGGCGGACTTAGAGGAGCAACACACACTGGATACTCGTAAAGACCTTCATCATCCAACGCCGGATACGCATGGAGCTACTTTATAAGGTGCAAACAATAATCGCATCACGAAGGCTATGAAGGAGACGATATGGCAACCATGATCATGAAAAACTTACGAACACCAAGAGTATTGAATCGCCATACCGCCGGCTGGGCGGTAGGCGTTGGCGCCGTGAGTACGCTGCTGATACCAATGTTTCGCGCCCTAGCCGATCGGTTTCGCATCGCGACCCTGCGCAAGAACCCCAAAATGGATACCGAATTCACCGGCGCCTATCCGCGCGGCTCGGGCGCTTTCAACGAGGTCATCGGCGGCCACCCGGAGGACATGAATGCCATGCCGAGTAGCTGTGATTTCAGCCCGGCAATGCCACCGGTGGAAGACGGCTCAGAGCTAGAACGAGGGTAATTCAAGCACCAAGGCCCCCGATCAACCCGATCGATTACAACTTCCTAAACGACCACCTGCAGCTTGAGGTGGTCGTTTGCCGTTTATTTAGCTATAATCCTTGCATCATCATTTTTTAATAGTCACGTCGAGATATTGCGATGCTAAAACGAGCTACTGTTACCGCCGCGTTTTTAATCATAAGCGCATTCTTCTTGAGTCAATGCAAGGTGCGCCAGACGCAGTTAGCCAGCACTGATAGCGATGCCGAAGCCTCACGTTTTATTCCGGTAGTAGCCTACGACCGAGGCCAGCTTAGCGACGCTGATTTCTCACGCCTGCTGGAAGCTTTAACCAGGGCCGTGCAAAACGGAACCGCCGCCGCCTTGTTACACGCCGATAATCAAAAAAGCGACGTTGGCTCGGCCGCGGCTCTCCTGTTATACGCCATCAAACAAATCGATGACGAAATCGGCAAAGAACTCGGCCAGCTTCCCATCACCAACATCGACAACCACTTGCGTCTGGAACTACTGTTTGTCGACAGAAAAACACCGTTAAAACGCACGGACAATCCAGTGTTGGAAGATATGCGCGCGGCTATCATGAGCTTGTTTTGGATGAGCGCCAAACTGAGCGGCTCGGCGGGCACTGGCCAAAGCATGGAACGAGCATTCGCTCTCGCCGAGGAAGCCGTCATCGTCGACAGTCGTGACGCACCTTACCGAGAGGCCGCCGCGGCTTACAAAATTCTCGCCAGCGAGAAGCAATTTGCGTGGCTGCCGGTTTTCCTGCAACTTGACCTCAAGCAAACAGCCAAAAAATGGCGACTACAAAGTGATGCGCGCATTATTCCCGCCAATATTGTCGCCGGTCTCATCGGTTTCAATAACAGAAATTCACAGTCGGGTTTTCGGTTGACAACGTTTGACTACACAGCGGCGGGTGGCCTACCACCAGACCACGGAGCCGCCACGATCGCCCTGCGTTATTCGCAGGACTATGCCGATCCCAACAATTCTCGCGACATATACGTGGAGTTTGGTGACTTGCGCGATGATATCCGCACGTTCCACAATTGCGGACAAAACAAAAAGGGTAAATCCTGCCTCCCGGATACCAAACGTGTCGGCTGGCGTTCGCCAACTTTTAATGGCTTTCTGGACCCAACGTTTTTGCCTGCTCTAGTGCCTAAAACAGTAAAAGCTAATCTTGAACAAATCTGCAAAGTTCTCGGTACTAAGCGCTTCGTACATATCATCGTCAATCGCTTATCGTTTGAGTATCAAGGGACTCACAGCTTCAACTTGCGCGCCAAAGACAGTGATGTCGCCGTTATATTTGGACGTGGCAGCGATATTCTACAAGTCGATCACAGCTCCATCATGTTTGGCGTTAACATCTACCAGCGTTTATTCGCCACCAACATCACCTCTGGTATGACCTCTGGCATGAAAGCCTTGCTGGTTGAAAATGATGTGCAGGCAGTGAGTGAGATAATGGCGACCATGAAGCCGTTGGCGAGTTTATTTTCGGTGGCGAGCCATGTCGATCAGTAGCGGTTCAAAACTATTGTTATTTTACGCAATGATTGTCAGCATCGCCGGCTGTCGGACGTTATCGTCACAAATACGCAGCCAGGACGAAACACCCAGTCAGTCGCAAAACGTCGAAGTTCTTCTGGATAATACCAGTGCCTATCAAAAAAAACTGGTAGCCATTGAGTCCGCCACCAGCAGTATCGATATGGCTTATTTTATCGTCGCGATCGATAGCTCGACGGCGCTGTTACTACAAAAGACTGTCGAGAAAGCACAAGCCGGCGTTAAAGTACGAATCCTGCTCGATGCGCTGATGACCATGCAGCAGCGACAGTATTTTCGCGCGTTGCAAAGCCAGGGTAACGGCAATATTGAAATCGTCTATTTTCGGCCGGCGCCCGAAGAAATCTGGCAGGATTTACAAACCTGGGGTTTTCCTAATCGCGAGTTGATTTTAAGTACGGTCGGCAATCCCAAAGGCGGCGGTCTACTGCAATTACTGATGCAAAATCCGATTTACAAAAAATCGCGTGCCTTGCGAGTGTTGGTTGGACGATTTTATCCGGCCACTATCACTCCTGATCTGGCGCTGAGTCTAGCAGGCGATTATCTGATGGGACGGACCATCGAACAAATTCTAATCAAGGATTTTGCCGCCGTTCAAGAAGAAATCCGCGGAGCGACGTTTCGCCTGAACGCTTGGTTGAACGCCGGCAAACGCCTGCACCATAAACTGCTGATTGTGGATCAAAAATATGTTGTCGGAGGCGGTCGCAATCTCGGCAATCACTATCATCTGCACACGCTTGATCCCAATGACAAAGACGCAGTAGTCTTTGATGACGCGGATTTTGCGCTGAACTCACCAAAAATCGCCAGTAACAGCATGCTATTCATAGACGATTTGTGGAAATGCGCCAAAGCACCGTCGCCGGCTCCCGGTCAAGCACCCGCTTGCCCGGTCGGTATTGTCGCGGAAGCCGAGACGATCACGACGACAGCGTCGGCAAAACGCCAGAACGACAAATTATTTGCTGAAATTCAAGCTCTGGCGGCGAAACATGCCGCGCAGTCGACGGATAACGAGACGGCAGACCCCAAGGCGGCGACTGCGATCGTCGCGACGCCACGACCCAACCTTTCGGCACCCACAGCTGATGTGCGCTATATTGAAAACCGCATGTATCCCAAGTTTCGCGGTGCCGAACGCCTTAATTTCGGCGAAGAAGAAAGTCTCTATAATCTGGAAACCCGCAAGTTAATCACCGCAACCAAAGCCGGTGAAGAAATCATTTTTCATAATGCCTACATTTTCTTTACGCCACTGCTATATAGTGCTTTGCTCGACGCCATTAAACGCCAAGTCAAAATCAGTATTTACGGCAATTCGCGACACTCTCCTGATCAAGGTTATCTGAGCGTTTTGGCATTGCCACAGTATGCGTTTTTAAAACAGTGGGCAAAGACCCATAACAATCCCCATGTACATATCTATCAATACACCTCCAAACACTCAGCTATTCACAATAAAGTCAGTCTTATCGGCAAACATATGATTGTTGGCTCCGGCAATCTCGATCCCCGCTCGCAATTATTGGATACGCAAAATGGAATAATCATCAATCCCGGCGCACATAACTTCGTAGAACAATATCGTCAATGGCTGACTGGGCTCAGTGCCGAGCAAACACGATATCCGAATGGACAAGTAGCGAGCAAAATCGTTGAATTGACCGAAGAGAATTTAGCGCAATTAGTGCCGCGCCTCGATGAAGTTCTGGCCAACGAAAAACGCTATAATCACGAGCAGCAATTCCTGGCACGTCTTGCCGATTTGGTCAAGCGCGCTTACGAGAGCGACACCTCGGAAGCTGAGCTTTATCGCGGGATTTTAACCGCTGCCTTTCTCAATATTTAGTTTTTTGTTTTTCTTTTGCCTTCATCCGACTCTAAGAGTAAAGTTCGATTCATTCGATGAACCCCGAACTTGAGGATGCAAGACATGATGAACCTTCTGGCAGCAGCAATGGTGGCATTTCTTTTCTCCGTACCTGGCAAAGCCATGGATACAACGCAGGATTGTAGTTGCGACAGTGTTGCCGGTAGCACCGAAACTATTCTTGAAACAAACTCCAGCATGGGACGTCATCTACGTCTTCGTTTCGCTGACGCACCGGTAACACGTGCGCTTAAAGCAGCGACCTTGTGCGTTGAGCCGATCGGACAGGTTAAAGAAGTCGTGCTATGGATGCCTGATCATGGTCACGGCAGCTCACCAACACGTCTCACCACAGCAACTGCCACCTGTACGAAAATCGATCGTATCAGTTTTGTGATGTCAGGACGCTGGGAGTTACGCGTGGCACTGGCCGATAACGATAAAGGCACTTTCACTGTGAACGTCAGCCAGTAGAAGCCAATAAAGGAGCAGGTTGTGCCGTATTCAATAACGTTCTTCGCTCATGCTTTTTTGTTAGTAGTGTCAACGCTGGGAGTCATCGGTTGTGAGCGCCCAGTACCAAATACCAGCCGACAAAATGCCCCCGTGGACGGCGTGTTGTCCAAAGATGAAGCGTTTTCCGCGTCATTAGCCTGGCTACAAGGTCCGGTAGCCAATGACTACAGTAAGGCACAGTTAGTCTTTACCAGCGCCGATGGCGAGCCAGCCACCAATGTTGCGGAGATCATCTTTGATCCGCAGATGCCGAGCATGCAACACGGCACCGCTACAGATGATCAAGTCATCACCGCAGCCGATGATAGTCAGCATCGGTTCGTAGTCGATGGCATTTATTTTATCATGGGCGGCCCGTGGGAAATAAACGTCACGGCTACCGTTAATGGTCGCCGTGATACGGCCGCTATTCCCGTTGATGTCCCCTGATTGAAAGATGTTCGTGATGGTGCCCACACGATTACTTGCAACTATTGCTTACCTACTCGTAACGGCGTTGATGATTTTCATGACACCACCACGTCGAGCGTATGCATGTGCCTCCTGTGGGAGCGGCGGCGACGATCCATTGATTTTGTACCCAAACGAGCGCATCAAAACCTACACCGGCTTCGCCAGTTCGCAGATCATCGCTAATATTAATACAGATGGTTCGGTGGCGTCGGCTGGCGGCGTCAACGCCAAGCAAAGCCTGCTGTTCGCTTTTGGCTATGGCTTTACACCACGAAGCTTCGCTACCCTAACGGTACCGTATTTGCGAAATATCGGCGACGAACAAACACGCACATCACCGGGTGATCCATCGCTTGCCGGACGATACACCGTCGTCATGCAATCGTTGGTCGCACCATGGATCCCTCAAGTCCAGATGACTTATGCTTATAAGCACGCACAGGCGCGCTCATTGCGGGAGTCCCAAGAACTTACACTCATCGATGTATTTGGCAGCGGCTTTTCCGAAGTCAAGCTTGGTACCGATATCTGGTTTGGCATGACGCGTGTGAAGCCTGGGATATCGATGCAAGTCATTAAACCGTTGGCCGAAGAATTCCATGGCGTTGCATACGAGCCCGGCCTGGTTACGCGCGCTACGTTGTCGCTTGGGTATGCGGTGATTGAAGCATGGCGTTTGACTGCGGGCATCAACCGGGATCAACGTGGCCTGATACGGGTGGATGGCGAAACAAAAACCGGCACCGAAGAATTGAATCATAGCGTCTTTTTATCATCGGATTATATGCTCGACGCCGACGCAACGATACGTTTGAGCTTAGCGCGACAGGCAGCCGTGTTTGATAATTATAACACCGCCAAGCTTGATACTGTCAGCGCCGCGTATATGCGAACTTTTTAGATGAAACAAACCTGCGGCATTTTTGTTGTGATCGTTACGCTGGCATTTAGCAACAGTACGACTGCTAAAACTGCTGCTACGAAACATCCATGTCCAGAAACTTCGTGGCAGGAGTTGCAGACGCAGCTTAAAGATTCGGGCCCCACCACAATTGTCTTCTTTGCTTCCTGGTGTTCTAGTTGCTTGCCACATTTACGCGCTAAGTCCGCGACCACGGAGCAAACGATTTTTGTGGCAGCATTTGATGAGTCGGAGCGTGCTGCCAAAGTCGCAGCAACTTTTGATCTTCGTGGCAAATGTTTTACCAGCAAAGATATCGCCGAACAGTTGCGAGTGCGTTCCCTACCAGCAACCAGAACCATGAGATTTTGATTAATAAAAAAAGATTCCGGCGTCACCTTGACAAGCAGTCATGCTGTCTTAGGTTGCTAGTAGGACGATTCGGGCAATACTTGGTCACTTTAATACTGCTACGCTGTCTGATTGCTAGACTCCCCGATTTTCAACGCCACACGAACGTCTCATCCTTAGTAACTTCCCATATGAGTATTGCCCGCGCAGTCCTGAAGCCATTCAGGGATTAACGCCAGATATCCAGATAATTGCTGCCGTTCTTTTGAATGCCCTCGATCAATTGCTGCCGATCAAACAACGGCAACTTATTGATATCAGTCACAACGGCATCCATTTTTCCCCAGCTGTCGTCCACCGGTGCCCCCATGCGACGCTGTTGTGTCATGTGTATAATTCGGTCAGTACTAACATGATGATGGCCATTGGTAAGTATATAACGGGTGTCTCCCGTGGCGGCATCAACATAACTAACCGCTTCAACACGACGCTCGGGATTAAATTTAGCGAGCTTCTTCTGAATAGCGGCTTCGTAGACGCCGCCCCCAACTCCATTAGGACCTTTCCGCTCCTGCATAAAAATCGTCTTGTCCAAATCGATCGTTCCCGGCTTGCCTTGCATGCTACCCGTTCCGGAAATACCGTGACCACTGTTCGGCTGGATCGCTGACTTCAAACCAGACACGGTTTCACTGCGCAGTGTCGCCAGCCCCGCCTGATCACGTATTGCTGGTCCGATGCTGAGATATTCTTGGCCAGCGAGTACGCGTCGCTCATTCAAAAAAGCCGTACTAATTTTTTTCTTGGCGGCACTCGCAGCTTCGGTGATTTTGCCGACCGGTACCGCGGCCTTTTGCGCCAAAGGTGACAAAAATCTGCCTGTACTGGCGCTCATTTTCGCGGCCGTTGCGCCAACTTTCGGTGCCATTTTCACAGCGGTGGCACCAACTTTTGGTGCTAGCGCCGCCGGAGCTACAAACATCGTACCGACATCAAATGCCATATTGCCGACAGCCTCACCGCGTTCGCCGGCGCTGTAATTTTTGTAGGTCATTTTTTCGCTCGCAACATCAGTACCGATCAAGGGTGCCGTGTTAAACATCATCGAACCAACGGCCATCATGCCCGCTCGCGTGGTGGCAAGTTTACCAGAACCTAGGCCGGCACCACCTTCGGAAGTCGAACTCATCATATTGTCAGAGACCGTGTAAGCGCGCTTATACGCGTTATCATAATAATTGAGATAATCTTTTTTGATATTGCCGCCACTAATCGCCGCCGCATCCATTGGACCTTCTTTAAAAGAATTGACTACGTAACGACCGGTACCAACCGCCCCGTACTTAATGCCGGAACCGACAGCCTTGGCGCCAGTCCAGGCCGAGCCAGCGACGCCTTTGGCAGCACCAGCGGTAAATTTTGCGGCGCTAACCATACCACCACCAACGGATTTGGCTGCAGACGTAATGCTGCCGGTCACGCGACCGAACAAGCTTGGCTCGCTTGATGATGATTTCGGCGTACTGGCGCTCGGAGCAGGTTTCTTGCTGCTACTACTGCTCTTGCTGTCAGCAGTCAGGCTAAAACCACTCGAAACACTGGTACTGGCGTAATAAGTATTCAAAGTGCGAGCACCGAGCGCCAGTGCCGAACTCCGGTAATTCTGATAAATACCGCGGAAGACGTTGTAAGTTTGCGGGAAAAAGTCGCGCATCACTTTGTGTGTATTGCGATGCGCTTCATTGGCGGCTTGCATATCACTGCCGCGAAACGCCGCGTCGGCTTCGGCACGATCATAGCGGTACCAGGTATTACAAACATAAGAATCGAACGACTCCGCCACCACTAAGTCGCGAAACACGGGTGCTTGCACGGCTTTTTCCTCGGGAGTTAACGTGGTCAGGCGAGCGATGATCTGACGATAGTCAGTAATGCCTGCACCTATGGAACGACGAATCTGCGCTTCGCTGCCTTCGCCAAAATAGTGAGCCAGCACCTCAGTGCCAATATAGCGATTGCTGAGAATATCTCGCATAAAACTGACCGCGAGTTTCTCGGCATCTTCCTGGAATTCCTCGGACTCATCGCCAAGCAGTGCCTGGCCTTGCCCGTTCACTTGAATAGCACCGACCGCCTCCGACAACAATTGTCCAAAGGCACGCACCAAACCATGCTGAATCGCACCCTCACTGCCTTCGATGATGATGCTGAAACCATGCTGTTGACCGGGCGCGCTCACTCGGCGCTCGATACAACTGGTGAAATCATACGGAACACTGCTGGCTTCATTACGCAGGCAGCGTTCCTTGGGTGAAGCAACTACTTCAATGGTGCCGTTGAGATCATGAAACATCGCCTGAAACTCCGGCGGTACAGCCGAGACCGCCAGCTGAACGTTCTCGATCAGACCTTCCATACGACCGGCAAGACTCTGCTCCACATTGATGCGCAGCGGAATAAGTGTTGCTTCTTGAAAGCTCTCGCCATCCAGGGCGTTCGCCGAACAAATATTCATGCGGGCATTGCTGTTGCGCGCGAAGTTATCCAGGGTCGCCAGGTCTGAACCGTTCTTAAGCGGCTTACAACCAAACGAATTCGCTGCGAGGCCGAGAAGTACCATCTTGAAAGCAAAAAACTGGCGCATATAATCTCCATTTTTCCAGGACAAGCCGACGCTAACCTGACGCAATTTTTATCGGCGGCTTGAGTGAATTAATTAAGGGATTTTTATAAACAAGATAAAAAACAAGTAAATTCAAATAGTTATAATGATAAATTTGTCGGTGTTTTTTACTCTGATGTGCGAGCTCAGGTCCGCGGGTGACGCAGCCTGGTTTTTTTGATAGACCAGCCGTTCCTTTGATATTTCATGAGGTAGCGGTTTCGTTATGCCGAGGCGGAAACACATTTTCGGTATCCTAGCGGTGATAGTCGTAAGTCTGAACGCCTGCCGCACGACTGACCGCAATCCGGAAACACGCAAGACGGAATTTTCTCCGGAAGGGATTCCGATTAACTGGGGCAGCCTCAATCCGATGGTCGCCCGACCTACCACTGCCGAAGACAAAGCCGCCAACGCCGCGGCCAGGCGCTTGAATGAAGCTGCGCGCTTAAAAGATCTTTTGATCGGTCTACCAGCAAACGCCATGGTGGTGGATGGTATCGTCTCCATTCCCACCAAGCTGATCGATCTCGACGCCAAGACGGCGACAGCACAAAAAAGTGCGAACATCGGTTGGAGTGACTGGCCCGAAGGCGCAAGCGATGTGCCATTGGCATTCACACTGGCACAAGTCAAAACCGCGACCACGGACGCACGCCTGCTCGTCATTGAACCAGCGACGACCATGATCGAAAGCCTGTATCAGGGTACACCGCCAACCATTTGGGCGGAGCTTTCCGATGACAATGACCAACGCACCAAAATTGCTTTGGTCAAAGACGACACCCGTGGCGTCTATCGTGCCGTCATCGCCATCAATGGATTACTGGCGGGTTTAACCGCTTCGGCCGCCTACCCAGCGTATGTGACACAAGGGACCTCACCTTGGTTGGCGGCATTAGCCGAGCATTGGGCGTGGCCGCGTGTCAAAATTCGTTTTCATCTCGAAGATACGCCAACGGATAGTCGCTACTGGCCGATACTGTTTCGTTTTCCGACGCAAAAGCGCGAACAAGCCCAAACGTCGCTGCCCACGGCTGATAGTAAATTTGCTGATGGTCGCGATATCAGTCTAGCGCCTTATACCCACAAAACCGAAACCACAACCTATGAGATGTTGCACAAATGGTACGCTGAGCAGGCAAGTGCCGATAACATCGAGTTCGTTGACGGCGCTTTTGTCAGGAAAACTTTGGTCGGCAAAACCCAGATTCTTTATCCTTGTTTTGCCCCATCAACACCGGCAGCGGCACCGCAGTGGAGTGTCCCTGCCGAAAGCGGCTGGTACGGTGTCGGACGCGCCATTGCAGGTCAGAACAAAGCCAACCAACCAACTGCCGAAACCATCATTAATAGTCTCGAAGATACCGGTATCTTTGCCGGTTGGGGAACGCGCGCGCCATATCCCTTCAGTGGCGCCGCGCCGTACGATGCCAAAGATATTGTCAGTTTTCGCATATTGAGGCCGGACGAAGTGTATACGATTGGCGCGCCGCATTTTCGCTGGTACGCAATCGACGCGACGCGCAAGGTCTGCCATGTGCTGTGGAAACACCTCGGCTGCGATTTAGCCAGCGATCGTGATCTGCGTTGCCAAAACTAGACTCTAGTCCAACCTGGAATCTCACATAACAGGCATCGGCTCCGAACGTGCGCCGGAGCGGTCCGTGCGAGCCCCATTTTGCCGCACCGTGCGGCCTTTGATCAGCATGTCATTCACAAAATCCCAGTTCACTAGTTCCCAAAAGTTATTCAGATACGATTTTCGATCATGGCGATAATCAATGTAGTATGCATGCTCCCACACATCACAGGTCAGGATCGGCTGCAGATCGTAAGCAACGGGATTATCCGCGTCCTTGCCGGAGAGAATTTTCAAATCACCGGTTTCGCCAGCAATCAGCCACACCCAACCCGAGCCGAACAGCTCTACGCCTTCTTGAATAAATTTTTTCTTAAACGACTCGTAGGAACCAAAGGTCTCATCGATGCATTCAGCAACTTCGCCATCAGGACCTTGCGATGTCTCTGGTGTGAGGCATAGCCAAAAGAAATTATGATTCCATATTTGAGCGGCGTTATTGTAGATCTTGTCTTTCGATAAACGTACGATGGTCTCCAAATCAACTTTCTCATACTCCGTTCCTTTAATCAGTTCATTCAGCTTCTTCACATATCCCTGGTGATGCTTCAGGTAATGGGTCTCAATGGTATCGCGAGACATCAATGGCTCTAGGGCGTCCATGCTGTACGGCAATTTCATCAGTTCAAAAGTCATGCAAAAACCTCCTACATTCGTGGCACTACTGCATCCGACGACTAAGCATAATGCATTCCAATTACGCTAAAAAATGCATCGGTAAAGGATTTGTCTTGGTACTGGCATAAATTTCGCAGTTTTTTTATGTGAAGGGAGCCTGTATGCCTCGTCATCCGCAACACTACGATCATCATAAGTACTATAATTTTGATCCGCTGGATCGCGAGTATCGCTTTGATGACAAGAACCGCCGTTCCCGCAACTACCACTTCTTACGTGATAATGAAGAAGAAGATTATCGTCACTACGACGACTACCGGCGTCGCCGCAATAATGAAACCGCTTATGCATGGGATCCAGGACAGGCGGCGGCCAGCGAATACACTTTATACAACTATAATGACCGGTATGAAGAACAGGTGAATCCACGCGGTTTTCGCGGTCACGGCCCCAAAGGACGACAAGCGTCTAATCCGTTCGTACCAGCACCAGCAGCTTTATAGCCAAAGATGAATCTGAGCGGTGAGATCCAAAGCATGTGTCGAGGCACCGGCGGCATCCACCCGGGTCGTATTATACACGTCGGTACGTAGTTCCAGTCGCTGAAAAGGAAAAAACTGTAACCCTGGACCAACGCGATAAGTATATGGATCCAGACTGGCATCCGGCTTTACGTACTCCAAGGTCACCAGTCCAAACAGCCCCCGCCGGAACAACAAATGGTTCTGCATGAAAACATATTGTGAGCTGGCAATCGCATCATTGGCTTTAATTTTTTTGACAGCTTCGCCAATCTCCAGCATGAGACTATTACCTTTGCCCATACCAATGCGCGTCTGTGCGGAATACATCGTCGTTCCCACATATTCCGAAGCCGAAGTTAAAAATGAACCGCCAACGCGTGCTGTCTCGCTAACGTTGAATTCCAGTTGCGTAGTCACACCTTTCTGCCGCAATTTATCGTCTTGAACCAGGTTGCCAACGAAGGGCTGAAAGCCAAGCTCAAAGGTTTTGTTGAAATAATGCAGCAGGACGCCATGCGTTTGATCGTTTTGCGTCAAACCGGTCACCGTGCGGCTAAAAGCTGTATGATCCGGCACACGGATGCCGAAAACCTTATCCATCAAACCGGCATAGATACCCAGTTCTTTGGTAACGCGAAAACCTACATAATGCTCACGCGAACGATACACCTCCATATCATCACCTTGCGGCGTATTCTGGAAGGCCAACGGCACTGGCGCATACGCGATTTGCCCCACAAGGACCAAGCGATCACGCGGGAAAAACTTCGCCACTAACGCCGCGCTCACATCCATATGAAGGTAATGATCCTTGGCGTTATCCTCGCCGTAGTTGCGTTGCATATACATACCGCGATAATCAAATGACGGACGAAGCCACTCCGGCTCCTCGGCGCCATACAGGAAGTTGGCGGTGTCGGCGAGTTGATCCTCTTTGACCTTGCGTTTTGAGAGCAAACGATCAGCAATCGCGGTCGCACCCACCACTCGACCGTAATCGGTCAAGGGACCATTGCCATAAGGATTGTAGTGACAGCTTAAACAGGACTGATAGCCGAAGCTGATATAATTTGGGTAAGCCTGAACATCGCCAGCATTCCCCAGAAGATAAAATAGCAATACCGAGCTGGCTATCGACCGTAACAATAAACTCACAAACGCTCCACTACATCTGCTCGATCCATTGATAGATCGCCTGATATTCATTCTCCGGCAAAGCACTGCCGCCTTGTGGCATGGTTCCACCTTCATTGATCAGCTGTTTGATCAACTCCGATTCCATGGGCAGTCCTGGCTTGACACGAATGGTATCGGCATTGACCCAGTCGGCATCGGTCTTGTAACCACTCCAGGCGTGACAGCTAAAGCACCTTGCCTGCAAGACCGCGACGGCCGCGCATCGGCGAGCATCCGCCTCGCTGCTGCAATCGCCGGCCGGCTTTTTACCGCCACCAAGATATTCATCACCAGAATTGGAATTAAAATCCTGACCACAGCCCCAGATAATAACGACGGCCAGTAGTGACACGAGAAAGAACAACCAATGCCGCAATTTAATTTTTATCATAGGGGATAGTCGCAATCACTTCGATGGTGTCTTCGACACCAACACCTTTGTAGCTAACATCATTAATTTTGAAATCCGGTAAGTGCAACTGAAACGTTGCTTCGGCCAGACCATCGCCAACATCCTTATACTTAAATTCCACGGCTTTGGTGCTATTCATCACCACCAGCGTGGCTTTCCCCGAGCCATTTTCGGCCTGAATGTTTTTGGCGATGATATGCGGGTACTGCTTGAATTTGAGTTTTTCGCGCAGATGTTTATCACGAAGACTGATGCCGGTCACCAAGGTGGCGACCGGAACTTTGATTTCCTTGGCGACGTACTTATTCCCCTTTTTCGCACCCTTGCCCAGTACCTTGGCGGTCTTCGCCTCGAACGAGCCGACGGGATATAATGGCACCTTCACCACAATGCCAGGAACGGCTAACGCCATGGCCGGATAAACACCGACACTTAACGCCAAAGTCAACAAACAATTCAGATATTGCTTCATAATAGCATTCATACTCGCACGCATCCTTGCATCTTCGCGTTCATGGAGAAACGCCGGTAGTATCGAAAGAAATCATGCTAGTTTTTTATCAATATTTAATGAAAAAGTTAAGCTATATGCTCGAAATGTTCGCCAACATGGCGGCTAGCAGCGATTATTGCTAGAATAGTCTCATTCACCATCATGCTTGAGAGGCAGTAGGTTGAAAGTAGTCACGGCAACGCTTTATATCCTCACGGCAGGTATACTGCTGAGTCATAGCAACGCCTGCTCAGTCGTGGAGCAGATGTTTCCAAGCCGGACCAAACGCAAAGCACCTGTAACTCCTCCCATGCCAAAACCAGTACCACCAGAGGTCGGTATTTTGCCAACTTTTGTACTGAAACCCGTGCCCGCAACGAGCATCGATCAAGTTAACGGTCAACTCGCGCAGATTCTCGACGACGAACGTTTTGTGATCATGGGCACGAATGGCACGAGCTGGGAGATCACGAATAAAACCTGGGTCGTGAATACCAAGGAAGCCATTATTGATGTTCAGGAACCCGATGTGAATTTTCAGTTGTTATCGGAAAAGGTCTGGGTATTTAAAAACAAGCAAGTGACATTCGGCACTCTGGATGTCATTAACGGCACATTTTCCGGCCCAACCATCACTCTACCCATCCAGTCCACGACGCCACAAATCGTTGGCGCCGACGATACCCATTTTTTTGTCGGGGATGAAACCTCGGATAAACGCACACTATTGCGGATCACCAAAACCACCGACACAACCTTGACATTGCAGACTTACAACATGACATCGATGATTGACGGCAATGAAGGTGCCTGGTCAGCAGGTAATATTGATAACGAATGGTTGTGGATTTGGACCAAGAAAAAATTGCGAGTGGTGTCGCAAGACGACAGCAACGCCGCTAGTATTGACCTCTATCAAAATCCGATCTTTCTTGAAAATCAAAGCGATGAGATCATTCGTCATCTGACCATGCGTGTGAGCAAAGTCGACGACAGCATTGCTATCTCCGGCCCGGTACTAGCTCTAGTCGGCGAGGATCAAATGTTTGTCTCCGGTAACGCAGCCTCCGAGTATCAGTGGCCGGATATTCAGGCGCGTTTGCAGCAGTTTTGTATTCCCTGCCACCCTGCATATAGCGACCAAGCGATATTTATGGCCGCCAAAGGCGCGGCGATCGGCCGCATCACGAGCAGCAACGCATCGCTGGTAATGCCACCCAATGGTTCAGCCCAGTCCGACAACATAACAGCACTGGACCGTCAGATCCTTGTCGACTGGCTGCAGCAATAATAGCAGCTTAATCGATTAAAAATGAAATCGGCGCATTCATCTTCGGCCAGATTTTCTTGAGTGCGTCGAAATTCGGAATCACATCATCAAAGATACGCAGCAACATGGAACCAACCAGTTGATCAGACGTAAACGGCGTTCCGGAAACGATCGTACCGTTGGCGTCAGAGGTGGCTTTGGCAACATTGGAGTCACCAGTCATACCCACCCGACCACTAGCGGGAACTCGTCCGTTAATAAAGACCATACCCATTGTCACCGAGTGATCGGTACCAGGTACCTTGATAGTAACGTCGCTGCCATTACCTTTAAACGTTATATTCGAGCCCAAAGTCGTATTATAATTTGAACGATTGAAGTCGTGAGACATGATTATCAGCACGTCATCCTGCATACCTTGCTGAATAATCCACTCCCAGAACAGGCGAATTTGCGACCACGTTTGTGCCGCCCGACGCGGTGTCCCAACCGTGCTACCGCCATTCCCATCGTTATAACCAAAATGGTGATCTTCATTAGGCAAACGTATAGACATACCAGAAGCCATACCGCTCTTGGCCAACATTGCCGCCAGACGCAATTCTTCCATCAGTGCCGGCTGCTGGTATGCTCCCAGGATGATACCGCCGCTGTCTTGCCCCACCCCGATTTCATTATTAATCAAGTTATTCACGGCAGTCTGATTGAGTACCGAGGCGATACTTTGATACATGGGATCGTTGACGCCAAAGCCAGCGACACCATCCACCAGTTGATTGGTGAAAGCACGATAAGCACTACGCTCTGTTTGATCAACGTCAGCGCGGATCAGCTTCTTGGTCATCAAATCCCGAGCTACTTCCCAAAAACGCAGAGCATCCTGACCGGTTGGCACCGTAGCGGCATCCGCCAGGTTACGTACAAACGATGGGGCATCGAGACCCTGAACCAATGATACTTTTGACGTTGCTGGACTCCGCTGCACACTGATACGTGGCGCCGAACTGACAATAAACGCGGAATTACTGCTGTTTATCAACTGAGCGGCACCTGCCACCCACGAAGCAAAAAGCGCGCTTTCATCGCCACCAGTCGATTGAAACGCCTCGGCCTTCGAGTGACCTGCTGAACGGGCGCTACCAACCGCAAAAGTCATATGGTCGGCAATCGGCAACAAGACTTTTGAGTAAGAATTAAAAATCAGATTATTGTGGCGATACGCCAAGTTCACATTTGGATTCAAGCTATCGGTCTGCTGACCGGAGTAGAAAATACCGCGCTGCCAGCTTGCTCGTAATTGATCGTTAATAGTCTGCGTGGCATTTGGCTGTACCAGTCCTGAGGTCCAACCATCCCAGGAGCCGGCATGTATATAAATAACAAAGCGATTACGCGTCGACGAGCCCAATGCTGGCGCCGAACGCAGACCGTAGATCAAAGACGGCGCGAATAAACCGGCAGCGCTGGCTTGCGATAAAAAGCGCAGAAATTCGCGACGCGATTTTAACTCGCGAATAATTTCGGTCGAAGATTTTACCTGACGAGCCATAAATGCTCCCTTACCCTCTCGCCTTTGCTAACGCATAAACGCGCGTTGATCAGAACCAACGGCAATACACAACATTTCGTACAAACCCCGCATGCGTAAATAGTCAGCCGTACTACCGGCAGCGATACCTTCATTGTCGCGCCAACTAGCAATCGCCTCTGGGAAAATCTCGGCATACTCTTCGGCGCCGTAGTGAATTTCATTGTCATCAACTGGCAAGCCGAACATCACGCTCATAAAACCACTAACGTCCGTCGCCGTCGGAGCTGACAGTTTGCGCATAAGCACGGTCGAACCATCAGCGGTTACCACCATATTCACGTTCGCTGGGACGACACCGTTGCACTCATAGCGTGGCGCTACGACATTC
Source organism: uncultured Oligoflexales bacterium (assembly GCA_964652825.1). Lineage (GTDB taxonomy): Bacteria > Bdellovibrionota_B > Oligoflexia > Oligoflexales > CAZZCU01 > CAZZCU01. Next base: position 17,318 of record CAZZCU010000028.1, read on the forward strand.
ACATTAGCGCCAATAAGCTGCGCGAAGTCCTTGGCAATACGGACACGGCAAGTATCGGCTAGATAGCCACGCAGAGTCTTAAGATACGACAGACTTACCGAGCTGTTACGCTCGATGGACATACGCGAAACGGATGCCGGGCTGAATATACTCACTCGATGACGTCGCGTGCCCAAGGCTGCCTCCTCCAGCGGTGCAAAATGATTAGAGGCATTCACCACAATACGATCAAACTGATAGATTTGATTATAGAGTGGGTTGAAGCAATTGCTAACATCGGTCACCCATTGCGTGCCACGCACATTGTTTACACCAAACACATTCTTAAACTGCGCTTGCAGGCCGAATGCGTCGAGAACGCGTTGTTTGGTACCGCTGAGCAGACCAAATGACGCGACACCGTTGCCAAGGTCATCAACAATCAAAGTTTCCACGGAATTACTGGTTGGCTCCACCACAACGCTATCCGGATCAACCGTACCATCCGTAGTCCGCTGAGCGGAAACCGTGCGATCCTTGCCTGAACCACAACCGTGATTCAAGACACATACCGTCGCCAGGATGACGTAAAAAATTCCGTTACGTTGTAATTTCATACTATTCATCATTAGCCCGCACCTCCGACAAAGATTGGTGAGGTAACGATGCTTTTTAAAATCGGCCACAGTTTTTTGCCGCCTGCCTCAAACTGATCCGTTAATGGTGTCAGAATCTTGCTAGCTTCGCTGGCAGTCATCGGCCTACCCATCGCAAAGTCAAACGCGCGTTTCACGGCGCATTCGTTATACGCGCGCATCTGAGCCATGATGTCGCCCAGAGCCGTCACATCGTTGCCGCCATGGCCATTGAATTGACCGTAAGCACCACCTGCGGGAGCCGGGTTGTAGACAAAGTTGTTACCAGTCAACGGATAGTGCTTAAAGAAATTCGACATTGGCTCCAGCGTCACGTGACAGGCGCTACAGTATGGACGCTTGGTCAGATCCTGCTCGTCGCTCTCGGGAATATCACCTTCGGGCGGCGTAAACTGATAACACAGGAAACTCTCGTAAGCTCGATTGGCTTTCGCGCGCAGGCCATTGGTTACGCGATGAAACGCCGGAGTTGAAAGTACGCCGGCGTTTTTTTCTCCGGCCTCAACCAGAGAAAATTTATCGTAATTGCCGGCCACGGCACCCGTAAAGACTGGATTCGTCTTACGTTGCGGATAGGAAACATTGGCACCCATGCGCGGCGCATACTCATTGACAAAAGGATCACTGAACTTAGAATTTAGAAACCAGGCCAGCGTGTCATTGACCGCCGTCTTGGTACCAGCGACAACATTATCCCAGGATAAATCATGCGAGACGATCTTGGCGATCAACATACCAGGCTGCATGGTGAAGCCATAGTTTAAGTTCTCAAACATCTTTGCGGTGGAGTGCGTCGAATAGAGAGTGTCATCAAGCCAACACTTGCTCAAATCAGCACCACAATAATTTTCATGCGCCACTAAACGACAGGCTTTGACGGTAGTTTCTGGCGCCCAATGCGGATTAACATCAATGATGTTGTCGCAACGCGTGCAGACACCACCAACGACGCCATCGGCCTGATAAACGGTCTGATCATTACCGTCGGCATCTTTCACTGTCACTTGATAGGGCTTACAGCCGCAATCATATAACGCATCGATATAAGTCACACCGTCAATAGTAATGGAATCATCCAGCGTCGAGCGCAGGTTGACATTGGATTTTTCCTTCAGCCGAAAAATACCGGTCTGTTTGTTCACGCAGGAAGCATCACTGTTGCTGATAGCAATCAGCACACCTTGGGGATAAGTCGGCGTGATTCTAGAGACCATGGTTTTATTGTTCAAATTTCGCAGCGCATCAAAGTCAAAAGGCTGATCGACTTTAAGAACCTCAAGCCAATATTGCGCCAGATTCGCCTCAAAGCGTGCGTCGCCTTTGAAGTCATCAATAATGTCGTTTAATTCACGTTGCCCACTGACAAAAGCATTCTTCTGGGCGGGTGTTGCCGGCTGACCGGTAAGCGCCACAGCGATGCGATCCAAGAGCAAAGCACGATTACGCGCGCTTGCGGCTGCCGGAGTTGAGCCGGTCACCAGCGCCACGGCTATAGCTATATAGATATATAGGCAACGCAACATACGTTCTGGACTCCCCAAAAGAGCAATACCCCATCCTCTTATTGCATCGGTAGACGTCCATAGATCTTTAGAAAAAATTGATTTTTTACAAAAAAATCAACGAAAATAGCTGGATATGAACGATGAACAAGATAGTATATATGCATGTCATCGTTTGATCGCAATCGCCCCAATCTGGCTATCATTTTATGCACCCTGCTGGTCATGCGGACGGCGGCTGCCTTATACCGGGCTTTTATTCCTCCCGGTAATCCACATGCCTGGCGACAATTTGATACTTTAGGAGTTTCGGCACGTTACTTCAGTCGCTGGTTTCTCGAAAATGAAACGCGTTATCCGCTGCTGCCGGCAGTGCTGAATAGTGGTGATGCTTATGGCATCATGCGCATGGAATTGCCGCTGGTGAATCTTCTCGGCGCCTTTGGTTTCTTCGCCGGCCCGGACTTTGGTCAAACGCTTGCCTGTTTATTGTTATTTACGCTGCATGGATTGTTACTATGGTTCAACTATCGCGTCTGGTACTCGATCGACATCGCCGGCATTCCGATGCGGATGGCGATTTTGTTGTTGCCGGTTTTCTCGCTCACCGATCAGTATTTCAGCCGCTATATGCCGGACGTCACCGCCATCTTATTGGTATTGGCTGCCATCGGCCTGACTTGGAATACAGCATCCATGCCACGTTATAGTGTGGCGATCGTACTCGCAAGTCTGGGCATGTTAATCAAACCACCGGCGGTGGCCATGTTTGGAATTCTCCTAGCTCAACCCAATATGCTACGCATGTTTCGTCAAAATACACTCTGGGTCTGCGTGTCATTGGTAGCGCCACTACTCTATTACACAGTGGGCTTACGCTGGCTGGGAACGCTACAGGACATGCCCGATCTCTTTAAATACAACGCCGACGCGCCTTGGGAAAATTTGCGAAGTTTTTTTTCCGCACCACAACGTCTCGTTCATTTGTTGCTGATGCGCTGCATGCCAGCCGGCATGCTTGCCGTCATCATTGCCGGCTTGATGCACGCACGTTACCAACAGGGCACGAAGGCAAAAACTTACGCGTCCCTCTGGTGGATTTTAGGCGCACAGTTGTTATTAGTCGCCGCGCTGGATGGTTATCATGCCTACACGCACGAATATTATTTTTTGGCGATGGCACCGGTTTTAGCTTTATTATTTGTTGGTTTTTGGCAGAACAACGCACCACGCTGGCTGCGTTATTTGCTGTTGTTGATGATCTTCGGACGCTTTGTCGACATGACCGTGACTGACCTAAGAGCATTCAACGGTGACGGCAAGCGTCTCAATGTCGATCGTCTGTACGCGGAATGCCGCGCGCTAAAAGCCGAAGCTCCGGAGGTCCCTTGGCGACGCGGACAGGCGTTCCGCTCCAGCACGGAGCCATTTCCGCGTTTGGGTCTATGCTTTGGCGAAATCCAAGGTTCCGCCACGGCCCCTTATGGCTTTTTTTACGCTCATGAACCGCTACCAGCCGACTGCACGCCTTGGCTCAGCAAAACTCAGGTCATCCTTGCCCGTTGTAAGTAAAGCAATCTTTGCACTTTTTTGTGATTCTTACAAATAACGATTCGACAACTAACTAAACCAAGTAAACCCTGGTGACGATAAGAAACACTGAGATTACGTGACGAATCAGCAAAAGGATCAGATCATGAGCTTTACCATCGGTGGTGGCGGCGACGGCGTGCAAAACAAAATCGCGCGGCATTTGGGCAAAGCACAACGCGAGCATGCTGACGCGCTCGAAAAATTAAGCTCTGGCCAGATATTCACCGCCAACGATCCACGTCCCGCCGAGCGTGCACTAGCCGAGGGTCTGGAATTCCGGCTGCGCAGCCTTGCGTCATCCAAGCGCAATATCAATGATGCCGTCTCGATGCTGCAAACCGCCGAAGGCAGTTTGTCGGAGATCAACAACATGATCACGCGGATGCGCGAGATTAATGTCGCGGCCTCCACAACCACGGTTAATGATCGCGAGCGTCGCTACTTGTTTATCGAATACCAGGCTCTACATGATGAGATCAACCGTATCGCCACCACCACCGAATATCATGGCCTGCCATTATTGAACGGTGAGAGCGATAAAACCCCGGAGGAGCTGATTTTTCGCGTCGGTGATCCCCAGCAGGGTGATGACTCCGACGATGATATCAACGTTCTACGCTTTGAGGGTTTGAAATCAGTACTGGCAACCACGGACGGCCTCGGGCTGCGCAGTGCGATCGATTTGCTGGCGAGCGGCAGTGAAGGTGTCAGCGTTGAGGATGCGACGGAACTGATGTTCCCGGACGAAGACGACTTTGCCACGATTTATGATCAAGCTTTGGATACGCTGTCCGGCCAGCGTTCGATTTTCGGCGCCATGCAAACGCGCCTCAATCGTGCCATGGATTTCGTCGAGGTGTATCAGGAAAACATTGCAGCGGCTAAATCCAAAATCGCTGATACCGACTATGCCAAAGAAATGGCACGGCTGACGGAAAACAGTATCTTAATGCAAGCAGGTACCAGCTTGTTGTCACAGAGCAATTTAAGTACAGCGCTCTCCTTAAACTTGCTGGCAAATGTTATAAAATAGCAGCACACTTTTTTTGGCTTTCGCATCGCGAAAGCGGAGCTTACGTTTGGCAAGTATCTGGGAAAGCATTAAACGGCGCGCGGCGCGAGTCTATGATTATAGCCGGCTGGTTGATACACGTTTTAAAGACAATAGCGGCAATAATGAAAACGCGGCGCATATCGTCTGCGATATCGACAAAACCTATTTGGAAACCCAATTTGAAACGTTCTATCAGATCGCCCGTATCGCTTTTGAAAGCGCCAGCAGAAAACGCGGTGTTCGCGGTGCTTCCGATGTTTTACTGGCGGCACGTTGGAGTCATTGCGACACCAATGCCTCGGCCCCGACTTTAACGCCCAAGCCGCTACACTTTGTTTCATCATCACCACCACAGCTGCGCGCTGTGCTCGAAGAAAAATTATTTTTAGACGGTATCGACTGGACCAGCGACACCTTCAAAAATCAGGCTTATAATCTGCTGAAAGGTCGCGTCGACCTACTGAAACATCACGTCGCCTACAAATCAGCGGCAGTGCTACAACTAATCAGTAATGCCCAGCCAGGCGCCAGCTTTACACTCATCGGCGACAATGCCGAATGGGACGCCTACGTTTACCTAGGAATTCAACTCTTCGTCAGTGAGCGTCTCAACGCCGATGGTTATAGACGTTATCTGGAAGGTGCTGGTGTCGATATCATCACCGCGCAAAGCATCGCCCAAACTTTTGCCAATAACAATGCCACGGTCACTGGCATCCTGATCCGCAATGCACCGAACTATCATTTCATTCCTCAGCCAAAGCTCACCGATGGCGTACAGTTGTTTGATCATTATTTTCAGGCCGCCGCTGCTCTGCTGGCATGGGACGTCATTCATCCGCGGGTTTTATGGCAACTGGTCCGGGCTTTCCATAATCGCCACGGCATCACACGCTCCGAGCTACTAAGCTGTATTCACTTATTAGCCGACAGCTCCCGGCAAGAGCTGCGCGATACCGTTAACCATGTCGCGGAACGTCTTGGTAAAATCGATATGACTGGTGAGGCTGCGTCGACTTTTGCACTTAGCCTCAAACCAGCTGCGCCCGAGCTGGATCAGGAAACGATTCTTACCCTCGCCCAAAGCTGGGTGGAAAAGCTGCGGCATGCCCGCCAGATGCACTCGGAAGCCGATGCTTAAAAATACGTGCGAGACGTGCATGGATTTGACAGATGCGGTCCAAATAGCGCAAAATTATCAATAAATACAGTGTTTAGGCGGTAGGCGCTAATTTTGCATTAGGTAACCGGTTAAATGATTTTTTGAGTTTTCGCTTCATGGAGCAAATTATGAAGTACTCGTCTTTGTCTTTATTGGTGGCATCTTCGTCCTTGTTGGCTTGCGTACAGGTCAAGGCCCCGATCGCCGGCGGCTACGGTTCAGGACTAAGCGAAATTTCGATGAATCTGCCTGATGTCGCTAAAATCACCAGCGATCCCGAACAGCAAAAATTGTTGACCGGTTATAAATTTATCGTAGAGCCGAAAACCCAGGGTGCTAATTGCACCGCACTGACTAAAACCAGTAGCTGGGCCGATGCGAAAATTGACGCCAAGATTCTCCAGGGTTGTGATTATGTTTTGAAACTGGAAATCGGTAATTACGAGGCGGCGCCCGCTCAGGATCAGAACCAAACCCCGATACAAGATACCGACCAACAAGCTGGCGATCAACAGCAGCAAGCTGGACAACAAGACAACCAACCAGCGCAACAGGATCAATCGCCGACCACACCGGAATCCAATGGTGTTTTAAAAGCCATCTACTACGCTGGTGCCAAGGAGTTGTTAGCGACGGAATTCGCCAATCAACCAAGCATCAACGTATCACTGCAAATATACGTAACCGCTCAAGGTAAACAACTTGGTTTCCCTGGCGAACAACCTATCACCATCGCTTCGCAAGGAACTACTGACGTCCAAGTGGATGTTAGCATAGCTGGCGCTAACAACAATACCGCTGATGCTCTGGCAACCTTACAGCAAGGCAACCAGGAAGTTGCATTAACCGGTCAGGTCAGTTTTGCCAATGCCGTAAGCCCGGCTATCCCCACTAGCGGCTACATCGTGGCTCCTGGCGTCAACGCGCAAAATTACTTTACCATTATCAGTGGTACGCCGCCGGCCAACTGCGCAGCGACAGCGATTAAATTGAAAACCGCGACTCAGCTCAGCGAATTGCACAGCAAGCAGCTGAAAACCAAAGTCACGTTGATTAAGAAAACCTGTGGCACAGCGACTAGTCCGGAGATTTACGCTGTCGCTATCGAAGAACTATAAATACAAGGCATCGCCGCGATTGACGCCGGTGCCCACCATCTCAATCTTGCAACCAACAATTCTTGCCACAGCCGCGACGTAATCACGTGCCGCGGCTGGCAAGTTGTCGATATTACCATGCTTGGGAATATCCGTATCCCAACCGGAAAAACTCTCGTATACCGGCGTACACGCCGCCAGCGTCGCTTCATCCCAAGGAAAATCAGTGATGCGCCCCAATTTTGGATGCTGATAAGCAACCGCGATTTTGATTTCCTTTAAACCAGTGAGTACATCCAATTTATTGAGAATCAAGCTCTCAAAACCATTCACGCCCATGCTATAACGCAATGCCACCGCATCCAACCAGCCGCAGCGGCGCGGCCGTCCGGTGGTCGCACCGAACTCGTGTCCAACTTTGGCCAGATGCTGACCGGCCGCATCATTAAGTTCGGTCGGAAACGCCCCGGCTCCTACCCGTGTCAAGTAAGCTTTAGCGACGCCGTAAATTTTACCGACATATTTCGGCGAAAAACCTACGCTCGAACAAGCACCGCCGGCACAAGTGGAACTGGAGGTCACAAACGGATAGGTGCCGTGATTTAAATCCAGCAACGCTCCCTGAGCGCCTTCCATCAGCATGCGCTTGCCGGCCGTCATTGCCTGACGCAGATGCGTTTCAACATCAGCGACATACGGTGCAATGGTGGCAGCCGCAGCATGAAACGCCTCCCATGCAGCTGCTTGTTGACGCAGACAATCAGCAAAAGCCGGATCATCCTGCGCCATCGTCGTCATCCATTCGCGCCGCAACTGATCGTCAACATAGTGCCCAAGACGCAGCCCGAGACGCGTCGCCTTATGCGCATAAGTTGGTCCGATGCCACGTTTAGTGGTGCCGATGGGCTTGCTGGCCTGCGCTTCCTGAGTGGAATCCAGCTGGATATGCCAGGGTGAAATCACATGCGCACGCGGTGATAACAGTAGTTGCCCAGGTGTCAGTGTCACCAGGCTACGGATTTTTTGTAATTCATCGACGAGTTGTACCGGATTCACAACCACGCCGGCTGCGAGCGCCGAGCACATATTCGGCTGAAAAATGCCGCTGGGAATCTGGTGTAAAACCACCTTCTCGCCATCAACATACAAGGTGTGCCCGGCGTTATTACCACCTTGAAACCGCACCACGTAATCAGCGCGATCAGCCAGGATATCAATCCATTTACCTTTGCCCTCGTCGCCCCATTGAGCGCCAACCAAGATGGTCACGACTGACATATATTCGCTCCCTGGCGATTGATGGTCCGTGACCTAAGTTTTATCGGGTTCGGTCAGCCATGTCCACGCTATCTTAGCGGAAAATGGCGCTATTTGTTTGCTAAGCAGGGCCAGCGGTTGATATGGTAAAGTCCGCTAATATCAGGAGATTTGTCGTTGGAAAACTCTGCCTCTTCGCAACGCCTATGGGCCATCACCCCGCTCGATGGACGTTATGCGTCGCAAATCGAGAGTTTGCGCCCCATTATCAGCGAAGCCGCACTGATCAAACGTCGCCTACAGGTGGAAGCCCATTGGTTGCTCCATCTCGCGCAAGTACCGACGATCGTTAAAGCCGTCGGCACGATGCCAGCGGCGATGAGCAAAAAATTGGGGGAATTAACCGCAGGCATCGACGACAGCATCCTCAGCATGGTCAAAGAACAAGAACGCACGACCAAGCACGACGTCAAAGCCGTGGAGTACGTCCTTCGCGAACAACTGCAAAACACCGCCGAAGCCTCGTCTTGGCTGGCGCTATTGCATTTTGCCTGTACCTCGGAAGATATCAATAACCTCGCCTATGCGTTGATGCTGAAAGACGCACGGGAGACAGTGTTGTTACCAGCACTCGATCAGATTGTACAAACACTGGCGACTCATATTCAAACTAGTGCCGCCATGCCGATGCTCTCGCGCACACACGGCCAAAGCGCCACGCCGACGACCATGGGCAAGGAGCTGGCGGTATTTGCCCAGCGGTTGCTATGGGCGCGTGAGGATTTGGCGGCTGCGATAATTCGCGGCAAAATAAATGGCGCGGTCGGGAATTTTAATGCGCACACTGTTGCATTTCCCGATGTCGATTGGCGGCAGGTTTGCGCTGCTTTCGTCAATCAACGCCTCGGCCTAACCTGGAATCCATTGACGACGCAAATCGAAAATCACGATTGGATGGCAGGCTATGCGGACGCGGTGCGACGCACCAATATCATCCTCATCGGCTTATGCCGCGATATCTGGGGCTATATCTCGCTTGGTTACTTCACGCAAAAAGCCGCGGCCGGCGAAGTTGGTTCCAGCACCATGCCACATAAGATCAATCCCATTGATTTTGAGAATGCCGAAGGAAATTTCGGCTTAGCCAACGCGCTGGCGACGCATCTGAGTGACAAATTGCCGATCTCGCGCTGGCAACGTGATCTCAGTGATTCAACCGTGCAACGTGCCTGGGGTGAACAACTCGGTCACAGTCTGCTCGGCTATCGTTCGCTGCTCCAGGGTCTGAGCAAAATCGTGCCCGCACCGACAACCATGCGCGGCGATCTGGACGAAGCCTGGGAGGTACTTACTGAAGCAGTACAGACGGTCATGCGTCGTTACGGGGTTGTCGATGCCTACGAACGACTGAAAGCAGTGAGCCGCGGTCAAAGCTTCGATCATCAAGCATTGCAGCAGGCGATCGAGAATTGCACAGAGCTGCCGGCGGATGTTCGCAAAACCCTGGCGCAATTGCGCCCGTCCGATTATATCGGCGTCGCTCCGGAATTAGCCACGGCGTTCCTCCGCGATCTCAATATGTCAACAAAAGCATAGGTTCCCAACATGCAGCTGATGGAATTAGCCAAACAATTGAAAGCAGAATTAGTTGCCGACGACGCCAAAGCCGCGGCTGGTATTGAGATTTCACAGGTCGCGCCCTTGCAGGCAGCGCAATCCGGACAAGTCAGTTTTTTAAGTAATCCCGAATACGAAAAATTTTTAAATAACACCACGGCCAGCGCCGTCATCGTCGGCAAGGCTTATGAAGATTGCCGCGTACCGCAGTTGGTGGTCGCCAATCCTTATCTGGCATTTGCCAACGCCGCACGGATATTTAATCCGCCGCGCCAAGTCTCGCCCGGCATCAGTCCGCTGGCGCAAGTCAGCAGCAGTACCAAACTCGGCAAAAATGTGGCGATCATGCCTTTTGCTTATCTGGGCGAGAACTGCGTGATCGGCGATGGCGTCACGATTTATCCGGGCGTATTTGTCGGCGATAACTGCAGCATCGGCAAAGACACGGAAATCCGCGCCAACGTCGTGATCGAATTCGGTACTCAGATCGGCGAGCGAGTGCTGATCCACGCCGGCTCCGTCCTCGGTGGTGACGGCTTCGGCTTTGCACCAGGAGATGGCGAGATTGTTAAAATTCCGCAAATCGGCTGTGTGGTTATTGAAGACGACGTCGAAGTCGGCGCCGCCAGCAGCATAGATCGCGCCGCGCTTGGCGAAACGCGCATCGGCAAGGCAACGAAACTTGATAGCCACGTCCATGTGGGTCACAATGTGCGGATCGGTCATCACACTATGATCTCTGGCATGGCCGGTATCGCCGGCTCAGCCGAAATCGGCAACTGGGTATTGATGGGTGGACATTCCGGTATCAACGGCCACGTCAAAGTCGGCGATAAGGTTAAAATCGGTGCGATGACCGGTATTACCAGAGACACTTTGGTGGAAGACACCTATATGGGGTTTCCAGCTGAACCGGTGGGCAATTGGCGTCGCCAGGTGATTCACTTGCGGCGACTGGCGGATTATGAAAAACGCCTGCGCGCATTGGAAAAAAAATTAGAGAAATTAAATTCCCAAACTTAAAGTTTTCGTATTGTTTTTGCTGTTAGTTGGGCCTACCATTGTCTTCACCTTATTTTTATTTAGGTCATTTTAAAGCAAGGAGTTTCTATATGCGTTTTCAACTAGTGAGCATTGTAAGTCGTGTTGTCATTGTTGCATCCATAATTATCTCGGCTGGTTTGGCTCAGGCAAAAACTTGTGAGCTCGCCATCGAAGGCAATGATCAAATGCAATACAACAAAAAAGAATTGGTCGTCGCTGCGGACTGTACCGAAGTCAAGATCACACTGAAACACACTGGCAAATTGGTGAAACAAGCCATGGGTCACAACCTCGTGCTGACCAAAACCTCTGATATGGCGGCTTTGGGAGCTGATGCGTTAAAAGCCGGTCTGCCAAATAATTATTTACCCAAAGGCGACAAGCGCATAATTGCCGCAACTAAATTGCTGAGTGGCGGCGAATCCGACACCATCACCGTTAAGAAGGCCGATCTCAAAGCCGCCGGTGACGTCAGTTTCTTTTGCAGCTTCCCGGGTCACTCCGGTCTGATGAAAGGTAAAGTTATCGTCAAATAACCCTAAAACTGCCCTACTTGTCTGTTGCCCCATAAGCCTCATGTCATTGGCTGACATG
>CAZZCU010000029.1:0-26678 GCA_964652825.1 uncultured Oligoflexales bacterium
ATGCTAAAACCGCGTTTAGTGACAATGAACCATACGACATCGTCGTTTCTAATCCGCCTTATATTGCATTGACTGATCCACAGCTTGCCGCTTCGGTGCGGGATTTTGAGCCAAATATCGCACTGTTTGGCGGTGACGACGGTTTGGCATTTTATCGTTGTTTGGCTGTGGAACTGCGGAATATTTTAAAGCCAGGTGGTAGGATTTATCTTGAGATTGGTTATGATCAAGGAGCCGCGATTCTCGCAATGTTCTCAGCATCCGGCTGGCGCAACTTATGTTTGCATCAGGATCTCCAGGGGCACGATCGGGTTTTAACAGGTGTGCATGATGGCAACTGAGATGACATCTCCGGCGCAACGACCATCCAAAGCCCAAAGATTAAGTTTGGTGTTATTGGGCGGTTTAGTCGCGCTGTTGGTTTTCTGTTATTTGTACGAAGCAATTTTGTTGCCGGTCTCGCTGAGTTTGTTGTTTTGCTATCTCGTTTTGCCGCTGGTCGATCAGGCCGATGCCAAATATCGCCTCAGTCGGGGCATGGTGTCGGCGATTATTCTGACGATTATTCTCGGGGCGTTGGCGGTGGTGGCGATGTTGGTGATTCCTTCGCTCTATCGCGAAACTATCGCGTTGGTGTCGTTGGTGCCCCGCGCATTTGATTTTGTCATGCAGGAATGGCTACCGGTTGTGCGGCAAGCAGTGGTTGGTTTTGGTGTTATCACTGCCGAAAATTTTGATTTGTTATTGCAGGAATACAATCCTGCGAATCAGGTTGGTCAGACCGCCGGACATACGCTGACGTTCTTGGTGAATGCGACACCAAGTTTTCTTTTTGCTTTTGTCAGCGTGGCGTTATTGCCGGTTGTTTCGTTTTTCCTGTTGCGTGATATGCACAAGTTTACCACCAGCATTCGCAGTTTGCTGCCCGCGGATATTCGACCGTTAGCACATGATTTTCGTGTCAGGATTGATCAAACGTTGCGCAGTCTGCTCAAGGGGTATTTGATTGTCGCCGCAGTTGATGGCGTCCTTTACATCTTGGGCCTGAGCGTGTTGGGCGTAGAGTATAGTCTTGCAATCGGTGCGGTTGCTGGTTTGTGCCGTATTGTTCCTTATCTTGATGTGATTGTCGGACTGGTGCTTAGCGGTATCGTTCTGATCTCGCATTTTCAGGGATGGTATCAGGTTTTTGGTGTGTCGTTGTTGTTTGCTCTGGTGCAGTTTCTTGACGGCATGGTGATCACGCCACGCGTTATCGGTGATCGTGTTGGTTTACACCCGGTGTTGGTGATCGTGTCGGTTATCGCTTTCGGCGATCGCTTCGGTTTCTACGGCGTGTTGTTGGCGGTGCCGGTATTAGCGGTTGCCAAAGTCACGTTTCAGATCACGCTTGATGGTTTTAAGCGTTCAGCTTGGTATCTATAATCAAAACAAAATTCATTTTTTCGTCGAGTTCCTTGGCGGTTTCGAGCAATTGGCTCAACGGTCCGTAGATATAGTTTTCTTGTTCGCCGCTGATATCGAGAGCCAATAGCCCGCGACGCTTGGGTGTATAGGCTTGCGCCGCGGTTTCAAGTACGTTCGCCAGGCGATATGGGGTGTCTAAAATTATTATGGGACACTTAAGGGTATCGAGGGTCTTCATGCGGTGCAGGCGATGCTCCGGTTCGCGCGGCAAAAAGCCGGCAAAGTGAAACGCACCATCAATGAAAGGACAGGCGGCGACCGCCGCCAGTACGGAGCTGGGACCTGGTATGACCTGAACCTGGGCGTCGCAGCCATAAGCCACCTGCAAAAGCGCGGCGCCGGGGTCGGCAATGACCGGCAGACCCTGGTCGCTCATATAGACTGCGGTTTTTCCCTGCTGGAGGACATCTTTGAGTTTTTCCAGAGTTTCCGCCTGCTGGTGCTCGCTATAACGCCAATACTCGCGATGAACGCCGGCGGCTTTCAGGACCTGGCGTGCGACGCGGTCTTCCTCGAAAATGACCAGTTCGGCCGTCCGTACCGCTTCGAGACTGCGGGCAGGCAGGTCCGCGGCGTTGCCGATGGCGTTGGCGGCCATGATGAGACGGCCTGTTATCTTTGGATTTTCCCTTGGCTTCCGCATGGACCAGTAATATAAGTTAACGCCTTCAAATACAACACTAGCATCAGGCCATGTTGCGCTGAAGAGGAGCTAAGTTGTTCAAGAGTCGGATGCCTGGACATGTTGCAATCATCATGGATGGTAATGGCCGTTGGGCAAAGCAGCAGTTTCGGCCACGGGTCTGGGGTCATCATCGTGGTGTCGAGCGGGTTCGTGAAGTTATCGAGGCTGCGTCGGCGCTTGGAATAGAGGCACTGACGCTGTTTGCGTTTAGCGAGGAAAACTGGTCGCGTCCTGCCGATGAGGTCGGGACGATTATGAGTCTCCTGAACACGTATTTGCGCAAAGAAATGGATGCCTTGCATCGCAAAAATGTCTGCTTGCGAGTCATCGGTGATCTCAGCCGTATTCCCGCGCCAACACGAGTAATGATCGAGCAGGCGCTGGAACTGATGAGCGCGAATACCGGTCTGAAACTGACGATTGCTCTTAGTTATGGAGCAAAAACCGAAATTACCAATGCCTGCAAAGTCATTGCCAAGAAAGTGCAGAGCGGCGAGCTTGATATCGAAGCTATCGATCACGATATTTTCGCCGAACATTTACATACTCATGGTCTGCCGGCTCTTGATCTGTTGATACGTACCAGTGGCGAGCAACGTGTTTCCAATTTTCTGTTGTGGCAGCTGGCGTATGCGGAACTATATTTTACCCCGGTATATTGGCCGGATTTTACCCGTGCTCACCTTGAAGAGGCGATTCGTGACTATCAGAATCGACAACGCCGCTTTGGCAAAGTCGCAGATGACGTTGAGCCTTCGCGTCTGCGGGCAGGTGGTTCCTCATCGTCCATGGCTTTTCATGGTAGTAAATGCTTAAGCAGCGAGTCGTAACCGCCGTTTTCGGTCTGATTGCCTTGATTGCGGTCTTTGGCTGGGGTGCGCCTGGATTAATTCACGGTTTTTTCGTGGGTGTCGTCGGTCTGTCTTGCTGGGAAGTCGCGACGATCGTTATCTCCCGCCTGGAAGAAGCGTTTGCGGGGCCGGATAAAATTTGGTCGAAGGACGAATTGGCAAGACGACGTGTATCTATTTGGATCGCGATCGTCCTGGGCGTCGTGGCGTTTACAGCGTCCAGCTCGACGTCGGCACAAGGAGCATTGGGCGTAGTCAGTGCGGCTGTGATTGGCAGCATGGTGATCGGATCGTTTTCATCCCGTCAGATCCCAGTGGCGATGGCGCGGGTGCTGGGTTTTCTGACAACGATTTGCTATGGCGCGTTGCCGTGGATTGCACTGTGGAATCTGTATCTGATGTTTCCCGGCGGTCACGCTCTGTTCTTTCTTTTGACCGTGGTCTGGGCTGGCGACACAGGTGCCTATTTTAGTGGCATCACTTTTGGCAGACATAAGTTAGCGCCGTGGCTGTCACCCAAAAAAAGTATCGAAGGCGCCTTGGGTGGTCTACTGGCATCGGTTTTGGCAGGAGTGGGCTATACGCGTTTTTTCCCATCGGCTTTTGCGTCGTTATCGATGTCTGAGCTGGTTCTTGTTGGCGGCGTGGCGGGGGTTTTCGGGCAGATCGGCGATCTCATCGAATCCTTATGGAAACGCTTTAGTATGGTAAAGGATTCCAGCACGTTGCTACCGGGTCATGGCGGTTTTCTGGACCGTGTTGACGGGTTGTTATTTGCGGGGCCTCTGACTTGGTTTATCCTGCATCTACTGGGTTCGTAATACTACCTCTGGGAGGTTCTGACATTGGCCGAGTTTCTATCTCATCCCGTGCCTGCGGTTATCATTTTACTTGGCCTTCTGGTGTTGATTCACGAGTTAGGGCATTTCCTCGTCGGTCGTTGGGCCGGTGTTGCGGTTGAAATTTTTTCCATTGGTTTTGGTCCGGCGATTGTGAATTGGAAGCGCGGCGAAACCGATTATCGTATCAGTTGGGTGCCGCTTGGCGGTTTCGTCAAATTTTATGGTTCGGTTGCTTCCGAGCCGGTGCCGGAACACGTGCGTGGGCGGGAATTGTATCGCGCCAGCTTGCGTGATCGGGCGTTGATTGCAGCGGCCGGCCCGGTCGCCAATCTTTTGCTGGCGATTGTGGCTTATGCGGCGCTTGGTTTCTCCGGTATCGCGCATCCGAGCGCCGTGATTGGCGAAGTATTGCAAGGTAGTGCGGCGGAACGCGCCGGCTTGCAATTTCAGGATGAAGTTATCGAAATCAGCGGTCGCACGATCAAAAGTTGGCGCGATTTGGAAAAGATCGTTTCGATTTCTGGCGGTAAGCCGCTGGAGTTTAAAGTTAAGCGCGAGGAACAAATTCTTACCATTCCGTTGACGCCGGATAATGTTCAGACGACGGATATGGCTGATCGACCTGTGACCATCGGTCGTGCTGGTGTTGCTCGCGGTATGGTGTCGTCGGTGATTACGGTTCGCGATCGCAAATCCATTGCCGCGCGTGCCGGTCTAAAAAGCGGCGAAGAAATCATTGGAATTTCCTGGTCGGGTCAGGAATACGAAATCAAATACTGGCAGGAATTTGTGGCGCGCACGCGTCAGGCATATGCCACGGAAGTTGCCAAAATACGGGTGAAAGTTCGTTCGGGAACTTTGCCAGGACAAGCGGTTCCTGCTGATCTGCCGGTTCGTGATATAGAACTGATATTTCCGTCACGTAACATTGCTGATGCGCAAATAGCTGCGATGCAAACGCGCGAAGGTCCTGCAAGAATTCTCGGTATTCAGGACGCGCAGCTATTAATCGGTGCCGTGGAAAAGGATGTTGAAGGGCCGCTGCGACCGAATGACTTGATCGTCGGCTTCGATGGTAAGGCCGTTGCTGATCCCTATCAGTTACGCGAAGCTTTGCTTGCCAAAGCCGAGGCGGCAACGAATCTTGAAATCGTGCGCGACTTTGTGCGCATGAAGCAAGATATAAACTTGAAAGGAATCGAGGTCCAAAAGCCGTCCGGCAAAGCCACGATTTATACGTTGCCTGTTGGTTTTTGGGGGCAGGCGGAAGACCCGGCACCGGTCATTGAGCAATATCGTAATCCATTGATGGCGTTATATTTTGGTGCCGTTGAAACCGCTCGCCATTCACGTGAGCTAGTGGTTACGATCGGCGGACTTATTGCTGGCGATATTCCGGTTAAGGCGCTTGGTGGTCCGATGCTTATCGCAAAAATTGCCGGCGATTCTGCAAAACTTGGCTGGCAGGCATTTGTGAATTCGTTGGCGTTGATTAGCATTAATTTGGCTTTGCTGAATCTCTTCCCTATCCCGGTTTTGGATGGTGGACAGTTGGTGTTGATGGGTATCGAGGCGGTGCGCCGTCGACCGTTGAGTGAAACCGCAATCGAGAACTTTCAGAAAGTCGGTTTTGTTATGGTCATGGCATTGGTGATTTTGGCTACTTATAATGACTTCAGTCGCTTTTGGACATCAATGCTACAGAGTATGAGCGGACTTTTTCAATGAGCCATGGGCTCTTTCTAGATACCTCTTTACGTGGTTTACAGATGGCGTTGCTGACGGGAGCATCGTCGCATCCCGAAGTTGTTTGGCAAACCACTGTATCGGATAATCCAGGGTCATCCGGTCGTATAGGCGCATTATTCAAAGCAGGTTTGGCACAAGCGGGAATCACGACTGGTGATCTTGATGTGATTTTGGTGGGCAGCGGTCCGGGTTCGTTTACCGGGATTAAAATTGGTTTGGCATTCGTGTATGGCTTGAAGCGCGCGCTCGAACATCCGGTCGCCTGTTATGGCTTCTCGGCATTGGAATTGATCAGCAAACAACTTTCACAAGTCGAAAATAGTCCCGTACAGGTGGCGTTGGCTGCCACACAGAGCCAAGGTTTTTTATGTAGTGGTCGTGCGCATAACTTTCGCACGCAGGTGGTGGTGGCCGGGCAATCGATGGCCGAAATGGCTATTGATGCCAAACTCCCGGTGGATTTTCTCGAGGGTTGGCCGGTTTTTCAGCAAAATCTCGAGAAAATCGGCGTTTCTGGGCGGATATTACCGATCGCGCGCTGGCGAGTTTTGTTGTTCGACGCTATGGTGGCGGAGTATGCTGCTAAAATCGGAGCGGGCGGCGATGGCCGGCAATTGCCAGAGCCAAATTTTATGCGCTTTGCCGCGCCGGTTGAAAAGCAAATGCAAAAATCCTTAGGCTCAGGAGCAGTCAGCAAATGATAGCACCAGTACGACCGCCGCGTTTAGGTGGCGCCGTTTATATCATCCCCAACTTGATCACGACCGGTAACCTCTTTTTTGGATTTTTTTCGATTGTTAAATGCCTGCAGGGTAACTTTGCTTGGGCGGCATCGGCGATATTATTGGCAGCGGTGTTTGATATGCTCGACGGTCGCGTGGCTCGCCTGACCGGTGGCAGTAGCGAGTTTGGCGTTCAATATGATTCGCTCTGCGATCTAGTGTCGTTTGGTTTGGCGCCGGCCTTTTTGATGTACCAGTTTGGTTTGAATGAATTAGGTCGTATCGGTTGGGTGATTTGCTTTTTATTTTTGGCATGTGGTGCGTTACGTCTGGCGCGTTTCAATGTGCAAAGCTCGATCGGCAAGGCGGCTGGTGATTTTACCGGTTTACCGATCCCAATGGCTGCGGCAGTGGTGGCATGCTATGTGGCATTCACCGTTGAAGTAAGTCAGCGTAATAATCCTGATCTTGCCTTTTTGCGCTGGTGGGTTGAGGTTTTTCCATCACCTGAATTTACTAGGGCATTTCTTGCGATTACCGGTCCGTTGCTGGCGTTGGCGATGGTTAGTAATATTGCTTATCGATCACACAAAGCCATCAAGTTACGAGGCATCAGCCCGTTTAAATTTTTGGTAATCGCGGTAGTGGTCGCCTCATTGGTTGCGTTCCAGCCGGAGTTGCTGGGCTTTAGCTTAGTGACTTTGTATGCTTTGAGCGGGCCATTTGAATGGTTGCTGGGCTGGAAGAAGCCGCTTGAAGATGACGAGATTTTTCGGCCGTTGCGAGATGACGAATCTGTTTCGGAACCTGCGGGTAGTCAATTTAGTTGGCACGAGTCCTCGATTAAACCGAGTGCTAAGCCATTAAATAAAGCCAGTGACGAGATGGAAAAGGTATAGCGATCATGAAAGTTGCTATCATCGGCGCAACCGGTGCGGTCGGTCGACAGATGTTGCAGGATTTGGCCGCCTATAAAGCAAAACATATTGATTTGTCGCTGTTTGCTTCGGCGCGTTCGGCAGGAACTAAGCTGGAATTTCGCGGTAAAGTCTATTCAGTCAACGAATACGATTTGGCGAAGCTTCGTGGTGTTGACTATGTCTTGATGAGCGCCGGTGGGGCGTTTTCGCGAGCGAATGCAACGGCGATTGCCGCGCAAGGCAGTCTAGTTATTGATAACAGTAGCGCCTGGCGCATGTCACCGGATGTACCATTGGTTGTTCCTGAAGTTAACGGTCATCTCGTTAAAGGTCGGCATGGCGGTGGCATTATCGCTAATCCCAATTGTTCGACGATTCAGTTGGTAGTGAGTTTGAAGCCGCTGCATGAGCATTTTGGTCTTCAGCAGGTGGTGGTTTCCACGTATCAGTCGGTATCAGGAACTGGACAAAGAGGCATCAGTGAGCTTGCCGAACAGGCGTCTTTGCCACTCGACAAAGTCCGTTCCGTTGTTCCCAAGGTATATGCGAAGCCGATTGCCTTTAATGTGATTCCGGCAATTGATGTATTGGATGCCACGGGACATTGCTTTGAAGAAGAGAAGATGGTGCGTGAAACGCGTAAAATTATGGGATTAGCCGCTTTGGATGTGTTGGCGACGACAGCGCGGGTGCCGGCTTATCATTGTCATGCCGAATCAGTGAACGTGCGCTTAAAGCAGCGCGTGACACGCGCGCGCGTCTTGGATGCATTTGCAGGCGAAGCCGGAATTGTGCTTGATCGCACCTCGGAATACAAAAATCTGCCGACCCCGCTCGAAGTGCATGGTGATGAACGGGTCTGGGTTTCGCGTGTTCGCTTGCCTCTGGAACAGACGGAATCCGAATGGGTGCAATATTGGAATGTTGCTGATAATCTAAAGAAGGGCGCTGCCACCAATGCAGTGCAGATTCTGGAGACTGTGGCAAATGATTAGAGTTCTCGGTGTTTATCTGTTTATCGTGGCAACTTTACAATTTGCTTTGTCGGGGTATGCGCTCGCGCAAGACGAAGAAAGCGTGCCGGTGGATATTACGGATGGTGAGGAGACAGATGCTCTTCCCCCCGACACGGCACCTGCAACCGAAGACGTTGCGCCGGTAGAGCCTGATGAACCAGTTGCGGAGGCCGAGATGCAACCGATGCCGCCGCCACCTGACGAGCCGAGGGTTAGCAGTCCCGTTCCCCGTGAGCGTTTGTTTGGTACGTACCGCATTAATCTCGGGATTGCGCGCCCCGATCTTAGTGATAGTCCCAAGTTTGAGGATTTTTACGGAACGCCGTCTTTGTATCCAACATTTGGTGTCGAGGTGTTTGCTTTTGATTGGTACTTGACGTTAGGTGCTCGATTTAATGTTGGTTTCTTTGTGGAGAAGGGTCACGCATCTTTGTCTGCTCCTGATCAGCCTTATGTAAAAGATCCAAATGGCAAATTGGAGCTGACAATGATTCCCGTACAGGCGGCTTTGGCATTTGAAACGACGGTATTTCGACGCAAATGGCTGGTTTTATCCGGTTGGTTTGGTTACGAGCGTACCTATTTTCAAGAAACTCGCATTGTCCCCGCGAGCGCCACCGCATTGAACCTCGCCGAAGCCGCGGATGCCAGTCAGACGAAGAGTTACGTCAATAGCGGTTGGAAAGCGGGAACCGTCAGTGGTCTGGCTTTAAGTATTTCTCTCGATCCGTTGCGCGATGGTTCGGTCAATACGATGGAAGACGTTATGGGTTTGAGGACGATTTATCTGACGCCTTTTGTCGAAATAGCTAAGTATGATTCGGGTCTGGGTTTTGGGCGGAAAGTTATTGGGGCTGCTTTTACCTTTGAAACGGTTCATTGATACCGGCCATGGCATCGACTTCGCCGCGACGTTATCGTCTTGATCTTAATTATGTTGGTAGTCAGTTTAATGGCTGGCAGGCACAACCCGATAAAAACTCCGTACAAGATCATGTTGAAAATGCCTTGGCGACAGCTTTGCGTTTGCCGATACGGCTAACGGGTGCTTCGCGCACGGATAGCGGCGTGCACGCACGTCGCCAGGTTGCGACGTTTGATTTTGCTAGCGAGATTGATGTTGCGACGTTGGGACGCAGCCTGAATGCTTTGTTACCGCCAACGATTGGCATCATGAATATCGCTGAGGTTGCCGCGGATTTTCATCCTATTCGTGCCGCTAAAGCGAAAGTTTATCGTTATTGGCTGTGGAATTCCGACAAACGTAATGCATTTATGCAGCCTTATGTTTGGCGATGGTATCCACGACTTGATGAGCATGCATTAGCACAGGAAGCGCGGGCGTTTCTGGGCAGGCATGATTTTTCGGCTTTTTGCGCGGCGAATTCCTCAGCTAAAACCAAGGAACGGACGATCTTTGAAATCGTCGTGAAGCGGCGCGGTGATCTTATAGAATTTTGGCTTCTTGGTGATGGCTTTTTAAAGCAAATGGTTCGATCGATGGTGGGCACGTTGGTGGATGTAGTTAGCGGCAAGTTGACTGAGCCGGTAACGCAAATTCTGCTGAGCCGGGACCGGACACGTGCCGGCCAAACGGCGCCTGCATCCGGATTGTGCCTTTATGAAATATTTTATGAGAATGTCCCAACTTTGGCTGATCTGCCTGAGGATCCCGCTGTCTCCGGATCTTAGAGTCTTTGCCTTTTTGTAGCCCCTATCATAGAATCCAAAGTATCAAAAATCCTTGGATGTTTTGGGGGAAATGCCTTGCTAAACCGGCGCAGAGATATCGTGATTGCCGTTGTTGCCATGATGACTCTCTTGGGTTGTCGAACGACAAAATCGCAGGATCGCGCCTCGACGTTTCTTGACGGCGAAAATTCGATTCAATTGGGTATCGATGGGCAAGGTGAGCGCGTGCCGAGTTTTCTGTGGTCGCCGGCCCGACGACGTGCGACCGCGAGTTATCTTTATCTTGCATCGGAGAGCATGGGGCTGACGGGACAATCGACCAAGGCGACGGAAGCATTGGAAGCAGCTTACAATCTTGATCCCAATGCTTTCCTTGGTGCCAAGATGATTGCGGCGCAGGCAAATCAAGGTGATAGCGATAAGGCATTGCTCGAAGCCAAGCGCATGGTGTTGTTGTATCCCAAGTCCGCTGATTTACGTTTTCTGCTGGGTCAACTTTACAGATCTCGGGACTATAACGGTGCTGTTACGGAGTTTAACAAGGCTATCGAGTTGGATCCTTTGTATGAAGCCGCGTATGTCAATTTGATTGTTTTGCATCAGGTGGAAAAGAAAAACGAAGCGGCCACAAAAGTAGCAGAAAAATATGTTAAGGCGTTGCCGAATTCGGCGTTGTCATGGTCGATGCTGGCACGGCAACTGATATTGACTAACAAGAAGAAACAGGCGTTGGAGCCAGCGCGTCGGGCCCATGAGCTGCAAAGTTCCAATCCGGAATTCGTTTTGATTTATGCGCTCGCCTTGGAGATGAACAACGAGTCGAAAAAAGCCATCAGCTTGTACGAACAGCTTTATCGTCTGTATCCGACTAATGAGGAACTCGTTAGTCGGATGGTCGAGCTGTACCGACAGGTTGGGGGATTGAATGAGGCGATGGAGCTATTGTCGGAGCTTTCCAAATTGCCTGGCGGGCAGCGGCCTGGCGTGCAACTGCAGCGCGCTATTCTGCTTTGGGAAATGCAGAAGTTTGTTGAGGCAGCAGAAATTTTGGATACGCTGGTGCGTGAATTTCCCGAATCCGATCGTCTGGTTTATATGTCGGCACTGGGCAAGGAGAAGTTGCAGCAGTATGACGAAGCGATTGCTGTTTACCAACAAGTGCCCGAGACATCACAGTTTCGCTCTCATGCTGATTTCCGAACGATTTTGATTTTGCGCGAGCAGAAAAAGTTTGGCGAAGCGCTTGCCATAATCGATGCCATGCTGGCGCGGGAGGAAGCGGTCGAAGAGGTGTTTGTCGCCGGCGCATCTATCTATGATGAGACGGAAAAGGCGGCGAAAGCACTAGAGACAATCGAAGCTGGATTGCAGAGGTTTCCCGATAAACCGCGGTTGTTGTTTTTGCGCGGCGTTTATCAGGAAAAACTTGGTAAGCGTGCGGCTTGTATTGAGTCCATGCGACTCGTTATCAAGCTTGAGCCATCGAATAGCTCGGCGTTAAATTTTTTGGGATATGTTTATGCGGAAACGGGCGAGAATCTGGACGAAGCCGAGCAACTGATTAGCAGGGCGTTAGCGATCAAGCCGAATGATGGTTATTATCTGGATTCACTCGGCTGGGTATTCTTCCAAAAGAAAGATTACAATAAAGCTCTGACCACTCTGCAGCGTGCCATTAAGTTTGCGCCTGATGAAGGTGTGATTTTTGAGCATTTGGCGGATACGTTTGAGGCTTTGGGTCGTATTGATGAGGCGCGAGAGTATTTCGGCAAAGCCGTTGCCGTGAAGCTTGAGCCTAGGGACGATAAACGCATTCGCGGAAAGTATGACAAATTCATAAAAAAACACGGAAAGTAACCAACAACTGTGCGACACCCACTTCCGATATTGATATGTGTTTTTATGATTGTGGGTTGTCAAACGACCAAACGCTCCTATCAGCAAGTGCAATTACCTGCAACGCTGTCTCAGTATTTCGATGCGTGTTTGCAGGGAGATGGCGCGGTGAACCTAAAGCTCTTTGAGGATGAAGAGTTGCTAGGCTCGGCTGATCTTGAATGGATTGTTGATGAGGGTCAGGGCTGGAAGGCCGAGGTCGTTAGTCCTGTTGGTCAGAGTCTGTTGCGCCTGGTTTATGCTATCGATGCGAATGTGATTACAAAAGAAGGTCAACTAGCCGAGCGGATACCAAGCCTGGGAGTTGACCGCGCTGGTTATTTGAGCGTGAATGATCAATTTATTGGGATACGTGCCATGGAAGTTCCTTGTTTGCTGAAGTTTCGTTATCCCACGCGCTGGCTAGATCGAGTGACGGAGTTTCAGCTCTACTCACAATCAGCGAAGCTACTGATCCATGATGAGCTGCGGAATATTGAGATGAATGCCAGCGGTTTTGGTGGACCTGGGCCCGATACCAAAGCTTGTGCTGATATCAGTTGGTCGCGTTTTTGGGGACTATTCCGTTCCAAGCTGATGGTATGCAATACTTACGGCTCGCCGAAATTGGGATCGATTCGTGGATTGAAAAGGCTATCGTTGCGCTGGAGCAGTATTGATGACTGAAAGCGGCGAAAAAAACGATTTATTACAGGTATTGATGGCATCGAATTGTCTCAGTCAATCGGCGATGACGTCGTTACGCGAGTTTATGCAAAGTTGGTCGGTTTCCGCTTTTGATGCACTGTTGGAATGTCACATATTTTCTGAGCAAAAATTAGCTGAAATTATCGCATTTGGACTGGGTTTACCTACACTCCTGACGATCGACGCAACGAAGATGGATAGCAAATTTTTGCGTAAACTACCGTATCGCGATGCGAAGACTTATAGTTGTTTGCCGCTGGCGTTTGATGCCGCTCGTAAAATTGGTACGATTGCTGTGTCTGATCCGACACGGCCGATGTTAGCAACGACGATTCAAAAGACACTGGGTGCGGTTGAGATGGTCTTGGTTCCGCAGGGGGAATTGATTCGCGCCATTGATGAGTACTATCCGCTCGATATGCAGCTGCCGGGAATGTGCCAAAGGTAATGGCTATGGATGTTGGCTCGCAAAATAGTTCTAATCTATTGCAGGTGGAGAGCCTGATAACCTCTTTTAAATCCAGCAGGGGTAGCCTGCGTGCAGTGGACGATATATCGTTCACGCTGGGACGTGGTCGAGCGTTAGGTCTGGTTGGCGAGTCAGGTTGCGGCAAGACAGTGACGGCTTTGTCATTGATGCGATTACTTGCGGATCACGCCTCAATCACAGCGAAAAAAATTGTTTTTGATAACCACGATTTGTTGCGACTTGATAGCGCGCAGATGCGTCGTATTCGTGGCAATGAAATGAGTATGATTTTTCAGGAGCCGATGACCAGTCTCAATCCGGTTTTTTCGATCGGAGATCAGTTGGCGGAAGTGTTTCGTTTGCATCGTGGTATGAGGGGAGCCGCAGCGCTGGATGCGGCTGCCGCGATTTTGGAGCAAGTTAAAATACCCAGTGCCAAACGCCGTCTGGCTGATTATCCGCATCATTTATCCGGTGGTATGCGACAGCGTGTTATGATTGCGATGGCTCTGGCGTGCAAGCCAAAACTGTTGATTGCCGACGAGCCGACCACGGCATTGGATGTAACTATTCAGGCACAAATATTAGAGTTGATCGATGAATTACGACGTAAGTTACAGATGTCGATGATCATGGTGACGCATGATCTGGGCGTGGTGTCGGAGGTTTGCGAAGACGTTGTAGTGATGTATGCCGGTCAGGTAGCTGAACAGGGGTCGGTAGCGGATATTTTTGCTGATCCAAAGCATCCATACACCGTGGGTCTATTGGCGTGTATTCCAAAGTTAGGCAAGAAAGTGAAGCGATTGGCAACTATTCCTGGTTTCGTGCCGCCATTAACGGCTCGCTTTCAGGGATGTCAGTTTCAAAATCGTTGTCCGCGCGCAATTGAGCGTTGCAAGAGCGAGCGGCCGATATTAACACAAATTCAGGCGCAACATTATGCAGCTTGCTGGAACCCGCATTAATGGAACATTTATTAGCCGTCAATAACTTGCACAAAGTCTTCCCGCTTAAAAGCCAGACTTTTTTTGGCAAAGCGGAGCAAGTGTATGCAGTCAGCGGTGTTAACCTTTCGTTGCGTGCCGGTCAGACCCTGGGTGTTGTTGGTGAATCAGGTTGTGGCAAGTCGACGCTTGGTCGGTTGATTTTGCGACTCATTGAGCCAAACACTGGTGAAGTTCATTTTGCTGGCAAGAATATCCTGACGTTAAATAATTCAGAGTTGCGGCGGCAGCGGCGTGATATGCAGATCATCTTTCAAGATCCATACTCATCGCTTAACCCGCGCGTTAAAGTGCGCTCGATTCTCGCTGAGCCGTTTATCATCCACGGCGAGGCTGGTCCCGAGCTTGAGAAGAAAATAGCCGAATTATTGACGGCTGTGGGCATGGGCGCTGATGCCATGCATAAGTATCCACATGAATTTTCCGGTGGTCAGCGGCAGCGTATTGGCATTGCCCGTGCCGTTGCGCTACGGCCTAAGTTGATTATCGCGGATGAACCGGTCAGTGCTCTGGATGTATCTGTTCAGGCACAGATTCTGAATCTACTCAGTGATCTGCGATCGCAATTGGGTTTGAGTTATATTTTTATCGCCCATGATCTGGCTGTCGTTGAGCATATCAGTGACGTGGTTGCGGTGATGTATCTTGGGAAAATTGTTGAGCATGCGGCTGCCGAGTTGCTTTATCAGCAACCTCGACATCCTTATACGCAGGCGTTGATTAAGTCGGTGCCCCAAGTTGATATTGGCGGAGGGACGCGTCAGCGCGAAGTTCTTAAAGGCGACGTACCCAGTCCGATCAAACCACCGTCGGGATGTCATTTCCATCCACGTTGTCCGATCGCTACGGCTAAGTGCAGTGTGGAAGTTCCACAGTTGCGTAACGTTGGTACGGATAAGAATATTCATTTGGCGGCTTGCCACTATGCCTGATGTCATAAAAATCTGTTTAACCGGCGGCGGAACTGCCGGACATGTTATGCCGCATCTGGCCTTGCTCCCTGATTTTCGTCAACAAGGCTGGGAGGTTTTTTATATAGGTTCCGCCGGGATTGAGAAGCAGATCATTGAACAACAGCAATTGCATTTTTATACGATTGCGACCGGTAAATTGCGGCGATATTTTTCTTTGCAGAATTTTTTCGACGTTGGCAAAGTTATTTGGGGAATTTTTCAGGCTACATATATTCTGTTGCGCGAGCGTCCAAACGTCATTTTTAGTAAAGGCGGTTTCGTTAGTGTGCCGGTAGCAATAGCCGCGCGTATCTGCTGTATTCCCGTAGTATCGCATGAGTCTGATTTAACCCCTGGTCTTGCCAATAAAATCATTGCGCCTTTTGCCAATAAAATTCTCTATACCTTTGCCGAGACCAGTAAGTATCTGCCTGCCAACGCCGAACTAGTCGGCTTGCCAGTGCGTCGTGAATTGAGTGCGGGTTCTCGTGTGCGTGGCTTGCAACTGTGTGGTTTTGTCACTGATCTTACCAGGCCAGTGCTATTGATTATGGGTGGTAGCCAGGGCGCCGTGAGGTTGAACGATGCCGTGTATGATGCGTTGCCACAATTGTTGCAAGCATTTTACGTGGTGCATATCACCGGTAAAGGCAAAGGTCGTGTGGTTAATCACGATGGTTACAAGGCCTTTGAATTCGTTGGTCCCGAATTGGCGGATATTCTGAGCGCAACGGATCTGGTGATCAGTCGTGCCGGTGCGACTGCTATTTTTGAATTTTTGTCTTTGCAGAAACCTATGTTGTTAGTGCCATTAGTTGTCGGAAGTCGTGGGGATCAGGTGCTCAATGCTCAGTATTTCGCACGACAGGGTTGGGCGCATGTTGTTGATGAAGCAACTCTTACCTCCGCGTCGCTGATGCAGGCCATGAATCGGTTAGTTAAAGAGCAAGAAGCTATGCG
Organism: uncultured Oligoflexales bacterium; assembly: GCA_964652825.1. Lineage (GTDB taxonomy): Bacteria > Bdellovibrionota_B > Oligoflexia > Oligoflexales > CAZZCU01 > CAZZCU01. Next base: position 15,917 of record CAZZCU010000029.1, read on the forward strand.
AGCTGCGCAAAGCCAGTATCAAAGTCAGGCGGTGAATCAAAAAATTATTGCCGTGCTGGGAGCTCAGAGTGCCAGTTAAATATCCAGGCTGATCTTGCCGGCGATTGATCTTCCCGCTGCTTCATCCAATTGTAACTCCAATGTGGCTCCCAATACCGGCGGTATCAGTAGCGCGCGTAAACCAATGGCGTGGGAGCGGCTCCACCAGGTTTTTTGGTAGTCCTGATTTTCGGGCTGTGTGACCAGACCATATTGAAAGTAAGCCGCGCTGTTGAGCATGACGACGTTTCTTTGCGCGCCACTAGCAATGTAGGCGGAAAAAAAACTGAACATGCTGGTACTGGCGATGACATCGACGCGCGTGCTTTGCATTTCGGCGTCCTTGAGACCAAAAAGCTTGTTGTATGAGCCGCGCAGGGCGAGAGCCGGCATACGAAATCCTTCAAAAACACTCCACTGAGCATGCGCGCCTGCCATACTGATCTGATCATCCTGTGTTGAGCCCAGACTAAAGCCGAAGTCAACGGGCAACGTCGAGCCTTTAATAAAATACATTTTCTTTGTGCTGAGTTTCTGCGCTGGTTGGGATTGATCTATGTAAAGATGGTGGTGTTGTAGGGTGTTAGTTTTAATCTCCGCGTGGTTCTGAATACCAAGACCAAGAGTTGCGCCAATGGAACCGTGCGAGTACGCTCCTTCCAGGGGGCTGTAGCGATTGATAGCAGCAAGATTATTGAGCAAAGCAGCTTCTTGTTGGGCGAAATTCATGACTTCTTCTTGGGCGCTGAGTTGTGGCGCGATAAAGAGATAGACAATGACTGGTATTAAATGAGTAAAGTGAAGCATAGTACCTCGTCAGCTATGATGCCGCTTGGTTTGTAGGTATGTCGACACATGCGCGTATTGTTTATAGATCATTATGACAGCTTTAGCTTTAACCTCATAGATTGGTTGTATCAGTGTGTGGGAGTGGAGCATGTGGAACGGGTTCCCTACGATGCATCGGATCTAGAGGCGATTTGGCAACGCGAGCCTCGGCCTTTGGTCTTTTCGCCAGGGCCAAAATCTCCGGACATGATCGAGCCATCATTGGCTTTACTAAAAAAAGCCGCCTATAAAGTTCCCATTCTTGGCATTTGCCTGGGGCATCAGCTTATTGGTTATGCATTTGGCGGTAAGATCGTACCTGCGGCGGCACCTGTTCATGGCACCGCAATAAACATCAAGTCTTTTGGTAATGATGCAATTTTCGCACAAATGCCCAATGAGATTCTTGAGGTCGCCACTTATAACTCACTGGTAATCGAGCGTTCATCTTTGGCGCAGGAATTTCGGATTACCGCTGTCGATGAACAAGGTCAAATACAGGCGATTCAGTCTTGCGATGCATCTAGGCCGCCGCTCGTTGGCTGGCAATTCCATCCGGAATCTTTTCTGACTCGTTCGCGCCAGGAATTGGCTAGAGCCTGGTTGCGTAGCTGTGCTGCGGAATAGTGCTGCTAAGGCACACACTGGCTGATAATGCGCGTGATCAGTTCTTCGTACTCAATACCATGCGCGGCCGCGGCTTTGGCAAAGTCACCATCTTTGGCGATCGACGGATTGGGATTGGCTTCCAGAAAATATATCTGACCGCTTTCCGTCAAACGCGCATCAATTCGCGCGTAACCGTTTAGACCGAAAATACGATAAATTTTGCGCGCCAGCTCATCCATACGTTTTTTGACGATGGGATCCAATGGCCCGGATGCGCCGCTATGTATGCCCCATTTTTTGCGGTACTTGGCGTCCCATTTAACTTTGTACGTGGCGAATTTCGGAGTTTCGGGCGCCATTTTGTCGAAGAACAATTCCTGCGGCGGGAAAACACTAAGGCGCTTGGTGCCCATAACGGATAAATACAGCTCACGGCCTTCGATATACTCTTCAACAATGGCATCGCAGTCGAATTTCTCGTGAATAAATTTGCAGCGCTCCAACGTGTCTTTTTCGTTTTCGACCAGCGAGGTTTGGGTGATGCCTTCGCTGCCCGCCATTTGCAAAGGTTTGACGATAGCGGGAAAGGTAAATTGCTTAAGCGACTTGATGGGACGACGTCGTTCCGAGATTTCAAAGCGCGGGACTTTGATGCGATGAAACGATAGGATTTTTTTTGTCAGACCTTTGTCCATGCATATTTGCATGGGATGTGGTGACACGCCAGTATGAGGTATGCCAAGCAACTGCAGAAGGCCGACCAGATTGGCGGCGTGGTCGCGATTGTTTTTAAAGGATTCACAGAGAACGAAAACCAGATCCGGCTTAAAGGCATCAATTTTATTCAAGAGTGCTTGCAAATCCGCGAACACGGTGCAGAACTCAACGTCATGTCCGAGTTTCTTGAGAGCCTGATAGACATCACGCTCGTCTTCCCAGTCGTCATCACTAAGATGGTCTTCAACGCGGAAGTCACTTGGCGGAACAAAAGATACATCGACTAGAATAAGGACGCGATAATTCTTCAACGGCAGCTCAGCGGCAATGCGATCTGCGCAGTCGGCGTCCATAATGGGTGGCGAGCGTCGAACGAAGATTGGCGACGGCGCTCATTGGTCGCTGACATGCGTAACGCGGTTTTTGACTCCGGTATACATTCACGATGTCGTTGACGTATTCTAACTTTGAAAGCGCGCGCGGCCAATCACGATATTCATCCCGCCAATTAATCTCGGGGTTTAACCAGACAGCGAAGGTTTCGGCAAAATCCTCGTCCGGATGTGCTTGCGCGTAGCAGTCCGCTAAATTGTGTACATAGTCGCGGCTGTCCCTAACATACTTGTAACTATCGGGCCGGTAAGGTCGCCTGCGATCGCCAAACAGGTGTCGCCATGTTGTTGTTGTCGAGACGTGATAAGCGTGATCAAAACAATGTCCGGCTTCGTGCCGCAAAATACGCATGGCGTAGTTGACGTCTTCGCCTTCGGCGTTACCCATCATCTTTTTTTCGAGCTCGATTAAACGCTGATTGGCCAGAAAAAACGGCATCGAGATATAACCGCTTTCGTCCGGCGTAAACCATTCGTCACCGAGATAGAATTTAGGCGTTAAATACTTAAAGCCGGTCGCGCGTAATTCGAGCAACAATTGATTGGCGAGAAGCTGTAAGCCGGTGTCAGCTACACTCAGGCCGAGATCTTTTAGCCTTAGGCGCAAGATTTCATCGTCGCTGCGATCATGCCAATAGTGTGTGGCAGTGCCGCGCTCCGTGGACTCTTGGGATAGAATGTTAACGTTCGGCGATAGCACCTTTGTCTATGCCTTCATAGCATGCCAGGCGTACTGGCTCGGTAATTTGTTCGGTTTTGACCAGCGAGTCGACCAACTGCGACGCTAGACATTCAATACTAGTATCAACGTCGATCAAAAACAAGCGGTCGGCAGGTACAGTCGCCTCGTAATGGCCGAGGCTGCCGGCGAAGCTCAGTTTTATCTTTTGCCCCGGTTGACCTCGCATGCCTTTCTCGACGTTGCCTTCGACTATTTGGGAAGAACAGGCAATGTGCACAAAACCGCCGAGTAATTCGCGGGCTACGTAGTGCTCCAGATCGGGGCGGCGTTCGTCACCAACATGGATTTCAATACGGCTGCGGTGGCCGTGGAAGAGGCGTTGGCAAAGTCCTGCATGGCCGGCAATGCCGTGAGTATAGCGAAAGAACGCCGCGGTCGGCTCGGCGGTCTCATCACGCAGCTTGACGTTGATTTTATGAATGGTGGAAGGCAGGCGATGACGCAACAGGCGCGCGAACTCTTGTTCGATGATTGTTGGTGTGATTGCCACGGAGCGGATAGGGTAGACGGCGCCTTTGGGGCACTTGTATTCCCACTCAAAGCCACCCTGGTTGCCGCGGCCTTTGGAGTTCAGATGCCAGTACTCGCCGTCCTTGGTCTCCGAGAAGTGCACGAACTGCGATCCGACCGGCAGCAATAAAGCATGATCGATACTGCCTTTGGTCGTTGTGCGGATCAGTTTTTTTAATTCCCCAAAGTCGTAAACAAAACCATTGTCATCAAGGGTGCCCGCTAGGCTAATATCAACATGCCAGGAGTGGCCCACAATTCCCAAAGATGGATCGAAGACCGCGCAATCGAGTTTGGTGGCGTCTTTGATAAATAACGTACCGGTTTGTTCTGTGACCTGCAAAATCGGCTCCCATTGCCACCAAAAAGGCCCACCTCAAAAGATCCACGTGATCTTTGGGGCTGCCCGGTTTTGAGGATATGTGTATAACGGGGTTATCTGAAGGATTCAAGTTCTGGATGTTGGGGTAGAAGATGTCGGGTTTTGATCGGGTTCGGGTTAGGATTGCTCCGTCACCAACGGGTGATCCCCATGTCGGTACGGCTTATATCGCCTTGTTTAACTACGTCTTCGCTAAAAAGCATGGTGGTGACTTTGTCTTGCGGGTTGAAGATACCGATCAGGCGCGTGCCAAGAACTCCAGCGAACAAATGATTATGGATAGCCTCAATTGGCTCGGCCTCAAGTGGGACGAGGGACCGGATTGTGGCGGTAAATACGGCCCCTATCGTCAGTCTGAGCGTAAGGATATCTACGCTAAGCATGCGAAACTGTTGCTGGATAGCGGTCATGCCTATCACTGCTTTTGCTCGAATGATCGCCTGACCGAGATGCGTCGCCAGAAGATTATGCAGGGACAACCTCCCGGTTACGACCGGTTTTGCCGATCTCTGTCTGAGGCCGAGGTCAAAGAAAAGCTGGCCCAGGGTACGCCCGCCGTTGTCCGCCTCAAGATGCCGACCGACGGTATCAGCGTGGTGCAGGATAGCCTGCGTGGAGCCGTGGAATTTGAGAATCATCGCCTGGATGACCAGGTCTTGTTGAAGTCCGATGGCTTCCCGACCTACCACCTGGCCAATGTCGTGGACGACCACCTGATGAAAATCTCGCACGTGATCCGTGCCGAGGAGTGGATTTCGTCCACCCCCAAACATGTGGTTTTGTACGAGGCTTTTGGCTGGGAGAAGCCGGAGTTTATTCATTTACCATTGCTACGCAATGCCGATCGCTCGAAAATCTCCAAGCGCAAGAACCCGGTGTCGTTGTCGTACTATAAACGAGCGGGTATTTTGCCGCAGGCGCTACTCAATTTTTTGGCATTGATGGGCTGGAGTTTCGGTAACGATGTCGAAATTTTTACCGTGGAGCAAATGCAGGAGAAATTTGATTTCAAAAATATCGCGCTTGGCGGTCCAGTTTTTGATTTGATCAAACTGACCTGGCTCAATCAACAGTATATGCACAAGATGAGCGATGCTGCTTTTGTCGAATATCTGCGCGACGAAGTCTTTAATCCGGATTATCTGAAAAAATTGAAGCCACTGGTGCTTGAGCGTATGTCGCGCTTTGAGCAGTTTGTGGATCAGAATACATTCTTTTTTAATGGCGCGTTAAAATACGACGGTATCGACATTCTGCCCAAAGGCAAAGAAAAAGCTGACGTTGTAACCATGCTCGAAGAGCTCGTCGAAAAACTCGATGATCTTTATGATTGGGATCATCAACATCTGCATGATTTGTGCGATGCGCATCGTAACGCTCTCGGCTGGAAGCCCAAAGATTACTTTATGACCGTGCGGATGATCACCACCGGTCGCAAAGACTCGCCGCCGCTATTTGAGACGCTTGAGGTGTTGGGGCGCGAGATGACGCGGTTTCGGTTGCGCGACTACTTGACTTGGGCGAAGTCACACTAAACTGGTCCTAATCAACGCGTTTTATGGCGGCGCCCAAGCCTAGCAACTTCTTCTCGATATTCGCGTAGCCGCGTTCGATCTGATAGATGTTTTCAATCTCGCTCTTGCCAAACGCCACCAGGCCAGCCATCAGCAACGACATGCCGGCACGCACATCCGGGGAATGCAGGCGTGCGCCGTATAATGGTGACGGTCCGTTGACAACGATGCGGTGCGGATCGCACAGAATAATGGTCGCACCCATGGCCATCAATTTATCAGTAAAAAACATCCGACCCTCGAACATCTTCTCGAAGAAGATGATGGTACCTTCAGCTTGCGTCGCCGCAACAATGGCAACCGACATCAAGTCTGTCGGATATGCTGGCCACGGGCCGCTATAAATAGATGGGACACGCCCACCGACATCTTTCTTCATTTCGAGACCGCGCGTGCCGTCTATGGTCAAAGTCGTGTCTTCCAGAACTGGTTCGATGCCGATTTTATCGAGTGTCTTGAAGATAAAGCGGAAGTCATCGCGATTGACACCCTCGATGGTTACCTTGCCGCGACCGATCGCTCCCAAACATGCAAAGCTACCAACTTCCATGAAGTCGACACCAATCGTATGGGTGGCGCCGTGGAGTTTTGTGACACCTGCAATTTCAAGCTTGTTCGTGCCGATGCCGGTAATTTTGGCGCCCATCGCGTTCAATAACTTGCAAATCCCGACTACGTGCGGCTCGCATGCCGCGTTGTGAATCGTTGTTTTGCCCTGCGCCAAAGCCGCGAGCATAACGATATTTTCAGTGCCGGTGACCGATGGCTCGTCCAGGAAAATCTCAGTACCTTGGGGCATGCCAGAGATACGTCCGCTAATGGTGGTACCGAAGTTCAACTTAGCGCCGAGTGCTGTAATGCCTTCCCAATGCGTATCGATACGGCGGGCGCCAATGACATCACCGCCCGGTAGTGGCAGCTCAACTTTTTGCATGCGCGCGAGCAATGGTCCTAGGAACAAAATGGATGCACGAACTTTGGCACACATGTCGACCGGCGGCTTATGAGTCTTGATGTTTTTGCACTCAACTGTGAGTGTCTCATCATCCTCCCAGCCGACCGTGGCGCCGAGTTCTTCGAGGATCTTGCAGATAGTTAATACGTCACCGATTCGCGGTACCCGCTTTAAAGTCACGCGCTCTTCGGTCAGTAAACACGCCGCCAGCGCCGGCAAAGCCTCGTTCTTGTTGCCCGACGGCCTGACGGTTCCGTTCAGCGGTCGGCCACCTTCGATAATAAATTTTGGCATCGATTTACCTACTATTGCAGAAGATCAATAAGTTCCTGGCGCGAGAGAGTCTTAAAGACTTCTTCGTCTTTATCAAGGAATTTTTCAAACAATGATTGCTTGGCGCGAATCATGGCATCAATTTTTTCTTCGAGGGTCCCGCGAGTTACCAGTTTGAGCACCTGAACATTCTTGTTCTGTCCGATACGGTGGACACGGTCGGTGGCCTGATTTTCTTTGCTGGCATTCCACCAGCGATCGTAATGAATAACCACCGACGCCGCCGTCAAGTCGATACCAATTCCGCCCGCCAACAGCGAACCAAGGAAAACCTTACAGTTATAATCAGTTTGAAAACGTTTGATAACATCACCGCGATTACGGGTTTGACCGGTGAGCGTAGCGAATGGAACCTGAATTTCCTGTAAGTACTCTTCGATAATACGAATCATGTGCACGTACTGACTAAAAATAACAACCTTGTGATCTGAATTCAGCGCTTCCTGCAGCAATTCCTTCATTAGTTCAAACTTGCCGCTGGTGGATTTTTTGTAGTTTCTGCCTTCGAGTACCAAGGCAGGATGGTTGCAAATTTGTTTGAGCATCGTCAGGGTCGCGAAAACGTGCATATAGGGAATCGGCGTCGATTCGTCTTTGAGCTGGCTGATCAGCGGAGTGGCTTTAAGGCTGAGTACCTTGCGATACATGTCGACTTGTTCTTCGGATAATGAACAGTGTCGAATATCCTCGACTTTGGGTGGCAGATCCTTGAGTACCTGGGATTTCGTGCGCCGCATTTTGAACGGATAAATCAGTTTTTGTAAGGCGAGTTCGCGCTCTGGAATCGCACCGGAGCCGATCGGTTGAACAAATTGTTTTTTGAAATAATCGTTCGAGCCGAAATATCCAGGTACCAGGAAATCAAAAATATTCTTGAGTTCGCCGAGGTGGTTTTCCATCGGTGTACCGGTCAAACATAGCCGCATGCGTGAGTTCAGCCGGCAGACAGCCTGATATGTCGCTGTGTCGTTATTCTTAGCGAAGTGAGCTTCATCAAGAACGACCAGGTCCCAGTTGATTTTGACGAACTGCCGTATGTCGCGCAGCAAGACGCCATAGCTGGTGATCAATAGCGGCGACTCGTTAAAAATCTCTTCAATGGCATGCGTGCGCTTGGCGCCATGATGTTTGGCGGGTTTTAGCGCCGGACAGAATTGTCCGACTTTATCTTCCCAATGATCAAGAACCGTCGTCGGACAGATGACTAGCATTTTGGGCTGTTTTACTTGTGCCTGGATTGCCGACATAAGTCCCATCGCCTGATGGGTTTTGCCAAGACCCATTTCGTCAGCTAGTAGTCCATGCAGATGATTGTTGTAGAGCCACCACAACCAACGCAAACCGGTTTCCTGATATTCTCTGAGCGTCAGGTTTGTTTGGCGCACGTCGGGTGCTTCGATCTCATTGGTAAATTCCGTTTTTTGACGGATCTGGTTCAGGATATGCTTGCTGCCGACAAAGCTATCAAAGTCGCCGACGGCAGCTTTTAATCGCATCAAACCCAGGGCGTTAACGCGCAGAAACTGTCCCGATTCGTCCAAATCCCAGGCGTGTTCAGTGACGAGTTCCGGGATTTTCAGCCAGACATTTCCCGACTTAATGTAACTGCGTTTCTTTTGTTTAAAATGGCGCATTAATTCGGCCATCGAAATTCTTGAGCCCTCGGAGCCGTAAATTGGATCCAGTGTGAACCAACCATCCGCTTCTTCGCTGCGGACTTTGATCTCGCTTAACTTCGGTGCTTCAAGAACCACTGGCTCCGCCAAAGAGGTTTCGAGAAATACTGGGCCTTGCTCCAGAAATTCAGCAAAGCGCGATTTCAGCAAATAAGCGGCGTCATCTTCCTTGAATGTTTTCTTCAGAGGTAGTTCGTGCCACTCCGACGTAACTTCCGCGAGTGATACCGGCCAATAGCCACGTTCGTTCATAAAGAAATATTCTTTGCCTAAAGTTTTGCTCGCGGTTTTTATCGGAACAAATTCAAAGGCGGTTGGCTTTTCGCTGACTTTATCTCTGGAGACAAACAAGTGTTTGTTTTTTTGCGCTTCGTCGCGTTTGCTATCCGGCGTGTCGCTGTTCACTGGTACCGCGACGATGCGCTCCGCCAATATCTTTTCGTCTTCTGCCTGATAGATGCGTGTGCCAAGATGTACGTGATTCTTGAAAACCTTGAGGCGCTTGACTTCTGCGCTGGCGACTTTTAGATCGGGGTGGGCCAGCAAAAATTTTGCGGCGGAGTCGAGTTGTAAATCATAGTGAGTCAGCTGCCCCGATTTTATTTCCAGGCGCACGCGCAGTGTCGGCCCATGCGCGATCAAGCTTGCGCTATGAATGGAGCCTTTCAGGTGATTTAAAATCATTTGCGCGGCGCCGGCGTCACGTGCATTGCTCGTTTCGGTATCCGTTTTTACTTCGAGTTTCGGTACGGCTTTTCTGCGCGTTGCGACTGGTGGTTTCATTGGCATACGCGTATCGAGATTCGCGAGTAATTCAGATTGCTCGCGATCAAGATGAATCATCATTGCTACCATGTGTTCGCAATAGCGATTCTGCGCGCGATTTTTTGCGCACGTGCATTCCAACCATTGCACGGTTTTGCCGTTTGGATGAATTTTGATGCGTACTTCGGCTTTGCGCGGCCCCAAAGAAGCAACGTGCGACGTAATCAAACCTTCGTAATTAGTAACTCCGGAGACACGCCCGGCCTGATAGATATCCAGACCTTCGAGCCAGTCATCTTCGGTGACATAATCGTAGAAGAATTCGAGCACATTGGTTTTGGCGGTATTGGTAGGTAGCATGATCGTCCGTATAATTAAGCATTCATTTTAGCATAGGCGCGGAGCCAAATCCCTAACTTTACGAGACTTTTTGTTGGTCAGAGTACAAAATCCATCAGTTTTCGGAATCCGGTTAGTTCTCGCAGCCCCGTTGATCCTGGTTCCAAAGGTTGTCGGGCGGGGCAAATTTTCATATATAAGAAAAACCCGAAAGCATTGATGGTCGGGATGTAGCGAGAATAATAAATTTTTTTGCAAAAAATTATTTGACGTCAAAAAATGGTTGGCGTATACCCTTCCCTCACGTTCGGAAACGATAGCCGAAAATATTCAAGAAAACCTTGAAAATTACGCGGTTTATGGACCGGACGAGCTCTTTGAAAACTGAATAGTGAGACGAGTGAATTAAACGCAAAAGGTTACTGAGCGTGTCGTAAGACACAATTAAAAAAAGTAACTTTTTACTCTGTTAATTTTCTTTAATCAGAATAATTTTCGAGTGAACAAGTTTTGAGAAGGTTTAAACATTAGAGTTTGATCCTGGCTCAGAACGAACGCTGGCGGCGTGCCTAACACATGCAAGTCGCACGAGAAAGTCTTCGGATGAGTACAGTGGCGCACGGGTGAGTAATACGTAGGAACGTACCTTTAAGTGGGGGATAACCACGGGAAACTGTGGCTAATACCGCATAATGTCGTGAGAAGAAAGGTGGCCTCTATTTATAAGCTATTGCTTAAAGAGCGGCCTACGTCCCATTAGCTAGTTGGCGGGGTAAAAGCCCACCAAGGCGACGATGGGTAGCTGGTCTGAGAGGATGATCAGCCACACTGGAACTGAGACACGGTCCAGACTCCTACGGGAGGCAGCAGTGGGGAATCTTGCGCAATGGGCGAAAGCCTG
>CAZZCU010000030.1:0-26480 GCA_964652825.1 uncultured Oligoflexales bacterium
CCTATCTATGTTGATCGCCAGGGCGTTATCAATGTCTTATATCAATACTGCTCTGACATCGCCCAGCAGCGGGAATTACAACCCGCCCCTATTCACGGCACGTTCCAGGTGACGCCGGCGCTGAGCGCGCGGTTTCACTTCTGGCGTCGTATTTATTCACTGTGGTCAAGCGAGCAGTATGTATTACATGTCGGCGAATATCCCGAAGTTGTTCTGGAGATTGCAGATGCTTCACAAGCCGGCATGGAATACACCGCCCGTGACAAAGAACGCATGGTGAAGCTCATGATGAAAGAACATCGGCGCGATTATCGCCAGATGTTGTATAAGCTGCATCAACAACGCAAGAAAGATCCGAATGAATTGGCGCCGGCATTGCAGCGTATCGCCAAATTAATGGCGCATATTCCTGACAGCGATAAGTACCTCACAGCGGCTGGCTCGATTCGCTTGCAGCGCGGGCAACGCGACTTTATCGCCAGCGGCTTATCGGTGTCCACACGCTATCTCCCAGCCATTCGCGAGGAATTTATCCGCGAAAACGTACCGGTTGAACTATCTAACCTGGCGTTTATTGAATCATCGTTCAACGTCCACGCGTATTCCAAAGTCGGTGCGGCCGGCGTTTACCAAATCATGCCCGCCACCGGCAGACAATACATGAAAGTCACCGATAATATCGATGAGCGCCGCGATCCGATTAAATCAGCGCGGGCCGCCGCCAAACTCCTGAAATTATATTATGGCCTGACCGGCAACTGGCCGTTGGCGATCACTGCGTACAATCACGGCGTCGGTGGTATTAAACAGGCGGTTCGCAGTACCGGCAGCTCTAATATCGATGACCTGGTCGAGAAGTATCAGGGCCGGGCTTTTGGTTTTGCCTCCAAGAATTTTTATTCCGGATTTTTAGCGATTCTCGCCACCCTGGAAAACGCTAAAGCCGTCTTCCCCGAAGTCGTTTTGCAAGAACCTTTACGCTTTCAGGCGATACGCCTGCCCAAAGAAATGACCATCCAACAGGTTCAACGTAACTACAATATCAGCCGCGAGACTGTCGCGATCTTTAATCCCGATATCTCACGCAGCTATCTGCGACAAAACGGTCTGTTGCCACGTAGGTATGAATTGAAGATTCCCGTCACCGAAGAGTATAAGTTCGACGCCAAGCTCATGCCCAATCAGTGATTCAGGCGGAGTAGTATAAATACTCCAGCAGCGGCGGCTTGCGTCCCCAGCGACTTTCAATGCAATACTTCAGCACTTTGGCTTTGTATTCCGGCCAACTGGGCCGTTGCACGCCTAGCTTGATAAGCAATTGCATGGTGCGCTCGCAATTAAACGAAACGCCGGTACCTTTCAGGTAGTCATCATAAGTCGCGGCCAACTCGACCGCACGCCACATATCCTCGGAAAAGAAACGTCGCAGCGGCGTATAACGAATCGTATGAAACACCCAGAATGGAATAATCGGACGCGGCTTGATCTGAGTAAAGCGATAAGCATCACGTAAAAATTCACCAATCCGGACTTCCGCGCCTTTGCCAGCGGTAATATGAAACGTATGCTGCAATGCTTCATCGGTCTGCATCAAGGCAACAATAGCGTCAGCAACGAAATCGATCGGCACCACGTCCAGGGTGGCCTTGGGATCACAGGGAATAAACGGCAAAATATTCTTCGACAACAAACGTAGCGGCCAATACAAAACCTTGAAGTGCGGCGTATAACCACTGCGCGAATCGCCAACCACAATCGATGGGCGGTGAATCACCACGGGGAAACGATGCATATAACCGCGCACCATGATTTCAGCTTCAAACTTGGTGCGTTCATAATTGTTCGCAAATTCCTGCCCACGATCGAGTTCACTTTCCGTGACCTCGCCGCTTTTGGTACCAGCAACGAATGCCGTCGATACATAATCAAAGCGGCGGAAATCGCCATTAGCGCAACACTCGTCCGCCAGATCGATCACCTGCTTGGTGCCTTCAACATTGTAACGTCGCGATTCATCGAGCGGCGCGCCAAAATCCGTGCTCGCGCCAACATGTAAAATCTGATTCAGTGATTGCGCTAGTTCCGAGCGCAGTGGTGCCGGAATACCTAGACCCGGTTCGGTCAAATCACCAGGCACAACCACCAAACGCGTCATCAACTCCGGTGCTTTATCGGGCCCAAAAATTTTGCGCACCAATGCCTCTAAACGTTGCTGCGGCGTTTGTTTATGATTACCGCGCATCAATACATATATTTTCTTGTATTTCTCTGACAAACCGATACGGGCTAACACCGCGCTGCCAAGAAATCCGCTACCACCCGTGATAAAAATATTCATTTATTTACTACTCCCAGACAACTCGACCAACATGGCACTCGCGTCGCCAAAGTAACTTGAACGTACAACGAGACCATAACGACGCGAAGCATCGTAGGTCGTAGCCGATTCTTTCGCCAAAATCCGTCGTGGCACATTGCCACTCTCAGCAATCGCTGCCATAAGTGGCAACTCAAGCAAACCACCGGTCTCCATGAGCTGACCAAAAACCAATCCCCCGGCAAGCAACACGCAACCATCAAGCGCCGCCGTAAAGACATCTCTAACCGCTGACCATTCATGCGTCTCAAGTACGCCGACACCATGCCCACTCATGGCCACTATGCCGATTTGCTGTGGCTCCACGCCGCAATCTTCCAACAAATCCCTGATACAGGCAGTGATCGTCGCCGCATTCGCGCCCTGAAAATCAGGGCCAGCAGCCAAGCTGCGTACTTTCGTGCCGATATAACCCAAATGAATGCGAGCATTGCGCTGCAGTGCCGCCTCACGACTCTCCATAGCCAAAAACACCGAGCCGGTCGCAAAGCGATTATCATCGGCAGGCATCCAGCCGTTCTCGCGCAGCATCGCCACCGTCACCGGATCAGAATGCTGTGCATAACCCCCAGCAACAGCTACATCAAGACGCCCGCGCCGCAATTGTCGCGCCGCCATCATCACCGCAATATGCCCGCTCAATTCACCGGAGGTATAATTGGAATTCGGGCCGCGCGCGTCCAACACCATCGCACCATAACAGAGTACGTTGTTCGGCAAGCCCATCAGCAATGTGGTCGGCTTGGAACCCATACAGGTCGTACCGAAGGAACGCTCCACGTATACACCATCAATATTTTTCGTTTGCTCGATAGCATCGACATAATAATGATTATCCGTACTATTGGATTGCGGGGCACCGACATACATACCGATCCGTTCCGGTGCTACGCCAGCTTCGGCGATCTTGGCGTGTTTGCGACAATCTTCGATCGCCGCCAAGCCAACCGCATCCCGCCGCGACAATGCTTTCATCATGCGTTTGTCACTCAAAAATTTTTGCGGTACGAAATCCTCAATGCGCAAATCATAACGCGCGATCGCGTCAGCCTCCGCCTTGACGGCGGCATTCAGATTCTCGATACCGTAGCTACCAGGAACAACGGCGCCAAAACCAGTAACGACAATATTTGCATTTATTGTGCTGTTGTCGCTCATGCTTCGTACCTCTTGGCGATCAAGGCGGTATTGGAACCACCAAAACCGACGGAATTTGACAGCGCATACTCCATCTCAATCGGTGTCGCGACCTTAGGAGTCAGACGTATCCGACAATCAATATCCTGTGTGCCGACATTGACAGTTGGTGGCAACACCTGCTCGCGCAAAGCCTGAACACAGAAAGCGAACTCCATCGCTCCCGCCGCCGAGATCAAATGACCGGTGACGCTTTTCGTGGAACTCACCGCCGCCGCGGCGCCAAAGACTTGATTAATCGCCAATGCTTCGACGCGATCATTCAGCAATGTCGATGTTCCATGCGCATTCACATAACCAACTTGTTCCGGCGCTATACCAGCATCTTCAACCGCCATCCGCATGGCTTCGATCGGACCGCGCCCTTCGGGGTGCAAATCAGTAATGCGATATGCCGACTCGGTAACACCATAGCCAACAACTTCACCCAAAATCAGCGCACCGCGACGCTTGGCGTGCTCGTATTCCTCAAACACCAACATGCAAGCGCCCTCTCCCAACACAAAACCATTACGACCTTCATCAAAAGGTCGCGAGGCCGTGGTTGGATCATCATTACGTGTCGATAAGGCACCCAGCAGACAAAAACCAGCGACATGGAACGGGTTCACCATGGAATCCGCGCCGCCCGTGAGCACGACATCATGCTCCCCCGAGGCAATCAATTCATAAGCATCACCCAGCGATTGGCCGGAAGACGCACACGCGGTGTGCACCGTGAACACACCGCCCTCGGCGTTCGCCATGCGACCAACGATCGCGCTCAACACCTGCGGGTAGTATTTCATATGAGTTTTGATCGCCGGATGATCATATTTTTGACCGCAATAAACGTCGCTATACCAGGTAAAATCTGGACTACCCATACCGACGCCAATACAAACCGCGGTTCTTCGCGCTTCGGCGTTTTGCTCGGGCCAGCCCGCCTGCTTCAAAGCTTCGCTTGCCGCCTGCACACCAAAGGCGCCAAAATTGGTGATCAAGGCGCGCTCGTGTTCGTTGACCAAAGTCTGATCAAAGACAAAGTCATCCGATACCTGATAGGCAATATGGCTCGGGAACTCACGCGCATCAAACCGCGTGATCGCTCCCGCGCGCACTTTACCCGTCAGAATGCCAGCCCACGTCTCGGACAAATTATGCCCGACGGGTGAGACGGCTCCCATTCCAGTTATGACAACTCGGCGCTTTGTGTTCATACACTTCGCTCCTTAGGTCGAACTCCTTAAGTAGGAGAAACAACCTGTTCTCCAGCACCGATCGACAAACCTTCTTCGGTCGACGCGGAGGTCAATTGCTCGCGAACAAGACGATCAAAAGTCGCAACCGTGAACAAGCTGGGAAGCTCGCGGATATTCAAACCTGGCTTGAAGTCTTCGGCTTTAATTTCCGGCATCATTTTGCGCAGACGCTCAAGACCTTTGGCCTGCAGAACGCCATTGACGGCGAATTCGTCATCGGTCAACCCACCACGCGCGCGTTTTTCGATATCGCCACGCGGCAACTTCACCGAGAATTCTTTTTCCAAACGAAAGATAATGTCGAGAAAATCGATGCTCTCCGCACCCAAATCCCGCACAAGATTGGCATCACGTGTCACTTCCTCGACTTCGAGGTAAAGAGCGTCCGCGATAATGACCTGAATACGTTCTAACATGATGTGAATCCTCCAATTACAGTGACCTGTCATGATGGTATAAGTCACTTTCCTAAAGCAGCGACCATGCCAAATGCTTAACCGACTGGAATGATTCGGCTCCCTAAAAAGCCCGCGATAAAAAAATGCCAGAACTGGCAGTGCTGGGAATGACAAAACTTCAATTGCTCTAACTATTGTAAATAATAACAAATGGTTATATTAATTGCCAGAAATGGCAGGGACCCCCTGGCTCTCTGCGGTAATTTGCTGCCAATTATGGCAGGCTGTGCTATAGATGCCTTGAGCATCAAGACAGTAACGCCTTTAGTATATAGATATGAAAGTTTTGGGATGACCGAACTAACCAACGACTTGATAGCTAATAGCGCTCTCATTGATGAGCGCTACGAACTACGTCAATTTGTTGGTCAAGGCAACATGGGCGCCGTCTATCGCGCCCATGACAAAGAATTAGGCCGCACAGTCGCACTAAAATGCATCCTTAATGTGTCGCGGCAAAATGCCCGTGAATTCGCCATTAAAGAAGCCCGCACGCTGGCATCCTTAAGTCATCCTAACATTGTGCAGGTGTACGACGTTCTCTCCATTGATGAACAGGTATGGATTGTCACCGAATGGCTGGAAGGACGCACACTAGAGAGCGGCGATCTGCCGATCAATCCGACAGCCGTGGCCGCGATCATGACGCAATTGTTCGCCGCCCTCTCCGCCGCTCATCAAGCCGGCATCTATCACCGCGACATCAAACCATCCAATCTCATGATTCTCAAAACTGGACGCCTGGTATTGCTCGATTTTGGCGTGGCTTTCGCGCCCGGCGAATCCAGCGGCCAGACGATGGCCGGCTCGCTGCGTTACACGGATCCACGCATTTTAGAAGGCATACCTCCTGATGCATGGTCGGATTTATTCTCTGCCGCTTTAGTGCAACTGGAACTTATGACCGGCGAAAAAGTACTGCCTGATCTGGCCCCACTGCCCTTGTATCGCCATATCACCGATCATCTTAACGAACGTGTCGCGACGCTTTGTGATGGTTTGTACCCGCCGCTGGTCGAGACCGCCATCATGCTCTGCAAGCGCCCGACGCTGCAAAATAGCAACAACGCCGGCGCATTCGCTCACTCTTTGGCGGTAAAGGCCCTGGCGACTTTGCGTAGTTTGACACCGCTCTCCCCGGAAATGTATCTCAGCGAATGGTTGACCAATCGCGAACAATACGACGCGGCCGCGCGCGAGCTGTTGACTGAAATTGCGACGGCGGCCGCACAAAACGCCGCCCTCTCACCAACCGAAAAAACCCGCTGGATTGCATACTGCATGCAGAATCAATATCAATTCCCCGACAAGAAGATGAAAACCACTCGGAGCGGGTCTACCAACAGCGCGACCGCCAAGTCACGTTATGACTCCATGTACGTGGATCGCCTGCGCCGTAATTTAATGTTTGGCGCACCGGTCATCGCCGGCCTGGTCATTATCTGGACGCATATTCTTAACAATGATGCGCCGCCACCGCTGGCGACTTCGGCAAGCATGACCAGCGCGCACGATACCGACGGCGGCACACAGCAGGGCACGCCGATCTTTGTCAGCGCCAACGCCTGGGCGGATGTCAGCATCGATGGCGTGATTGTCGGTCGCCTGCCCACGGCAGAAGCATTCGTGGTTGCTCCAGGCAAAAGAAATTTACGTTTGGAAAGTCCTTATATCGAACCATTGGATGTTGAGATCGATGTCATCAAAGGTCAGGAGAATAAATTCCGCTTTAATCTGAAACCAAAAGTAACTTTAGTGGAATTACAACTGAATGCCACCGGTGAATTGTTTATCGACGGCACCAGTCACGGTATCGTTCGTAGTCGCGAACTACCGTTGACCATGGGTAAGCACGAAGTATGGGTGAAACGCCAGAATCGCATCGTCGCGCGCAAAGAACTAACGATCGGACCCGACTCCAGTCGACAGATCAAGGTTGAATAGGCGCGGGAGTGAAAGAACAAAATGAATACTGATATTAATAATACAACGCTACGCAGCCTGAAATTGATGGCCTGGAATCAGGCCGGCCAGATGGTGGTTAAACAACCACTCACAGGTCGTACAATCGCTATCTCCAATCATGATGATGCCGATCTCAAAGTCCCGGAGCTTGATGACGCGCATGTCTTCGTGCGCGCACAATCAGGCGGCTGTTATCTGGTGTTCCAAAACAAAAAAGAACATCTCAACGTCGAGCTACAGGCTGGCAACCCGCAGCCTCTGGGCAATTTGACCTGGATGCTGATGGACGAAGGAGCTGAGCGCGGCAATGGCGCCTCCGGCGAACTTCGCGGCAACATCTTGCAACAACAACTATCACCACCGGCGGCATTACTCGAAGCCATTATCGATTGGTCGTCAGATCGTACGATGAGTGGCGCCTCGGAATTGAAGAAAGCCCTACGCGAAGCACTCAGCGTCGTGGTTGAACATAGCAAAGCCGCGAGCGCGATGCTGGTACTATCAGAATGTGACAGCTACAGCCTGATCGGTTGTCACGGCATGACGGAACAGGAAGCACAGACAATTTGGGATAAGATGCCCGACGGCTTCATCGAAGACGTGATGCGAAATAACGCGAAAATTATTCTGCCGGAAAGTCTGCGTGATCGCGGCGCTGGCATGTCGACTGCTACGGTCTTCGTTAAAGATATTCGTAGTCTCGCGGGATTTCCCCTGATTACCGAAGGTCGCGTGGTCGGCGTTCTATATGTCGGCTTCAAGAACATGCTCACGCAGTTGTCGGTGGAATTACAAGCCGCGCTTGAAGCCACCTGTGGTATCGTCGCACTCATCATCCAGCGCGCCATGTTACGCGAAGAGGTCAAAGCTTTTCGCAACGGTAACGGCTTGTATCTTGAGACTGCACCGGTGGCTAAAAGCAGTGGGCGCATCATGCTCGGCGCCTCGCAACAAATGCTCGAAATCTATCAGCTGATCGAACGAATAGCGCCTGTCAACGTGCCGGCGCTCATCACTGGCGAGACCGGCACCGGCAAGGAGCTTGCCGCGCGCGAAATTCATCGCCTATCGGATCGCAGTGACAAACCGTTTATTGTCGTCAATGCCGTCGCTATTCCTGAATCATTGATCGAGTCCGAATTATTCGGTCACAAACGCGGCGCTTTTACCGGTGCTCTTGCTGATCGCAGCGGCCTGATTGAACAAGCCGACAGCGGCACGTTATTTATCGACGAGATTGGCGAACTTAGTCTGCCGTTGCAAACCAAACTGCTGCGAGTGCTCCAGGAAAAATATATCGTGCGTCTCGGCGAAGCCGAACCACGACCAGTTAATTTCCGGTTGGTTTCAGCCACTCACCGCGATCTTAAAGCCATGGTGGTTGCCGGAACATTCCGCGAGGACTTGTATTACCGCATCGCCGGTGTCGCCATCGAGTTGCCGGCCTTACGCGAACGGGTTGGCGACACCATTCTGCTTGCCAACTTCTTTAGACAACAATTCGCGCACCGTCATAATCTGCCCGAAAAAGAATTCAGCGCCGGCGCCTTGGCCGCGCTTGAGGAGCATCAGTGGAGTGGCAACGTCCGCGAGCTCGAAAACGTCGTGGCCCGCGCCTTTGTCATGGCCGATGGGCTGGTCGTCAAGCGCAGCGATCTTCAACTCCCGGATGGCAATCATAGCGACGACAGCTCCGAGAACCTTGCCGGCAGCAACGGCTCGGCAAATGAATCATTATCTGACGCCAAAAACCGCTGGCTGAAAAATCATATCGCCGACGCACTCCTAAAAAATCAGGGGAATCGCGTTAAAACCGCCAAAGCACTCGGCATCGGTCAACGAACGTTGTTCCGCTATATCGAGCAACTGAAAATCGGCGGTGTTTGACGTGCGTTTATCAATCGTCATATTATTCTGTCGCATAGGTATTCTATTTTTTGCGAACATCGCGAATCCGGCACTCGCCGCACCCAATCAAATCGAGACCTCATTGAGCCGCTCCGAGGATTTTTATGTGCGCGGTAATTTCTCCGCCGCTGAGCTGGAGATCGCAGGCCTCATTAAAAACGAAGACGCGCTGAGCCAAGCCAATAAGGCCCGTTTGTATCTGCTGCAAGCACGGCTGGAATTTGTTTTCAATGAAGGCACCAATGCTTTACCGATTCTGGAAAAACTGCACGCCGTGCAGCCGGATGCCGAACTGGATCCCGTTAAAGACCCACCATTGGCGCTCAAAATGTGGTCGGACATAAAAGGCCGGGAGAAGCAAACAACCAAAGAAGCCGCGTCACCTACGGTCCCCAGTCCCGGATCAGCAGCGACCGGCACTGACAAAATAGCAACGACCACCAACGGTCACCACACTTCAACCGCACCGGCAACATCCGCATCTGTCTGGGAACGACAGCGTTGGGCGCATTATGCTCTCTATGCTATACCACTCGGTATTGCTGTCGCCGCGCGACGCCAAGAGACACGTTTTGTCGCGTTTGGTTTTATCGGTGGTGTCTTGACGGTTGATATCTGGCATCATCACAGTCGCAAGCAGCGTCGAGCGGCGCGCCTACAACTTGATGGCGGCATCGACATGAAAACGCGGCGTCATGGCTTGGGCATTGCCGGTGTTATTGCTTATTGAAGCTTAAAACTATATGTTCCCCGCAAAATTGGTTTGCCGTCTTTTCTGATTTCCGCCCGTACCGTAGCACATCCTGGTAGAGCCTCAGCATGTTCACGCCGCAGATTCACCTGACATTCCTCGCCTGGGCGAACAAACGACTTAATTTTGATATTTTTAACCTCGTGCACCGGAACCAGGGGATTCGCATTGTCGGTCAGCATTCGCGAGGCCATCCGACCGATCATTTCATTAATCATAACGATCGGCACAACCGGAAACCGCGGAAAATGATCAGCAAAAAACGGCTCGTCTCCAGAAAACCGCTTGCGGGCGACGATACTTTCGCCAGCTTTCATCTCGTCGATGCCATCGATCAATTCATTCATATCAAACCCCCGACCATCATCCGACAGGATCAAACCATCAGGACTGGTCAGATCCTGGAAGCGCTGACGGGTGATTGCTGGGTCTTCGAGATCGGCCAAGGGCATTAAGAACCCATTGCACTGCTGAATAGATTGAACGTCCTCGCCATCAACCAAGGCCGTACCCGAAAACACGAAGCTTTGCTCATCAGTGCGATCGATCTTGCCCTTCAGCTCGACTTTGGAGCCAACCATGACCGGTCGCAAAATCGAGATTTTATCCGCAAACAGGAATACCGGCCGGCCGGTGAACTGATTGTCGCGAATCGCCAGCCACGAAACCAACTGTCCAATCGCCTCGGAAATCACCCCCGAGGCCACCTCGCCCTGGCGTGGTCCCTCGCGGTACTGAAGCGCCTCATCGGGCCTAAAAACCTTAAAACCACTGATATTATGGCCTTCCATGGCCGTGATCCGATCGACGAACAGAAACCGCATGTATCCACCCCTATACTGTCTAACTTTTTGACACTTGTTACCCGTTGCTGGCGGCGGACCACCAGTATACCTCAAAAAAGCCAGTTATTTCAGCCCCGAGTTTCGGCATGACGTTCGCACTAGTGCGAGCGCGGACCCATCCGCAGTAGACGTTGTTGTCGTTGAACCTTTTCCCGTGGAGTTGAAAATGAAGAAAATCGTAAGTTCAGTCTTGGCTGCAAGCATGATCGTGTCGTCATGCAGTGGCGTACAAGGCAAGGGCAGCAATCAGCAGCCAATGCCCAGCAAGAAAGCCAGTTCGGTCGCCGTTCAAACCGTTCAATCTAAAATCGATGCAGGTCAAGCAGATGCTGCAACAGATGCAGGCGTACAAGTAAAACCAAATGCCACGACCGCTCTGTTGAACTCGGCCGTTGACTCTTTAATGCGTTCAGGCGATCTGCATATTCGTGATTACAATGGTAATTCTGTTTCTTCCGAAGAGTATAAGTTGAATCCTGCTCAGTATTATTTGATTTATAAAAAGGACCAGAACGCTAATTCGTACCAGGCCTTGAACACCTCGATCGTTAATCAGCAAGGTTCCAATGACTTCACGATCAACTATAAAATTTATAGCAATATCGTGAGTCCTGAAACGTTCCAAGGTGCATCTTTGTCGGCTCCGGCAGTTACCGACTCGGTTTTGCTTAGTGCCAGCCCGCTTGCACTTATGCAAAACAAAGACGCTATCAATGCCCTCATGAAGCGTCTAAGCTCGTCGGCACAACTTGCCGGCACCAAGAATCCGGTAACTGACTTCTTGTTCCCAACCGCTTATGGTGAATCGTCGTACCGCGATAAACTGATGATTACCGCTATCGTCTTCTCATCGGTTGCCGTGTTGTCGTACTTGTTTGCCTGGTATCGCTTCGGTACCTTGAACGCCGCCATTGGCTTGACCTTCTGGTTGTTGTTCTGGTTCAATGACGACGAAGAGTAATTAAAAAAACTCAAAAGAGTATCAGACATTAAAAAGCCCCACCTTTCGGTGGGGCTTTCTTTTTACTTTCATTGCGTTGCATCATCATTGAGCGACGATTAGCTTGCCGATTTGGGTAACTCGTGACGTAACAGAACGATGACTTTTCCGGCACCACCATCTTTGGTCAAATGACGACCAAGAGACTCAAAGAACGCATCGTCTCTCGATACGTCATCAGCTTTCTCTCTGGCTTCGCCTTTAACCATTGCGTCTTTCGTCACCAACGTACGTTCAAACCAGTTTGCCTTCTCCGCCATATTGTAAATCGCTACTGATTTAGCGCCAACACCCGTCAAATAGGCCCTAACCGCATCACCACGTTTTGCAGCCATATCGCGATCAACTTTTGCCAGACTATCCTTTTGATCTTTGGGATAGTTTTTATCAGCATAAGCAGCAACAACGATATTTTCAATTTTGCCGTCGCGGTTGGCCGCATCCAACAATGACTTCAATTGACTCTTTTGCGAATCAGTTAAAGTCGCCGATGCCGCATCAAACGTCAGACTAACGCTGTTTTTATCCGTGATATCATACAAGGTCGTACGAGCTGCCTGACCAACATCTGTCAGCGCGTTGTCGGCAAACGTTGTCCCAATCGACATAACTGTTGTCGTTGCGCCAACCATTGCAAAAGTGAGAAGCTTTTGTTTCAACATGAGATTTCCTTTCCAAAAGTTTATAACCAATTCCCATTACCTTTAACTGTGTCGTACATCAAACTGGTGGGCGTCCGCGCACCGCATTCGATATGACCGATACCGCCAAGGCAATAAGAAACACAAAGAACAGAACTTGAGCGATGGATGCCGCCGTTCCAGCAACGCCACCAAAACCAAAAAATCCAGCTACCAGTGCAAGAATCAAAAATACCAAAGCGTAGTGAAGCATTCTTTCCTCCTAGTCTCGACATACACCTTGCTGACAAACAGCCATCAGCTACATATTCGTGACAAAGCAAATACCAAGCCAACCGACAAAACCGCCACGCTTGGCGGAATTTTGCAAAAATGTGTACACAATCAAGATCACGGATTCACAAATTCGCGACAGTGCAAGTGAGCATTTCAGAAAAATAATCCAGACAATCACTGGCATGCGACTTGCTTCACTAGCTTCTGGGATGAAAAACTATTTGGAATCAGACAAGAGAAGAGAACAGAACAGGAGTCATGTATGAATTGGGAAGTCATTGAAGGTAATTGGGATCAGCTAAAAGGTAAACTTCGCGAGAAGTGGGGGAAACTCACGGATAGCGACCTCGATGTCATCGGCGGCAAGAAAGATCAGTTTCTTGGCGTTTTGCAGGAACGCTACGGCACGAAAAAAGACGAAATTCTAAGCGATTTGGATACTTATCTGGGTGACTGGAAGCCCACTGACAAAGAAGAAGATAGCGTCCATTAGCTTTTGGAATGAACACGTTTGGCTAAAGCCGTGAGATCGGGGAGGTGCAACAGCTCTCCCCAAAAATGCAAAGCCTTGTAAGTATAGCTATAACTGATCGCCTTGGTCTTGCCACTGCGCGAAACCTCCTGATCACCACCAGTACGTGTATTACCTTCGGCACTGATAACACCATCGGAACTGATACGCACACGCAGCCATGTCAAAGCTTTAAGAACTGACGCCTTTAGTTCCTCGCGAAAGACCGCGTCATCATCGGCAACATTACCAATATTACTAATTAACGCGTAATAGCGCGCTGCGTACAACAAACCAACGCCGTGATAGCTGGTGTCATGACCACCCTTTTCTGGATTAAAGCCGGTGGGATCCTGACGCATCACGGCATCATGAAGATACATCCTTGAGCGCGCGATTGCCTCGGAATCATCAAGCCAAATACCTGCCGCCAGCAGCGCCACTGCATTGCGATAACCGCGATGCGTATAAGGTGCATCGCGCGCCATACCACGCAATTCGATTTCCGGCTGCATCAACCAACGCACCGCCGCTTGCAAGTGCGGACGCCATTCCGCCAGAACGCCGGCATACTGCTGACGATAGTACGACGCCTCGATCAACAACGCCGCGCGCGCGACAGCCTCGACAAAAAACATCGTGCTATGAATATTATCGTGACAAGCAAAAGAACCATCGGGTTCTTGGCGCGCCCAGCCCCAATTCAGAATCAAGACGCCTCGCTGCACATCACCCGATCGATTATGGGCAAGCCCGACGGCGATCGCGTCGGCACCATAGCGCTGCTCTTCGATATACCAGCTTCCCTGTCGCTCACTATCCCAGCGACGATTGACGGCACCATAGGCACCGTTTGCATTCGCCTCCTGATAAGCACGGTCAGGTCGACCATAGGCATAGTCGCGCATGAAAGCACTGGTTTCAAATTTATACAAAGAGGCGCCAGCCGGCTTCGCTGATGCATGCTCACCGGTATCCGAACCGGGAACTTCGATGGAGCTTGCCCCAGATCGAGCCGTCACCGCCAGACAGCCGGATAGGTTGAATACCGTGATCGAAATCAATAACATATTGATTTTATTGTTATTTTTTATGTCTCGATGCAAGTTCATGACACTAATATAGCCTGTTTTGTTGATTTCGCCATTTCTTTGCTCGCCAAGATGGCCCATAATCTGTCGCACAAAAAGTAAGTAAAAGTTTATCCCAAAACTTTGCCTCCGAGGACATCATGAAAAAGTCAGTACGCGTCACGATCTTTGGTTTTTGCCTCGCCCTGGCTTCAATAGATTATATATATGCACAGCATGAAGGCGGGGGGGGTTATCCTTTTGATATTCCAAGAACACGACCAACAACGATTTCCTATCAACCCGTCGTTTCTTTTCCCATCACTGGTATCAGTGCCGAAGCCCAGACACGCGTCGATACAGCTCTGGAACTAGCGCATGGCTTCTGGACTTTTGAAGCCGAGCGCAACCTGCGCGAAGCGATTTTACTCCACCCTGAGCAACCGTTGTTGTACGCCCTCGCGGCTTTTGTCCAAACTATTTTTGGCTCCGGGGACTTTGAGCGAGGCGATGCGTACTTTGCTGAGGCCAGACGCCATCTTGCCACCACGACCATTGCTCTCACGGAACGCGAACGAATGTGGTTTGCCGCTATTGAGCCACTCTATAATGCCAATCTCGATTCGCGATTTCGCAACTCGGCACATGTTGAACTGCTCCAAAAACTCGTCGAACGATTCCCGGATGATCTGGAAGCAAAAGCTTTTCTTGCGCTCGGCAACTGGCTGCATCGCGTGCTGGCGAACGACATCAGCGACAAAGACCGATCACGCGTGCGAGCGGCCACCGATCTTTTGATCGAAGATGTGCTGACACAATCACCAACCCATCCGGCACATCACTACAAAATTCATTTATGGAATAATGGCAGCGATGATTTCCGCGCGCTGGACTCGGCGCGAGCTAGTGGTCCCGCACAGCCACAAACAGCGCACTTATGGCACATGCCTGCGCATATTTTTTATAACACGTACGATCACTATTACGCACTCAAGCAAGTCGAAATCGCGCACCGCGTCGATCACCAACAGATGCATGAACGACAAATCATGCCAACGAATGTGCACAACTACTATCACAACTACCGAGATTTCGCCCTTGGTCTAAAAGCCAATGCCGGCCAGATCCACAGCGCGATTGATCAGGGCTTGATCATGCTGCGTTTTGGTCGTCTGGATCATTTATCCTCACGTTATTCGTTTTTGAGCTTGGTTGGCAAAATCATGACGCGGCTGGAACAGTTTGCCTTGTGGAACCGCTCCCAGGAAATCATCAACCAGGGGTATTTTGATTTGTTGTCGAGCGGACGCGACGACATCGATCGCGAATTTGCGGCGACAAAACTCAGGCAACAACTTCGGGCAATGACCAACTCCAATGAAATGTTCGCGGCTAATCGTGATCTGATCAACCCGCTGCTCAAGCAACTGGAACGAATCAGTAACGAAAGCGCCGCCAACGAACCATCCGGGCAACGTATCGCCGCGATGTTTGAAGACAGCCGTCTGTGGTACGAAATCGCCCTGCGCCGGGCCAGCGGCAATATGCCGGACGTACCCGAATATTACCTAACCAAACTCGAAGCTCTTGCTCTCACCCCCGCCAGCCAACTCATGCTACTGGCACAAGAATTCGGTCACGATGAACGCGCCGCTGCTATCGCCGATCGGCTGCGCGCCGACACCATCAGCAAAAATGTGACAATGCAGCTGGATCTGCTTGCCTACTATTTGCTGGAAAAACAAAATATGCCGGCGAGTTTTGCCCCACGTTACCGTGAGCCGATCGAAACCGCCGAGCGCAACGCGATGCTGAGCATAACACCACCGGTATCATTGCTGGATTTTCAGGGTTTAAAAATCGCGACCATGTATCCAAATGTATTGGCACGTATCATCGCCGATGCCGAGGCTCGACACGCGGATCGTCTTGCGAATCCGCCAGAGGAACTGCGCTACCTCGAAGACGTCGATCTGGAGCGAATGGGTCCCGCTAACCCACAGCACTATCAACTGACATCTTATACGGGTCATGACACGGAAGCAGCAGAGGCTTTTGCATCGCCGGAACCAGGTCGTTACAAAGCTTATGTTTTTGCTGTCGGCACATCCTGTCAGCTTTGCAATGAGCAGCTTCTAAAATTAGACGCTGCCAAAGCCGAGTTGCAAAAACTCGGTATCGACTTGATCGCCATCACCACCACCGGCGAGAGAGCTCATGGAATTCCAACACTGGCCGATCGCGACGGAACACTGCACCGCATGTTTAATATCTGGGATGGTTTTTCCGACCGATCCCTGCATGGGATTATACTCATGAATCATGAGCGCACCGTGCTTTGGGACTCGGTGACTGAACATGCACTTAAGGACGTGACGTTTTTGCTCGAAGAATTTCGGCGCGTCATTCGCCTGAGCGTGGCACCAGCGCCTTAACCGCGGTACCGGGATCAGCACCATGGCAAAAAATCTTCAAGGAACTTTCGCTGTTTCAGCGGTGGCATTGATCAGTGGCGGCACGCTCACCATCCTCCAACAAGCGATCGCCGCGGCCGCTAAAATTCCGCAGTGGCAGTTTGTTTTCCTGGTCCATGATGCTACGTCGCTGCCACGTCACGAGAACGTTACCTATATCAGCCTGCCGACAGCCAATCAGAGTTATCTCAAGCGACTTTACACCGAATATGTACTGCTCAATAAAATCTCAAAGCAGATCAACGCTGACATTTGGCTATCACTCCATGACACCACACCGCGCGTGCAGTGCCAGTTACAGGCTGTCTACTGCCATAATTCGCTCCCCTACTGGCGGCCTAAATTTCATCATTTTCGCTTACATGCCTTTGAAGTATTGCGTGCCTATCTGTATGGCTGGGTTTATCGCTTCCGGGCGCAAAAAAACCACTTCGTCATCGCCCAGCAACCATGGTTTGCGGAGTTCTTACGGAATTATCTAAACCTTACGGACGAACGTATGTTGATCGTCGCTCCCGATCAGACAGCAACGGTGGATGTAACGACTGACCATCAACAGACGATAACAACCAACCATCCAACAACCACGAAACTAAAATGTTTTTATCCGGCACTACCTCGAGTTTTCAAAAATATCGAAGAAGCGATCGCGATTATACGTGATCTGCCGGCATCCTTGACGTTGACGCTTACGGGTGATGAAAATCGTTATGCACGCTATATCCACAAGCTGGCGCCCCAAAACCAGGTGGAGTTTCTCGGTCAACTCCCCCATGCGGAATGCCTGCGCGTCATGCAGGAGGCTGATGTGATTTTGTTTCCATCCTCATTGGAAACATTCGGTCTGCCGGTAGCGGAGGCGATGGCGCTGAATCGTCGTCTATTACTGCCGCGACAACCCTGGACGCTGGCGATCGCCGCCGCGTATGATAAAGCCTATTTTTATGATGACATTGTGCAAGCACGCAGCATCTTAAATACCATCAGCACTGGCCAAGTCCCCGAACGGGACGGTATCGCACATGATACCAAACTCACCATGGCAGCCGCGGCGCGGCTGCATGGATTTGTGTCGTTATTTCGTTTTCTGATTGATTATTTGCCGCAGGTCAATCGTGCCGTCCAATAGTTCCAGGGATGAGCACCACGGTTATTTGAGTTATTAAACCAACCAGCAGTCATATCTATATTCCAGCCAACAATATCGTCTCGATATGTAAATGTAGACGGCACCCATGTCTCTCCACTTTTATACGCCTTACTAGTTACGCTCATGGAATCCGTGGCCGGATTGTAATAGGCCATACGTTCATTTGATAATGTCTTGCGACCATGTCGAAAATCGGTGTTCTTGCCCTGCACGGGCTTTACGAATGCGACATAATGATCATCAAAATGGTCATCACCCATGATCCAGGGGGCCTTATTGTCAACATCCCTGTAAAAACGGGATTCACGATAGGCGGGACCGGCGCTGAAGCCCAAATGCACACACAAAGCCTTTACAGTGAGCGGATTGTTATGCACGTCAGCATGACTCTCTACCTGCTTCAAAGACGCCGGGAACCAAGGTGGAAGTGAGGCGACCCAATCGTAAGGAAACGCCAGCTCCGTAAAAAAAATTGCCGAACGCCGCGGATAAAACGTATCCATGACATAAGGCTCCGAGGCACAACTAGCACCAACTTTCTGAAACACCGGTTTACAGGTATTTTCTACGATTGCGTCGGTAGCCTTTTCAGGAAGCTTGCAATGACGAACCTCGATACGATGAAAGCCGTTGCATCTAGCTTGAATAGCTCGCTTTTGGAAGGTATGCCGAATCCCAGCTTTGTCGGTGGCTTTACCTGTAAAAGGTAAAATCGGCTGTTGATTTTTGTCACGCATCTGTAACCCCCAATCACCTATTTCGCAGCGATCAGGATCATAATGCCGAGTAGTACTGCAGGACATATGAGCAGCGATCTTGTCTTCAAGCTGCATTTCCATTACAGCTTCGCGAGCACCAGCCAAGCTTTGATTTATCTGGAGATAGCCAGCAGTAGCAAGTCCAACAACCAACAGCGAGACACCAACCGCTGTCAAAACTTCGACCTGGCTAAAACCTCGTTGTGTTTCTTGCGATAAGATTGGTTTCATTGACAATAGCACCCCCAAACCTGATAACTTGGGTTGTCTACTACCGAACTTGTATCCCAAGTGACACCGTTCATGTCATAGCAAAATGCTTCGGTATTGGAAGCATTCATTACTTCCATTGCACCAACCCCCATATCCAGTCGGTCTTGCAGTCTAACGTCCGCTGAGCCCAATAGCGCACCTGGTGTAAATGATGAAAATGCTGGTACGGTCCAGGAAGATGTGCTGCGCGCCATTTGTGATATACATTTGTATCCCTGTGCGTCGGGAACATTTTTCTTCGGCGGCATC
The DNA here is from genome assembly GCA_964652825.1 of uncultured Oligoflexales bacterium. Classification (GTDB taxonomy): domain Bacteria; phylum Bdellovibrionota_B; class Oligoflexia; order Oligoflexales; family CAZZCU01; genus CAZZCU01. The sequence continues at coordinate 19,145 of CAZZCU010000030.1, forward strand.
AAGGAACTGCACCAATCGGAGCAGCGCTTACCCCGATCTGCAATCGGCAAATAGTACCACTGACCACCGGTATAAGACGGCGGCACGCGACAAACGATACTACTGTCCGTGGCGCTGCCGAACAAAGGCGTCCAGGAACCGTGGTCCTTCTTGGTACTAATATCACCATCGGCTAAGACATCGGTAACATTGGTACCATTCTTATACTGAAGGCGATATTCATAACGCAGACGATAATAATCTTCGTCGCGATGGCAGGTTGCCCGTAGCGATAGATTAAATCTCGGGCCAAAGGTTGGACCAAAGCCATACACGTCACTTGGATCGGGATCACTGGTAAAAGTGCGGCCATCAACCGTCGCCGGAAGGAAAACTTTATAGGGAGTCCGGTTATCATTGCCCAAAATCTCGATCGGCTTATCATCGGCACAGACCGCCAATTGATTCTTGATCGTTAATGAACAGTTGGTATTGGCGAGCGCATAGTCCCGCGCCTGGATGACAGCATGCGTAATTTGAGTCTGGCGCACGACACGAATATAGCGCCGTACCATCTCCATGGCGCCAAACAGCAAAACAAGAATGACCGCTGACGAGATCAAAGCCTCAAGCAGCGATATGCCGGCTTGCGATGCGGCGAGCGGAAATCCCAGACTGCTATGTCGCCGCTTTAGTTCCATAGCTCAATCCCATCATCACAAACCCACGGATCACTATCCGAGTTAAACGTATACCAACCAACAGCACTCGTCAGTAGTGGCTCAACCTCTTGCGATCGATGATGATAAATCCGCTTCAGCGAACCTTCGGGTATCGAACCCGAACCGCGATATTTAATGGATAGAGAAAACCACAAATTCCAGCGCGTCACATTCAAATCAGGAATTGGGGACACAAATTGATGCCGATACCGCCGAACGGCGTCATAACGTTCGCGCGATGGTAAGCCTTGCTCCGGGATCCGCCACTTGGCGAAGTTCGGAAATTCATCGGTAGGAACATCGATCGTTTCTTCTCTGATACAAGTCACCACCGGCGGATCAAAGTCGTCAAACTTATCGCTCTCAGGTAGTGACTTCCCAGTGCGTGAATAAAGCGTCATTGGTGCACCGTTACAAATGCCACCATTACGCATGATGGTTTCGCGACAGTCGGTGGCACCCTTCAGATAAGTCACAAATAACTGCTCACGAACGCGTCGCTCGCGCAACTTGGCGCTCAACATGACTTCGTCCGTACATTGGGTAAATATACCAGCAACGATCGACATCACTCCCACCAACATAATCGCCAGCAGGAGTCCACTGCCGTCTTGCCGTCTAAAGTTGTTACATAGCTTATACATATCAGCAGTATCGGATCGACACTGGCAGACTTGAGATTCAATTGTATCTATTTGATATTAAAGATATTTTTTAATTTTGCGCGCGCGGTATTATCCCACCAAATGCTTGCGCGCATAGGGTGTTTCAAGAATCCGTATATCGCCTTCATTCTCGACATCAGGAATAGCTTTACATGCGGCCGTCGTATAAGCGTACAGAGATTTCGCCGCCAAATCTTTTACTGTTAAGCCTTTTGGTAGCTCGGTCTTCTCCATTCCCAAACGATTCACGTCAACAAACTTGGATACTTCGGCATCCACAAACAAACGATCATAATCACCCAAGAAATGCCGAGCTGCCTTGGCAGCCATCTGCAGACGACGCGCCGTACCGGGTGCATTACCCAACGCCGTCGCCTTCATATTGCCCGGCGGCCCCAAGGTGCCAACCGTGGCAAAACCGACGGACACGCCCACATCAAGACCCTCCGGTACACCGTACTTGTCCGCAAAACTTTCGCGGCTATCAATACAAAATCGTCCAAAACGAACCGCACCGGTAACAATCTGCTCGTACTCAAACTCCTCGGAGGCAAAAGCAACCACAAATAATTCGTCGGCGATCCAGTCAATGAAATAATTACCTTTAGGGAACAGCGTATCCAACTCACGCACCATATGTTCGTAATACTTTGTCAGAGTTGATGCCATGCGTTCCGAAGATGTCTCAGAGGTCCACGCCTGAAAATTCCGCCAATCCGAGCAAATACAGGCACAAAAGCGTAAGCTAGGTTTAAACACCTCGGTCACCGGCATACCTGCCGTCACCGCGTTTAAAATAATTTGTTTTGGCGTAAAACGAGACTGCTGGCGAAACGAATTAATGGCTTCTACTTTAAATAATCGATGCCATACCACCTGCAGGAACGAGCCAAGAAACACCAGACCGACACCCAATAAGACACCTAGTTTATGTCCTGGATAATCCTTGAAACCAAAGAAAAACATAGTGGAAACAGCTGCCAGCATTATGCCATGCATATGACTACGAAATGCCAAAACCACGACACCCATTGCAGAACCGATAATCCACAATCCCGCCAACACTCGCTCACCCACGCCATCTTGAATATCAACTCGGCACAAAAAACACATCGCGACATTACATGCCAGATAGCCAACCAACTGCATATAGCGCAGGGTTTTCAGATTCCGAACCAGCTTTACGATCATGTAGCTAAAACATACAAATAACGGTGCAATCATAAGCAGGGACGATTGCAACAACGTATCAAATCCGACCAGCGACCCAACGATAGGCAACAGCGCCCAATAGAAACCGCTCATATGAAACCAGAACCAGGCGTTATGAAACTCACAGTCCTGCGCAAAAAGAACCGTGTACTTTTGCTCCAACTGATCGCGGAATTTTGGCTCCGTAATCGCGTCGAAAATCCGCTGCCGACCGCGTTTATAGTGTTCTGCTTGCAACTGATTACTCAAAACATACTCCGTTAGCTTCTGGCAAACCGCATAATTATGAAACAAAAAAACCAAGCACATTACCACATGCGTATCGGCATACTGTTCACAAACTTAAACGGCCTGTTTGTGTCGCGGATCATTTTGATGATCATCGTTATCTTGTTGCTGAGATTGACGTGCAGCATCCCAATGGAAAACGATTAATGTACGATCATCTTGATTGTGATTATCTTTGAAACTTTTGCAGTTTAGTATCAAATCTTTCAAATGATCTGCAGTCAGATCACCAGGGATAGAGGCCAGATGTCGACGCATGTAGCGCAAAAATTCGTTTGCACGGCGACTGTTATCAACGAAACCATCACTGGTAACAACCAGAAACGAACCAGGCTCAATTTTAAAAGTCGCAAGCGTCTGATTCGGCAACGCCAGCAACTTAACTAGCCAGCGATCGGTTTTGCGACTCTCGGTATCCACGGTATTCTCACCACGTGGCGTCACAATAAACGGAAATGGGAAATTTACGCGATAAAAGGTCGCTAGCCCCCGCTTCGCTTCAAACTCGACTCCAAGCATGGCAATAATATCAGGGTGCTCATTCATGCGCTCAAAGAAAAACCGCACCGCATCAGCGTATCGCTGCAGGTCATGCTGCGTGTCGGTTGGCCTGGGACTGGTATCCGACCAAATCGTGTTAGCAAGCACATTCACACCAGAGGCTTTCAATGCCGCCTGAATGCCATGACCAGTCACGTCGTTCAAAACCACCGAAAGTTTTTCGGTCTTTTTATTCCAGTCGACAAAATACGTGTCGCCCGACACGGATGACATCGCCTCATGATGAAAAGTCAGACGTAATTCTTTTGGCAACTCGGGAATTTTAATGAAAGCTTTTTGAACCTCGCGTCCCAAGGCAATCTCGCGCTCGATCTCACGAGATCGAGCCTCAACAATAGATAGTGCACGTACGCGATTTTCGAGCGTCGATATGTTAATAAAAGCACTGAAGGCCAGACACCATGCAGAGACCGGCTGCAGCAAATCAAGCATCATATGCACAACGGTTGTATCATTTATTTTCATATACGCGGCAAGAGGGAAAACCATCCCTTGAAATCCGGCAACCGAAGCCACTAACAAAGCAGCGACACGCCACGGGACTTTTTTATTGCGCAGCAAGTATGCGACTCGCCAGCAGACCGCAACACCGACGCCACCGATCACAATATCCCGGAGGCGACTGATATGATGCAAACCGGTCAACTGCCATTCGATATAGTTGTGATACGCCAACGCAAAAGGCACCGATAGAATCGTGCCCCACAGTAACCATGGCTTGGCCTCGGCGCTGACTACGCGTGCCAGACGCAAGAAGAAGAACAACCGGAATATATCCGCCATCTGATAACAAAAATGTTTTAGGAATCTTTGATTCTCGATCGGCAGCCAGTTGAATTCCGTCGACACCGCCAAAGCATCAAACCCCAGCGACAATGACAGAGCGAGTGTTTCCATCGAGCCGTCGATAATCAGAAACAACGCCAAAACGAATACGGCCATGACGATACGAGCGATAAAGCCGATGATTTTGCCACGACCGGCTTTGTCCTGACTGACATGTACCTGGTAAGCATGATCTTCCGCCAAGCTAAGAAGGCTGACGTTCTTCTCGATTTTATTCAGGCGCGGCAACGCCAAATTGAAGAGACGCTTGGCTCGACCCATGGTTTCAAAAACCAAATCTATAGTCAGTGGCTTCTCGCCATGGGTACTGAGATCAAACTGATAAGTGATGCGATCGTTGTCAAAGAACGACGACACCAAGGCCGAATCAACAAACAAATCAGCACGCTGATAAGACATACTCGGCAGCGACAAGACCAGAAGATTGTTTGCTGCTAACGGTTGCCAGACATTAGCTTCAATGGTCAGGCGAAATGCACCGATGACACGGTCAAAATCACGAGCACTTGCAGGGAATTCCAGGCCGTGATCACGGGGGGCAAAATCCACCAACGCCTTGTAATCAACACCGAGGTACTGATAACAGTCGAGTCCGGAGTTGCAATGTTTTTTTTGCAGTTGCGTCTGTTGCCATTTAACCGCTTCGGCTCCGACATAAACAATGTCGGAGCGTTCGCGCAAATACGAGTCAACGTCCTGACGCAATCGTGCCATGGAAATAAGAAAGAACATGATGACGGAAAATAAAACCAATGCGACGCTGACATTCAATAATGTACGACTTTCGCGACCACGCACCGGACCATAAGAAGCAGCCGCACCAATATCCGGATTGGCATACGCCTTGATCATTTTTCCAAGCTGTTTTGACCATTGAAGCATGATGTCTACTTACAAGAATTTTTACTTTTATCGGCTCTTTCATACAAAGAATTAAACTTTCGGCTCCAATCCGGAGACTATGAGTGAGTTTAACTGAATTTTTGCGGCATTTTTGCTGTTTACACAAATGGTGGCGTTCAAGATCGCGCTGTTCGTAGCCATGCCTGGTCGAGCGATCCTGTTAAAGTCTGCGACTAATCGTCATTGCTGAGATCGGGGTCCCTAAAATGACAAATGTCCCATTGCGGCTCGGCGACATACCATTTTTTCCGGGACTCAATATATACCGAGACAAAAGCATGATTTTCGGCAACGCTGGTAAGAACCCGTGTTGGGATATCCACGGCCTCACCAAATAAATTACCGATAACTGCAAAATGCGAGCAGGTCCCCCCACCTTTGCGCAGAGCATCAGCAGCACAGGCAAAACTCGCACCCACATCTTTGTCATACCGGATGATATTTGCCGTAACGCATAAAGCCATGCAGGCTTTGCGAAATTCATACAAATCATCTTTGGGTATCTTGTCGCTATAGTTATTAATCCGGTTAACTAAGACTTGCACACGCGTGCGCAAATTAAAGTCTTCGAGACTACCGAAAGCACCGGCGATTTTGCTAACCAGATAATTCACAGATGAGTTAACCGAGCTTTTTGCCATCTGTATCGGGGTATCTAACAATTTATCCAAACGGGAACGTTCATATTTTTCGAGCGGCACGAATTTAACCCGAGCAGTTGACCAGTCGCGTCCGTTAAAGCACACCTGATTGACGCGATCGAAACCTTCGTAATTTGCTGGCGGAACGACGACACTCCGCTGATCCTGAAGTGCGGCTTCGTCGGCTGGGGAGCGCGATTTACAAGAATGCAAAGTCATCGTTAGTAACAACAAGAGAGAAGGAATCATACGAACCTTCGACACCATCATAAATGGCCTCCAAAAACACTGAAATTACAGGTATTTATTTTAGCAATCTAACAAAATACAAAGCTTTATTCAAGTTTAGCAAATTTTTTCCGAAAACTCCTTTGGTCGCCAAGAGTTGGGCGACACACAGGAGCTATGATGCGTATTTACATGGCGGCCGCGATGTGCGGCACAATGATCATTTCCGCCTGCGGGTCCACGACGCCACCATCCGACACGAACAACAGCGCAACCAACTCTGAGCTAAACCTGATTGGCGGACGTCCAACTGCGGCACTAACAACCAACTATCCGGTAGTCTTCACGCATGGGCTTTTGGGTTTTGATCGCAAGCTTGGCTTCAGCTATCTTCGCCATATCGCCAATCACCTGCGCGCTCAAGGCGTGGATTTTTATGTGACAGAAGTTTCGCCTGCTCATTCGGTGGCGTTTCGCGCACAACAACTCGCCGCCCAGATCGACAAAATACTGGCCACGAGCAGTGCCAAACGCGTCAACCTCATTGGTCATTCGATGGGTGGCCTGGACTGTCGCTATCTGATCAGCACACTCGGCTATGGCGATCGCGTCGCCAGCCTCACAACGATTGCAACGCCGAATCAAGGCACGGCATTGGCGGACTATGGACTGGCGGTTATCAGCGCCAGTATCTATGCACGCATTGATCCGATACTGGCAGCGCTGAGCCGGGATTTTTCGGAACAAGATATCAACCTGCACGCCGCGCTCGAAAGCATGTCAAAAACTTACGTGCAAAAAACCTTTAACCCCGAGAATCCCGATGATGCCCGCGTCTTCTATCAATCCTATGCTGGTATGGCGCAAAAAGAACCTGCGGGTAAACACAAAGATCCGAGCGATCAGATACGACCACTGCTACGAAAATCATGGGAATACTTGCACGAACAAGAGGGCAGCAATGACGGCCTGGTCAGCGTAGAGTCCGCCAAGTGGGGGAACTTCAAAGGCACTTTGCATGCAGATCATTTTGATCAATTAGGCTATCGCGAACTAGCCACCAGCAGTCGTGATTTTGACCATCGCGCGTTGTTTCGGGAGATCGTCGGTGATTTGCGAGCATCTGGATTTTAAAAACTGCTCTACTCGTGTGTTGCCAATCGCCTCATAATTCTCTCGTTATGAAAGCTAATATAAATATCAAGCAGTGCCTGTAAGTAAGAGGCACGCTTGGTAGTGCACCAGGTGCGCCGCGACAACCGTTTAATATTGTCACGAATCATCGCGCACA
>CAZZCU010000031.1:0-26191 GCA_964652825.1 uncultured Oligoflexales bacterium
CGCATCAACTTGTTCACCTATCTGGCCGCGCGACACTATTTAAGCGCCGCTTACATGATCTGGGTAAAACGCGACAGTTGGAAATCTACGACCTTGCACACACCACCACGCATGCATTCTCCTGACGCACGCATCGTTTACATCAACCTCAGCGAGTCATTGGTGCCACCAGCACGGCCTTTGGCCCGACTACTGCGTGAAGGCTACCTGGTCGTGTTAGTTGGTGATGATGCCCCGACGCTAAAAGCAAATCTCGAATTACTGTATGGGCGCTTTGAGCGGATTTTATCCGCCGGCGAATTATTTGACTTATGGCAACGCGGCATCACCTGGATACTTTGCGCCACCCGGCTGCCCGCACACAAAAACGTATTGGAATGGACCAGTGACGAGCGTCTGGTGATCCAGCCTGGCCAGGATGATGAGGCGCGCTTTATTCGTCTCGAAGGCAACAAAGGCAGCGCGGCGAGTGGATGGTGTGAGTACGTCCAGCTTGGACAAAACATGGCAAGTCCGACCAGCCTTGCACTCGCAACCTTAATGTCGAACGGTATTATTTATACGCGACCGGTTGGTACACCCAATCTGCCGGTTTCCATGTATGTCCGCTCATTATTCTTCGAGGAAATGTTGTCTGTCTCCCGCAAACTTGTCGGTAGTCTAAATACACTGCTTGATGAATTACGTGCTACCGGCTGGGGTTTTGCCGCCAACCAATCATCGTGGGATTATTTCTTGATTCATCGCGAAGGCGATTTCTCCATGCAACCACAATCATTGGCTATTGGCAGCAAAGGTCTAGCCGGATTTGCCTGGCAAATCGGCCATTGGAAGAGCGCCCTCAATTATGCGAATCAACAGGATGGTTCATTGGAGAAACTTCATGCTCAGGAACTGAGCCTCCACTTTGCTATCTACGCAGGTATTATCGCAAAAATGTTGGTGAAGCATGGGCATGTCCGCAAAGATTTTGACGCCGATACACTTGTAAAAAGCTGCCTGGGCTTTCCCGCATTTCATGGCACGCCGTTGTCATTTTTGGAATTGCGCGGCGCAAATCGGGTGCTGTATCACTGCCAACGACATTGGCCGGATTTGATACCTGAAGTCTCTGGTTTCATGCAGGCGGAGGCGCGATGACAAACAAGGTTTTTCAAAAACTTCGGCAAAAAAATAACCAACTCGGCAACCAGGTGTGCGTGGGTATCGATCCGGATGTTTACGCTCTGGATGGTTATTTAAAGCAGGAATTTTCAAAACTCGGTGCCCGCGATTTTCTGGAAAAGTATTCGACAGCACTGATCGAATCGGCAGCGACGCGGGTCAGTAGCGTTAAATTACAAAGCGCATTTTTTGAATCGCACGGAGCCGCGGGAATGGAAGCCCTTGCACGCGTGATCAAGCATGCCAAAAGCCGCGACCTGTTAACGATCCTCGACGCCAAACGCTGCGATATCGCCAGCACCATGCAAGCCTATGGACGTGCTGCCTTCGACCATCTCGACGCGGATTTTCTAACAGTGATCCTGTACATGGGAATCAGCACCTTAGATGCCTTGCGGCTCTGGCTTGATCAAGGTCGGGGAGTTTACATCGTGTTGCTGAGCTCCAACCCCGACGGGACGCAATTGCAAAACCTCAGACTTGAAAAGCAGGGAGGCAAACCTACAGTCGCCCGTGCATTGCTCGAACAAATTTACGCATGGGCCGACAAGTATGGTTACCGAGAAAATCTCGGCTTGGTTATAGGTGCCACCACCGCCAATGGTCTGGATGACGATACACTCAACGACTTGGCCACCACACCGCTTTTGATGCCAGGCATAGGCGCTCAGGGTGCTTTACTTAATGATCAACTTCGCAAAGTCTATCGGCGCGATCGCGCAACCATACTACCCATTTCACGTGGGCTCACCGCCACGGAAAGCAGCCTTACACTCCCAGTTAAAGCCCTCTCCAACTGGCCTGACTTCCATGCCCGTCTTGACGAACGAATCAGTGCCGCCACCCAGCAATTATCCTAGTTTTTTTGAGTTGTTAGCTGCTTTATTAAGTGTGGTTAAAATACCACAGTCCTTTAAAATTTGTGGTGCCACCGGCACAAGATTGTGCTTAAAATTTAAGCAGCAGATGCCTTGACAATTTTTTTAACCTTTAATTTCAACTAGTTACGATCGTCTTGCCAACCCCATGGGTACAGGTATAGAAGTTGCTTTCCTTTTCCCATATTCGGCGCATGGTCGCCCACAGGTGATGCTTTGATAACGGTCCAACAAACTGTCGCAAACAAGATTATCCTCAGCGGACGCGGCCTCCATTCAGGACGCTTGGTCCGCATGGAAATTATGCCTGCTGCCGCCAATACCGGGATCGTTTTTCAACGAACTGATATTCCCAACAGCATCGCCATCGAAGCTCAGCCTTATAACATTACCTCCACCGATCTCTCCACCACGGTTGGCGCTGGCGCCAATGCGGTTTCAACCATCGAGCACTTGATGGCAGCCTTTGCCGGCTTGGAGATCGATAATGCTATCGTTAAAGTAAACGCACCGGAAATACCGATCATGGATGGCAGCTCGACAGCTTTCGTCGAAGTGCTGTTACAAGCGGGCCTTAAACGCCTAAAATTGCCGCGACGCCAGTACGTCGTACGACGTGCTTTTGAAGTGTGCCAGGGTGATCGTTTTATTCGTATCGAACCGGCACGACGGACAAAGTACAAATGCTCTATCGATTTCACGCACAAAATCATCGGCCGTCAATCGATTGAAATGGCGATGGGACGCGCTGAATTCCTGCAACTTGCCAATGCTCGTACCTTTTGTCACATCAATGAAGTCAATGCGATGCGTGAAATTGGTTTGGCGCAAGGCGGCTCCCTGGAGAACGCCATCGTTGTTACCGATAACGGCGTTATGAATCCAGATGGTTTACGCGGCAGCGATGAATTTGTTCGCCATAAATTGCTAGACTGCATCGGTGATCTGGCAATCTTGGGTGCACCTCTCGTCGGTCTCATTACCGTGCACAAACCCGGACACGCTCTTCACGCTCAATTCATGATTGAGTTGCTCAAGCAAAAATCACAAGTCTTATCTGTACTCGAAGGTGTGCCGGTCATGGCTGATAAAGATGAAGCCATGGGCTTCGCCGAAGCAGCTATCTACGGATAACAAACAAGCAAAACAAGTCAGTGGCTGATCTGTCTCGATACCATGTAAACATGGCATCGAGGAGTATGCGTCGTTATCAACGCATGTTTATTAGTAATGATAGGTCGGTGGCGAAGAGTAGTACCTGGCTTGGTGTTCAGCGGTGCTCTCTGCTGGGGCTACTACCATCATAGCGGCACGGCGCCACAACAGCACGGACATGCCTTCGTGCGTTATTCCGAATATACCGGCGCAGGCAAAGCCAATCTCATACTTAACAGCAATGGCAGCACATTCAGCGCCACAGGTGCCGCATATACGGGCGACATCGGCACCTATCATTGCCGCGATGTTGCGCGACTTTTTCGTCGTCAACAATGTGCTTTTACAACTATTGCCACTCCTCAAAACTCTCGACATCAGACATTTTCTCCGCAGGTCCGCGGCTGGTTGTTATCCAGATTATCGCGCTTTGACGATGATATTCGCGCCTGGACCGCCTCGCTTGTGCTGGGCGAGTATTCACGACTACCTGCGGAAACCATCGCCGCGTTTCGTTCTACCGGCACGTACCATATTCTGGTGATCAGCGGCATGCATTTAACTTTTCTGGCGTTTGGATTGCACGCGCTGATTATGGGACCGCTCCGGATTTTGTATGCGGCGCGAATATGCTCACCAACTTTGTGGATCAAGGTTTGGCAGGTAGTTCCACTCGCAACTATTTTGTTAGTTTATAGTTATGCCGTTCTAACGGGAATGTCGCCACCGGTTCAGCGGGCTCTACTTTGTTTTGTTGTCCATAAATTTTGCGAGATATTCGCCAGCGGCGCGACGATCGGACACAATCTCTCTGTAACTCTTTTTCTCCAGATGCTTTTGTATCCCGTCGGGATTTTCTCCGAAAGCTCGCTTCTTAGCTGGACCGCATACTTATTGGTGGTAACGCATCGTCATGCGGGAAACTATTCCTATCGCCAGATTCTTTGCGGCGTCATTTCCATGCAAACAAAAATGTGTATCGTCGTGGCTTTTGTCTGCCAACAACTGTGCTGGATAGGAATTTTTATCAATCCCATCGCCAATCCCATCAGCAACAGCCTGATGATCGCCAGTATTTTATTATTTGTACCTGGACTGAATAACACCTTCCTGGCCGATATCGGCGTCTGGTTTATTCGTCTCTTCATCCGCTCCATTCATCTGGCAGCTGAGCTTGCAATTTTGATAGAAACTGCAATTTTTGGCGCTGAATTCGCACGTATAGAGCATCCGTATGCCGTCCGTGTTTTATTAGCGCTGATCTTTAGCGTAATTGTCCTAAACTCGGTGAAATCCATGACGATAAGAAGCACACAGCGTTAACTTCAGTCACGGAGTCATCATGATCAATATGCAAGGGAAATCCGTACTCATCGTCGATGATTCCGCTTCGATGATCCGCAAACTCGAATCCTTGTATCAAAGCATGAACATGCACATACGCGGCACGGCTAAAAACGGCGTTGAAGCCTTGGAGCAGATCGAAAGACTAAAGCCTGATTTAGTCAGTCTTGATATTGTCATGCCGGTTATGGATGGTATCGAATGCTATCGACAAGCGATAAAAAAATTCCTGGACACCAAATTTATTTTTGTTAGCTGCATGGCTGGCGATGCGCGCATCGTCGAAGCGTTCGCCGAAGAAATTCCTGCGCATTTATTTGTTCCCAAATTCCCAACAGCCGAAACACTCGGACAATGTCTGGAAAAAGTTTTTCCGGGCGCGGTCAAGAGAACGGATATCAATCCCAACAGCATGTTACGCCGGTCGGCGTAATCGGTCGAGTTCTTTACCACTAACATCACGCATTTTCGCCGAGTTGGACGGCGCCGACATCACGGCAGCAGCTTCGACCAGTGCCTGCTCAGTCTCGCGCACACTCGACAAATACATACTGAAAAGACTCACGGCCGCAGTGAACAAAGCAACCCCGTAAAAGATCGGTGACCAAACAAGCCCCAGAAAAAATGCAAGGGCCGCGGCGATGGCACAAATCGTCGCATTAACTTTCAGTTTATCTTCTTTCACCAAAGGCAGTTCTGAGCGCAATACCGCACAGGCGTGGCCATCGATAATGAGATTTTTTTCGGTATGACGATAAAAATATTTCAGCGCGTTACGCGGGCGATAAATATATTGAATGTGCCACATCGGAACATGCAGCAATTGTATGCCAGCAATCTCAAGCTCAGTGCGATGATCGACCAGATAATCAGCATTCAAGCTGGCGAGTTTGTAATGAAACGTGCGGACGTGCGATTGCGCGCGCCGCATGGCTTCTTCTTCATGAACTTGAACACCTAGAATAGGCAGGCCGTTGGAATATTTGAAGTCGAAGAATTCACGAGCGTCGTACGTATTCTTTTCGGCCTTTTCCTGCATATGACCGCGCGAGAACGTCGAATCAAGCGGGAAACCATCCCATTCAGTAACGATGGCTTCACGTGGTTCGTGCAGACGCGCCAGACCCCAGGTCTCACAGATATTGTTGCGACCCGAAACCGCCCAACGATAATCGCGTCGAAACTGACCCTTCTCCAGCAAAAATTCGCTGCCCGTATGCCGATCGAGAACATGCGGGCGAACTTGCTTGCGTACCAGACCTTTCCAAACTGTGTGAGCCTCCAGGGAAACCACCCAGTACGGAGCACTGAAGCCGCTCACTTCCGTGACAAAATACTCGCCGTCCACTTTCTTGGGATCGTGGTGCATGCGCTTGAGCCACTCAACGACCATATCCTTGACGGCAACCTGATCGACACCATTGGGAACAATGTAGTGATCGCCATAAATTTCTTTAACACCCGTCTCCAGATTTACGTGAAAACTGGTCGAGCAATAAGGACACATCAAGAGATAGTCGCTGAAATCAAACTGTGACGCCGTACTACACGACGGGCACGCTAACTCATGCATCGCTGGTCTCTCCCAAAAGTGACTCGGTATAGTATTCCTATATGTTACCACGCCAACCCGTTGACAGCCTGGTTTTCGGTCTTACTGTTGCTCCAAGGCCGGTGATTTTTTGGCGGTATAGCGCCAAAAACACCAAAAATGCTTGAATTTATCATGGTTTGATGGTTTGCTGGCGCGCCTTCGAGAAGGCTGTAAGCGTATATGAAAAAAGGAGTAACATATGGGAAAGATTATCGGAATTGACCTTGGTACAACCAACTCGGTTGTCGCAGTGGTCGAGAATGGCCAGCCTGTGGTCATCGCCAATGCCGAGGGCCATCGCACAACCCCCAGTGTCGTCGCTTTTGGTAAGGATGGGGAAGTGCTCGTTGGAGCCGCTGCGCGCCGTCAGGCCGTCACCAACCCCACCCGCACTATTTTTTCGTCCAAGCGTTTCATCGGTTGCGCCTACAAGGAACGCGCCGAAGAAGCTAAACGCATGCCCTATCAAGTCGTCGAAGGCAAAGGCGGTCTGGCTGTCTTTGATATCGGTGGCAAAACTCATACACCACCGGAAATTGCCGCAAAAATTCTAGCTAAACTCAAGCAAGCGGCCGAAGACTATCTCGGTGAAAAAATCACAGAGGCTGTGATCACCGTACCTGCATATTTTAACGATAGTCAGCGGCAAGCAACGAAGGATGCCGGCAAGATTGCTGGTCTTGACGTTAAACGGATCGTCAACGAACCAACCGCCGCGGCATTAGCATACGGTCTTGATAAAAAGAAAAACGAGAAGATTGCTGTATTCGATTTCGGTGGCGGTACGTTTGATATCTCCATCCTTGAAGTCGGCGAGAATGTGGTCGAAGTATTGGCCACCGGCGGTAATACCCACTTAGGTGGTGATAACGTCGATGAACTATTAATCGATTTCCTGGTCAAAACTTTCAAAACCGAAACCGGTGTGGATGTTTCTAAAGACCCCATGGCCATGCAGCGCCTGAAGGAAGCTGCCGAGAAGGCCAAAATTGAATTGTCATCAACGCAAGCGACGGACATTAATTTACCGTTCTTAACCGCTGATCAATCCGGCCCCAAACACTTAACGCTGTCTTTGACCCGCGCTAAGTTTGAGCAAATGATCAGCAATATTGTCGAACAAACCCTGGCTCCCTGCCGGCAAGTGCTGAAAGACTCAGGTCTAACCACCAAAGAAATCGATGAAGTGGTTTTGGTCGGTGGTTCGACACGAATTCCGCTGGTTCAGGCCAAAGTAAAAGAATTCTTCGGCAAAGAACCTAACCGCACGGTAAACCCAGATGAAGTAGTTGGTATAGGTGCCGCTGTTCAAGGCGGCGTGTTAGCTGGTGACGTCAAAGATGTTCTCCTGCTCGATGTAACACCGCTAACTCTTGGTATCGAAACGCTCGGTGGTGTCATGACCAAGATTATCGAACGCAACACCACGATACCAACACGCAAGAGCCAGGTCTTCTCGACCGCGGCTGATAATCAAACCTCGGTAGAAATCAACGTTCTCCAAGGTGAGCGCGATATGGCTGGCGACAATATGCAGCTTGCTCGCTTTAGCTTGGTTGATATTCCCCCCGCACCGCGTGGCGTGCCGCAAATCGAAGTGACTTTTGACATCGATGCCAACGGTATCGTTTCGGTTTCCGCCAAAGATCTCGGTACCGGCAAAGAGCAAAAGATCACCGTACAAAGTGCAACCAGCATCGACAAGAAAGATATCGAGCGCATGGTTAAAGATGCCGAGCAACATGCGGAGTCCGACAAGAAGCGTCGCGAGACCGTCGAAGCCCGCAACCATCTCGACTCGATGATCTTTACGCTAGAGAAGACCCTGAAAGATAATGGCGACAAACTACCTGCGGAGCAAAAATCCGAAGTCGAAGCCGCCATCGTCACCGCCAAAGAAAAATTGGCCAGCGATGATCTGGATGCCCTCAAAGCAGCGCGCGAGGAACTGGAACAAAAATCCCATAAAATCGCTGAGCAGATTTACAAATCCGCAGCAAGCCAGACCGGTGCGTCTGGTGCAGCCGGAGGCGACGCCGGTGATAACAAGTCATCAGATCCAAATGTCGTTGACGCAGAATTTGAAGAAGGCAGCCCCCGCTAAGGGGCTGTCTGGCGTCTCGTCGTCACTATCTAGTGGCGACGAGCTTACTTCCCGGCATAAGTTTTCATTAGATCCATCGGCAACGGAAAGATAATCGTTGAGGCTCTTTCCGACGTCATCATCGACGAAACCGTCTGCAAATAACGCAACTGAATGGTGATTGGGTTACGAGCCAATTCATCAGCGGCTTCACGAAGCTTGGTTGCCGCCTCATACTCACCGGCAGCGGCAATCACTTTAGCCCGACGCTCGCGCTCGGCTTCCGCCTGTTTGGCCATGGCACGTTGCATGTCTAATGGTAAATCAATGTGCTTCACTTCAACGGCCGAAACCTTGACTCCCCAAGGATCGGTATTGCTATCCAAAATACGCTGTAATTGCGCGTTGACCTGCTCACGCTCCGTCAGTAGCTGGTCAAGCGTATGCTCGCCCAAAGTCGAACGTAGATGCGTTTGTGCCAGTTGGCTCGTTGCATACAAATAGTTTTCAATATTAATGATGGCGCGCACGGGATCCACAACCCGAAAATAAAGCACTGCATTTACTTTCAAGGTCACGTTGTCTCGACTAATAACATCTTGCGGCTCGATATCCATAGTAATAGTACGTGTCGAGGTCTTTACCATCCGATCTATATATGGAATTAACAAGACCAAGCCGGGCCCCGCAGGACGATTTAAAACCCGCCCCAATCGAAACACCACGCCGCGTTCATATTCCTGCAAAATTCGCACTGACGCCATCAGCACGGAAACAACCAACACCAAAACCAGTGTTAAACCAAAACCCATTACGAAATCCTCCTAACTAACAGCAATAGACCCTGCACTTCCATAATCTCCACACGATCACCACCACGCACACTTACTGATGCATCATCAGTCCGCGCCGACCAAATCTCACCTTCAACCCTCACCTGGCCCTCGCCGTTAACAAAATCTTGCAACGCTTCACCGCGCTCGCCTTTCATTCCTTCGGTGCCGGATATAACGCGCGAGCGTTCTGATTTCACCACCAAGTAAGCAATCGCTATAGCGGCACCAGCAACCGCCAAAGTACCCGGAATAATGGTCACCAGCGAGATCGCCAGACCGCTGACGTTGCCTGGATCAATCAGCAAGATGGACCCAAGAACGAATGCGGCAAAGCCACCAAAGCCCAACACACCAAAGCTGGGCAAAAACATCTCGCCCACCATAAAGGCGATGCCCACCAGCAACAACAACAATGCCCCAAAATTGACCGGCAAAATCGACATCGAGATCAAAGCCAAAATCATTGCCACGCCGCCAAGTACTCCAGGGAACAAAGCGCCTGGGTGCGTGAGCTCGAAGCCAAGTCCGATAATGCCGGCGATGAACAGCAGGTAGAACAAATTCGGATTCGACAAAATCGTTAGCAGCGACTGCCGCAGAGAAGACTCGTAACGAATGATCTGTGCGTTCGCGGCTTGAATTTTCACCGTCGTGCCCGAAGCCAACAAAACCTCACGACCATCAACTTGCTGATAAAGCGTCGACAGATCGCTGGCAATCAAATCGATAACTTTATTTTCCAAGGCTTGTTCGGCCGCAATTGATGTCGAGGCCAAAACAAAAGATACCGCCATTTCCACATTGCGTGCCCGCGTTTTCGCGATAGATTCGATAAATGCCGCCGTATCATTCTCAATTTTTTTGGCGGCATGTGAGTCTTGTTCGTTTTTATCGCCCGACATACCGATTTGAATCGGATGAGCCGCACCGATATTTGTGCCGGGAGCCATCGCGGCGATATGTGCCGCCAAAGTTATGAAGGCGCCAGCGCTAGCCGCGCGGGAACCACTCGGCCCCACCCACACGAGAACGGGAAAATCAGCATTCAGAATCGTCTTCACCATGGAGCGTGTGACTTCGAGTGAGCCACCGGGCGTGTCCAGACGAATCGTCAAACCAGCGGCGCCGCGTTCTTTGGCCAGAGCAACCGCGCTCTGCAAAATATCGTCGGAGGACGCACCAATGATGCCGATATCAACTTCAACCCAAGTGCTTGCAGTTGCCAATGACGAACTTATCAAGGCCCAAAATAACAAGATGAAGAAACATGCTTTTGACTTAAGTTTTTTCCACGACCACTCATGCATCATTGAACCAATGTCCTTTGGCATTCAATGCTCTCAATGTGTGCCAATGCTTTTTGCAAGTGTTCCCAGCATTTAACTTTGGAGCGCGGATCTCGGATCATTTCCGAAGGATGCAAGGTAACGATAAAATCAGCGCCGTTAATTGCCGACTGCTGCAGAAGACCACCTTCATGCTCAATTTCAACAGAACGCCCCGCCACAAGCGCACCGGCGGCAGCGCCCATGGCAATCACCAATTCCGCCACGACACTAGGATTCAACTGACTATCCTGATAAAAATCCCCGGCAGTCATAATTGCAAAATCGCTGGGGGCGAATTTCATGGCGGCAATGATACGAGCGAGCAAAGTTTTCTCGTCTTCGCTGCCAAGCTCCGGCTCCAACAAAAATATAACCTTGCGGCGGTGTGAAGAACCATGCCTCTGACCGAAGGCACGCAAAGACCGCGCGGTGGTGAAACCGCGTTCGGAAACCCACAGCAGATAGTTCGTTAGTTTTGTCGCGATCGACGCCTTGTCCGGCATGTTGGTCTTACCTTTGAGTCCGTCCACTAACCACGGGCGTGACCTTATCAAAGGCGGAGTTAGGATGCAATTTTTCGTGGACTGCGGCCCTGGCGACGCTCAAAGATCGCCTGATGTGCCGCCTGTTGATTTTGCTTCAGTTCGGGCGTCATATGCCCCTGGTGCTGAGAGCGATGGTAGACCAGGTAAGCTTTGGCATGCTGACCAGCCTGAACGTAGGCGTCACCCAGAAACTGGTACAATTTGCCCAACTCTTCCTTAAGCGACAAAGCCTTGTGAACGGTATCGATCGCATCTTCGGGCTTCGACATAGCGAGATAAATCTCTGTCAATCGCAGAAAGATCTCGATCGAGGTCTGCTTTTTTAGCACAGCAGTATAGGTAGCAATAGCCGGCTCGTAGTCCTTCATGCGCGCGTGTAGTGCCGCCTTTATGCACAAGCCATCGATATTTTCCGGCATTGCCAACAGCGCTTTATCGATGGTTTCAATAGCTTGTTCATTACGCTCGGTCGCCGCATACAACCTGGTCAGAACAATATGCACATCCATTTTCTCGGGATGCGCCGTCCGCTCATCGCGTAAAGCCAATTCAGCTTTGCGAGGATCGTCAGCTTCCATGGCATACCTCACCATTGCTTCCAGTGCCCGAGTGTTGTCGGGGTGGTGGCGCCGCAGGCGACGAAAATAGTAGATTGCTTTGTCCAAGTTACTGTCCATGGCATATGCCTGTCCCATGACGAACAGAGCGCCGCGATGTTTCGGAGATTCCTTGAGTGCTTCACGCAGGTGATGCATGGCGGCTTCGATTTCGCCGTTATCCAAAAGCATGCGCCCCAACTGCACTTGGCGGTCGGGATTTTTACCGTTCAGCTCCAACTCTTTGCGCATGTAATCGATAGCTTCAGCGGGTTTATCGCGGCGCAAACTAATGTCAGCGAGTACCGCATAGGTTTTATAAAAATTCGGATTAATCGCAATATTTTCTCTTAGCAATTTCACCGCATCGTCGACGCGACCGACCCGATCCAAAACTAAAGCTTTGCCATGCCGCGCTCTGACGCTGGTTTCATTACCCACCAGCGCTGCCTCCAGCAACTTGAGTGCTTCGTCGTATCGCTTATTAATAACCAGCTTTTCAGCGGCGCGCACCATTTGCGTCAGTGGTTCCGGCGCGAAGTAGCTATCAAGAACAGATGATATTTTCTTCTCAAGATCAACAGGCTGAAAAGGCTTCAAAATATAGTCGCTGGCACCTTGATCAGCAGCCTTAACGATGTCGTCGCGGCTGCTTTCGCCGGTGACTATCACTACCGGTATATCGCTGCTCAACTCGCTTTGACGTAAAGAACGCAAAACATCAAAGCCGGTTTTTTTGCGTAAGTTCACGTCACAAATCACCAGATCCGCCGACTGCTCATCGAGAACTTTGAGTGCTTCAGCGCCATCATGAACTTCGACAATGGTTTTGAAACCCATCTTTGCCAAAACCCGCACGATGCCTTTGCGCGTCGAATCATGTCCGTCGGCAACCAGGATCGTCAAATTCTCCGGCTTATAGGGCAACTCACTCATGCCGCCAAAATCTCCTTTGGGTGTATGAGAGTTGTATCGGGTCGCTATGCTGGATCTTTATATTTTTACAGCAGGGTCGTGAAGCGGCAGACCACCGGGACGCGGTCGCGTCGTCGTCATGCGCAGATAAGCCCTTGAAATTAAATCGTTTGGATCAGTTTGTTGGACTTTTAACCACTGATCACGGGCGATCTCTGTCCGGCCTAATTTCAGATACAAAACCCCTAGCCAGGTGCGCGCCTCTGCAACATCCGGGAAAGCCCGCAAAAGATCTTCGAGTTCCGTTTGGGCCTTATCAAGCTGACCAATTTGCATGTACAAGCGGGCCAAATTTAATTTGACGTCCGGCATGCGTTCAAACAACGACAAGGCTTTACGATACTCGCGGATAGCATCCGCCGACATATTGCTTTGTTGATACAAATTACCCGCGGCAGCATGCAAATTGGCAAGTCGCCCTAAAACCAAATCGGGCTGACGCTTGGTTGGGCTGGTCTGTGCCTGAACTTTGTTGAAAATTTCCCGCGCTTCTTCATAGCGACTTAAATCACAGAGCGTCGCCGCCAGATTCAATGATGCTTCGACATAACTGGGATTTATCTGCAACGCTCGCTGAAATTCGTCGAGCGCCTCAATGAACCGTGATTGCCGATGGTAAGTTACACCAAGGAGATTGTACATATTTGCCAAGGGGCCGTAATCGGCGATGGCAGCTCGCAACAATTTTTCGGCGGCATCATAACGCTGCACGCTAACGTACAAGTTAACTTTGTTAACTATGCCGTTGAGTTCTTCTCTGGCTAAAACCGCGTTCATCCCTGCAACAACCTCTGCTCAAAGGAAAACTAGGCGACGGCAACCGATTCAAAACGGCGCGTAACCATCACTTTAATCTGCCCCGGATACTGAACCTGTTCCTCAATGCGTTTAGCAATCGCTGCACTTAAGGACGCCAGATCACTTTCACTAATGCGCTTATGGTTCACTTCAACATGAACCTCGCGGCCACCATTCATAATACCGTGCTTAACAACACCGGGGAAACTCCGCACGACTTCTTCGATAGCCGACAAACGAATCTGATAGCCTTCCTCAAGATTGACGCGAGCGCCAGGACGAGCGCCTGATAAGGTGTCGGCGGATTTTAAGACATAGGATAGCGGTGTCTCCAACCGCAAATCATTGTGATGCGACATTACCGTGTCACAGATCAGACGCGACTCACCGTAACGATCTGCATAGTCACCGCTGATGACCGCGTGACTGCCCTCGATGCGATAATCAATGCTCTTGCCAATATCGTGCAACAGGCCCGAGCGTTTTGCCAGATCGGGATCAACCGACAGCTCATCGGCAATCATACCGGCTAGACGTGCTACTTCCATCGAATGAAGATACTGATTTTGTCGATAACTGGTCCGCCAATTCAAGCTGCCGACCATTTTCAAAACCTCGACGTGAATGCCTTTAAGACGTAGCTCTTTGGCAGCCCTGCGACCGAGCAATAGCGCTTGATGCTCGATAACCTCGCGATGACGCGCATACACATCCGCCATCTTCGCCCAACTATTTGGATGCTTGGTTTTGAGCTCTTCGAGGGTTAAGCGCGCAGCCTCGCGATAAATCCCATAGCCCCCGACAAGTTTAATAACCGGTATGATGTTATCCTGATTATCTTTTACCATCTCGATAGTCGCGCCGGAGATATCACGCAGATTCTGCAAAAGCGGGTGCTGATCAGAGTGCAGCAAATCGATCAAACCTGGGTCCGGCAGCTCAACATTGTTGACGGGTTTTGGCCAGACAAAATTCGGCGCATAACGAGACAGGGTACGCGATAATAACCGATTGCCCATACGTTTGGTTGAGGCATTGAGATCTTCAGTAAGGGTCTTTAATACTTTCTGAGCCTCCAATTGCCGCTGATCAACCAATTGTGTTTTGAGATCGTCGGTAATTTTCGCGGCACTGACACCACTCACCTGCTCCAGCTTGTCACGCAGCTCAATCTGCAATCCATCCATCGTGGTTTTCTGACCATCAATAATTTCTTTTACCGCTGTTACCTTGGTAACGATTTGCTCGTACTCACGTTCATGGCG
This sequence comes from uncultured Oligoflexales bacterium, assembly GCA_964652825.1. Classification (GTDB taxonomy): domain Bacteria; phylum Bdellovibrionota_B; class Oligoflexia; order Oligoflexales; family CAZZCU01; genus CAZZCU01. The sequence goes on from CAZZCU010000031.1 coordinate 14,562, forward strand.
CTTGAGCTGGGATTCAGCTGCGGAGGCGGATTGCTCCTGCGATTGCAGCTCTACTTCGGCGACTTTGAGATCTTCCAGGCGTGTGGCGATGTTTGTTTCCAGCTCTTCGCGAGCAAGCTGCAGTTTTTGCTCGATGCGACCTTGGACATCGGCCCGGATTTTTTCGACCTGACGCTGAGCCTCGCGTAAGATTTGTTGCTTCTGTTGTAAATTATCACGTTGAAGTTTGCGGCGGAGGACATACACCAATGTCCAAAATATCACCAAACCCGCCAGCATCGATACTAATGCCAGGATCAAATAATTAACCATTTTCCGACTCCTCAATGCCCGACAAAGCAGACATCGTCGCTTTACACTTTGCTTTTGTTATTATCAGGTTGCTCTAAGCAAAGGTCAAAATTAAATCACAAACGAAAATCAAAGGCTTGTGGCTAAAACAATCCACCTATGCCACAATAGGTATAGCTTGGAAGCTGTTGGTTAAAAACAGGAATTTGCCTTCCCGCCGACGTTTCAGCGACTTGTTAGACGTTCTTGTTTTGGGACTCCAGCTCCAGTGAGCACTTCCACTTATACCTTTGAATTCCTTGAAGAAACACTGCAACTAGCTGCTACAGAGCTGATGCATCGCTTTGGCAATGGCCGCCAGATCACCTACAAAGCCGATAATAGCCTAGTGACTGACGCCGATCTGGCGAGCGAAAAAATCATTCTCGATCGCATTCGCGAATTTTTCCCTAACGATCATTTTTACTCGGAAGAAGCCGGCCGATCTTCGCAAGTCCGAACTTCTGGCGCGCATGTGTGGATTATTGATCCTTTGGACGGCACCACGAATTTTGCCAATGCCTACCCATTTTTTTGTGTCTCGATCGCACGCGGCATTTTTCGTGATGATGGCAAAGTCGAGATTCTGGAAGGTGGCGTAATCGACCCAAATCGCGGCAAAACCTATTGTGCCCGACGCGGGCAAGGGGCTAGCGTCAATGGCCGGCCGATGCGCGTGGCAGGATCGCGGCCAATCAACAAAGCCTTTCTGGTTACTGGTTTCTATTACAAAAAGGGCGAAGAGCTACAGCGGGAAGTCCAGCGCTTTGCCAAAGTCGCGGATATTTGCCAAAGCGTACGCCGAGACGGTGCCGCCGCCCTGGATCTGGCAATGGTGGCAGAAGGCGTATATGACGCCTTCTGGGAGCTGGGGTTGCAACCCTGGGACCTGGCGGCCGGAACGCTGCTCATCGAGGAGGCTGGTGGGGTCCTGAGAAACTATGAGCAAACCCAAGATGCGGTCTATGACCTTGAAGGAACTGGGATTATTGCCGGTTCGGTGGGTGTGGTTTCCGAGCTGGAGGATTTAATTCGCTAGCCAGGGCAGAACTCCCCGGATCCACAATGAGTGGAACTTGGAATTGGCGGCGGTTTTTGAATATGAGATTATTAAAATTCGCTCTTCCGACTAGTCGAGCATGGGGCTTTAAGTCTGGAGAGTGGTTTTTGTAGCAGGCCTTTAAGGAGGGCGCATGGGTAAGAAGTTATACGTAGGAAATTTGCCGTACTCAGTTAGAGAAGAGCAGCTGGAAAGCCTGTTCTCACAATACGGCACGGTCGAGTCCACCAAAGTCATCACAAACCGTGATACAGGCCGTAGTAAGGGCTTTGGCTTTGTTGAAATGTCTTCCGACGCAGAAGCACAAGAAGCGATCGAAAAAGCAAATGCAATGCAACTAGATGGCAGAGCGTTGACTGTCACTGAAGCGCGTCCTCAAGAACCACGTACCGGCGGCGGTGGTGGAGGCGGGGGCTATCGCGGCGGCGGCGGAGGCAGCAACTACCGCTAGGACCGTTTGTCGAATTCGACCCAAAAACAAAGGTGGCGCCCCTAAGTGGGTGCCATTTTTTTCATTTATTAAGAAGGGTCTTCTGTAATAGGCCTTATTTATAGCTAAAATAGGTATTTCCAATGTCCAAAGAATAGACGGCCGGCATTCTTCGGATATAATTAAATCAATAATTTCATGGGGGAGCTACCTGGCACACCCCATGCAGTATGGCACCCTGGTTATTGATTGCTGTTCCTGTTGTTGCCCTCCTCTCCCGGTTGAGCTGATTGCGTTAACCTCAAAAACCATTGTCTGTTTTTCGTTTGTTGCATTTGGGATCGAGGCTTCACGCGTCGGATTTGCTCAATGCGGAACATGGAGACTGAAAAGCTATGAAGAAAACGCGATTCCTCGACATTGATGACTTGATGATTTTGCGCCATCTGTACGAAGGCAATACTCTAGCCTCGGCAGCACGCATGCTTGGTATTACGCAGTCGGCGGTGACGCAGCGTCTTCGTAAACTTGAAGGTGTCTTCATGGCTAATATTCTGCAACGAATCGGTCGCGAAGCTGAGCTGACCGCCGAAGGACGCCGGTTATGCGAACGCATTGCCAATGTATTAAAAGAACTGGAACTGATCGTCGGCGAATTTTCCGGAACATCGCAAACCAGCCTGGGCCTCGAAGGCGCCTCGGTAGCTGATATTACGGAAATCGATCGGTAAGCCTTGTTTCGGGCAACTCCCACCAGTAAGATCATAGTGTCTACCTTATCGTACCGGAGGCTTGCTGCATGTTACGTTTGTTGCCCATGCTTTTAGTTATCACTGGTTTTGTTCTTGCCAGTGCTAGTTGTAAAACAACCTCACGTTCTGAGCACTCAGCCATCGCCTCATTGGCCGAATCCGACAACAGTAATTATTTGGTTGAAGCCGCGGGTCGCGCTAAAGCTTATATTGATCACCTCATCCAAGAGCGTAATAAATTCGCTCGTGACAACGGCTTAGATGCGCAATTTCAAATCGTCGATGCACGTGATCGTCGTTTGTATCCGCCCGGCGCGGCTGTTCAGCCCAACACACCTGCCGAAAAAGCTTTGATCAAACATGACAGCGCCGGTCGCTTTATTGTTCTCGCCTGGATTCAGGATCGACCGGGTTTCTATCGTTTCAAAGAAGCAAATGGCAATCGTATTATCGACATCAAGTACAGTGTCGAGAGCATTGAGTACGGCAGTCGCTTTGATGGCAAATATGCGAGCGTTAATCGCAACACCGCCGGCAACGGCTGGCGTTATATTTACTATGTCAAAGGCAGTGGCAATCAAATCACTCCGCACGCATTTGATATCGCCGTCGCCAATTTCTTGCAGAACGCTGTTCTGTACATGACTCCGCTTTAAAGCACTCCGATTGATGGGGAGCGCTCGCCGGAATAATCCACCATGAGTTCGCGACATATTCTATATGTCGTCGGAATAGTCCTTATTACGGTTGTTTGGTTTCTCTACGCCAATCCCACAACACAATGGAACATTAAATATCAATATTGGGCCAAGAGCTGTACCTATCCGGAAGGCGAAGAATGCCGGGCAACGGAAGCTTGCGTCTTTACTGAACCAACAAAAAGTATCTGCGTTGAAAAAGATCAAGACCCGACACCAGAAGTATTGTTCCCCAAATCACGGAACAGCCGATCCATCTGCACTCAAGGACCAAGAACAGCCGCGGGACGTACTCACTCATATCTAAACACCTCTTTCGCGGTTGACTTGAGCACGCCGGAACAGGAGCCAAACGCACAAATTCTTTCAGTATTCGATGGCAAAGTTGTTGTTCACACCGGTTGCGACAATCAAGACGATCGCAAATTCAACAATGACGGATGCGGCTATGGATTTGGCAACTGGGTCGTTATTTTTGACGCCAAAAGTAATTTGATGGCACTCAATGCACATCTACGCACGGTTAACGTTAAGGATGGAGATAATGTTCGCATTGGCGATGTTATCGGCGAAGAAGGCAAGACCGGCGCTGCCGGACATCGTCATTTGCACTTCAGCATCCACCGCAATATCTGGAGGCTGACGCCGGAATTATTCAAGAAGTATGGCATTTGGCTTCCGCCAAGCGTGCCATGGAAAACACGGATCAAAGATTTGTCTGGCGAAGAAAAGACTGTACACGTTAGCGACTTGCCCTGCGAAGATAACAATGATCTTACTCGTCCATCTTTTCAAGGCGGGTAAAACGCTGCACTCTTCTTTGATCTTTGTGAAATTTCGCAAAAACACCAATGTGCTTATTGGCGTGCCTTTCCGGCCTTTTGTCAACAAATGCTAAATGCCCAAAATTTGCCCATCCCGCCTCGACCTCCTAAACTTAATTAAGTAACATACTACAAGAACAACAAGTCATCAGACGAACAGGGGGTTGAAATGAATTTCAACAACACATCGCTGTACCTATTCCTGATCTTGGGCGTTGTCGGTTGCGGACAAAATAACGAAGATAGCCATGATTCAAATCGCAACATCACACCGGAAATCCTTGAACAACATCAGAGAGAAGATGACGCTAAACATGCAAATAATGACGATGGCGAATCCTCACAGAATCAGACCCGCAAGCCGCTAAAAGATCATGATGATGTTAAATTACGCGACATCCGCTGGCACAGCGTGGTCATGACCGGCGACGATAGCATCCGGGCTTTTGACAATGCTCGCAAAAAGGTCGCGACGATCTTCGGCACCATGGGTGTCGCTAACGAAAATATCCGGCATCTTTCGCGCAAAACCAACGAACAAAAAAATGGCGTGATGGCAACGAGCGCGGCGAATTTTGAAAAAGCTTTACGTGAACAAAATATCGGCCCCGACGATGGTTGTAGCGTGTTCATGACCTCGCACGGCACAACACGCGGCTTCTATATTAAAGGCCAACCTTACCTGACTCCGACACAACTAGATCAGATGCTTGAGCAACACTGCGGCAATCAGCCGACGGTTGTCCTGGTCTCTGCTTGTTACTCTGGGGTTTTCGCAGAGCCACTGATGCAAAGACCAAACCGGATTATTCTGACGGCGGCACGTAAAGACCGTACGTCCTTCGGCTGTAGTTCTGAAGCCGTATACACATATTGGGATGGCTGCCTAATCGATGCCTTGAATAGCAACTCCGCAACCTGGAGCAGCTTATCGAGTACCATCAATGCCTGCGTGCAGCGCAAGGAACGCACAGGTAACTTTAAGCCGTCCGAGCCACAAACCCGTTTAGGCGCGAATGTTGCTAACTTACGTCTCTTCGCCCGCTAGATTATCTTTGGGATTTCACACGGGGCTGGGTGATTTACCCAGCCTTTTTTATTATCAGAGCGGATGACGGGTCTCGAACCCGCGGCCTTCAGCTTGGGAAGCTGACGCTCTACCAACTGAGCTACATCCGCATAAACGCTCTAACTTACTTTTAAATTTAATCGCTCTTTCTTGATTTGATCCTGGAGAGTTAACTTAACTAACCACTCTGGAGGCATATCAAGCTTTTGCGCAATTTGCTTTGCCAACTTAATACTAACTGAAAATCGATCGTGTTCGATATCACATAATCTCTGTTTAGAAATACCAAGCAATTTGGCGAATTCCACCTGGGAAAGCTCCTCTCCCATGCGATGTACACGCAAAAATTCTCCAAATGAATATCTTTTTTGTTTAGTAGTCATGCTTGTTAACGCTTAACACCTTAATTATTTTAAAATTTAATTTGCCTATCTCCTGATAAATCACTCGATACCCCTTGGAAAGGCGAACCGAACGCTGACCATGACGATCACCATGTAAGAGTTCATCATGAAAGCCTTTATATTTTCTCGCCTCGTATAAGCCGATCGTTCTAATTAAATTAAGCCAATAATCAAACTTGCGTGCGATATATTCAGGACACTGATTCAATTGCTTCCTAGCGACATTTGTCAGAAGAATCTGCACCAATAATTCCATATAGTACGTATTTTTAACGTACATGTCAATCATGGAAAATTATTGATAGAAGAAGATACCCAGGTCAGCCACTGACATATAAACAATAAAAGATCGGAGGCAAGCTGACGCTCTAGTCTCCATCATCCAGGGGGCAAGAATAATTTTAAATATTCCCTACTAGCCTCGATCAGTGAGCTATCAGAAGTCACAAAAAAAGCTTCCTGCGATCTCTCCAGACCCGACACAGTCAAATTACCTGTGCCAAACAACAACCACTTTCTATCCACCAAGACAAATTTAGCGTGAGGCATCAGTGATCCACCTTGATCGGCAACTACAACGCCTTTATGCAGCAACCATGGGTCTTCCTCGTGACTATTCACATGTCGAGAACCAATTAAAAGCTGAACACGAACCCCACGTCCCTCTGCCCGCAGAATAGTGCTCCACAATTTATGGTGATTAAAGTAGTCCGTGGATATTTGAATGCTTTCTTTGGCACGGTCGATAAGCTCCATCAGTTTTCCAGTAACATCATGTTGATCAGATAGAAGGAGCTGCTTAGATGATTCTACCGTAAAATTCCCTTCTCGTTTTTTGGCTGACTCCCATAGTGCGCAGCTATTCTCCACAAGCTGATGAATCTTTTGCAAACGCGGATCATTTGGTTGAAAACGAGCATTCAAGCTGCAATCGAGATAATCTTTATTTTGACAGACCGAGTCGGCTGTACCCATGATTTGTCGCCGCAACATCGTCGCCAAATCACCCCCACGTCCATTCAAACCTAGATCGACCAAACGGCTTTCAGATTGATTACGCAAATTCGCGGAGGTGAACAAAAATCGCTCGCTACCATCAAAAGCATACAAGCCTTTTATATGATAGACCCCCTGACGATCGGGATGATTGAAAACTGGAAGGATACCGATGGAACTGATCAGCAACTCATCAAGTTCTTTCTCCGTGACTTCACTGATCCAAGACATGAAATCAACGAGAAGCAAGAGCTGGCGTTTTGGGTTTTGCGTGGCAATAGTCAAAAATTCACCCAACTCTTTCTTTGAAATTGTCAGCGACGACATGACAACCATCCCTGACTTAACATCCCTGGAAATCGTTTGAGCGATATCAGCGAAGGAATCTTTGGCGGTATTCCAAGTCCGAGTATTTTTAAGTTTTGAGATATAAAATTCTTGGAATGAGATGTCTTTTCTTTTTAGGTTGGCATGACTAGTGGCAGCGAAACAAAAGCGACTGCGTTCCCGAAAACTACTTATCTGCTGCCGGAATCCCTGAAAAATAAAACTTGGATATAGATTTGTGGGGAATGTTAAGCGGCAATATTCATCATCAACACAAGCCTGTCGTATGCCTTGGGCGCGCTCGCCCTGAAAGCGAACCGCTTTTGTACCGCCCGCGGAGTACAAATAAATAAACTTCAACTTACTTTCATCAGCCCAAAATTCTGCGGGAAGATTCTCCAGCCATCGCGCACACGCCAAGACCGGCTGAACAAAATGTGGAGTTGCAAAAGTTATTTCATCTACTCGAACAGACTGATTAGGTGTGCGCCAAAACAGTGGATATTTATCGCCTTCATCTGAACATTGCAAAGTGTCAGCGTAAGACGCCCAACTCGACATCAAGGCCATGCCAAACAACATGAGCACAATTTTACTAAGCCGCATGTTTAATTTCCGACACATCCAAGGCCCTCATAGTCACCATCAAGAAAAAACTTTTTCCCAGGCCATTATCTGTGTAAGCCAAGGCTATCGATTGCTTTAAGTCGTCCCTGCTCTGGCACAAAGACACCTCTATGCCAAACCGTTTAGCCACAACGCTCAGGGCACTGTAGACGTTGTAGAAATCCGATGGTGGTAGATATAGATTCGAGACATTCCTGGGAGGGAAAAATGAACTAACGGCAGCCTGCCTGAAATCATTGTCTTCAGCATTGGCATCTATCTTGGACTTATCAGAAACAATTATGCCCAGCAAATGCCCCATCGGCGCCAAAGCCAGATAGCAGACATTATCTCTTTCGCTAGGGAGCTGCCTTAAGAAGAATATGGAGTCTTCGACCCGACCCTTAAGAGATTGAAAGATCCGCGCCTGCTCGGCAGTCGCCCTACGGCCAGCCGAAACGAATCGGCCATATTTATCTTCCGCCCACCACTGATGAGAAAACTCCGAGAAAACATCGGGCAACACATTAGCACCGCGAATGTGTTTTATAAATTTCGCCTTACTTGCTTTCTTGCAGCTTTGGACAATAAAGGGGAAATTTAGCAATAGGCGAAAAATAGTGGCTGAAACGTCCTTACATCCTGGGAGCCAAATCACAAGCTCACTAGTACTTGTTGCCATGACAAAATCACAAGAACGCAGGGACAGCGCCAATTTTTCCGCAAAATCACGCATACTTTGTTCAGAGCGAAGCGCGCGGTGGAGTTTCACCGATATCAATTCCGATGGTATGCCTTGCTGACAGAAAAACTCGTCTAGCGTATTAAATGACAACAGAAATGGAATCGGACCCACAAAAGCAGCGGACCTTGTCTTGGCATGAGATACGGATGCGTCATGCTCCAACGCTACCGCGGCATCAATATGATTGGTTTGATAATAAGCGGCAATTGCCGCCAACATTTCACCCAAACAAAGCCACGGAAGATACATGCTCGCGTCAGTCATCGTCACTGCAATTAAAATACAAATTAATCGCGGCACAAATTGATAAGCTATCAATGGCAATTCGGCAGTAACCAGAGCCAAACGCAAGTGGGTTGATTTGTTACGAAAATAAAACCCACAAAACGCCGCCAACACCAAACTTGTCATCAGATCTGAGGCGCTATACGCCCATAAAAAAATAATTGAGGCTAAGAACACATTCAAAACAACGGTTAACTTATTAATGATTTTTTGCCGACTGGCGATAATTTGCCATTTACGCAGTCGGAAAAACATAAACAAATCCACGGCCAGAGCACGTATTGGTCTTTCAACAACCGCAGAACCCAACAAACAAAGACCGAGAACTCCTAAACTAAATTTAGAAACACCATGCATCCAAACCAATGCTAAGGGGCTGATAAATTGAGCGCAAGCCCCAAACGCACGATAAAACATTATTCTACTGTCTACATTAGGAACAACCTGATCGTTTGGTTTTTCTGTCTCCAAAACATGAATATTTGAGGCAGCAAAATTCTTAGCACAGCGCCAAACATAAACATCCAAGGCCAAACGCGCGATGATGCCGCCAGCTAACACAAGAAAAATTGCCACGACACCATCGACAAGATGAAGAGAGGCATAACACGCACCGCCGATCAGGGCGATCACAGCGAGGTTTGCATACAGTGAGATAAAAACGCGCCTTTGAAAATGAGTCGGAGCCGTGTCGACAAACATGACAGCGGACGCTAAATGACAAACAAATTGCATCATCATCACCACATACAGAACGGAAATCTGATTGGATGAAGGGTTGATGTAATCTGCAACAACAACATAACCAAGCACATGTACCGCTATCACAGCACCCAGCACGGTACGTTTTGGCCAAAAACCCGCCATTACCAACTCAGAGCGAAAAACCAGCATCAGCGTGTCCGAGATAATCTCCAAAAGGACACTAACCATCACTACCGCCAATGTCGCCTTCAAGACACCTTCGGTACAGATAAAAGCCAAAGTGAAAGCTTCAATAAGGCGACCAAAGTAACTAAATGATTTTCTGGTTAGGTAACCTCTGCTTCTCCGAACAATGTACAGAGCAAATTCGCGCAGCCGATCACTCAGTAGATACTGCCTCCAATCCGACTTACGCTGGAGTCTGGCGACACGCTGAGCCAAGGTGTCTGCGAGTCTTATTTTCATGCAGCCACCCGTGGCGGCAATGCCTTCCTGGTAAAACACAAGTCTTTCTTTATTCGTCTTAGAAGTCTCCAGGCCTCTTGTTTTCTCATGCCCCATTTCCGACCGGCCAGAATCACGACACTTTGCAGCACAGCATGCACAATATCTTTTCTGGCCTGAACGGCGGCCGCTTCTGTCAATCGTTGTAAAGATACCGGTGAGGACGTTAGATTAAGAAGTAATTGCAGATTAACGCGCAAGAATTCAATTTTTTGCTGCTGTGTGAATTCATGCTCAACACTCTTGTCAAATGCAGATTCGATTTTTTTAAGTATCTGTGTCTTGGCGCGATCCAGATGCTGAAAACGCACGCCCAGACCACCATCACAATCGATACGATATCCAATCCATTCCAGGGATCGAACCAGCTTGAAATCAGGCAGCATATGCTCAGATGATTTGCGGCTGGTCTGTCGTGTCAGAGTACAATTCAATTCTTTTTCGGGCTTGGTTTGCAGGCCGAGCTCTGTGACAATTCTATGAATATCCATTAACGCACGCGCAGCCGTCAATCGATCTGTAGTGGCAAATACAAAATCATCACCGAAGCGACCATAAAAACTATTTGGTATCGGCATCAAAACGTCATCGAGTGGTTTTAAAAATAGATTGGCGAGGGGTGGGGATAATGGCGAGCCCGAGGGTATTCCCTTGGCCAGACATGAGGGGCCTTCGTCATTTTTTGCGAGAATTTCAATGCGTATGGCTTTGCGCAACAGTCGACCAAACAACGAGTTGGGATCCAAGGTGGTCTGTTCAGATAAGTACGAAAAAAGTTTTTGTTGCGAGATCGAGTCAGTGTACTGCGCTATATCTCTTTTAATAATATAAATATCTTTTCCAGGGTTCCTTTTGACGAATCTACTAAGTTTTTTTACGGCCTTCGTCGCACTGAATCCCTTGCGATAAGAATACACCGAAGATGACAGTAATTTACTGGTACCCTCTTGCAGAATAGACGCCATGACCATCAAAAGAATTTTATCTGCCCAATCTGCCAGATAAAGGTTACGTGGCTTATCAACAATTACCAGAGATTTCTGATGCGGCGAAAAATCAAAGTCGGGATGGTGAATATTCTTTTTAATCTGCGTGATGAGTTGATCTTCTAGCGCTAAAATCACTCGCAAGCTGAGTTTTTTATTGGCTGGTGCGGAATTTAAAAGATGTGGACTTGTTCTGGCTCTGTCGCGAATTTTTCTGATAACAGTCTTATATCGCAACCGCTGCAATAACTCGTAATCCCACCATTCCTTGCCAGTCAGTCTTAATTCGCGCCGTGACATAAGATATCCTCTAGGAAACCAGGGTGGCGATATTGAATGTAAATCGTCGGCTTATCCGCGCCACGATTTATCATTTTTGTGACGTCGAATAGGACAGGCCGGTCGTTGGCCTTTTTTGTGTCATACCTCGGTCATTGCACGACCACGAGCCGTATGGCTCGCCCGCCACCCTGGTTAAATAGTTAGTCGGAGTACAACTTATGATTCTTAACCAAAGGCTGTTTGGGGGGCGAAGACTCTTCGATGTAACATATTGTAATTAAATGAAAAAATGAGATTTGTTGCGATTTTGTTAAAGTTTTAGAACCAATGCTCCGAATGTAGCAACAGTAGGTAATTACTAATGTTCCTATTTACTTAAGAGGAAGCCTTATGAGCAGTAAAAAACGTCACTCCCTACATCTGGTGTTGCTAATAACCTTGACGTTTATCGTGGTAAGTTGCGATGGAAGTAACTTAGTAAAAACCAGAACCGGGGGCAAAGAAACAGCAACTACTGGTAGCCTCACAAATACAAGCAAAGAAACTCCTGGCAAACTAAATGCGCCAACTAATCCAATAAGTACGAACCAAACCTCAACCGAGTATTGATCGTTTGACAGTTGCGGG
>CAZZCU010000032.1:0-23750 GCA_964652825.1 uncultured Oligoflexales bacterium
TCATAACGAGAGAATTATGAGGCGGTTGGCAACACACGAGTAGAGCAGTTTTCACCAACCATAATTGGGCTTGCGATCAAAATGATGCGCCGCTTTGATTTCGCGAATGGTTCCGGATTCTGAACGCATGACGATCGAATGTGTATGTGCGCCACCACCGAAGTACCGCACGCCTGACAGATAACTGCCGTTGGTCACGCCGGTCGCAACAAACATCACGTGACCTTTGGCGAGATCATTGATGCCATAAATACGATTCAGGTCGGTGATGCCCATTTTTTTGGCGCGTTGGCGTTCCTCATCACTGCGGAATTTGAGAACGCCCTGCATATCGCCATTCAGACATAACAAAGCCGCGGCGGCGATCACGCCTTCGGGAGCACCGCCAATACCGATCAGCATGTCGACACCAGCATGATCCTGTGCAACGGCAACCGCCGCCGACACATCGCCGTCACCAATCAAACGGATACGCGCGCCGGTACTGCGAACTTCGGCGATCAATTCCTGGTGACGATCGCGATCAAGAATAATAATCATCATATCCTGAATATCTTTGCGCAGCGCTTTGGCGACCTCGCGCACGTTCCAGGTCGGACTCTTGGTAATATCAATGACACCTTTGGCGGCGGGACCCACGGCGATCTTGTCCATGTATGTGTCCGGCGCATGCAACAAACCACCCGCCTCGGCAGCGGCAATGACCGAGATGGCCTCGCTACGACCAAGTGCCGTGATCGTCGTGCCTTCCAGTGGATCACAAGCGATCTCGACTTTAGGTCCGTCACCAGCGCCGACTGTTTCGCCGATGTACAGCATCGGTGCTTCATCGCGCTCACCTTCGCCGATCACAATCCGGCCGTCGAAATTAATGGAATCGAAAGCTTTGCGCATAGCTTCGACAGCGGCATGATCCGCGGACTTTTCGTCACCGCGACCAATCCATCGGCCAGAGGCGAGTGCCGCCGCCTCTGTCACTCTCACTAATTCCAGCGCCAGGTTGCGATTCATAACCAACTCCCGAATTTCACGACCAGGAAAAAGGTTTAGTCTATGGCTCCCCTGGCGGGTTGGCAACGACAACTTGGCCCCGAGTTTTTCGCTCTTTTCTTTCAATATAACATTATGAAATTATTGATGTTTATTAGATTATAGTTTTTCTGCTCAAGTCCTTGGCACCAACAGCCGACAAGGATATTGCACATTGCACTGTCAGAAAGACTTTTAAACGTTTTTATTTTGCCGAGGCCACGCATGATGAAGTTACTAACAACCATGATGTTTTCACTACTGCTCATCGTAGGCTGCAGTGACTCAAACTTCACGGGCGGTTCTAACGCCAGACGTTTAACCGACGGCAAAACCGGCCAGCCTGGCCAAGATGCTACCGCTGGCGATCCGAACGCGAACGGTGACGGTACTAATGGTGGGAATAATGGCGATGGTAGTAACGGTAATAATAATGGCGGGCCAACCAATCACGGCGGCTTGCGTGCCGACGAAGGTTATGCGTCCGCGCCACGCGTACCGATGATGATGTATTTTGACACCAGCGAAGGTGAGAGTAATTACAAAGGCCAGTTTATCTATAAAGTCAAACGTGCCGGCGGTCTTGCCGATGTTGTCTTACATCAATTCCAATCCGGCGCTACGGGCGAAAAGAAAATCGAAGATGTTTGCACCTGCGGCTACGAAAATAATATGGACTTGCTGATCACTGCCGATAACAAAGAGCAAAATCTTAGCGGCTGGACAAATGAAGTCATCACCAGCTCGACCAAGCCGAGCGGTAATATCGATGACTGGTCAGGCTTCCTGAGTAAATATAAAAATCTCCCCAACCACGCCATTTATTTGGGCGGTTTTGATCAGGTATCTTTTGGGGGAACTAGCAATGAAAGTACCTGCGGCGTCTTCGCATGCGGTGCAGGCGATCGCAAATGGGGCTACCGCGACGATACCCGGATGGCGTTTGTCTGTTTAGTTGATCAGTGCGCGAATAAAGCGGCGGGTTTCTCGCTGAAGTTCAAGGATATGAAAGGTCCCTGATCACTCAATATATGTCTTCGCATAGCGCGCAGCACCCTTGAGCGCGCAATTAGGATCGGTAATCAAAGTAATCGGCACATCATCAAGCACGCGCTGGAAGCGGCCTTTGTTGGCAAAACCTTGCGCGAAATTGCCATCGAGTAAAAAATCTTTGAGTGCAACGGCGATACCACCGGCAATGTAAAACCCCGCCATCGCCCAGGCTTTGAGCGCCAGATTACCGGCCTCGGAGCCGTACAGCCGCATAAACCAGGCAATGGTTTCCAAAGCCACCGGATCATGCTGCCGCGCCGCCGCGGAAATCTGCGGACCAAACTCCTCATTGGCATCGATTGTTACCCGTATCTGCCGCGACCACTCAGTTTTTTTCGCTAAAAATTGATACAGATGGCGAAAACCAAAACTGCCCGAAACCACCCGCTCCCAACTCACCGTCGGATAGTCGCGCCACAAATATTGCAGCAATTCAACATCACGCGCATCGGTCGGCGCGAAGCTGCAATGCCCACCTTCGCTCGCACGCGGTATATGTTTGTTGCCATCCCAGAACAAAATGCTTTCACCAAGGCCCGTTCCCGCCGCGATCAAGGCCTGGTTGCCGGGCTTCGCCCGCCCCGGACGAACCACGACTTGTCCTGCATCGGTCAATGTCGCGATACCCCAGGCATGTGCTTCGAGATCATTGATAATCGTGACGGGTGCACCCACCAGTGCCGATAAACTGGAAGCCTGCAAACGCCACTTTAGATTCGTGACCTCGCCTTCGGTAACACTGGCGGGACCGGCGACACCAACAGTCATCGCCGCCAGTGACAGCGAACGCGTGCTCAGGAAAGTTTGGATCAGGTCTTCAAAACTACGGAAATCACCGCTCGGATAGGTAACGGTTTCCTGCACGGTCCGGGGATCATCAGCAGCAAAAATACCAATCTTGGTTTTCGTACCGCCTAAATCAACCGCGCAAATCATTACAAACTAACCTTGGCATCCGGGCGACCGACGCAACGATAATAAAAGCCCATCTGTGCCAACATCTTGCCATCGTATTGATTGCGCAAATCAAACACTGCTTTCGTACGCATCGCTTTGCTGACTTCCGACCAGCTCGGACGTTTGTACTCATTCCATTCGGTGATCAATACCAACGCGTCGGCATCCTTCAAGGCATCATGAGGCGTTGCGACATAAGTTAGTTTAGGTGCGTCGCCGTATTCTTTGGCGAAGTTTTGCTGACCTTTGGGATCGTGAGCAATCACCTCGGCGCCCCAGCTCAGCAACAAGTTAATGATCGTGGTTGCCGGCGATTCACGCACATCGTCCGTGCCCGGTTTAAAGGTCAGACCCCAGATCGCAACGCGCTTACCTTTGATACCATCCGCACCAAAGTATTCTTGTACTTTGCCGGCGACATGTTTTTTTTGCTCCAGATTGGCATGACTGACCGCATTCAACACCGAAAACTCAACGTTATAATTCTTCGCCGAACGCTGCAACGCCGCCACGTCTTTCGGGAAACAAGAGCCGCCATAACCGGGACCGGCATACAAAAACTTTTTGCCGATGCGCGGATCAGCGCCCATACCACGACGTACATCGTCGACATCGGCCCCCACCGCCTCACACAAACGCGACAACTCATTCATGAAACTGATGCGCGTCGCTAGCATCGCGTTTGACCCGTATTTAGTCAGCTCGCTGGAGCGACGATCCATAAACAACAGCTTGGCGGGATCATCGAGAATAAAGGGACGATAAAGTTCCGTGAATATCTGACTGCCGCCCTCGCCGCGCAAGCCGACGATGATACGATCCGGCTTCATAAAATCATCGATGGCGGCGCCTTCCTTCAAAAACTCCGGATTGGAGGCAACAATAACCTGATGATCAACGCCACGCCGTTTAAATCTGTCGCGCACCAAAACTTCAACTATGTCACAGGTTCCCACCGGCACTGTCGACTTGACGACAACAGTGATCGGACCCGGCGCCAGGTCGCCGATCGCAGTCGCCACCGTTTTTACATAACGTAAATCCGCCGACCCATCCTCGCCTTCGGGTGTACCGACAGCGATAAACGCCACCGCTGTCGATTGCAGCGCGGCTTGCAAATCAGTGGTGAAATGCAGACGTTTTTGCGCGACGTTCTGTTTGATTAAATCTTCCAGACCGGGTTCGTAAATAGGCGAGATACCATCAAGCAAAAGCTTGACCTTACCTTGATCGGTATCGACACAGGTAACATCATGCCCCACCTCAGCCAGGCACGTCCCCGTCACCAAACCGACATACCCGGAACCAATGATTGCAATTTTCATAATTACCCCGTAATACCTCAATTGAAGCGGCATATTAGCAGTCACGTGACAACGGTCGCAATCATAAATCCTTTAGTATGTTATGAACCGTCCGATACCAGACAATGCTGATCGCCAAATTAGATCAACGATACGTTGCCTGGAATACCTGTGCTAAGATAGCGCGTAACAGGCAGTAAAATCAGGGTATTATGTAACTTATACCCACGTGGCGAGGCACGAGGATAAGGATGTCCGACGATAAAACCATTATTACCGATGCGGTGGGGCTGACGATCTTCAACCAGCCCAAGCGCAAGCGCGCCTGCCTGGTGCAATATAGTGGCGCCAACTTAGGCAAACGCTACATTCTTGATCTGCCGGAAGTCGTCATTGGCCGCGCACCAAATGCACCAATTGTCATCAATGACACCAGCGTCTCTCGTCAACATGCCAAATGTATCCAGGGTGTTGAGAAAGTTGAACTCGAAGATATGGGTAGTTCCAACGGCACTTTCATCAACGATCAAAAACTCACCGCCCGCACAACATTGCACGACGGCGATATCATCCGGCTTGGCACCATTCTGTTAAAGTTCTTCGCCCACGATAATGTCGAGAATATTTTTCACGACAAAATTTATCGCATGGCAACGATCGATGCCGGCACACAGATTTTCAACAAGAAGTATCTGATGGAGTCGATGGATACGGAATTCAAGTTCAGCCGGACTTACGATCGCGCGTTATCGATTATTATTTTCGATCTCGACTTCTTCAAGAAAATGAACGATCAAAACGGCCATAACGCCGGCGATTTTATTCTGCGCGAATGCGCCGCGCTGGCCAAGTCAGCGGTACGCAAAGACGACATTCTCGGCCGATTCGGTGGCGAAGAATTTTGCGTTATTCTGCCCAACACCGATGCACGCACGGCTTTTGAATTGGCGGAGCGCATCCGCGCGAAAATCGAAGGTTATGTTTTCAACTTCGAGGGCAAGCCTTTACGCCAGACTATCTCCGCCGGTGTTTCGCAATTGGTCAGCTCAATACCAACACCACAAGCACTGATTGAGGACGCCGACCGCAAGCTCTATAAATCAAAACACGATGGTCGAAATCGCGTGACCATCTGATGCTCAGGAGACGACGTTTATGCGGCAGCTTATCCAAACCCTGGTTTTGATCATCGCCGGCGCCAGCCATACCGCTTGTGTACAGACGCTTAGCAGTGCCGTTGATATCAATATCCCGGTACACGATGATCGTTCATACATGAAGGTATACGACGCCAGCTCACATACTTACAAAGTCATCACTGATTTCGAGACGCGTTACATTATCACCGCCACCTACTTATCACCGGACTTTCGCACTGCGTTCGCCAAACGCTACGAACAACTCTTTAAAGACCCGCAGCCGGTTCTTGAAGAAGCCAGTGACAAAGCCGGCTTCTTTGTAACCATCTTTAGTCCGACTCGCGACGGCTATGATCTCGAAAACAATCAGCTCTGGAATATTCAAATGGAGCTGCGCGACCAGAAGCTAAAACCAGTGTTAGTGCGCCGCTTGCGGGATAAGGAGCGTTGGACACCCTTTTTCGCCGACGTGAACATGTGGAGCAAGGAATACCTGGTCTTGTTTGATACGCCATCGGTCACCCCGTCATCGCCGGACTTAGTCGAGAAAAATCCAATAACCCTCAACTTTGCCAATGCTGATGCCCAGGTGAAGTTCCACTGGTAGGTTTCCAAAGAGTTATTTGGTAAGCCACGAAATTTTTTCCTCCAACACGCGCCAAAGCCAGATAACAACTGAGCTTTTTAATCTTCGCGGCAAAAAATCCCAAACGCATTGAGCACCAAGGATTTGACACCACTCGTCAATATTCTGATAGAATTAAATTAAATCAATTTAGACAATTTTCACCATTTCGATGCCGCTCAGGATGAGCCATGCATCAGCAGAACAGGGAGTCGTTCTATGTCGAGATTCGGCCACGCAGACATACTCTTGGAACTGGTTGATCTGTGTCGGGAAATCTCCGGTGAAATTGAGCACCAATTGGGCTACTACCGTGCCAGTGTCTACAAGCAGGAAACCTCCGGTATCATAAAAAAGAAAATCGAACATTTGCGCCTGGTCGCTAATCTGATCGGCTGCGATCATCTAGCCGAGATTTTTCACGATCACGATGCTGTGATCGCCGCCGGCGCATTGCACTATGTGCCTGGCGAATGCTCCTTTTCGGCACGAACCACTGGCCTGCTGAAGAGCATGAATGATCAACTCGAAAGTTTAACCAAACAGCACGGTGCTGCGCACGATAATGCCGCGCCGACCGCGCTGGCTCGAAAAGTCCAGCAACATCGCAACCAACTGCTATCGCTTTGCCGTCATGGCTCCCGACAATGGTCGTTTTTTCAGACGGTGTAGCGTTACTTCATTAAAGCTATAGAGGACTTGAGGATTTGTGGTCGAACGCCTGGTTACTGCCGCTGACCTTGGGCACCGCCTCGTTGCCATTCGCTTTTGGCATCGCCCGCAATCTTGAGTACGAATACGCCTCGCTCACCGCCTGGCTGCAACTCGTCATTTTTCCCTGCTTTGCCTTGGCCTATCCGTCCCAACGAAATCTCCATCTGCTGCCGGTCATGGATAAAACACCCTGGTATAAAATTACCGGCTGGTTATTCATCGTTGGTCCATTGTTAGCATTGCTGCCGGGCAGCTACGCGTTTTTATTCAAGCTGTGTAAATGCCAGCCACAGGAATTTTTGTTCTGGATGGGCATCCAGTGGTTCCCGGCCTGGCTGCTGGCAAATGCACTCGTCTTTGGTATCTGGCGTCTGCGCGCGTTCGGTTATATGCGCGGCAAATTGATCGCCGCCGTCGTGCTTATCTACGGTGCGTTACTGATTCAGGCAGCCGCTATCTTATGGTTTGCGCCGCAAAAACGCCTCACGCATCTGCTGCTCGGGTTTTTGCATGGTCCCATTTACGACACCTGGATTCCCGTCGACACCGGCATTGTGCTGGCGCGCCTGTCGCACGCATTGGCGGCGGGTCTGTTGCTGATCGCAGTCTGTTGGCGTCGTACCGGGACGGCCTGGATATGGACGATGTTACTGACCGCTTCATGGCTAGGCACCAGCTACAGCGCTGGTCAGTTCAAAAGCACCGGCAGTGGCGCGACCAGATTGAACACCTATCTTGTCGAACAATTAAAGCATCCGCATTTCACACTGCATTATCGTGACAGCAAGCGACTCACCGCGTCGGAAGAAGTGCCTTTAGCTATCCGACGTCTATATCACGACGCGGCATTTCATGCGGAAGAACTCGTGCAACTGTTCGGCGAACGCGCCACAAAGCACGTCGACATTTATGTTTATCCTGATCAACTCAGCAAAAAGCTCTGGTTCGGAGGCGGTGCCACCGATGTCGCTGATGTTTTCACACCATCGATACATATCACACCTGGCAACTGGCCGCATGGCACCCTACGTCATGAACTAGTGCATGCAATGGCTGCCGACTTCGGCTTTCATGGTCTCGGGTTTCATCCAAACATGGCGTTTACCGAAGGCCTGGCGATGGCGCTCGCGCCCACCGAAAGCAATCTGAGTTACGATGAAAGCGTCGCCGCGTTGTTACATGCGAAAAAATTGCCACAACCCACGGCGATCTTTTCACCGCTATTCTGGCGCGAAGCCAGCAATCGTGCCTATGTTGTCGCCGGTTCACTCATCAACTATCTGATCGACACCAAAGGTATTCAAGCGGTCGCTGATTTGTACAGCGGCAAATCCTGGCAACAAGTGATCGGCGGCGACAGCCGCGAAACCATTGCAGCATGGCATCAGCACGTACAGAGGGAATATGATGCCGAACGTTACGCCCTGTACACCGAAGCCGTGTTTCGCGATCCGGGAGTATGGCGTGGGCTCTGTGTACATAGCCGAGCAACGTTACGGCAGGAACGTTCGCAAAGTTTATTCACGCGTTTGCGACAGCCTCCGGGTTGGTCGCCTGACATCGATTACTGGGAATGGCGCGCCAAACTCGATCCGCTCGATCAACAAGCCAAACTGAATCTGATGCGTCTTGACGCCGCCAATCTAACCGTCACCAACACCAAAGCCAGCGACATCCAGCAAACCCTCGACAAACTAACCACGATAAAACGCTGGCCGCCGAAAAGCCTGGAGGATATCGAACTGACTATTCTCGAAAGCGACCTGCACATTCTACTCGGCGACCAAAAACGCAGCGAGGAACTGCTGCGCATGCTCGTGAATCTGGCGACGCAAAAAAATATCGGTGCTGACCTGCAACGACAGGTGGAAGCACGTCTGCTTCTGTATCAACTCGGCGATACGAATTTTCGTGTCGCCTGGACACGTTACCTCGGCGGCTGGCGTACCAAACCACCGGTACCGCTGCAGAACACCGAGCCATGGCTACTACAATATTTGCGACTGCGACGCGGCGAAGCCAGTGTCGTCGAACGCAAGGTTTTGTCGGACTATGCACGCAACCCGCCCACCGATCGACTCAGCAAGACTTTTGCCATCGAGTGGTATAAATTTCTTGGGCATCGCTTTATGGAAGTCGGCCTGTACACGGCCGCGGCGGACGCTTATCAAATAGGCGGAAATTTCGCCGAGCCTGGTCAACGCGCCTGGCTGATGGAGCAGCAACGCCGCGCGCGATATTATCGCGATAAAGTTGCTGATCTCGCGACGGCGACATTGCGCTTATGAAGCATATTTATTCATGCGCATCTGTTGCGCAAGGCGTTGAACAGCCTGCAAATGCGGATACCTGATCAACAGTGCTTCAACAATCGGTCGCGCCGAGTCGGTGGCCTGCATCGCCAGCAGACACCGCACCCGCCCCAACTCAGCCGCCAGATTATCAGCACGCCACAGCTTGGCTGCGTATTCCCAAACTTTCACGGCATCGCCATAACGTTTATCGGCCTCCAGAACTTGCGCCAGAGCCCGAACATACTCCCAGTTGAGCGGCGTATCGTGCACTGCTCGCAAAAAATGCTGTTGCGATGTTTTCAGCTCGCCTACCAAACGCGAATAATGCGCCAGTACAAACCAGTAACGATGATCTTTAACCACGTCGACATGATGACGCCAGAACTGCAAGAAGGCATGCAAGGTCGCAATATCCTGCGTCACAATCAAAACCCGCGCTACTTGATAGCAACGCTCAACACTGAGCATGGGCTGTTGCATGGTGCGTTCAACCAACTCCTTGGTGGCGCGATGGTGACGTTCAATTTTGTGACGTGCATAGGCATTAAGATTCCAGGTATCCCAAAGCTCCGGCCAAAGTTGCATGATACGGGCGGTACCGGTAACAACGTCGTGATACTTCTGCTGCAACAGCAACGATTGGCAACGCTCCAGCTGCAACCAGCAATCAGCGGGGCCGGACAGATCGACACCATCGAGTAGGCGCACCGCAGCCTCCTCGTCCACCACTGATGTCTCCTGCTGCACAGCGCGATTTAAGTGACGCAGCTGCTCCAACAAACCGCGTTGACTATCGGTCCGTCGGGACATTTCGTGCGCGCGCTGCAATTGGAAGTCAAAGCCGCGCCGTGTTCGATCCACCCGCGTTAAAACATCATAGAGCAGATGCTTGCTTACTCGTCGGAACTGATGAAGCGCCTGCTCGCCGGGACAAAGAATCAATGTTGCAATACGCCCGAGGTCGCGCGCCGACAAAATATCTTCGAGAATTTCCGGTAAGCGCGACTCTGGCGACACGTACCAGCCAACAAAGGTTGTGATCGGATACGAACGCAACGCCGATATGACTTCGTGTTCGTGATTCACGATGACAGCGTGATTCGGGCCATCCGAGAGCAGCCGTTTAAAGCCTTTGGCATCGTCAGGATTTGGATGATATATCAGCGTGCGATCAGCCGAATAGCCAGTATCAGCGGCGGCCTCCGGAACCATTGTCGTGTAAACGGTATTGAGAACCGTGCCCAATTGCAGCGGCAACCGTTTATCCACGGCCAAAGTCGACAGGTCTTTGGTCAAATCAAATTGGCCGGCAAAAACATCAAAGCCCAACTGATCATCCGACTTGGGTCGGAGCGGCACGTTATCAACAACGGCTTTGTGCCGAGGATGTCGCGGAAACCGCGGCGCGCTGACATCTTCCAGACTCGCTATAAAAGCACTTGCCGGCATCAGTCCCTGACCGCGTGTACGTAGCAATGCCTCCGCATAACCTTGATAGTAAGCCATGGCAAAGTTCTCGCCAAACAGTTGCTCCGATAATTGTGCCAACGACGACAGCGGTGCAACCATGGCATGACGCTCACCCGCCTGCCCCATCGACAACAATGTGCCGATCAAATCACCGCATTTCGCTTCGATGTCGCCATAGATTTTGTAAGCGGCAGCGTATGCGCGACGACGTACCAACATATTTGCAGCACCAATATGCGCATGCAGCATGAAAGGGAAGAGCCGCGCCAACTCCGAAAACACCGCTTCCGCCTGTACATAATCGCGCAGCTTGTCGCAGGCGATGGCAACATACATCAGCCAACGGCGATAGTGCGTGTCAAACGCTGCCATGGCTTCGATTGTACGACGCGCGCTCGATACCTGCAGATCAGATAGTTGTTGAGCAAGTTTGGCTTCGAGGCGTGCTACTAATGGCTGATTCAACGCTCGTTGGCGAATGTCCTGTACAAAGTCATCGAGGATATTCGCAAACTCCGCCTCATCATGAACCGAACGAATCGTCAAAGCATCGGCAAGAAACCGCTCCCGATCATCATTGAGATCGCCGATATAATACGCCGGCGCGTGCCGAAATCGCCAACCGGCGTGCAGTTCCATCAATGCCGGCTGTAATGCCGCCAATGATCCCTGGCAAACAACGGCGCGCAGAAGCAGCAAGTCTTTGGGATTAATCATACTGAGGTCTTCCGGACGCATGTCGCGCACGGCAATAAGATCACCAAGTCGCGCCACCAGCCGCTGACGCCATGGCTCGCTCACATTAATGGTAAGCACCAAATCCCGCACACAAACCCCATCAAAACCCGAGAAGACTTACCTACTTATCGGTGTGGGGAAAATTATCCTGAGTTTGTCGCTGCCTAAGCGTGACTCTGCTAGGATAAAGAAATTGCGGCTACACGCTGCATGGATTTGGGAGAAAATTTAAAATGCTCGATTTATTCAAAAAACTCGCGACCAACCATGATGGTTACATAGAGCTACGCTATCACAAGCGAACCTCGAACGCGTTCTTGGCGCAGAAAGGTCGCCTGGATGTCGCGGATCATTCCGTCACCGCTGGCGTCGGCATTCGGGCGCTCGTTGACGGTGCCTGGGGATTTGCCGCCTCCGCAGATTTGCAGCCACGTGCTATTCAGGCCGCCCTTGCTCAAGCCGTGGCGAATGCCAAAGCCCTGGTCAAAGCCCGTGGCAAAACCAAAGTTGAACTCAGGCGCGGACGCCTGGCACGTCAGCAATTTGTCGGTCCGGGTTTCCGTGAACTGGTGGAGATGAGTCTCGCTGACAAACTCGGTGAGGTTGTACGTCTGGAACAACAACTCGCCAAAAACTCAAAACATCTGCATTCGGCCCGCTGCCGCTATCGCGAAATTATCGAAGAGAAAGTCATCGTTACCAGCGATGGCGCCGCGGCATCGTTATCTTTAGCGCAACCGGAAATCTCGTTGTCGGCGATTGCCGAGAAAGACGGCCAACGCACATCGGCGAGTCGCGGTGCCGGTGTCAGCGGCGGCTGGGACTGTTTGTATCGACATCCGAGTCTGCATAACATGATCGACGAAACCGCGCACTTGGCTGTCGATCTTTTGAGCGCGAAATATCCGGAAGGTGGTCAAAAGACGGTGATTCTGGCGCCGGCGGTTGTCGGCTTATTATGCCACGAGGCGGTCGGTCATACCGTCGAAGCCGATTTTGTCAAATCCGGCTCCGTCGCTCAGGGAATGATCGGCAAGCGCGTCGCCTCGGATTTGGTAAGCATGGCAGATTCAGGCTGCGAAACAATCGCTGGTTACGCGGTCGGCAATCTGCCTTTTGACGACGAAGGCGTAGAGACGGAAAACACCATGATTATCCAGGATGGGATTTTGCGATCTTATTTGCACAACCGGGAATCCGCCGCTGAATTCGGTGTGGAACCGACCGGCAACGCCCGCGCCTGGCTGTATAACGACGAGCCGCTGATTCGCATGCGCAATACCTATCTGCTGCCAGGACAAACAAAATTGGTGGACATGATCGCTTCTGTCGACGACGGTTTTCTGGTCGAAGGTGCCGGCAACGGTCAAGCAGATGCCAACGGCGAATTCATGTTCGGCGTCGAGTATGTCTGGCGAATCAAGAATGGCAAAAAAGTGGAATTGATGCGCGAAGCGACATTGTCAGGGATTGCTTTCGACGTCCTGCAGACGGTCGACGCGGTCAGTCAGGAATTTATGTGGGACCTTGGTACCGGATACTGCGGCAAAGGCCAGCCGGCGAAAGTTGATGCCGGCGGTCCGTACGTGCGCTGTAAAATCAACGTCGGAGGCACGCAGGGATGACGACCGCGGCAAAACAACTTTTAGCAGCTCATCAAGACAACATCGCCAGATTGCAGGAACTCGCGCAGGAGGCGGTAGGAGCGACCGCAGGTTTGGGATGCGATGATATTAAAGTCGCCGCCAGTTGCGAATACGAAGTCCGACTGGTGGTCGAAAGCAAAGCCTTCAAACTTGCCAACAGCTTGAGTACACAAAGCTTGCATCTGGCTGTGCATAAGCAGAACAAAAAAGGTTCGGCATCAATCAACATTCTGGAAAGCAATGTATTGCAGGCGGCTTTAAAGCAAGCGGCGACTCTCGCTGATTTCTCAATCCCGGATATGTTTTTGACGATGGCTGATTGTGCGCAGGCGCCCAAAACCAAACAATTACCATTTCTCTGGGACGACGCGATCGCCGCCATTGATCTTGCCGAGCTACAGGAATCGATGCAAAGCGCGCTCAATCGCATGTGCCAAGATGCACGTATCGCTGTCGATAGTTTTGAAACCAGTGTTTCCCTCAGTCACAATCTGCTGGCTAATTCACGCGGCGTCAATCAGGGCGAGAGTCAATCAACCATCAGCTGGTCCTATATGGGTATGGCACGCGAGGATGATGAGGTCTCAGGCATGGATTATGATTCCGGCTTTAGTTACCAGGCGGCCGGCTGGCTTGATCACTGCCTGATGCAGATCGACACGTTCACCGGTCGACTGCTGCACAACTTACAACTCGTCACCAGTCCAAGTTATAAAGGGCCGGTGATTTTCAGTCCGCGAGCGGTCGATGATATTCTTTTATCAATCATCGGCTATCATCTTGCCGGGCGCACGGTCATGGATGGCAAAAGTCGCTGGCAGGACAGTCTTGGTCAAGCCATCTTCCCCAAAACAATCTCACTGATCGATAAGCCCCACCATCCACAGTTGGCCGGAGCCACCGCTTTTGATAGCGACGGGCTGCCGACGAAAGAACAGGCATTGATCGAGAACGGCGTACTCAAAAACTTTGCTCATGATCTCTATAGTGCCAAACGCAGCCAAACGCACAGCAATGCCATGGCTGGCGGGCCTTTTGCGTTAACGATGCTAGGCGGTCCCGAGCCCCTGAGTGCGCTACAAAACGCGCGCAAGCAAATTCTCTATGTGGAGCGTTTTGCCGGCAATACCGATCCTTTGACCGGGCATTTCAGCGGTGTCGCCAAAGGCAGCTCCTTGTTGGAGAGCGGCGAATGGATCGGGAATGTCAACGAGACGTTGATCGCCGGCAACATCTTTGATGCTGCCAATTCGCTACAACCAAGTAAAGAAGTCGAAAATATCAGTGGCAGCGCGCTGCTGCCACATGTGTTGTTGGATGGTGTATCAGTTACTGGTGGGGGCTAAGCTCCCCACCTCGGTTAATTAATTCCGATTAAATTTCTTCGACGCGGACTTTCGCATACACACCAAGCGGTGAGTCAAAGATAATTTTGCGGCCGTCACGGCGATAATTCTGAACCTCTTTGCCGTCTACCAGCACGCGGATAGCAGTGCTCGAACGCAGTTTGTCGAAAACGAACTCTTGATAGCGTTCAATGATGAAATCACCACTGACTTTGATCGTACCAACCATCAGATCACAATCACCGATAACTTTAACACTGCTGCCCGTCACCTCGATCTGACCGGCGCTCGCCGAGCACTCCAGCTGTTCCATGCGGATTCTCACGCTGGTAGCGATCGGAGCAAATGGCAAGTTGATTGTTTGCGACTGCGCATTGCGGAATTGATAGCTGATGACAACGATACGATTCGGATGAAAATCTTCTTCGTTGAAAATCACTTTGTTGTCTTTGAATTCCGCACGAACAACTTCGTCGGACTCAGCATCACGAATATCGGGAGCAGCAGCACCGTCGACAAGCTGGAATGGGTATTCCAACTTCGGCGCTTCCACACGATACATGGCGAAGCCTACCTGCGCCAAACGAGGAGGCGCGACTTGGAACGTGACCGTACCTGCGACATAATCCACGGAGTATTCGTTCGCCGGAATTTTCACGCCATTGACCGAGGCTTCAATAGTGCCCGGGATCACTTTGGTACCGATACCAAAGACGCTCGCTAAGGGAACATCTTCCTTCGCCACGACACGGATATCGGCGTTTTCCGCCGGCATGGCGACAAAGCTGACTTTCGCCTGACCTGCCGTTGAACTCAGTTGATAATCGGTGCTCGCGAGTTTGACATCGTTGACAAACACTGCAGCGTCTTCAAAGCGCACCTGATTGCCCAAGGCAAATTCTATTTGCGGTGGAACACTGCCGTAGGTGTAGGTGACTTTAATCACCGCGGCTTCAGCGGGAATGTGACCTTCTTTAAAGGTAATCAAGTCACCGACGCGCTCGTAAGCTGCCTCGTCAACGACTACATCGTTAACCGAGATCGCAAACTGCAACATATCCGGGGCATAGGTCAGTTTAAACTGTGACCGCAAAATCACGGACAAGTTGTCCGAGATCGTTTGGAACGTCGCGTCATAGGAAGCGTCGCAGATAGAACCCGAGGTACCGCCATGCTCATTGACGGCCTTTTGATAGATGTTCGCTTTGTTGAGACCCGTCGTACACATTTGCTGGGTATGCGTTGGTGGATAATAGATACCGTAGGTACGCGCCGATTTAGCGGTTACACGCCCCAACTCTTCGTAGACCGCGGCCAACTGAGCGGGACGAGCGGCGGCAACCCCTGCACCACAACCATTCCCATTACTACATTCGTCTTCGTCGCTGAGGATCAAAGTCGCCAATGCCGAACCATTACGATACCAACCGCTTGGACAGCGAGTTTTCCACGCCTGGATGGCTGTGGCCAGACCCTGTTCGTTACCGTTACCGGAAATACCCTGACTGATAACCCGTTGTTTGAACTCAGCAGCGGCGTCAGCATAAGTCTTGCTGCCATCGACCTTGGGATAGCTATCGGTCGACTTGATAACGTAGCACGGGATCGAGCTATTAACATCGGTGTTAACAACAGCGATGCGCCAGTCGGTACCCTGAACTTTGCTGAGCAAAGTCGGCAACTGTGTCGAAACCTTTTGATGCTCCTGACTCATCGAGCCGGAGTTATCGACAACAACAACGATATCAAGCTGCGTGTTGCGCAAATCCTGCGTAAAAGTATCTGTTTGCGACGCGCCGACATAACCTTGCTTTAAATGAACCGTCTTGGTCGGGTAATCCGCCTGAACCGCTACCGTGGCATGCGATCCCTTGCCGCCTTCCATACGAATGCGCGCCGTGGCGGTATCATTATCCAAATGTATTTCTGTATCCGCACGGCCGAGCAACGCCGCTGCTTTTTCATACGCACCTTTTTGTACTTGTGCGCTTGCATCACCGTCGTTATCCGCATCACTACTACGCGGGGCTTCAGCGGTTTTGATGGACGATTTCTCTTCAAAAAGCGCACTACATGCAGTGGCCATAGCTGCCAGACCCATCACCAAACTTAGACGCTTAACATATAAAAAGGTCGTCATGGCTCTACCCCGAATTACAGCGTGAGGGTCAAAAATCCCGTTACAAAATCCATGATCGGCCCGAGGCGGCCAAAAGTTTAGCCCTTCCGAATTAATATGTTTTTTACAAGTAAAATCATATGGTTATGATATAGATAGAGGACATTAAATCGCGGGATTGGTGAAGCGGGCATCCTGATAAATCAGCTGTCCGACCCGTTCAAAAAAATTGCCGGCAGGACGCCGCAGCATTTGCAGACCATGAGCCTCCCAGGCCGTCTCGGTCACGTCGCGATGACAAATCCGTGTCGCCCCCCACATACCGATCTGTCCCGCCGCCGCCGCACGCTTGGCCAAACGATAGAAGGTCGCCAGAATAAAATCCCGACGCGAATACCATAAAGTCATACGTGAATCGTCACCGCCGCGGTAAATCGCCTCGACCTCGGCAAACTCACCGCCCTTGATATAAGCATGTGGCATCACCGCCGCCTGTAGATTCCACCAATTACCAAAGCGCGCGCACGACACCGAGCCATCATGTACCAATGTCGATACGATATGCGACCACAGATAAGCACCAAGCGAATGCGTTATCAACCAGGGTCTGGGAGCATCGGCTGTAGTCAACCACTCATGTAACAACGGCCGAACCAGAGTGGCACTCTCACGCGCCCGCTTCTCCAACTGACAAATAAACGAGTTAACAAACGGCACACTTGCCAACTTCACCAGCGTTTCGCCCCAACCAACACCAATGCGATCCACGAGTTTCTGCGTGCCGGCGCCAAAAATATGTGAATCCCAATGAATAAACAGAATCTGAAAATCCTGACGCTCCCGTTTAAAGAAAACCCGAGCCTGTCTTTCAAAGGGCAAGAGATAATCTGTAAAGACTTCGGCTGGTGAACGAAAATTCATCCCATGTACAAACAACATCGGATACCGTGCTAAATTCAAGCCCGCGTGTTGATCGATGCGACAAATTTCCGGTCGAGCCGCACGCCAGATACTCGCGTGCGGATTACGCAATTCATACAAACCAACACTAGTCGGCCGATACCATAAACTTTCGGGAAAAGATAAGTTCTTCATCATGCCGCTATTGTCGGCGACGACTTTAAAGCTTTCATAAAGGCGCCCACAAAAGTTTGTTAAGCATTTGCGCTTCCTCTATACTTTTGGCAAGACAACAAGAAACCAGAAATTCGCGGTGATGATTATGCGTTTCCCCTCGATACCTCAGTACCGGCAACTGCCTGAGCTGCAAACTATTGAAGATCTTATCAATAGCGCCAACCGTCTTGCCCGCTGCAAAGTAGAAGCCCGTATTGCCCATGAAAGCAAAGAGTTTCCCATTTACAGCATTGCCCTCGGTCCCGACGATCCAACGACACCGGTTTTTGCGGTCTTTGCAGGTGTTCACGGTCTGGAACGAGTCGGCACCCACGTCGCCAACGCGTTTTTAGAAAGCGTCCTCCAACTACTGACCTGGGACGAACATTTTCAAAACGCCTTGGAACGCACGCGCTTACTATTTGTGCCGTTGATCAATCCGGTCGGCATGTCGCTGATGCGGCGCTCAAACGGCAACGGCATTGACTTGATGCGTAATGCACCTATCGATGCCGATGAGAAAGTTACGCTGCCGTTGGTTGGCGGCCAACGTTTCTCCCCGCGCCTACCCTGGTATCGCGGCAGCAAAGACGCACCAATGGAAATGGAAGCGCAAACAATTTGTAATTTCGTCGAACGTGAATTGTTCCATGCCAGCGTTGCGATATCGGTTGATATTCACTCTGGCTTCGGTCGCATTGATCGCCTGTGGTTTCCCTATGCACGCTCACGCAAACCGTTTCATCATCTCGCGGAAATCATGGCTTTTAAAGAACTGCTGGATCGCACCTATCCCAACCATGTTTACCAAGTCGAACCCCAGTCACAACAATACACCACCCATGGTGACCTCTGGGACTACCTCTACGAAAAACATCATCAACAAGCGGATCCCACCCGCATATTCCTGCCCTTATCCCTGGAAATGGGCTCATGGATGTGGGTCAAGAAAAACCCCCGCCAAATCTTTAACGTCCTCGGCGCGTTTAATCCGTTTATCGAACATCGTTTCAAACGCGTCCTGCGCCGCCATATCCTCCTCCTCGATTTTATGTTCCGCGCAGCCGGCTCCCATCAAGCCTGGCGCCCGAGTGAGCCTCTGCGTACCGAGGAGCTAAGAAGCAAAGCCAAGTTGTTATGGTGGCCAGCTACCAAAAATTAAAAGTTGCTTTATCAGATCTTAATTCAAACCCCCTACCCTCATACATATCAAGCAGCAGTAACTGAATAGGCAACACCGCCTAGGAGGGATGTGCATGTTTCCACAAAGTATCACCGCGCCAGTCAAGAGTTTCGTCCGCAATTACAACCCTATCCGTCTCACCTCGTCATTGCCCGCCATTGTCACCCACGCACCACGCGTCGACGTACATTTGGTGCGTGGCAACTTCACGGTCAAGGTTGCTTCGACCAAAGATGAAATTTCTTCGGTATTTCGCCTGCGACAGCATGTGTTTCAGCGCGAGTTCAAAAACCGCCTCTTCACGCTGCAATCAGATCGCGAAGTTTATGATGAGCACGCGGATTTTCTGATCATTATCGACAACACACTCGGCAAAGTCGTCGGTACCTACCGCTTAATTTCGACTTTGCACAGCAATGTTTTGTATTCAGCTACTGAATTTGATCTTGGGAGTTTTCTCGCCACGCCCGAGCCAAAGCTCGAACTCAGTCGCGCCTGCATTCATCGCAAGTACCGCACCGGCGTTGTTATGAATCTGCTATGGCGAGGCGTCGCGCTGTATGCCCAAGGTCTCGGCGCACGCTATTTATTCGGCTGCGCCAGCATCAAGACCACGGACACCCGCGCGATCGTCCGGATTCACACCGGCCTCGATGCGGCTGGGAAAATCAGTCATGAGTACGGCATCACACCGATCGGCAAGTATCGCATCAACGATCTCGAAACCGCGATCGAGCGCTACTTTACAGGTGTAGACAACCCAGAAGCAGAAATCACGACACCGGAATTGCCATCGCTGATACGCTCCTATCTCAAAGCCGGCGCGATGATTCATGGACTACCGGCGATTGATTGGGATTTCAAATGCATTGATGCGCTCACCATCCTCGACTTTCATAAAATGACACATTCCCACGAAAGGAAATATACCAAGTCATGACGCGAATTCTAAAAGCTCTCGTACTCTTTACCTTTATCGGGTTTTTTTTGTTCACTGGTTCTTGTTTGCGCCTGCTCCTGCGCACGGAAAGTATCTGGCGTCCCGTGAACTTCTGGTTCTGCCAGTTTTATTCTCGCATTGCTCTGTATATTCTCGCCATTGATCTGCGCACGGTCACGCATTCCATGAGTGGTGGTGATCAACGCGGCAAACTTTATCTTTGTAATCACATGTCTTATCTCGATATCATGGTAATTTCGGCCTGGCTTCGTTGCTGCTTCGTCACGTCCGTGGAAATCCGCGATACTTTCTTTCTTGGACACTTGTGCCGCATTGCTGGCTGCATTTTCGTGGAACGTCGCAGCCGTGCCGGCATCGACACGGAGATCGATCAGATCGCTCAGGCGCTGCGTAACGGCATCAGTGTGCTGATCTTTCCGGAGGGCACCTCCTCCAATGGTGATGCCGTTCTGCCTTTCAAACGTTCGCTGCTGAAAGCCGCGATCCTGGCGGAAGCCGACGTGCATCCCTTATGCTTGCAATACCTCGCCGGCGATGGCATGCCGTTAACCACAGCCGAACGCGACAATGTCTGCTGGTATGGCAGCGTGCGTTTTCTGCCACATCTCTGGGCCCTATTGGAGATGAAAACGGTGCGCGCCAAATTGCATTTTCTGCCGGCGATTCGCTACACTTCCGAACTGACCCGCGATCAGATCGCCGACCAAGCGCATGCTACTATTAGCAGCACTTATGTTTCCGCCAAACCTATTCCTACTGCCAGTAGTGACTTTAACCGATCGGCAAAGCTGATTCCGGCCTAACTAATGTCAGAGTAGAAGCACGCTGGAAAGTCACCGTATCCCCGAAACTTAGCCGCACCTCGCCGTGCTGGCCGTCCAGCGCTAGAATCGCTTCTTCGCAACGATTTTCGATCACCAGAGTTTTAGCATCCGGATCAAAACGCCCGCCCACCAAATGAAATGCCGCGCCGCTTGGTGTAAATAATTCGCGCACGCGATACTGAAAAATTTCGGAATCCGGTGCAACCCGTTCCCCACCCGCCGACAAAATCGCGGCAGTACTGCCCGCCGGACAAGCCACCCACACGCCGCTGGATTTTTGCGTTTCGCGCTTGCCGCTCACGGTAATTTTGTAGCGCGTGGTCGACGCCGGGTTGGCATTAGCATAAAGAAAATCGTTAATCACCGGCACGGTTTCCGTACTGATACCTTTGGCGAGCTCTTTGATTTTCGCCTTCAAGCGCTGCAACTCCAGCAAGGGCAGCTGCTGACTTTGCAACTGTGTCACCAATGTTTTCAACTTCTCGGGCCCACCCGCACAAAGATAACCCACACTCGCGGTCGACGAGCGAATCCCCATCAACAAGCCACCGGTCGGCAATTGATGACTTGCCGACAACAACGTCCCATCACCACCGACGGAAATCACCGCATCGTACTGATTGTTCTTTGGCCAGGCCTCGGCCCGATCAATGGCGTCAAACGCCAGCCCGGCCTGCTTTAATAATGTTTTCAATTGATCGACGGTTGCATGATGTTCGTCATGCGAGGTTTTCAGGCGATCCAGATTCTGCTGCCGCAATACGCCCTTGAGCACACTGGAACGTACCCGCTCACCGTGCAATTCAAGATTAGTGGTTTTGATGACCAATAAGACACGCATGAGCGCGAGTATAAGCCTAGTTTTGCGTGCGCACAACCGCGGCGAATTCCTTGACCACGATAGCGGCCGATTTAATGGAATCGATGGTCGCCACGCTCTTGCCGGCCTGAAAATAATCCTTGTAGTTGCTGCCTTTCAACGACGCGTGCTTCAAGCTGCGCACGGCACGCAGCGCATAATACAGTCGCATCCAATGTTTGGTCTTTTTGCCACGCAGCAACCAGCGAGCCAACGGCCCGGCTTTGGTGCCGACACGTGCGACATACGGTGTTTTTATCACCGACACTGGAACACCGCTGATTTTATCGGTCAGGACGATATCCTGCTCGCTGGCATTGACGATCGCCTGTTTATAATCGGCATGCGCGCGACATTCTGCCGTCGCAATAAAGCGCGTACCCATCTGAACAGCAGCGTATCCCATCGCCAGCGCGTCTTTAAATTCGTGCGGGCTGCCGATGCCACCCGCACAGACCAGCGGCAAACCAAGATCGGTAAGCTGCCCGAACAATTCCTGCGGTGACAACCGTCCGGCATGGCCACCGGCGCGCCCATTGACGCAAATCAAACCATCGACACCATAATCCCGCGCCTTCACTGCCCACTTGCGCTCCGTGACGTCATGATAAACAATGCCGCCGACCGGTCGCACCCGCTCAATGACCCAGGTGGGATTCCCTAACGCCGTCACAAAAAAACGTACGCCCATGTCGATGGCGACATCCAACCAGGCACGCATGCGGTTCTCATAAGCTTTGGCGGATTTCTCGACCAGAATATTCATCCCAACCGGCTTTTGCGTCAATGAACGAATCAATTCCATGCCGCGGCGAAACTCATGACCATGCACATACACCATCGATAACGGCTGGATGATACCAAGCGCGCCAGCCTCCGAGACTGCCGCCACCAACTCCGGATTACTGCACGGATACATCGCGCCACAAATAAGCGGCAATTGCACACCGGTATGTCGCAAAAATTGATTATCGTTGTTGCTCATGCCCGTCTCTTTACTGACAAAGTTAAGGCGAATTTAGCTACTGGCTCCTGCCCCAATTTGCTTGGAACAGTGGCAAGAATTTCCACCGGAATATTCACGCGATCACCGGTCGCGATAGCCTGTTGAACAGCTTCGCGAATCCGCACGCCATCGTTGCAGGTAAAGACCGTGTCACCTTCGGCACGCTTCAAAAACTCCGCCTGACAGGATTTGAACACGAAATCAACGCGAGCTTTCGCCTGCTGAATCAACCAGACCGCAATCAAACCACCTGCGCAGTCCGCACCGACACACAACACCCCAAAATACATGGCGCGCAAATGATTGCGGGTTCGTCGCCGCAGCGGTATGCGCAACGCCACGCTTTCCTCGTTCAGATGCAGCAGGCGCGGACGCACATAAAATATCATCGGTACTTTGGCGATACCAAAAAAATACAAAAATAAATTGGCTCGCACCCGCAATGGCAACTTAGCGAATAACCATTTCATCACGACTGTTCCTTGAGTGTCCGTGCAGAGAATGGTAACACGAGCTATCGGCAAACACCATGTCGGCCGGAGAGGAAGAACTTACGTGCAACAACAACATTTGAACAAAAATATTTTTCTCGGCGGCGCTGATGGTGCCCTGGGCAGAGAAACGTTGCGTTATTTGTGCGACCAGGGTTTTCGGGTCGTGGCCACGGCTTTTAACGAGACCAGCGCCCGCGAGTTGAACGCCTGGATGGCGCCGAATAAAGCTTCGCAGCCGCCGCTAATCCTACCTTGCGACCTCGCTGATGCAGGACAAGTCAGCAACTGCATTGCCAAGGCCTTGACGTATCTAGGAACGATTCATGGTCTGGTGAATACCGCGGGTGGATTTACCTGGAGCTCGCTGGCAGATATCCGTGACGAGCAATTCGATTTTCTCGTCCATGCCAATGTCCGCTCCAACTGGTTGCTGCTCAAGCAACTCGCTCCGTATATGTCTCGGCAGCAATGCGGCCGTATCATTCTCATCTCGGCCGCCTCGACACTGCAGACGACCCAAGCAGGCTTTGGCGTATATGCTGGCTCCAAGCGTTTTCTTAACAGTCTGATCGAAGCCGCCGCCGCCGAACACGGACCGCAAGGCGTACGCGTCTACGGTATTTTGCCGACCATTATTGACACACCAAGAAATCGCGCCGACATGCCAACTGCAGACACCAGCAAATGGGTGCCGCCGATCACGATTGCGACTTTGATTGCGGATTTACTGACCGATCGCCGTGCTGCCGAAAACGGCGAACTGATTACAATCGGAATTAAGGGGACACACGACTGAACCCGATCTTTTTACAAATAATTCGGGTTCAGTCGTGTGTCCCCTTAATTAATCACTGCGCGCTGGTAGCGGAGCGA
>CAZZCU010000033.1:0-21023 GCA_964652825.1 uncultured Oligoflexales bacterium
CATGTCAGCCAATGACATGAGGCTTATGGGGCAACAGACAAGTAGAGCAGTTTACAATATCGTCGCAAGCTGTTGCAGATTGGGCGGAACCGCAACGCGACTATAGGAACCCTTCGCGCGCCGATAATTCGTATACTCATCACTCAGCAGCCACGTCTCCAGCGACCACAGAATATTCACCGGCGCCCGCATGGTGTGCAAAGAATTCAGCGCCTGATAATGACTTTGATGAATCATGGTTGCCAACCGGCTGAGGAACAACACCAGGATTTCGACCCCCCGCTCGTCGCTGATCTTGGTGCATAAAACCGAGACATCATACCAGGCCGAGCGCTGCTCGGGCGACAGGCCGCGCAGCCAGCGCGCAACTTTCAACGAATAACGACTCAAATCCTGTCGCGTCGCCAAACGCGGAATCAAATCCTGAATTTGCTCGTGCAGATGCGATAACTTCCAGTTCCACGCGTTCAAGCCCAGACGCCCTGCCAGCCGCACCAGTAAAAAGCTCCAGGTATTGCTTGGCATGACCTGTACAAATGCCGGCAACTGCGCCGGCGTTGTATAACCCTGGAAGCTGAAACGATACATTTTCTTTTGCGCCGGCAGCCAATCGATCCGCGTCAGCATCTTGTCCACATCTTCCTCGAAACTTTGTGCCAAGGGTGCTGGAGCTTTATAAGGTTTTGCTCCGGTATCAAGGATTGCCAACAACTCCGGTAGCTCAGGACCCACTTTTAACAGTGCATTGACTAAACGCTGCTCTTGCTGCGAAAAACCCATCATCGCTAACTTCAACTCGGCTTCACCCGGAATCACCGCCGCATATTCGGTACGACGCTCCCCGGAAATACCCCAGGATTGCACCATGGACTTGGCCAATACCTTACGCGACATCAGAATACTGGCAACCCGCCAGCATAAATCATGCGTGCCCATACGTCCCGCCAACTGCCACAAACAATCAAGATCGGTATTCGTCAAATGCGAAATCATCGCGCGTTTGGTGATAATTTTTATCTCAAGGTCAACGTCACCTTTAGCCCGCGCCACATGCTGCAATTTGACCAGAACGCTATAGGACGGTGATTGCGTCTCGCACAGATACTCCTCAATATCAGAACCCGCGACATGCAACGCCTCGGCGGCGATACGCAATTGTCGCAACATCTGTACTCGCTGCGCTTCCGCCATGTGCGGCATTTTAGTGATCGCCCCTAACGATGCGCGATGCAATTCACTCCAGGTCAGCGGCAACTGCCATTCAGCGAAATCCTGCGCCATGCTGTACAAATCACGTGCGCGCCAGAGTGCATCTTCATTGACGACCGCTGCATTAACATATTCATGCAGCATTCCGACTGCCGCCCAGAACAAATCCCGTGAATTCTTTGGCGTCGTACCATTTGTCAGAGGTCGCCAAAGCGCCCGATCAAGATCACTCGGCTGAAACACCAGTGCATGCTCTTTGAAGAGCACCCACAAATAGGGCAAGGCTTCATCCAAATCACGGAATTCATACAACAGCGCCGCGAACTCCTCGATAGCATCAGCTTGCTTAGGAATCAGACGCAACGGCTCCGCCAGTAGAGTATTGACCGAGCCACGCTCATTGCGACGAGCCTCGTCAGATATCCGCAAACGCTCCATGGCCTGGCGCAACATCTTGAGGCGCTGTCGCCAATTCTGCTCAACAAAAATAACCTGCGGCAATGAATCCATTGCCGGCAATTGCTTCTCGGCCAGCAACTGCACGGCTAACTGTGCCGCATCCGGGTGTTGTTCCGATCCTTGTTCGACCATCAGTAAAATGCGACGGGCCTCATCGGCAAAACCCACCTCGTTAGCGGCGGCGCCAACCGCAAGAGCCAGCTGACTAACATCAAACTGCACCAGATGCCCGTATTCACGCACGGCTTTGACGCAAGCGGTCTCATACTTGCGGAAATAATCAAATACCGGCTCCATCTGATTAGCCGCAACATACGAATAAAGGATATAAAGGCGTTCGACATCCGTCGGCTGTAAAGCCTGTTGATTACGAACGATTGCACGCTTTAGCAGATCGTGCTCGCCAATTTGCCACAGCTGCAAAACCAGAATGGCTCGTAGTTTAGGATGAATAAAACCAAAGTAAGCAAAACCATCGTCAGCGAATTCCATACACAACGCGCTAACATCGCCGACGTTGCCATGCAACGCCGCCAATTCAACAATCTTTGCCGCGACCTCGGCATCTCTCTCAAGCGCATACCATTGCCGGGCGATCGGTTGAATCTGCGCCCACGGCGTATCCGAACGCACCAACTGGCGAATACGTAAGCGCACACGATCGAGCTCGGCGCGCGGATCAGCGATTTCCCCCGACTGCACCTCACTGCTCAGCCATGCGGCTCCCAGATCAGACAACAACGCCTCGGATGACGGCGCGTTTGTCGTTGCTTTGTCATTGGTTGGTGTCGCGCGCTCCGCTGCTAACCCATCCAGGCCGTCTTCAATAACCTGCCGCAACAACAACTTGGTATTTTCAGAAATTTCCTGAAGAGCGCGACCACGATACAAACGTACCAGACGCAAATAGTCAGCACGCCCCGCCCACGGCAATCCCGAGGACGCGGCGAAATCTTTAGAATCGCGATGATCATCCATGACGCATCTCAATCTTATCTGCTCGATTATTGATCATTATATTGTACCATGGCTGCCGGGCGACGGCCCCCGCCCCCTTCGGCTTATTAATCATTAAAAATCTTAATAATTATTAAAATTTTAATGATTTTAATTGACTCCATGGCAATAATCATATAAGTAATACAATTCGTATCTCTTTGAAATGACAGACTTTATCTAGATTTTTAGTTAAAGGAGCAAGTCAGCCATGCTACGCGCCTTGGTCGTAGACGATGATGAAACCCTGCGCATGACTGTCCGCGCCGCCGTCGAATCACGTGGCTATCAAGTCGAGGAAGCCGAGGACGGCGTCGCCGCCATGGAGATGTTTGCGGCTAAAGGCCCGTTTGATGTGGTCTTACTGGACGTGAATATGCCGCGCATGAATGGCTTGGATGCGCTTGCCAAAATCAAAGAAACCAATCCCAAGACTTTATGCTTGGTCATGACCGCTTACTCCAATGTCAAATGCGCTGTTACCGCCATTAAAAACGGCGCCTACGACTATATCGAAAAACCCGTTGATGGTGACCGTATCCTCAGTCTGATCGATGCGGCAATGGCGGCCAGCAATATGGTGGAAGTCGCTGCCTATTCTGCCCCGCAATTACAACTGCAATTTGCCGAAGATCGCCCCATCATTGGCTCGTCATCACCGATGAACGCGGTCTTCGATATTATTTACCGTCTCTCCAAAGTAGAAACGACCGTACTGATTCGCGGCGAGAGCGGTACCGGCAAAGAACTTGTCGCGCGCGCAATTCATTTTAATTCGCATCGCAAGAAAGGTCCGTTTGTTGCGGTTAACCTGGCAGCGATCCCCGAAAATCTGATCGAAAGCGAATTATTCGGACACGAAAAGGGCTCGTTTACCGGTGCTGATAAACGCAAACTTGGCAAATTCCAGTTCGCCGCCGGCGGTACGCTGTTTCTTGACGAAATCGGTGACATCAGTCAGCAGATGCAGGTTAAAATCCTGCGCGTACTCCAGGAAAAACGTCTGACCCCGGTTGGCTCGAACCAGGAAGAAGCCACGGACGTCCGCATCATTGCCGCCACTAGTCGGCCGCTGGAAAAAATGATCGAAACCAACACATTCCGCGCTGATTTATTTTATCGCCTGAATGTCATGCCCATACACTTACCGAGTTTGCGGGATCGCCGCGAAGATATCGCATCGTTGACCGACTACATGATCAAGAAGTTCAACGATCTGCACGGTCGTTCAATTCAAGGCATCGATAAACTGGCGCTCAATGCTTTGCGCTTACATTCATGGCCCGGCAATATTCGTGAGCTGGAGAACGTTATTGAGCACGCCTTTATTATGGAGCCGTCGGCGACCATACTATCGCTTGCATCGCTGCCGGAACACTTGCGTCTTCTTGTACAAAAACGCGAAGGCGCCTCGACAACCATGCCAGCAGCGGCTATGGACATCGACACCAATGCCGCCGCCAACGCGGAAGCCGAAACCAGCAGCAATCTCATCGGCGATTTCGCACCATTGAATTATCCGGTGCTGAAAGAAAAATTTGAGCGGGAATTTATTGTTCGCGCTCTTAAAGCCTTCAATGGTCGAATAAATCAAACTGCCGAACACACGCAGATGACAAAAGTCACGCTTTTACGTAAACTCGAAAAATACGGAATCAATCCGCGCGAGTATCAACGTCATTAAGAAAGCCAAGTAGGCGTGATAACGTTCCCTGAAATTGACCCGGTGATTATCTCTCTGGGACCATTGCAACTGCGCTGGTACTCAATGATGTATATCATCGGCATGATCGCCGTGGCGGCGTTTCTGCGTTACTCATCCAAGCGCGGCACCCTCAAAATGACTGTCGAACAAATCGAAGGCCTGATGATCTACGGCATGCTCGGCATGATTATCGGTGCACGTCTGACGTATGTATTTGTTTATAACCCCGGTTACTACCTTGCTAATCCAGCTGAGATTCCTGCTGTCTGGAAAGGTGGCTTGTCTTTCCATGGTGCTTTCGTCGGCATTTGTCTGGCCACTCTGCTCTTCTGCAAAAAGCATCACATCGATTTTTTCAATGTTACTGATCACATTGCGCTCTCGTCACCGATCGGCCTGGGTTTTGGACGGCTGGGCAATTTTATTAATGGCGAGTTGTGGGGACGAGTTACGGATGCTCCGTGGGGCATGGTTTTCCCAGGGGCTGGCCCGCTGCCGCGCCACCCGTCACAACTCTATCAAGCCTTTACCGAAGGCCTGGTGTTACTCGCCGCCATGTGGATTGTTCGTTCGTTTCGACCGCAAGTCGGTGTGATTAGCGGCGCCTGGGTCTTATGCTACGGCGTACTGCGTTTTATTGTCGAATTTTTCCGCGAACCAGACGCTCAGCTTGGTTTTGTTCTGGGCCCGTTCTCTATGGGCCAAATCCTATGTGCGCTCATGGTGTTATTTGGCGGCGGCCTAATGGTGTACTTCTCCAGTCGATCCGTATCGAGCGTTAAGAAATGAGCGCGAGGCTGCGCATTCTTGGTATCGATCCTGGGTCTTTAGTTGCCGGCTTTGCCTGTCTCGAAGCCACCAAAGCGCAACCAATGCAGCCCCATGACTTTAAGGTCGCCGACGTCGGCGTCATCCGCATCCACAAAAATCTGGAACTCGCCGAGCGCATCGGCCATCTCCATGACTCATTGCATCAAATCATCACCGATCTGCGTCCGCACGCCTGCATCATTGAACGCGCTTTCTACGGCCTGAACGCCAATACCACGATTCGTCTTGGCGAAGCTCGCGGAGCAGTCATTGCCGCGGCACGGCGTCATAAACTGCCAGTGCATGAGATAACGCCAGCGCAGGTAAAAAAAATCATTACCGGGAATGGCCGAGCCAGCAAAGAACAGGTACAACAATCCATACAGATGCTCTTGCGACTAAAGCCCATGACAGGACCATTTGATGCCACGGATGCACTAGCCATTGCTCTATGTTATGGCCTGGCACAAGCCGGCGCAGCGATATCACCCGATAGTCTTTTTGGTTCGACGACGGGTATGAGTTTTTAAGGTAAATTTTCTATGAACTTTTCTCAGTTTGTTGCGTTGCGATATTTAAAAGCCAATCGTGACAACCGGTTTTTCTCGTGGATCGCCATTCTTTCCATCTTGGGAATTGCCATCAGCGTTGCCGCAATGGTTGTGGTTCTGTCAGTCATCAACGGCTTTAAGACCGAGCTTCGTGATCGCTTTCTGCACGCCAACGCTCACATCCTCGCTTATCGCCATCCAGCCGGCATGGAAGCACCCGAGCGTTGGGAAGATACGGTATACAAAGACTTTGGCAAAGATGTCACCGGCATCTCTCCTTTTGTGCATTCGGAGTCCATGGTACGTAACGGCTCCATCATGCAAGGCGTACTGGTACGCGGCCTCAGTCCGCGCGCGCGCGAAAAAGTACAGAAATCCGGCAACCTGATTCAACCACCAAGCGCCTTGGATATTTTGCAAGCCGAGATTGATCACTATCAAACCAGCCGCAGTATTCCACCCGTGCCAGCGGTTGTCGTTGGCAGCGGCTTACTTCGGATCCTCAATGCCAAAATCGGCGATACCATCGAACTGGTGATCCCCAGCGCGAGCGAGGACTCCTCTGTTCGCACGCTCAAAGTCGTGGGCACTTATGACTCCGGACTCAAACATTATGACAATCGCATCTTGGCGATCAGCCTACGCACCGCGCAAACTTTCTTCAACATGGGTGATCGCGTCACCGGCCTTGAGATTGGCTTACGTAATCCTGATGGCAGCCCAGATGTCGCTCAACGCATGCAGGACAAATACTCGCTACAGATTCGCGAATGGCAATCATTCAATCGACCGCTGTTTGACGCAATTCAGATGGAACGTGGCGTGATTTTTCTAATCGTCTCACTGACCGCATTAGTGGCCAGTTTCAATATCCTGACAACGTTATTTGTTTCCGTAACCCAAAAACAACGTGATGTTTCCATCCTGAAAGCTCTCGGCGCCTCTAACAAACAAATCATCAGACTGTTTATCAATCAGGGTATATATATGGGCATCATCGGTGCAAGCATCGGCTTGGTCTTGGCTTTCATGATCAGCCAACTGCTCGAACGCTACAAATTTATTGATTTGCCTGATCCCTATTTCCTCTCAAGTCTGCCAGTAAACTATGACATTACTGTGTATCTGGGAATCGCCACGCTATCGGTTGCAGGTTGCATTATCGCCGGAATTTTCCCCGCCTATGTCGCCGCCCGCGTAAACCCCAGCGAAGGCTTTCGTGGTGCTCGGCACGTCTAATATCCGGAATGTTTTATGATGGTTGATTATTCGCCGAACATGCGCTGAAAAAAGCCACCGCTGCCACTGCCGAGATTGTCTTCGCCGGCAATCTCGGCATATTTTTGCAACAACTCGCGTTGCTCTTTGGATAATCTTTTCGGAACGACGACTTCCAATTCAACATGAAGATCACCGCGGCCAATGCCTTTGATGTGCGGCACGCCGGAACCACGGAGCGTGATACGTTGACCATGTTGTGCACCGGGTGGCACATCGATAGTGCGTTCATCGTCAAGTGTCGGAATCTTCAGCTGACAACCCAACGCCGCTTGCGCGATACCAATTTTTTGCACATAAGTAAGATCGATACCATCGCGCTGAAAATGCTTGCTCTCACGGACGCGCAACACGACATATAAATCACCGGCTAAACCCGGCTGCGATCCTTCTTCGCCTTCGCTCCCGATACGTAAGCGCATGCCGTCATCTACACCGGCTGGTACTTTCACAGTTAGTTGACGCTTCTTGTTGACGATGCCTTTGCCGCGACATTCTTCACAAGCTTCCTTGACCGTGCTGCCTTGACCACCGCAACGTGGACATGTCACCGCTACTGCGAAGAAACCCTGACTCTGTCGCACTTGACCGATGCCACCGCAGGTACGACACTGCTCGCGCTTGGTCCCAGGTTTAGCGCCGGTACCTTCACACGGCGTGCACGCCGTTTCCTTCTCAAATTCAATTTCCTTTTCAACACCGAAGACGGCTTCTTCAAAATCAATGGTCAAATCATAGCGCAGATCGGCACCCCGGCGAGCCCGACGTCCGCCGCCACCAGTACTAAAGCCAAAGAACTCCTCGAAGATCGAGCCAAAACTCGAGAACACGTCATGCACGTCACTGAAACCATGGAAGCCTTGACCACTTAGTCCCTTATGCCCAAAACGATCGTAGACCGAGCGCTTCTGCGCATCGGAGAGTACCTCGTAAGCTTCCGACGCTTCTTTGAATTTATCTTCGGCGGCCTTGTCACCTTGATTGCGGTCCGGATGATATTGGAGCGCCAACTTACGATACGAGGCTTTAATCGTCGAACCGTCGGCATCACGTGACACCTGTAAAATTTCGTAATAATCGCGTTTCTCAGACATCCGTCATTACTCTTGATTGGAAAACGACTGCGCCGCCGTGGGAAAACGACCAGCTTTCACATCGCCATCATATTGTTCCAAAGCCTTACCGACTATAGTGCCTAAGTCAGCATAGGTCTGCAAAAATTTTGGTTTGAAACTCGCATCAAAACCCAGCAGATCGTGCAGAACCAACACCTGGCCATCGCAGCTCGGGCCGGCGCCGATGCCAATTGTAGGAATCCGCAGACTCTGACTGATCTCCGCCGCCAATTCGCTCGGCACTAGCTCCAGCACCAGAGCAAATGCTCCGGCATCCTGCAGCGCCAGTGCCGCCTCCTTCATTGCCCTCTGTGCCTCGCCGGAACGCCCCTGCACACGATAACCACCCAGCATGTGCACATGCTGCGGCGTCAAACCCAAATGCCCCATCACCGGTATTCCGGCGCGCGTCAAGGCGCGTACGCTGTCAACAATGGCCAAACCACCTTCCAACTTAACCGCTTTAGCGCCACCTTCCTGCAACATGCGCCCGGCATTGAGCAACGCCTGCTCGGTTGATACTGAATAAGACATAAACGGCATATCAGCGACCAAGAACGGACGCACCAACGCACGACCGACTGCCGCCACATGATGTAACATGTGTTCCGTCGTTACGCGGATGGTGTCATCAAAGCCGAGCATGACATTGCCCAGGCTATCGCCAACCAACACCAGATCAATCGAACTTTTCTCGATCAAACGTGCAAACGCAGAATCATAGCAAGTCACCATGCTTAACCGCTTGCCTGCGGCCTTGGCATTACGAATGTGTTCGATACTGACAGACTGCGCACCTGTATGCTGACTCTTGCTCACGATAACCTCAATTAAATAAATAGCGAGCCGTCACCGACTCTTGGTTTTGTTTGATATCCGCGGGCACGC
Source organism: uncultured Oligoflexales bacterium (assembly GCA_964652825.1). Classification (GTDB taxonomy): domain Bacteria; phylum Bdellovibrionota_B; class Oligoflexia; order Oligoflexales; family CAZZCU01; genus CAZZCU01. The sequence goes on from CAZZCU010000033.1 coordinate 9,012, forward strand.
CTTGATACACAACCTGCCCGCCGGCCGCCGCTGCTTCCGGTCCGATTTCGATCAACCAATCCGCACTACGCAGCACGCCCAAATGATGTTCCACCACAATCACGGTATGCCCCAAACTGGTCAGATAACGCAACTGCTCCAACAGACGCATCACATCGGTATCACTCAATCCAGTCGTCGGCTCGTCAAAAATCAAAAACGCCGGCTTGCCGCCGTGTGCTTCTTTCATCAGACGCAGCAACTTCAACCGTTGCGCCTCGCCTCCGGAAAACGAACTTGTACTCTGGCCAAGCGTCACGTAGCCGAGCCCCATCTCAATGACATTATCAAGAAGTTTCGCCAACGCCGCACGTTCGTAAAAAAACTCCCGCGCCTCGGCCACCGTCAGTCGCAAAATATCGATCAAATTTTTGCCCTTATACTCAACCTGCAAAACCTTTTGATCAAAACGCGCACCCTGACAGGCTGCACAGATCACCGCCATTTCGCCTAAAAACGACAAATCCGCAACCACGGTTCCCAGACCACGACAATTCTCGCAACGACCACCTGGTGTATTAAAACTAAAATGTCCGGGCGTCAGTTTATTGGCCTTGGCTGTATCCGTCGCCGCCAGCAATTTGCGAATTTCATCGAAAATCCCAAGATACGTCGCGATATTGGAGCGCGTACTACGACCCAACGCCGCCTGACTGACATGCATCACCGTCGAAAAGCGTTTAATAACTGACGCCGGTCCCAGGCTTTTTGCCCGCGGTTCTTCGACAATACCCTCGACTTCGGACCCGAGAACCTTCGCCAACAAAGGATATAAGGTGTGTTGAATCAAACTGGTTTTGCCGCTACCACTAACACCACATACCGCCGTCAACGCGCCCACCGGGAACTTCACATCGATTGCTCTGAGATTGTGAGTTGATGCGCCTTTCAGCTCGATCCAGGTAAAATCCCGCGCCTGCTTACCGGTCTCAGGCCACGTGACCTGCTCCCGCTTTTTTGCCGTCAAGGGTCTGCCGGCAAACACCACTTCGCCGCCCTTATGACCAGCTTGTGGTCCAATTTCGATCAGATAGTCCGCCCCACGAATGACCACCTTTTCATGCTCGACGACAACGACGGTGTTACCTTGATCGCGCATCTCTTTGACAATTTCCAACAGATTGCTGCTGTCGCGCGCATGCAGTCCAGACGTCGGCTCATCGAGACAATAAAGCGTCTCCGTCAGAGCACTACCAAGACAACGCGCCATGCTGATGCGCTGCATTTCCCCGCCCGACAAGGTTCGTGTTTGTCGATCCAGCGCCAGATAAGCAACACCGATTTTCTGCAGATAACCCAACCGCGCCTTGGCTTCATCCACAGCTTCTTCGAGACCCATAATTCCAGAACTCGCCGACTGCTGCATCGCGGTCACTTGTGTTTTGGCTGCTTCCAGCTCGGCAATCCAGGCGCGCACTTGATCGATCGACTTACTGCAAATATCCGCGAGGCTTTGGCCCAGTAACTTGCACGCCAGTGCTTTAGTATTTAGACGCTTACCGTGGCAAACAGGACACAAAACATACTTGCGAAATTTCGCCGCGTGAATGCGGTAATGCGTTTTGTGGCGGTATTCCTCCAGCCACTTGAAGTAACCACGTACACCCTTGAACTTGCCGTCATCCCCATTTTTCAACCACTCCCATTCGGCGGCGGCGTAACTTTTAAACGGCTTTGCGGCCGCAACTCCGATTTTGCGCGCGCTGGTTTTAGCGCGCTCGTAAATTTCAACATGACTGCCGAAGTTCCAGGGTACGACACCACGTCCGGACAACGACGAATCATGATCTGGGAAAACCTTATCCCAATCAATTTCGGCGGCATAACCAAAGCCCTGGCAATTAACACACGCACCCAACGGATGATTAAACGACAACAACGCCGGACTCGGTTCTTCGTATTCAAGATCACAATGCGGACAACAATAAGCCGCCATGAATTCTTCGCGTTGATCATTCTCGCCAATAATCACACAGCGACCGCGACCGGCTTTCAACGCCAGACCTGCAGATGCCGACAACCGCATCTCCTGTGCCGACTCGACCTGAATTCGATCAATAATCACATCAGCAGCATGTAATTTACCAAGGTCAATATCCGCAAGTTTGGTCAGACTTTGCGCCGCATACGCACGCGAGAATCCCTGTGCCTCCAGTTGCGTACGCAACTCCTTGGCTTTCATGGTTTTCCATCCATGCAACGGTGCACCGATCATCACGCGCTGATCCGCAAACAGCTCACGCGCAGCAGCGGCAATAGTTTCCGGCGTGTGCTTAATTACCGCACGACCACATTGCGTGCATTCAATCGTCGCCAGATGCGCATATAGGATACGCAACAAATCATTTAACTCAGTGACGGTCCCGACCGTCGACCGTGACGTTGCGCCCGAGCGAAACTGCCGCACCGCGATCGCCGGCGGCAAATTTTTCGCATGTAACATTTTGGGTTTAGGCAAAGCCTTTAAATACTGTCGGGCAAAACTCGATAAACTCTCGACATAGCGGCGATAACTTTCGCTATAGAGGGTATCGAACACCAACGAACTTTTCCCCGAACCCGATACACCGGTAACGACCGTCAAGGCCCCCAGAGGCAGCTTGACATCGACATTCTTGAGGTTGTTCGTTTGAACCCCTTCTAATTCAATATGGTGACCGCTATAATCAGTCACATCGTCTCCATGTCTTAATTGACGTAACACGAGTAGAGGAGCTTTTCGCCGTGCCGCAAAAGCAACAACCGACCGCGAACCTACGCAAACTAGCAGCCTTTGCCGGCTTTCTCTTACTGTTAGCCATAGGCATCAGCGTGCTGCCGAAGATATCAGAACGGAACCATCCCTTTAAGGGCCTTTTCAAGGATTCCTCGCCCGCTGGGGATGGACTGACTCTCGAACCACTCTTCTACAAAGAGCTGGGACGCTATCAGGTTAAAGACAGCGCACCGGCACCAGCGGATATGTACACCGTCGCTATTAAGGTAACGAGTAGCCGCAGCGAAGCCGAGGAGTTGGTGAAGGCCCTACGAAGCCGCAATATCGAAGCCTACTTCACGCCGATGCAGCGTCAGGGCCGGGTTATTTATCATGTTCGCTCTGGAGTTTTCCCTTCGGAACAGGGAGCGACCCGCTTGGCAGCAGACCTGCAAAAAGCTAATTACGACCAAGCAAAGGCCGTAAAACTACAATAAAATTAATTAGTTATTTAATGGCCGGCGAGGCGCTGGGCGACGCGGTGGCGGGTATAAGCCGTCGGCAACGTCATTCTCATCATACAAAAGATCATCATCATCCAGCTCGTCCATACCAAAGCCAGGCTCGGGGTAAACGATTTCCGGGCGGTCATCACGTGCCTCGCTGCGACGATAATCGCGGCCGGTCGTGAGCGGGGGTGGTGGCGGTTCGCTGGCGCGTGGTTGCGAGGAAGATGCGGTGGATTGCGTTGGTTCCGGCAGGTAATCCTGGCTTAATTCCACGCTCTCCTGGCCGTCGGAAACCACGACTCGACGTCCCTGAACGGTCTGAAGTACAAAACGCGGGTAACCGGGTAGCCGCTCTCCGACTTTAAGAAACAGATTCTGCTCGGGATGCTGAACGTCGTATAAAACCGCTACGCCGCGGTTTCGCCCTTCATTCCCTCCGGAGATCACCCCAACGACGGCAAAACGGTTAACGATACCATTGCTAACGACAGCACTGGCAAGCTGCGGCATCAAAGCGACGGTAAAGACGACGATCAATCTAAGCATAAATCCATGAAACCCTTGGTGGACAATGATTGCGAGGCTTATAGCCAATACCACCCCGCCCTTCAATCCTTTCTCGAAATTATCATAATTTACCGCTGATTAGATGGTCCTCAATCGCCTTCATAATAACTTTCCCAGCCTTGCCAGTCATATTATCGGCCCGATATACCAGGCAAATCCGATCGGAAAAGCTTGGGAAATCCTTCCGATACAGTTTGAGCTTGGGCGATGTAACCCGGCGCGCCACCCGTCCGGGCAGTATACCTGCAGCCGCCCCCGACGCAACGATCGCCGATAAAACCTCCAGATTCGTGGTTGTCACCGTGCGTGCGAACTTAATGCCTTGCTTCGCAAACTTACGCAGCAAAAAATCGCTTTGCGAAAGCTCCGGGGCATAAGCAAGCACCGCCTGACCGCTAGACGGATTTTGCAGTGGATTCTTATCGTCCGCAACCCACAGACCGACATCATCACGACCTATTTGCTTTATCACTAGCTCTGGGTGTGACACCGGATTAATAACCACACCGATATCAATCTTAAAGCTAATCACTTCCTCGGTAATCTTACGCGACAGCGGATCGTGAACGAGACTGATATCAACACCTGGATACTTCCGAAACAAATCCGCCAATACATCCACAACACCATAAATCGCTATCGACGGATGACAGCCGATAGAAAATCGTCCCACCATATCTTCCTGCTGACGCAAGGCATCGGTGCGCAACCGATCCCATTCGATCATCAGACCTTTTGCATGTATCGATAGCCGCTGACCAACTTTGGTAAGTTTCACACCGGAGCGGTTGCGAATTAACAATGGCGCCCCGATATTATGCTCAAGCCGTTGAATCGCAATACTAAGAGACGGCTGCGTTATACCCAGTCGCTCAGCCGCTCTGGAGATATTCAAAGTACCGGCAACTTCCAGAAAATAAAAAATATCACTTGCCTGTGGCAACAATGCATCTCTCCTTTGGACCAAATCGACCTACTCCTTTTATACGTCCGTTCAGCGGCGTTCAGGCATAAAAAATAACTATGATAACAATTGTTAACATAAATTTAAAAATAAAACCGTCATTTGCTAGTGTCTCGCCAACCAAAAAAGGAGTTCGATATGCAAATTCACCTGAAAAGACGCGATGCCATCATCCATTCACTGGGTATGCTCGGCTTGTTTGCCAGCAGCCGCGCACTGGGTGCCGACATCACCGACATCTGTCGCGTAACGCCACGTCAACCAGAAGGTCCTTTCTATCCAGTTGATGAGCAACTTGATAGCGACGAAGATTTAACTAAAATTCCTGATGCCACGGGCACGCCGATAGGCCAGCATATCTACGTCATGGGAACAGTGACGGATACCAACTGCCAACCAATCACGAATGCCCTGGTGGAGATTTGGCAGGCATGTGCTTCCGGCCGCTACGATCATCCGGGTGACACCAGCAAGGCGGTATTGGATCCGAATTTTCAATATTTCGGCAAAACCATTACTGACAGCAATGGTAACTATATTTTCAAAACCATCGTGCCGGGCAAGTATCCTGCCGGTAACGGTTGGGTGCGACCGCCTCACATTCACTTTAAAGTTGCCAAACGTGGTTACGCGGAGTTGATCACGCAAATGTATTTTGCTGGCGACCCTCTGAACGATCGCGACTTAATTCTGCGTAATTTAACACCCGCGGAGCGAAAGAGCGTCATCATTGCACTGGAAGAACCCACCGAAGGCTTCGATCCGGCGGCAAAGATTGCGCGCTTTTCGATTACGCTTAATAAGCTGAGCTAGTCTCAACTCGCCAGCTATCAGGAATGGTCTGCAAGGGGTGTTCTTCACGGATTTTGAGAAAATCCACTCGACCGTCGGCATCGAAATCAAAAACGTAAGCGTACGCCTTGCCGGCGGTATCAAGAATCTCAATCATATCAACACGCCCATCTTGATTCATATCCCAGCCACGCGCGCCCAGATAACGACGTACCGAGCCATCAGCAAAATGCAGGGTTACTTGAGCCGGCTCCATGTCCGGCAACGGTGCCGATTGTCGCAAACGCCGTCCGACCTCAATCTCGTAGCCCACGGGGGCTTCAGGATCAACGCTTTCCAGAGGCATAATCAACGTGGGTGTCGACGAGTTTTTGGTTGTGGCACAGGCAGGCGTTAAGCTAAAAGCTAACAGAAGCCAAAAAGCATAGTGCCTTGGTTTTTGCGATTTTTTGGTCGCGATCTGGTTCATGCGCCAAAATAACTCCCGAGAAAGCTGATTATTTGCGATCATATGAGTAATCGGCAGCTTTCGGTGGATATTTAATCACTTACGCTTCGGCAGAGTCATACCACTAAATGTACAATCCTGACTTAATTAGAAATTTCTCTATTATTGCGCATATCGACCATGGCAAATCCACTTTGGCCGATCGCCTGATCGAATCGACCGGCTCACTGAGCGCGCGCGAAATGCAAAGCCAGGTTTTGGATAGCATGGCGCTAGAACGTGAACGCGGTATCACTATCAAGGCGCAAACCGCATCCATGCTCTATGAAGCCAAAGACGGCAAAGTCTACCAATTGAATCTTATCGACACACCAGGGCATGTTGATTTCAGCTATGAAGTCTCCCGCAGTCTTGCTGCCTGCGAAGGCGCGATCGTGGTTGTCGATGCCAGTCAGGGCGTGGAAGCACAAACGGTTGCGAATGTTCAGCTGGCGATGCGCGGCAATCTCACGCTGATTCCCGTCATCAATAAAATTGATCTGCCAAGCGCCGATCCGGATCGCGTTAAACTTGAAATCGAAGACGAGCTTGCCATTGACGCCACCGAAGCCTTGCTGGTGAGTGCCAAATCCGGAATCGGCATCGAAGACCTACTTGAGGCGGTCGTGAAGAGAATTCCACCGCCCAAAGACCGGAGCAAGGAACCGCTGTCGGCGCTGATTTTTGATTCGTGGTTTGATTCGTATCTGGGCGCTGTCTCGCTTGTTCGCATTATGAGCGGTGGTATCAAACGCAATCAAAAGATGCAGATGATGTCGAGCGGCAAGAAGTTTGAAGTGCTCAAAGTCAGCAAGCTAACACCTAAACCTGTCGACGTACCCGATCTCAGTGTTGGCGAAGTAGGCATTGTCGCCGGCTCTATCAAAACCGTCTCCGATACACGCGTCGGCGATACAATTACTAATCCGGACAATCCAACCCCCACCCCGATTTCCGGATTCCAAGCCGCTAAGCAAATGGTTTTTGGCGGAATTTTCCCGGTGGATTCGGCGCAGTTCCAGGACCTCAAAGACTCGCTCGAAAAACTCCAGCTCAATGATTCCAGTCTGGTCTATGAAACCGAAAGCTCCAGCGCGCTAGGTTTTGGTTTCCGCGTTGGCTTCCTCGGTCTACTGCACATGGATATCATTCAAGAGCGTTTGGAGCGTGAATATAATCTCGATTTGATTTTTACCGCTCCCACCGTGGTCTACAAAATCCGCTTAACCACCGGCGAAGATAAATCCATCGAGAACCCGGCGCACATGCCTGAGCCGACATTGATCGAAACCATTGACGAGCCCTACGTAACGATCACTATTCATACACCCGAAGAATTTATTGGTGGTCTGTTAAAACTGTTGAATGATCGCCGCGGCGCACAAAAAGGTCTGGAATATACCTCGACTAAGCGCGTGCGCATTATCTACGACATGCCGATGAATGAAATGATTTTTGATTTTCATGACAAGCTTAAAAGCATCTCTCGCGGCTATGCGTCGATGGATTACGAATTTACCGATTACAAGGAAGGTGATCTCGTAAAACTCGACATTCTAGTCAATGGCGAGCCAGTGGATGCATTGTCTTGTATCGTTCATCGCTCTTATGCCGCGCAGCGCGGACGCGCTTTGTGTGCAAAATTGAAGGAAATTTTACCGCGGCAAATGTTCCAAATCGCCATTCAGGCCTCGATCGGCAGCAAGGTTGTCGCGCGCGAAACTATTTCGGCTTTCCGTAAAGACGTGACCGCCAAGTGTTACGGTGGTGACATCACCCGTAAGCGCAAATTGCTGGAAAAACAGAAAGAAGGCAAGAAGCGCATGAAGCAAATCGGCAGCGTCGAGATCCCGCAAAAAGCTTTCATGGCGATTTTGAAACTGGATGAATGACTTATAGAGAGTCGCGTTCTGATGGCGGCGATTGCAACCAATCAAAGATACATAACAGCATCACTCCATAGCGGACTTCGCTATCTTGAAAAGCATTCTGCGTTATCGCTGCCGCCAGAATCGCCAGCCAGGCTTGCAGCTCAAAGACAGCATAAGAACGAGTATGTCTTTGGCGCCATATGGAGCGCAAATAACTACCGATCCACCACATAAATAGCAATAGTCCCACGAAACCGGTTTCCGCCCACACTTGCAGATAACTATTATGTGCTGGATACTTCTTGGCAAAATCCTGCATGCCAATTTCCGCATAAGCCGAGCGGACTTTCTCGGTCTCTATATCATTACCATGACCAAGCAGTGGCGCTCTGCTAATCAAGACCGAGTAGGCATGCCAAAAAACCAAACGGTCATCGGGATACTCGCTCTGGCGATCGGCCACCCCACCGACCGTGTCACGCAACTTTCTTCCGAGCTGATGATCACCCAGACCCGCAAATAGCACGGCCGAAATTAAAGCGACGATGCCCAGCCAACGAAAACGACCAAGATACAAAACCACATTGACGAAAGCGACGACGAGCGCGATCAACTGCACGGTACGTGACTCGCTAACCCAAAGGCAAAAAGCCACTCCCAAAACTACCAGCCAGTTCAAAAATGAACGCGGCGCAAAGCGTACAAGCGCCAGAGCTAGCGGCCACAGTAATAAAATCGCATAAGCAAACGTCAACGGATGCGAATACAATGCCTGCGCACGATAAAACCCCCACTGCACTCCATCACCACTTAGCCGCCATCCCCAAATAGCCTGGCTGCAAGCGATAACCGTCCACAGCATAATCACAGCCACGGCAGCATATAAATACTTCCGCCAATCTTGTTGCGTAGGCGATAAGTACGCACCCAAAAGCGGCGGTAACAACAGCATCGGCATAAATCCCGCCACATAACTGCCGATGTTCCCCAGACTCCCGCTACCCTGATTGCAAAAAGTCGCGAGACAGCTCCACGCCACAAAGCACAGCAGACTAAGATGACGTGGATCTAAAAGATAAGAACGAGCGGTATGCCAACCGTGACGAGTAGCGAAGATAAGGACAATAAGCAGCGCAAGAGCTGACGCGATATTTTGCCCTGCAACGGCAAGAGGATAAACGGCAAGCAATAAGACAGGTAAATAACGCATTTCTAGTTATGACTCAGCCGGTAGATGTCGGACCTTGTAGAGCTAAGAGCTAAGCTGATCCTATAATGCGACGGCGTTCTTGGCATTGGTTTTTTTGGCATTACTACGACGTGATTTCACCGCTTCTTCGGCAACCAGCCGCTGTTCGTGAGCTTTGGCCAGATTACGAACCGCCAGAAAACTCGGATAAAAATTGCGTGCTGCAAAACCAAAAATCCGCGAGCGATGATTTTCTCGAATATATATATAGTCGTTGGTCTGATGGCGGCGAACCGCACGCACCATACCGTTGATACCGTAGTTATAGCCGGTCAGAGCCAGCGGCCACGATTGCACCTGACGATAATTATCCTGCAAAAAATCCGCGGCAAACCGCGTGGCAATTCTGGGATTCACGCGCTCGTCATAATGCCGGGAAACTTTCATTGCACCACGAGCAGTATTTGGCATTAATTGCCACAAGCCGCGAGCACCCACTTTGGAATGCGCGCGCGGATTAAAACCACTCTCAAGATGCGGCAGGTAGACAAGATCGAGCGGCAAACCGCGATCTTCAAAAATTTTGCGAATCATCGGCAGATGTTGTTTGGAACGCTGCAAACTGGCACGAAAATTCGTCGCCACGCCCTGTTGGCAACGCACATTATCCACCGCCGCCAGAATTTGTGCCTTTTTGGACCACGATCTTGGAACAACCCGATAAATACGGCGTTCGTAATTATTGCGCGCCTTCAATCCGGATGCCTTGCGTTTCAAGGCTTGTGCGATCTTACGCTTATAATTGTCCGCGGCCTTGGTGCGCGCTTGCTTGGACCCAAGCGGCAGGCGCTCGACGCCATAAACAACCGATAGGTCCCATTTGTCATGCAACACACATTGGTCTTTGTCGTATTTGGAAAAAACACTTTCCCAGAAAGTCACGTCAGCCCTTAGAGCGGTGGGCGTGGGCAAAGTATCCATATCTGGACTACGTTTAGTGGGCTTAGCTTGAGCAGCGGAAGTAATTGAAAAGAACGCCAAGATCAAAGCTGTGCTCAGCATGCGACAAGTCATGTCGAAGCTCCTTGCTATAAAATTTGCCTACTGATTATTGTGACTGACAAGAATCAAGTTGGCAAACTATGGCAAGTAATTGATGAGATATGTATGTAAGAATAATGGAGTTAGTGGCAAAAAATTTAACTACACTAACTCAGAGAGAGCCATCATAAATGGCATACATGCCTTGACCGTTGTACTGCACCAAAATTTTTGCTTTGGGTGACGCATTTGGTGTCAGCGAAATTGAGTTACCATTGTTCTGATATAAGCCAGTAACACCAGCGAAAATCGGGTGTGTCACGGATTCAATCGGCACTACCAAGTTAATTTTATTGTAACTAGACGCATACTGAAGACCAAACTCATTCAATATTGGATTCCAACGACTAGCTTCTGCCACAGCATTCGAACCTGTACCAGCAGCAATATACAAACCACCACCTTGTCGAACATACTCAGCAAAAACATCGGCGTCGATCGAAGCAGAGACATCGCCTGCCAAAAAGATCCAATCGTAATTACGCAAATTTTCTAACGTGACCGCAAAATCAGTTCCTGATGTCCATTTGTGGCCTTGGGCTTTCAAAGTATTGGCGAGCTGTGGCTCAGTCAGACTAAAATCGTGGGAGTAAGCATGAAATGTTCCGAATGTCCTATTGCCACATGCACCTAGCCACACTGCAATATTCTGTGCAAACTTGGCTGCGTCTGGCGAGTGTTGAAAACCAGTGTCACTAAATTGCCACTCATCATTCGCAACCAAAATCTTACCTTTGCCAGCTGTGCGACAAGCATCTTTATCGCCGTCTTCCTTAGGTGCTTCAACCTTGGGAGCAGCAATCGATGCTGGCGGGGTCACAGGCTTAGCATCGTTCGCTTGAATTTTGGATGTATTGGTGGCGCCGCCAAATTCTGTCTCATGACACGCGACAGATACAAGTAACGTCAGACATAGAAATATCTTTTGCATAACGAATCTCCAGCCAATGCTCTGAGTAGTTCTTACATCTTTCGGCTGATCACGCGAAAATATTTAGATTACTTCATGCCTCGAAAAATTATCTTTATTTGCAGCATGTTACGCGTCTTCAAAGCCCCGAATTTCTGGATGTAAAAATCAAAAGGCCCCCGAGATTTCTCTCAGGGGCCTTCCGAATTTTAAGGCTGCATTGTGCTACTCTCCCACAGCTAAAGCTGCAGTACCATTGCCGCTGGTAAGCTTAACTTCCGTGTTCGGGATGGGAACGGGTGTTTCCTTACCGCCATAAACACAGCCAAGTCTTTTTATCCTCCGAAGCTTTAACACAAAGGAGGAATAATTGAATAGGACAGATTGCTAAGATTTCAACAAACTCCACTTGGAACTTCAACTCAATAGCATGCTCGAAACATACTCTTGGTTCTCCCAAGTAAGGAGAATTACGGCTTAGTAAAATAAGCCTCACGACCAATTAGTACTGGTCAGCTTCACGTATTACTACGCTTCCACCCCCAGCCTATCAACGTCCTAGTCTAGAACGGGTCTTTAGAGCTTGCGCTAGGGAAATCTAATCTTAGGGCGGGCTTCCCACTTAGATGCTTTCAGCGGTTATCCCATCCACACATAGCTACCCGGCGGTGCTCCTGGCGGAACAACCGGTACACCAGAGGTGTGTCCAACTCGGTCCTCTCGTACTAAAGTCAGAACCCTTCAAATTTCCTACGCCCACAGCAGATAGGGACCGAACTGTCTCACGACGTTCTGAACCCAGCTCGCGTACCACTTTAATCGGCGAACAGCCGAACCCTTGGGACCTGCTTCAGCCCCAGGATGTGATGAGCCGACATCGAGGTGCCA
>CAZZCU010000034.1:0-20768 GCA_964652825.1 uncultured Oligoflexales bacterium
TTTGATCGCCAAGGAAGTACGTGCCGTCGGGGGTAGAGGAGGTGATCGATACAATAGTCGGTGCAATGTCGATTGCAGAATTTGCTCCTTGGGAACGACGACTAACAGGCTTACTGGCCGTGTCGCAGCCGGCAATAAAGCAGAGTGCGGCCGCTAAAGTTATTAGCGGATTTTGCATACTCAAATCCTCAACTCAACCAACGGTTAATTGACATGTTTAGAACATACGAACACATCGGTAGGGGATTAGTAATCTTTAGGGCTGGGGTTTTTTATACAATAAAATTAATATATTAGAGTACAAACTGTTTATTTGTTCTTGGCCCCCAGTTTCTAAGACGCAAGGCATTCCCAATGACGGAGACGGAGCTAAAGCTCATCGCGGCGCTCGCAATCATGGGATTTAACAGCAAAGCAAAGACTGGATAAAGAACCCCTGCGGCTACTGGAACCCCAAGAGCATTATAGGCAAATGCAAAGAATAGATTTTGGTGAATATTTTTTAACGTTGCATGACTGAGTTTCTTGGCGCGGACAATGCCGCGCAGATCGCCTTTGATCAGAGTGATGCTCGCCGTTTGCATAGCGACGTCAGCACCGGAGCCCATGGCGATGCCGACGTCAGCTTCCGCTAAAGCCGGTGCGTCATTCACCCCATCGCCAGCCATGGCTACTTTTCTGCCGTCATTCTTGAGTTGACGAATGATCGCCAATTTTTGCTCGGGCATAACTTCTGCAAAAACGTCATCAATCCCAAGTTTGTTGGCGACAGCTCTGGCTGTACCCTCGTGATCTCCAGTGAGCATGACCAGCCGCAAGCCTGCTGCTTTCAAGGATTGAATTGCTTCCGGTGTTTCTTTTTTGATGGGATCAGCCACGGATAACAATCCTGCCGGCTGACGATCAATGGCTAAATAAAGAATCGTTTGTCCTTGTTCTCTGGTTTTGTCACTCAGTTGGTCAAATTCCCCAAAATTCAAGCCGATGGATTCCATTAATTTGCGGTTGCCGAGCGCTGTCTCGCGGCCCGCGATTTTGCCGACAATACCCTGGCCCGTGATGGATTCAAAACTTTCAACACTGAGATTTGGCGAAATATTTTTTTCTTTTGCACCTAATAACACGGCCGCAGCCAGCGGATGTTCACTGCCCTTTTCGAGCGTGGCGGCAATTTGTAAAACCTCATACTCGTTCGATGATCCTGCAATCTGCACATGAACAAGTTTTGGCTTGCCTTCGGTGAGAGTACCGGTTTTATCAAAGACGAGCGTATCTATCTTCGCCAAAGTTTCGAGAGCCTGAGCATTCTTGATCAGTATTCCCATAAGTGCGCCGCGACCAGTCGCAACCATGATAGAAATTGGTGTCGCCAGGCCGAGGGCGCATGGACAGGCAATAATCAATACAGCAACCGCATTTGCGAGAGCATACGCATAGGACGGCTCAGGCCCGAAGATGGTCCAGATAATAGCAGTGATAATGGCAATGATAATGACGACTGGTACGAAGTAAGCCGAGACCTGGTCTGCCAATCTTTGAATAGGGGCCTTGCTGCGTTGAGCTTCGTTGACCATGTTAACAATCTGGGAAAGAAGCGTGTCTTTGCCGACTTTCCGTGCTTCCATGATGAAGCTGCCATTTATATTGGTCGTGCCGGCGCTAACCTGGTTCCCTTGGGATTTTTCGACAGGGATTGACTCTCCTGATAACATCGATTCATCAATGGCGCTTTGTCCGGATATCACGACCCCATCCACCGGTACGTGTTCTCCCGGTCTGACGCGTAGATGATTGCCGGGCATGACTGCTTCCAGGCTGACATCGGTTTCATTGCCATCCGGGTGGACCATCCGCGCGGTGTTAGGCGCAAGTTTAAGTAACGATTTTATCGCGGCGCTGGTTTGGCCTCGCGCTTTCAGCTCCAGAATTTGGCCGAAGAGAACTAAGGTTACGATAACCGCGGCAGCTTCAAAGTAAACGCCAATCCTGTCTTCATGTTCTCGAAAATCGGCGGGGAAGATATCCGGGAAAAGTGTCGCGACTACACTAAAAGCAAAAGCCGCACCCGTTCCGATTGCAATGAGCGTAAACATATTCAGATTTTTTGTTTTTATGGAAAACCAACCGCGATGAAAGAACGGGTGTCCGGCCCATAATACCACTGGTGCGGACAGCAGCATCTGCACCCAATTCATGACATGGCCTGGTAATAGGTCGTGAAATGGATTGCCGGGAATCATGTCACCCATTGCCAGAATCAAAAGTGGAACCGTGAAAATAACGCTGAACTTAAAGCGTTTGCTGAAATCAATCAGCTCGGGATTTGGTGCATCATCAGCAGATGAAATATCCAGAGCTTCTAGAGCCATGCCACAAATCGGGCATGCGCCGGGGCCAGCTTGCTTTACGTTCGGGTGCATGGGGCAGGTGTAGATGTGTGAGTGTTTCATGATCTAATACAAGTCAAAGCCGATCTGACGTTACTCATTGAGCCAAGCTTCCATCAGTTTTTTTATCATTGTTTGATAGGGAAGTCCTGCTTGTTGCGCTTTAAAACGAAAGGCGGCCAGGAGAGGTTCGGGTATTTTGATGCTGATTAACTTGCTTGGTAGTTGAGCGCGTGGATCGGTCAGGCGTTGAAAGTCATCAAGGAATTTGAGAATAGGTCTTACGTCTTCCAGGTCGCGAAGATTATCGTCAGCAGACTGAGCTTTCTGCAGGGCTTTACGGATTGGCTTTGCAGTTTTCTTTAGCGTTTTAGCTTTTGTCATTGCGAATCGCCTCCAGCATCTTCACGTCCTCCAAGTCTTGTGGTCGTGCGCTGCGTTGCTTCATGGCGATCAAGTCATCAAGCGAAATAACAGGTATTTTCTCCAATCCGGCTTTTTTGAATATTGAGCGCATGTTGCGCAAGTCGTCGGTAATAATGATGTCGATAACTTCAATTGGATTGGTTGGATGATAAAACGACCAGGCAACCAGGTTGCGGCGTGTGATGTATTCTTCTCTAAATTTAAATACTTCGGCTGCGGAAACCGGCAATTTGGGTTTAAAGCCGAGTTGTAAAAGAGCGTGTTCGCAGGCCACAAACTGCGCCTCCACGTGCTCAATGACCAAATCCAGATCGATCGTGCCGCGTACCGCGCCGTGTAAGGCAACGGCATAGCCACCAACAATGGAGCAGTTAACTCCAGCCTTTTGCAAAGTCGATATAATAGTGGGAATGTCCACGACTTGATTCTCCAGCTTTGTCTTTAAGTATATACCAGTATATATCAACAATCAATATAGGTTTATGGTATTCTCCATAACATACATATTTACCGAGATTTGCAGGATGGTTCGCCAAAGATACATGCGCCGTTTTTTGATTATCTGGATCAGTACGTTCTTTTCACTATCAGTAGCGGCAGATAGTTATGCTCCGATCAATGAGTGCGGGTTTTTAGCCGGGGGCTTGCCCGGTGAGGCAACGACTAGGTTTGAGTCCTGGTCTTGGGGCCAAAAGACTATCATCATCAAGCCGGAGCAACTTCTGCCAGCCAAGTATCTGAAAGATTTGCAGGCGGAGTTTGGCGAGATCAATCTCGTGCAAAAACTGGCGAAAGATCGTCACATCTTTACCATCAAAGCCGGCAAGGAAGAAGTCGCGCATTTTGAGTTCCACAAAACGGATCTCAATGCCAAAGCGTTAGTGGTTGAGGAGCTGGTCCTCGCCAACCCTTTATCAGATGGCAAGCATGGGGAGCTTAATCTTGATCAGTATAAAGCCGGCTTGCCACCAGAGATTTTTCGCTATGCGCGTGATCATGTTAAGGCATTGGCTAAAGCCGGCGGCTTCACCCATCTTTATGCTCTCGGGCAACAAAATTTTATTGTTTTATCTTTGTACCGGCGCACGGTTGGTATGGAGCCGATCGGTGATCGGCGTTTTATTGATCACGTTGATAAACTCTATCGTTATGCTCGCAAAGAAATGCCGGAAGCGTATCGACCGCAAAACGTCCAGGAGTTTTCAGAAATTTTGGGTTCTTATATGTATATTCGGCGACTCAGTGCCCGCAATCGTGAACTATGGGACAACTATGTCGCGAAAGGGGAGATTGATCCCAGTATCGAGGTTTTGAAAAATGCCGATGGCGAGTTCATGGGGATGGTTTTTGAAAAAGGCCTGCCGACGCAGAAAGTATTTTTCGCTTCACCCGCTGCTCTTGGGCCAGTAGAGCCTTTGAAGTGGCATGATGCCGTCAATAAGAGTTGGGCCGTTATAGGTACTACGCTGTAGAATTTTTATTCCCTAAAGATCGTTAAACTTACGAACCGTTTCCCACGCCGGACGCTTGAACATCGTTTCGGCCCACTGGTGAATGCCTGGGTAATTTTCCAGATTGATCTCAGCACGTTTGGCAATACCGATATGTGGCAGCAACGCCAAATCTGCGAGTGTTGGTTGATGGCCGACAAGGTAGTGACGATGTTGCAGATAGTGATCGAGAATCGGCAGGGTTTTCAGCAGAGCGTTTTCCGCAAAACGGATGCGGGCCGGATCCGGCGTTTGTTTTAAGCGCGGCAGAAAGTAGCGATGCCAGGTGAGGATGCCGATGAAGTCGCCGATATGCTGCGTTACATAATCGGTCCATTGATCGATGCGCGCTCTGGTTTCGAGGTTGGCGGGATACCAGTCATGCATCTCCCAACGTTGGGCGAGATAACGCAAAATAGCATTGGACTCGCTCAAGCAAAAACCATCGAGTTCAATAAACGGCACTTTCTGCAGTGGATTCTTATCGCGCAGCGGCGGCAGGCTTTGCGCATGTTTGAACAAATCAACGGCTTGCATCTGGTATGGGCGCAGGCTTTCTTCGAGAAAAGCATGCACTTTCATGCAAGGGCCCGAGCCTTTCATATGATAAAACTGCAGCATGTGGATTTGCTCCCTACAAAGTCTGTCAAAGGGTTTGACAGAAACGACCTAATCCTGTGAGACTATGGTTAGTTACTGAAAAAAAGCAAATAGAATCGCTCTACTAGACGTCTTGCCGGAAGTAAGGTTCTGGCATGAAACTTGAACTTTCCGGTCGAACGGATTTGATTGGAGACATTATGAATCGCAAGGCCTTGGGCGTCGTAGGTTTCATCGCAGTATTATTGACCGTGGCGGGGTGTATTCCCAAACCCTTTAAAAACTCGGGCGGTCGCGGCGCTGCTAATTCCATTCTTGCTGACATCGGCGGATTGTCACCTGAGGATCGCAAGCTTCCCAATATCGCTTATGCTCTGGTTTGTGATGATGGTGATAATCAGCCTTTTCGAGTGCCGTCATCGGCAACAACTGATACCGAAGTAACTTTTCCTGGCGAGCGTTTGAAAGATGGCGATGTTTGTGCCATGGAGATCACCGCCGACGTACCGCAAAACGACGGCTTTAACTACCGCTGGTATTCGAGTCCGCAGCAGCCCGGTCTTTATTATAGTTCCAACAAAGATAAAATCGTCAATCGTGCTTTGAATCTCAAGCTCTATAAATTGTATGGACGCGAGGGTGGCGATATTTTCCTGGCTCAAGTTACCGCGGCGTTTGAAGTCCCGGCTGGCGAAACTCTGCCGGAAAATAACGATATGCTGGCGAACATCGAATGCGGCGTCGATGAGAATTTCGTTTCCGGCGCGCCGGCAATTGTTGTCAGTCAGGCCACGCAGCGTTTGTTTACGTTCCGTTTGTCAGCCGCCAAAATGAAGAGCGCGACGTGCGGCAAGATGGTTGTGCGCAAGAAAGGCAATACCGGTTACGAGACTATTTATGAAGGTACCTTGACCGGAATGTTGTTTACCGATCCTCAGACGATGACAACGCTGAATTTTGGGCCCTTTACTCTCAAAAAATCGGCACCCATAGACGTGCAAGTGCAGACGGTCGGTGCGGTTGAGTGTTCGGTGTTTACGATTCAAACCCGGGTATGTTCGCAGATCAAATTACCGCGCGCGGAGAATTTTTGGCTGGCGGTTGTCAGTTATGTCAGAGCCGATAACAGCACCGGCGAGGTTCTCGTGTCGGGACCCGCGGGCTTGAATCTGGATAATACCGGCACTGACAAATCGCTGGATGCCATCAAAGCTGCGGCTTCTGGTGCCGGTGGTGGCTTCTCGTTCTTCGATCCGAACCGCAAAGCCGGAATTCTGGCGGCGGAATTCAACGGTGCGTTATTTGCCAATACCGCGTTGCAATCACAAAGTCCGACGATGTTGGGCGTGAATAATGTAACCTTCACGGCATTCAAGGAAGTGTATCTTCATGGCTTCAAGGAAGTGTCGGCATCAGAATTGAACAAACATGCTTCGGCCATTTGGTTTGCTCACGTGGAAGCGAGTCAAGACACCAGCAAAGCCGAGTTTATCATTACTGGCAACAGCAAGTACTTTACTTCGAGTAGCAAGGTCGCCAATGGGAATCAGTCCTTCTTCACCTGGGATGATTTCAAAAGAGATCGTGACGATGCATCGGTGCATTACTTCCGCGCTTATGGCATCAAAGGTGGGGCGGTGGCGCCGCTGCCGTGCGGAGCAGAGCTGGGTTATTACATCAATCGCTTGAGCAATCAGAATAACGATATGTTCGCGCCATCCAATCAAAACGCGGCTTTGGAGGCGTGTGAGATCACGGCTTTCCCCAAGACGTTTGATACATGGACGCTCAAAAGCACGCTTTATTTATGGGCGTGGCACTCGTTGATCCTGTAATGACCTGACCTAATAGTTATGCTAGAGTTGCCCTAATGAGCTAAATCTCTTATAGGAGCAACTCTATGCGGACTCTAAAAACAGTCGTAGTGATGTTTGGTGCTTTGAGCTTGTCAATGCCGCAAGCCATGGCTTTTGTAGACGCGCAAGCTTTGATCGGCCAGCGCAACGCGACGTTTGAAACGGATAATGTCAGTGACGAAGCCACCGGCACGGAAGTGAATCTTTCGGTGCATCTTGATCCTATTCCATTGGTACCGGTAAGTTTCGGTGCCTATGTTGCCTTGCTCGATTATCAGACGGACAAGGACGGCGATATGGCGATGAAGAGCTTGAAGGGCACCGAAGGTGGCTTGGAACTCATGGCCTGGCTGCCGATGGTGCCGGTGATCACGCCTTATGCAAAGCTGGGTTTTCCTCTGTACAGTGCGTTTAAGGGTGATATCCGTTCAGCAGATGTTGTGACCGGTGTCGAATCCGAGCTAGCGGCGGTTTACAAAACCAGTGGCTTACGTTTGGGTGTAGGCGCGATGTGGTCACCGTTGCCGTTATTGTCGGTCATGGCGCAGGTGGATTTTGGCACACAGAAAATGAAGCTGGAAAAACTCAATGACCAGAAGGTCAGTGGTGCCGGCACCGAGTCTGATTACAAATCAACGGCCTTTTTGCTCGGCGTGCGGGTTGGCATCTAGGCTTTGCTCAAGATTTCGCTAAAGTTTTTGCTGTCCTTGCCGATAAGTCCCAAGAATTCAGCAAGGACAGGGAGTTTAGCGATGTCGAGCAAGCCAGAGCGATCCTTAGAGCAACTTCGCAAAATTCGTAATAAAGAGCTGATGCGCCGCGTTCGTAGCGGCGAATCCACTAACAGCTTCGATAGCTTTGCCAGCTGGTTTCCGCCACGGCCGATTATCAAGAAAGACCCGCAAGCCATCGGCGTATTGTACGGCAAGGCATCCGAGTCGTCGTCCGAAGTCGTTGCCGATCTTGTCGCGCACAAGAAGTCGGACGATAACGATGAACAAAAGACCATTCCGCTTACCCGCATCAAATAGAGCAGTTTTAATTTCACGCCAACTCGTCTATAAAAATAAGATCATCTGACAACCAGCCGTGGATATATTTGTACGGTCAAGGGGCACTGATCTTTGGGTAGCGGCAACAAAATTGAGCCACGCACGGTTAAGGGCTTTCGTGATCTGCCTCCACATTTGGCCGAGGCCAAATATGCCATTATTGATAGTCTGCGCCAACAAGCACGACTCGCCGGGTTTTCGCTATTGGCGACGCCGGCGGTGGAGTTCGCGGAAGTTCTTCTTGGCTCCGCTGGTCAGGAGACCGACAAGGAAGTTTACAAGTTCGCCGATCACGGTGGTCGCGAATTGGCTTTACGTTATGATCTGACCGTACCGTTTGCGCGTTTTGTCGCCGCTAATCAAGGTCAATTAGTTTTTCCCTTCAAAAAGTTTCAGGTCGACGAGGTTTGGCGGGGCGAGAAACCCCAAAAGGGTCGTTATCGGCAATTTTGTCAGGCGGACTTCGATATAGTCGGTGTCGACAGTCTGGCGGCGGATGTCGAGGTCATGCTGCAGTTGCATAGCGGCATTCACGCTTTTGTTGGTGGCAAGTTCACCATGCTGCTGAATCATCGCATGTTGTTAAACGCGGTGATGAAAAAGTTTTTTCCAGGCGCGACGGTGGAACAACTGCCGCGTTTGTTGATCGCGATTGATAAATTGGCCAAAATTGGCGGTGATGGTGTTAGCAAATTAATCGCCGAAATCTTTCCGGGCAGCGGTCAAGCCGCCAGCGAGATGTTGGCAGTGATAAATTCCAAAGACCAAAACGGTGATACGGATTTATCCTTGCTCGACACGCTAGTCGCTTCTGATTCAGCCGCTGTTGAATGCATGCGGCGTTTGCGGGAGACTTTGGCCATCTGTCGCTCGCTGCGACCCGCAGCAAAGAATCTCGGGCGCTTTCAACTTGATCTAAGTGTGGCGCGTGGTCTTGGGTATTATACGGGTGTGGTGTTTGAAACAATTCTGGACGAATTGCCGGGATTCGGCTCAGTATCCTCAGGTGGACGCTATAATACTTTGGTCGAAAGATTTATTGATCGTAGTCTTCCGGGAGTTGGAGGCTCGGTGGGTGTGGATCGTCTGCTGGCGGCATTGGAAGAGCTTCAGCGCTTGCCGCCGCCGCCGACGGGTGGTCTGATGGTAGCCGTGGCAACCGACGATGCTTATGCCTACGCATTTACTATTTTACAGACCTTACGTACCGCCGGTTACGTTGCCGATATTGGCATGACCTCGGGCAAGGTGGGCAATCAGTTTAAATATGCTGACCGTCGTAATTACACGCATGTGATTACCGTTGGTAGTGATGAGATGCAGCGCCAGTGTTTCAGCCTCAAAGACATGACGACCGGCCAGGAGCAACGTGATCTCGCGTTGGTGGATTTGTTGCAAGTCGTCAGCAAGGTTAAGTAACGCGGATGAGTCTGGCTGGTATCGCGATCATTTTTTTGAGTTTGTTAACCCTAGCTTATTTTGCCTATGGTGGCTGGCTATCGCGATGTTTCAAACTACGTAATACCGCTGATACACCGGCGCATCGCTTCAACGATAACGTCGACTTTGTTCCCACAAAAACCTTTTATTTGTTTGGACAGCATTTTTCGGCGATCGCCGCCGCCGGACCCATTGCCGGACCAATCGTCGCCTGCCAGTTATTCGGTTGGGGACCCAGTTTGTTGTGGATTGCGATCGGGGTGATTCTGATCGGCGCTGTCCATGACTTCATGACACTGATGATTTCGATACGACACGATGGCCATTCCATTGCTGATATCGCACGCACCGTCTTGGGTCGTCCGGCCGGTACTGCGATGATGGTTTTTATCTGGATCGCTCTGGTCTATATCATCGTTGCATTTGCCGACATCACTGCGGCGAGTTTTAGCTCGACGATCGAAGAACTGCAGGGGATTCAGGTTGATTTTAATCCTGGCGGCGCCGTCGCGGCCGCTAGTGTTTTGTATCTATTGCTGTCCATGGTGATGGGATTGATACAGAAGTTTCTCAATCCGCCGCTATGGCTGTTGACGATTACCTTTGTGCCGGCGGCGTTCGCTACTGCCTGGTGTGGTACCTATCTCTCGCATTGGTTACTACTGCCGGCCACGAGCTGGGCGGTGCTCATCGCCGTGTATTGCGCGATAGGTTCGGTATTGCCAGTATGGTTGTTGTTACAACCGCGCGGCTTTTTGGGTGGTTTCATTCTTTACTTCGCGCTGGCTGTCGGCATGTATGGTGTTTTCTTTGGTGGTGCGGTGATTGAGCAGCCGTTTTTTCGCGGCTGGTATGCTGATGAAGCCGGTTCGTTGATGCCGTTTTTATTCGTGACGATCGCCTGTGGCGCCTGCTCTGGTTTTCATGGACTGGTTTGTTCCGGCACGACCTCCAAGCAGCTCGACAAAGAACGAGATACCCATCCAGTGGGTTACGGCGCGATGCTGGCGGAGGCATTTGTCGCGTTCATTGCGTTAGCAATCATCATGGTTGCTGTGCCGGCCGATATTACAGGGCTCAAGCCGGGCACTATCTATGGTAACGGTATCGGTCATTTTTTGACTTTGATTATCGGCAAGGAGCATTTGCCTTTTGCAATCACTTTGGGCGCCATGGCGTTTTCAACTTTTGTTTTTGACACCTTGGATGTTTCGGCGCGGTTGGGGCGTTATCTGCTCCAGGAATTAACCGGTTGGTCGGGACGTATGGGGGCCGTGATCGCCACGACAGTGACGGTCAGTGTGCCTGCCATTATTTTATTTAATACGCCGGAAGGCGCGTGGGTTCGCTTTTGGACGTTGTTTGGTGCTTCCAATCAGTTGTTGGCCTCACTGTCGTTGGTGGTTATCGCCGTTTGGTTGCGCACCAATAAGCAGCGAGCCGGTTTTACCGTTCTGCCGCTGGTGTTTTTGCTGGTTGTTACGATTTGGGCATTGATCGATTTAATCAAAATTAATCTGCGCGTCATTGATATCAGTCCGGTGGCAAGTATTAATGCAGGTGCTGCGGCGTTACTGATAATTCTGGCATTGTTTATTAATCTGTCGGCGCTACGGCTTTGGTTGGCTTCTTATAGACCGACGAAAAATCAAGCTCATGGGCGAAGTTCAAATAACTAAAGTGCGCTGCCAGACATTCAATATTTTCCAGCCAGGGTGGTAGGTAAATCGGTGGAGCAATGTAACCAGATTCAAAGTAAGGAAGTAATTCTGCGACGTCGTTCACATTCAATCGCCCGGAAAATAAATAGCGTAGATGCTCCATTTGATTCACATGAATCGCATGTCGTGCAAATGCGTGCACATTGATCAATCCCTGCAGATAAACAATATCTTTAGTGAAGGCGATGCCGCCACGTACATCGCCGCCTCGGAAAATCCGCATGGCCGAATAAAAACTTTCTGATTCCGATTGATCCGAATCGAGAAACAATCGAAAGACCTCGATGAAATTTGCGCCTTCGAGTGCGATATGAACAGCTTTGGTGCGCAGTGCCAGGCGTCGTAAGCGGCTGACCTCCATGGTTAAGCTGACTAATTCCGATAGTGTGGCCATGCCTTCCTGGGTTTTCGTGGTACGTGGTGCGCCCAGCCCCAGACTTTTTAGATTCGGTTGTTCGCGGCCATTGATGGCGGTGGCGGTATGTACGTATGCTTCGTGTTGCAGCAGTTGTTTGACTTCAATAGCAGCATACGAGGTGAATGCTCGAATGCGGATGCGGCCAACCCCGGCGACGGCTTTGGAAGCCAGATCAGGATCGACAATCACGTCGACATCATGACTATGAAAAAATTTGCGGGTGTGTTCCTTGAGCTCGGCCGCAACGGCTTGTGGTGTTAACACGGAATTAGCGACTTCGTGTTTTCCTTGCTTGATGAATTCATCCGTAACTTGAATGAAGTGTTCGGCGGCATCGAGATGACTGACGTATTCGCTGCCGATTTGATCATCCGGCCGCCCATAAAGTTCGGCAGAATAGCGAACAAAATCTTTGCTGCCGACAGCGTTTAGCATCCGCGCCGCATGCAAATAGCTTTGGGCCGTGCTATGGAGAAAGCGTTCAAGTGGATTGCTACCGCTGGCCTTTTTGCAGATAGCGGTCAGTGCGGCTATTTCAGTATCGAGTGCTGCTGGTTGTTGTGGGACGACGGGCAGTTTGACATTACCGCGTCGCCAGTTCTCCAGAAATTCCTGACACAGTGCCGCCGGCCAGCTCAGGCGTCCAAGCACTTTGATGCCTTGAGCGACCGCGACCAGAGCTTGGTCGATCTCAGAAATTTGCTGTAGTTTCTCTGGCAAAAATACTCCTTTAGTCGATGCATGAGGCTACCTCTGTGCTCCTCGGCAGGGCGAGCTTGAGGCTTGAGAGTTGATGTCCGAGGGAATCAGCTTGTTGAAATGATAAAAATACGCAAAAACAGCTAGGTCGAAGCAGTTTTCCATAGGAACCTGGCATGCCTGAGCAAACGGACACGTCGTCCTTTATTTTAAGTAACGCCACGATTTATACCGGTGATGGGCCGTTGATACCGCATGGATATGTCGCGATCGCGAATGGTCGCATTGTCGATGTCGGGCCGCAGACAAATCAACCGACGTCTTCGCCAACCATGCCGATTATCGATCTGCAAGGTGCCTTTGTCATGCCGGGGATTGTGGAATCACACGGGCATCTGTTGAGTTATGGTGAGATCAGGCGACAGGTAGACGTGACGATGTGTGCTGATCTTGCGGCCACTAAGCATGCGATCGTGGAACATAACCGTCGACTGGCCGAGTCTGCTTGGCTGCTTGGCTGGGGCTGGGACGAGCATCGTTGGCGCAGCGGCAAGCTGGATGCTCGCTTGCTGGATACTTGGGTTGGCAATCGACCAGCGGCTATTTCACGTATCGATGGCCACGCTTTATGGGTTAATAGCCATGCCCTGGCGGCAGCCGGGATTACAGCGATAACACGTGATCCGGTTGGGGGACGCATCGAGCGTGGTGCAGACGGACAGCCCACCGGCATCCTGGTCGATAAAGCAATGGATCTAGTGCAGCAAAAGGTCCCGCCCGATAATGCCGAGGATCGCGAGGCAGTTTTTCTGGAAGCAGCACATGAATGCCTTCGTCTCGGTATTACCAGTTTTCATGATGCCTGGACGTCGCGCGATGATGTTTTGCTATATGAACGCTTGCAACGGCAAGGACGTTTGCCATTGCGCATGTATCTAATGCTCGATGGTCGTGACGATGCGCTTTTGGACGACTATTTTGCGCGTGGCACGCGTCCGGGAAGCATCGATGATTATCTGGCGATTCGTTCGATCAAATTATTTGCCGATGGCGCGCTTGGCTCACGCGGCGCAGCCTTGCTTGAGCCGTATACGGATGACGTCGGCAACTCCGGTTTGGTTTTGACGACGACCGAGCAGATACGTGATCTGACCGTGCGGGCGCTGACGGCGAAATTTCAGGTGTGTACTCACGCCATCGGTGATCGTGCCAATAAAATGGTGCTCGATGCGTACGAGCAAGCCAGTCAAAAATATCCAGGAGCAAAATCATCTCGCTTGCGGGTTGAGCATGCACAATTGCTGCAACCGGAGGATATCGGACGTTTTGGTGCTTTGGGTGCGATAGCGGCGGTGCAACCTACACACTGTACGTCGGATTGGGAATGGGCGCTGAAACGCCTGGGTACGGAGCGTTGCCGGCGCACCGGCTATCGTTGGCGATCATTATGGGAAAGCGGTGCACTTGTGGCATTGGGTTCCGACGTGCCGATTGAATCACCAAATCCGCTGTTGGGACTGTATGCTGCGGTGACGCGTACATCACCAAAGACACAACAGCTACTCGCGTCCATGACTCGGGATGAATGTTTGAGTCGCGAACAGGCTTTACAGGCCATGACATGCAATGGCGCTTATGCGGCGCATCAGGAATCCTGGTTGGGCAAACTCGCTCCGTCTTATGGCGCTGATATTGCTGTTTGGTCACATAATTTATTGAGTTGTACTGATAGCGATATTCTACGAGCTCATACCGTAATGACTATTATTGGCGGTCAGGTGGTGTTTCGGGCTATTTGAGTGTGGTTTTGCTGTTTGGCTTAACAGAATCTCGCCACAAAGCGGCAAACAATTGGAAGCATTCCTACTGACCGGTGTCGCGTGTGTGTGGCAGTTGACGAGACTTAAAGGTTCACGCGTCCACAGGCGTTGCTGTGCAAATAACGGAATGAATGAAGGGAAGGTTGCATACACGGCCGAGCGATTGAAGTGGCTATCAAGTTTACGGATGATATGTTGCGAACGTTTACTATCAGTAAAATCACAGGCGATGATAAGTCGCTGGTCAGCGCGATTGCTCTCTAGCGATGAGATCCAATGTGTCAATTGCGCTTCGGTAATTTTTGCAATTTGCAAAGCTATCAACCGCACTATGTGACCGTTAACGTGTATTTCCGTGTCCAGAGCAATGCCGTCCGCGACGTTTACATTACCGTGAAGCGATGTAGCCATTTCCTCGTCTTCTTCTCTTGTCAGTCGCAGGGGATAGCGTGACAAGACTACGGATTGCATGGTGCCACGCTCAGTTGCGAAGCATTTGCTCGCGATAACATGTAAATGCAAATGCTGAGCGAAGTATTCGGTTTGTGGCAGATGTTCTTCGGTCCAGAGTACCGGATCGATATGAAACAAAACGGCGATATCCGGATGAATCTCGCTTAAGACCGCGGCAATCAAATCCGGGCGATAATGTCCATCCGTGCTGAAACAGCGTCGAACATTATAACAGATGATCGATAAAGGACTGTCGGGTTGCTCTTGCAATTTGCTGGACACCTATAAAATTCATCGCTCGGCGAAATTGACATGCATCTTGCATGCCATTACATTTTGCAAAGCATCAGAGCTTAATGTAGCGATATATTGTTGCGTAGTGTAGGAATTTGTAGACAGGTTGAAGCAAAAACGAGACATCGGCCTGCAATCTATTTGTTGAATACCGGAGTTAAGGGTGCGGCTTCTAACCTTAAAGTCCAAAATTATCGCGGTGCTGCTTATTGGCTTGATAGCTAGTTTGGCGATTGCGTCGATTAGCATGTACAAGCTGCATGAGATGAATCAGCGTATTAATGATATCGTCGATAATACCGCGCAGAAGATTCGTCTAAGTCTGGAGATCCATCGCGCCGCTATCTCTGTTGATCGTTCCGGTAAAAACATTTTGCATGCGACTAACAGTGAAGACATTGTTCGCAATGAAAACCTGTTGGAAGCATCGATTCATGACATCAATCGCTATGTTATTGATCTGCGTCAAATGGTCGATGATGAAGGTCGTAAGAAGCTGGATGAGTTTGCGCATAAGTTTGCGCTCTACCGCGAGGTTCAGGATACGGCAATCAGTCTAGTGAAGCGTGATGTTTTCGGTCCCGCACATACTCAGCCGAATCAAACCATCAAAGCATCGTTTCGTGTCATGAATCAGCTTGCCGTCGAATCATTGGAGATTTGTGAATCTCGTTATAGGGATGTAGGACGTTTGTCGGATGCCAATTGTGCCATGGCATCCGCCGAGATTCTCGGTAACTTGCTGCAGATTCAACAAAGTAAGGAGCAGCTTTTACTAAACGCCGTTCAGGGAGTTGATGCCAAACGTTATCGGGAAGCTATTGTTCGCAGTATCGACGCCATCAAGGCGCGTGTTGTTGAACTACAGGTTATTTATCGTAGCGACTCCAACCCCAAATTTAATGAGTTTTCCCGTTTATTTTCCGAATGGATGCGGGAACATAAGAATAGCCATTATTTTTTCGCGGAAGCCGGCCGGTTGGAAGCATTTGCGATTCTGCGTGCCCGCGGCAGAAATCTGGAAGAAGAGGCCGAAAACGCTTTAGCTGAAATTGTTTCCATCAATACCAACCAACTGCACTCGGATAAGAGTCAGAGTAATTATAGTTATCATGTCGGTTTACTGCTGGTTTCAGTTTTAACGGCGATTTGTATTCTGCTGTCGAGCGGGGCTGGTTTCTATTTATTGACGTCGATTAAAATTCGCTTGCGTAAATTGGGTACGATGGCCAGTCAGATTGCTTCCGGTAACCTGGCGGTACGTACGGAAACCACACCTTTGGACGAAATCGGCGAGCTGGGCACGGCGTTTAATCGTATGACGCAGAAATTGTCTGATTACACTCAGGCTTTGGCGGAATCCAAGCAGGCTGCCGAGGCGGCGAGCCGTGCCAAAAGCCAGTTTCTGGCGAATATGAGCCATGAAATTCGCACACCCATGAACGGGGTTATTGGTCTGACCGAGTTGATCATGGATACCAATCTTACCAACGAACAGCGGCGTTATGCCGAAAGTATAGCTTCTTCGGGTCAGACGCTGTTGGCTATCGTTGATGATATTCTCGATTTTTCCAAAATCGAGGCTGGTATGCTGGAATTGGAGCGGGTGCGTTTTAATTTATACGACATGATTCATGACGTCTTAAGTTTGAATGCCGTCAAGGCACAAAGCAAAGGTATTGAACTTTGTTCGTATATTCACCCTGACACCCCTGAGATTGTCGTTGGCGATCCCTTACGTCTTAAACAAATTCTAATAAATCTTGTTGGCAATGCCGTTAAATTCACCAACCAGGGCGATGTGTTGGTCGATGTAAGATGTGAGCAGCAAGGGATTGACGGAATGGCACCTTTACAGATATCAGTGCGCGACACCGGTATCGGTATTAGCAAGGATGCGGCGCGGCGCTTATTCTCTGTGTTTACACAGGTCGATTCGTCGACGACGCGTCGCTATGGTGGTACGGGCTTGGGTTTGGCGATTTCTCGGCGTCTGGCGGAGCTTATGGGCGGCAGCATGACATTTACCAGTATCGAAAACCAGGGCAGCACTTTCACTGTGAATGTGACCTTGGAAGTTGCACGCTACGTTGATTGGTCCAAGTTAAAATCCGCCCTGACTGAGGTAGAGGTACTAGTTGTCGATAATAATAAAACCTTTGTTGAGGTTTTGACGAATAGTCTGAAGCCACTGGTGAAGAACGTTGTTAGCTCCATCGATGGTGAAACTGCCTGGCGCATGCTCCAGCAGGCGAATGTAGAGGGACACGGCTTTGACTACGTGGTGATTGATCTGGAGCTTGATGGTGGCATAACCGGCGAACAGCTCGCGGCGATGATCAAAGATGATCGCTTGCTGGCGGTGACGCAAATTATCCTGCTGACGCCGCTGAATATTCGTGATGTGGCGAAAACCCTGACACAGATTGATATTGTTGGTTATGTGACCAAGCCTGTGCGTTTAGGTGAAGTCCTGCGGCATCTGGTGGGCGATCATGCTTTGGCCAGTGAGTTGTCGGCGCGTTCTGATCGAGGTCATGCCGCCGCTCATAAAGTTGTACCTGCAAAACAATTAAATGCCGCGATTCTGGTGGCCGAGGATAATCCGGTTAACCGCGAAGTCGCTGTCGGTATGTTGAAAAGCCAAGGCTATGAGGTCGAAACCGTGGAAAATGGTGCGGATGCCGTTGCTGCGGTTAGAAGGAAAACTTATGGAGCGGTTATTATGGATTGTCAGATGCCGTTGCTTGATGGTTATGAGGCAACCAAGCGCATCCGCCACGAAGAAAGCAAAGCCGGTCGTGAGCGTATGCCGATCATTGCCATGACAGCCAGTGTATTTAAAGCTGATATCGATCGCTGCCTTGCCTGTGGGATGGATGCTTATATTCCTAAGCCTGTTCGCCTGGAGTCTTTAAACGAGGTTTTGGACCGACTACTGCATGATTTTGGTGATGACCGTGGTGGTAAATTGTTACAGGGTGCAACCATGGCGGATGAATCGGTCGTCCGGCAGGATGTTCTCGAGGAATTAATCAATCTCAATAATGCAAGTGGTCAGGAGGGTATCTTCCAACAGGTGGTGACGTTGTTTGAGCAGGGTGCGCCCCAACGTATCGACAACATGCGCACGGCTTTGACCAAAGCCGATTATGAAGTACTGCGTCGCGAAGCTCATGCCCTGAAAGGCAGTTGCAGCAACTTCGGCGCCGAACGTATGGCGGGTTATTGTCGCCGTCTCGAAGAGATTGGCCGTGAACGTCGCTCATTAGAAAACGTTGCGGATCTTATCAGTCATGTGGTGATTCAATACAAACAAGTTATCGATGTTCTTCATGCCAAGCTACGCAAGCTGGAAGCCATGGCTCCGAGAGAAGTGGTGATCGAGCCAAGCTGGCACGAAACATGAATATAGAGATAAGAACAACCAGGGAGGGAAGAGTCATGCTTGCATCCGCAACATTTGAATCAGCAGCCAGACCAACCAAAGTCCTGTTAGTTGATGACGATCTCGTTTTTGGCAAGATTATGGTGGAAGTTGCCCGCGAAGAAGGTATTGATCTGCAAGTGCATGATTCCTTGTTATCTCTTGGTTACCTCGGAAGCCTCCAAAACTACGATGCTGTTATCCTCGATTATCACTTAGAGCATCTTAATGGTCTTGAGATTGCGACCTACCTCGATAGTTTTCTTGGTGATATGCCTGCCGTTTTGATCAGTAGTGGTGATATGCGTGATGTTACCTCCGTGCCTTGGCCGGATTGTCTGCATACATTTGTTCCTAAGCAAAGAGGCTATAAGGCGATTTTAGCAGCAGCGCGCGAAGCGATTAATAAAAGCCTCAGCAGTCATTCATTAAATTGAAAGTATATTTTGAGTTGAAACCTACAAACAAGGGTATATAAATGTTGGATTTTTCTCTACAGGCTTCGATTTCCGAGCCATCAGCAATGCGCACCGAGGAGAAACGTATTCAGATGCCGAATAGAACTTTTACCGCTTTATCACCGCGCGTCCTGGTAGTCGAAGATGACGAAGCAACAAGTATGATTTTAGCCGAATTTTTGGCGAACGAAGACTGTCGTGTCGAAACAGCGAAATGTCTCGATTCGGCGCAGAATCTGTTGGCTCGTTATTCTTTTGACTTGGTGTTGTTGGATTTGCAACTCGGCACTGATGATGGTTTTTCACTAATTCCATTTATTGTGCGGCAGTATCCGCATACGAAAGTTGTGGTTGTGACGGCTCATGGCAGTATTGATCTGGCGGTGCGCGCTGTGCAAACAGGTGCTTCAGGTTTCTTGACCAAGCCGTTCTCGTTTGAAAAAATCGGCGAAGCATTACGCCCGGTGTGTGAACGTCGTGCTGCCGCGGTTGCTTGTCCTGATGAAGGACCGTGGGAAGAGTTGGGATTGATCGGCAACAGTCCGGCAATCCGCGCTGTGCAGGCGAATATTCTGCGCATGAAGGATGTCGATTCCACAGTCTTGATCACCGGCGACAGCGGTACCGGCAAGGAATTGATTGCGAGGGCTTTGCATTTATCCTCGAATCGTGGCGCCCAACGTTTTGAAGCGGTCAATTGTGGCGCGATTCCAGAAAATCTTATTGAATCGGAGTTGTTCGGTCATCGCAAGGGCTCGTTTACCGATGCCAAAGCTGACCGTAAAGGTATCTTTGAGGTCTGCAAAGACGGCGTTCTGTTTCTCGACGAGATTGGTGAACTGCCGTTACAAATGCAAGTCAAGTTGTTGCGCGTTCTGCAAGAGCGAGAAATCACACCAGTTGGCGCGTCGACGCCGGTGAAGGTGAATACCAGAGTTATCGCCGCCACCAATCGTGATCTTGCGTTGGAAGTGAAAGAAGGTCGTTTTCGCGAGGATTTGTATTTCCGTCTCGCAGTGTTGTGCATCAATCTACCGCCGTTGAGTCATCGTCTGGAGGACGTGCCGCTGTTGGTGACGCACTTCATCAAGAAATTTAACGAACGTTTTGACAAGAATATCGATGCACCGTCCAAGGAACTGATGACCAGGCTGGTGTCTTACTCATGGCCTGGCAATATTCGTGAATTGCAAAATGCCATTGAGCGGGGCGTAGTGTTGTCACCGGATGGTCAGTTGTATTTTGAGGATATGTTAGGTCAGCATCACTCGCATCCGAATATGTTGGGTAACGATGTCGGGAACGGCGTTAATATTCCGCTAGGTTCGTTGACTGAGGCAAAAGAAACTTTTGAAAGTAGCTATCTACGTCGCTTGTTGGAGGCGACACATGGCAACGTCAGCGAGGCGGCGCGTTTATCTGGTCGTTATCGAGCCGATCTTTACCGCTTATTTGCCAAATATGAGATAGATCCTAATCAGTTTAAGCATTAATATGGCGGCGTGAAAACGTTGCCAACATCATCCGCGGCTTTAGCAAAGTATTTTGATCATACTTTGCTGCGTGCCAATGCGACGACTGCCGAGATCAGGCAGCTATGCGCGGAGGCGCGTCAGTTTAATTTTTGCGCGGTTTGCGTGAATCCCGTTTACTTGAATTTTGTGCGTGAGGAGTTAGTCGGTAGCGGCATACTTGCCGCGGTCGTAGTGGGTTTTCCATTGGGGGCGACCAGCATTGAGCTTAAAGCCAACGAAACCAAATGGGTTGTGGAGCATGGCGCACAAGAGATCGATATGGTTATCAATATCGGTGCTTATTTAAGCGGTGCGAAGGATGAGTGCCTTCGCGATATCAATGCGGTGATTAAAAACGCCCAAGGCGTGCCGGTCAAAGTTATTATGGAAACCGCTTATTTGAATGCTGAACAAATTGCTGAATTAACCAAGATGTCGGCCGATGCTGGCGCGGCATTTGTCAAAACATCGAGTGGTTTTGCGCCACGGGGTGCGAGCAGCGATGATATCAAGATTATGGCGGCAACCTTGCGTCAATATGGTTTTAACACGGTGGGTATAAAAGCATCAGGCGGCATTAAAGACTGGTCTACCACCAAAGCAATGATCAGCGCTGGCGCGACACGTATTGGTTCAAGTTCGTCAGTGGAGATTCTGGAAAACTGCTCTACTTGTCTGTTGCCCCATAAGCCTCATGTCATTGGCTGACATGG
>CAZZCU010000035.1:0-18786 GCA_964652825.1 uncultured Oligoflexales bacterium
TTTGATCGCCAAGGAAGTACGTGCCGTCGGGGGTAGAGGAGGTGATCGATACAATGGTCGGTGCAATGTCGATTGCGGCATCTGGTCCTTGGGAACGACGATTGATCGGGTCCTTGGCTTTGACAAAAGTGTCACAGCTGGTAACAAAGCATAGGATTGCCGCTAAAGTTATTAGCGGATTTTGCATATCAAAATCCTTAACCTGGCATTAGTTAACTTATATATTTAGAGCCAAAGAAGGCATCGGCAGGGTGTTCGCATTCTTTAGTGGCAAGCTTTTTTATACAATAAAATTAATGTCTTACATTGCTGTAAGTAGATATTCTTAACCATCATTAGCTTTTGTCGCGCTGACACAGGGCCTGGGCGGCGGAGGCGCGCGCGGGTTGTCCCAGCATGTGTACAGCTTCGCGTGCGAGAGCTGGCAGGGAGCTGTTGCGATCGGTATTGCTCTCAAGGAAAAACTCATCCAGCGCGACGTTGTCGGGGAGCGTATAGCCAATATCCTGGCAGCGGGTTAACGCCATGACATAGGAACGCTCGCCGCCGATAAAGACCCATAAATTGTTCCTGGTGGCGTAGGTATGCCGTAGCGAGTCTTTTAGGAGTTTGTTTTCGGCATCGGCAATTTGCACTCTGGTGTCGACAAAGGCGGGATGTTCCTCGGAGTTGATGTGATATCCGGGACGATTATCACCATGTGTTGCGGTCAGGCAAATGAGGAATGCGACGAATAAGATTAAATATTTCATGCGATTAACGTTCGCCTTGCGGTGTTCAGTGATAAAAAAATTGAGGAGGCTTATATAGAAAAATTACACGAAAATATCAATACAATTCCATGAAGAAATGGGCGATTTTAATAGTATGTATGTCAGTTTTTATGAAAATTAAAGAAATCAACACCTTGGCGGATGGGGGTCATCGGGGCAATTATTTAGCAGGTTTGATCTCTTTGCCGTTATGGATACTGACGCGGTTACGGCCGTTGCGTTTGGATTCGTAGAGTGCGGCGTCGGCGCGGGCGATGGTATCGGTGTAAGGCTCTTTGCCGATGTTGATTTCGGCGAGGCCGCTACTGATGGTGACCGGGATGTGGGTACCGTTGAATTCAATAACTTCGTTCTGAACAGCTTCGCGTAGTTTTTCGGTAGCGGTGATGGCTCCCGCCAGGTCGGTACCTGGAAGAATCACCAGGAATTCCTCGCCACCATAACGACAGGCGATATCGGTTTTACGAAAGGTTTTCTTCATCAGTCCGGCGGTGATTTTGAGGACATGGTCACCGGCCTGGTGACCGTAGTTGTCGTTAACTTTCTTGAAAAAGTCGATATCCAGCAAGGCGATAGTCAGGCTCATGATTTCTTGATCACGTGGCGCTGCCGCCAGGTTTTTAACCTGCATGTTCAGGTAGTCTTCAAAGTAACTGCGGGTAAACAGACCGGTCAACGGGTCGGTAATCGACTTCATTGCCGTGTCGGTATACTTGCCCTGCAGCGCGGTCTCGGCGGTCACGTCGCGTATAAGCACAAAAGCGCCCAAGATTTCGGCCTGCGCGGGATCAACTAATGGGAACACCCCAATAATCAGATTCAAATCATCACGCTGGTGATTCTTGCCGCGTACTTCGTCAATACGTGTAGGTGCGCGATGACTGAGAATATCGGTGCTCGACCATTCTTTTTTGTTGAGTTCAAATCTCAGGAGATTGCTGAGGGCGCCGGTTTTTAAAACGGCTTTGGTTGTTTGTCCGACCAGCTGCGTGAAGAGCTGGTTGCATTTAACAATATGGCCGTCGGCATCGAGAACGACATAGGCATCCAGCATCGCCTTGCAAAACTGCTCATAAGGCGCAAAAGCGCTGAGCACATCTGCGTTAGGGGCTTCAAGTTTGCTGGCTGCATCACCCATTGTCTACCCCTACCTCATGCGGCCGCGAAGGCAAAAAATTCGTCTTCGAGTTCTTCCATTTCCATGGCTGTCTGGCACTGATCACATTTGATCTCAGGATAGTCGCCGGAGGTCGGCAGATTCTTGCCGGCCTGAAACAACACCATCTTCTGCGAGCCACAGCTTTCGCATTTGTACGAGCCATACACTGAGTTGATCTGTGCCGAGCTTTTGAAGCTAGGAATCATATTTACTTGCATGACGATTTCCGGCGTGCATTCATCGAAGACGATTTGCCGGTTTTTTTCGACCTCACGCATAAAATTGATCCAGGCGCGCACGCCGCAGCTGTTGACGTATTCGACATTCTTGAAATTAAAAACCACTTTTTGACCAAGTTTGGATAACAGTTGGTTTAAATGAACTTCGGACTCTTCGTTGATTGGTCCGAAGTACTGAACAAATTCCCAGCCGTTATTTTGCGAGATCTGAAGTGAAATCTGCATTGCTTATTCCTCTGGCTGCATAATTAGCTAACGACAGTAGCGAAAAAATTACATGCTTCGCATAAACATCGGCCACTCGCGGATAATCTTGAGGGTCATGAGGAAAGGTGAAATAACTAACCCCGCCAGAAGACAGGCGGGGTTAGGTGAAATTTGACTATGACCAAGCGCAAAGTTGCACTAGCTCAAACGGACCCGCGAACTACTCGGTCAGATAGGGGTAGGCGCTGAGATAGCCCGTCAGTTTATCGACCAGTTTCTGCGATTGCTCGTCGGTCAGTGTACCGGCGCTGACTGCTTCTTGCGCTTGAACTTTGTAGCTGCCAATCATCTCTTCGAGATTGTAGTTACGTGAAACCAGCAATTCATCCACGGGATCTCCCATGGTGATCTTGGTGATCTCCCAGCCGCCTTCATCATTCATGATGATTTCCGCTTCGTTGATCGCGCCAAAGAGATTGTGCTCGTTCGATAAACTTTCCTGATAAGCGCCCACGAGGAAGAAACCGAGATAGTACGGTCGATTGGATGGCGGATGCAGATCCAATACTTTGCGCACGTCGCGGCGATCGACGAACTTGTCGAGGCAACCGTCCGAATCACAGGTGATATCGACAATAGTGGCTTTCAACGATGGTTTTTGACCATGGTCCGACAGCGGCATCACCGGGAATAGCTGATCGATCGACCAGGCATCGGGAATCGATTGAAAGATCGAGAAGTTCGCCAGGTACTTGCTCACCATTAATTGCTGGAGGTCTTCAAATTCTTCCAGTTGGTGTTTCTGAAACGAGGAATAATACAAAGCACGTCGGCAGATACGGTGAAACATTTCCTCGGCGATGGCGCGATCGCGCAATTGCAGATATCCCAGGTTGAACAACGTGATGAGTTCTTCGTGATGCTCGATGGCATCATGATAGTACTCAACGAAGTTTTTGCGATTGATGTTGTTATAAATGTAGTTGAGCTCGACCAGGGCTTTATGCGGGCTTTGCTCAACGGTCTCCACATTCAGCTCTTCGAGGAAGTCATCGGATTCGACGCCCTGGACTTCGCGGATATTGGTGACGACCACCGAGTGATAGGCTGCGATGACGCGACCGCTTTCGGTCACAATATCCGGAACCGGTACGCTCTCGTTTTTGCAGACATCGCCGATTTCGTAGACGACGTCGTTGGCGAATTCCTGCAGCGAGTAATTGGCGCTGGATTGAAACGATGTCTTGCTGCCATCGTAATCAACACCGACGCCGCCGCCGATATTCAAATATTTGGGGCGATAGCCGAGCTTCCAAATTTTAGCATAGACGCGCGAAGCTTCTTTCATCGCATTCTTGATGCGTTTGATCTCGGTAATCTGCGAGCCGATGTGAAAGTGCAGCATTGCCAGCTTGTGTTGCAGATTGGCGGTCTCCAGCAATTTCAGGCTGCGCAAGACTTCGATAATAGTCAGGCCGAACTTGGACATTTCGCCCGAGGATTTCTCCCATTTGCCCGAGCCTTTGCTGTACAGACGAATACGAACGCCGATTTCCGGGCAGACCGGATGACGTTTGGATTCTTCAATGATCATTTCAAGTTCGTCGGGACCTTCGACCACCATGACCACGTTTTTGCCAAGACCTGCCGCCATGAAACCCATCTCGATGAATTCGCGATCCTTGAAGCCGTTACAAACTAACAAGGCTTCTTTGCCGAGGGGATAACTGAGCGCGGCGATAAATTCGGTTTTGCTGCCGACCTCAAGACCATAGTCCCAGTCGCGGCCGCACTGAACGATATTGTCGATGAATTCGCGACGCTGATTCACCTTGAACGGAAACACGCCGCGATGCCGACCCGAGTAATTGCAATCACGGATCGATGCGCGAAAAGCGCTATGCATTCTTTCCAGTTGATTGCGGATGACCTGCGGGAAACGCAGAATCATCGGTGCCTTGGCACCTTGAAGTTTGCATTGCTCGATGACTTCAGGAATATCAATGCTTAAATGTTCTTCGCCGGTAGGATGACAAACCACGTGACCGTTATCATCGATACCGAAATAGCCGGCACCCCAATCATCGATACCATATAGCTCGCGCGCTTCCTGAATCTGACGGATATTCATTCTATGGTTGTCCTCATGCAAGTCAGCGCTAATCCAGGGTGCGCAGGTTAAGAACCGAAAGGTTCAGAAATTAGGACAACCACGAAAATTTACAAGTGCAAAATCACGTTTGCCTCGTTAGAGTAGGTCAATGGCTGGCAAATAGGCTTGGGAGTTCAGGTTGGCGATAATGCGGATTAGTTCCGGCTGGTGCGGTGGCATGCAGTTAGCCAGTCCAGAGGGCGAGACGACCAGGCCCACGGCTTCGCGGATTCGCGAGGCGGTTCTCAACAGCGTGCAGCCGTATCTGCAAGGCGCCAGGGTGCTGGATCTTTTTGCTGGTTCCGGCGCCGTGGGCATTGAGGCAATCAGCCGGGGCGCGGGTGGGTGCGTCTTCGTGGAGCGCGACAAACGGGCGTTGGCCGCCCTAAAAAAAAATGTGACCGAACTCCAGCGCCGGGCGGCGAAGCAAGGCATGGCGGTGGACCCGCTCCTGGTAGTCGCTGACGATGTGGATGCGGCGTTGCCGCGTCTGGCGAAGCAGGCACATCGCTTCGACCTCGTCTGGGCGGATCCACCATATAACGATACAATGAGATATCTGCCGCGGCTTTTGAGCGTAGCGGGGCAGTTGATGGTCCCTGGTGGTCTGTTGGTGATTGAAAGCGGTGCGGAGCTTGCGGCGACATCCCTGAGTGGTTGGCGGATTGAGAAGTCTCGCACCTATGGAGATACGATGATTACTTATCTGAAGGTGGATGCCTGATGAGCAAGAAAACGATAGCCGCCAAAACCAGTGGTCTGCGGGTGGCGGTGTTTCCCGGCAGCTTTGATCCGTTTACCTGGGGACATCTGGAAGTTATCCACAGGGCCCTCAGTTTGTTTGATACAGTCGTCGTCGGTGTGGGGATCAGCGGCAGCAAAGTCGCGCTGTTTTCTCCCGAAGAGCGTGTGAAGATGATCGAGGAGGCTTGCCAGAAAATCCAGGGGGTCGAGGTCAAAATATTCTCGGGTCTGGCGGTGGATTTCGCTCAGTCGGTTGGGGCGTTGGGCTTGATCCGGGGCCTGCGTTCGGAGGCGGATTTCAGCTATGAGATGCCTATAGCAATGGCCAATCGGGCTTTGGCAAAAAATCTAGAAACGATCTTTATCCCAACTGATCCCAAATTCTGCTTCGTATCATCCAGTCTGGTCAAAGAGATCGGGCGGCTGGGTGGCGATCTTAGTTCCATGGTCCCTACTTCAGTTTCCAAAAAACTAGCCGAAAAGTTCAAGGTCCGTTAACTTTTTCGCTGGATGTAACTTGATGTGCAAGTTGGCACGACAGCTTAGCTTTCCCGTTTGGCTGTGCCTATTCGTAACGCTCAGCATCGTTCCTGCGCCGTTTATGTTGGCGCAAGACACGAACGATGCCGATGTTGATGATGTGGCGGTTTTTGGTGACGATGCCGACACCGACACCTCGCTGAAGCCGGAAAGTGCGAGTCCGAGCACGCCCCGACACGAAAATAACCCGGAAGTCTCCGCATTCGCCGAGCGAGAGGCGCCGGAACAGCTACCCGCAGTGACGGATGGCGATACTGCTCCGACCGCGTCCTCGCCGGCAGCCGCGACCAAGAGGCCGCGTCGCGCTAAAGCTAGAAGTGGTGATGGCCTACCGACTCTAAACTCTTATACGAAAACAGCCATGGCCGTGTACCAGGGCGATAAAATCGATTTGCGGGTGGAAGCGCGGGGCAGTGGCTTGCGTTATCGCTGGGTGCGGGAAGATAAAACTGTTTGCGCCACCAAAAATTGCCGACTCGACACCCGTAGCTGGGGTCTGGGCAAACATCTGTTGGTTTTAGTGGTTTATAACGACGCCGGCTCACGCTCGGTGAAATATACGATTTATATTTTGGCACCGTCGCCTGATATGCAGCCACGGACATTGGTGCCGGAGTTAATCGAGCCCTCCGAACAACCCGGCGCCGTCAAAGAAGATGAATTGTTCGTTCAGTCGCTTGCCGGTTCAGGCTACACCTACACCAAACAAAATGTTCAGATTATTGGCCGTCAGCGTCGTCCGTTGCTTTGGGATGAAAAAGTCCGTACGACGGCGACCGGCGTTCTTGTTGCCGCCAAGGTGAATCAGGAAGAGCATTTTGTGCTGCCGTCAACTTTGGTATTGCTGAACAAATCCGACACCAATCGTCGCCTGATCTCTTTGCAGTATGGAGCGTTGCGCAGTCGTTTGCTTCGTAATCACGAGTCGCTGTGGTCAACGCTGGTGGGTAATTGGTTGCAGGTGGATGCCAGCAGTCAGTCGGATATCATCGTTGCCAAGCCGGGTATGGAAGCCAAAGATCCGGTTGAAATTGTTGTCTTGCGGGGATTCGCGCGCGTAATCGTGCAGCCGCCATCCGATGATCCGGCGAAAGTTATCGCTGCGCGCGAAGTAGTTGTTCCGGCCGGTACGTCCGTAAGAGTGACGCCTACGGGTGATATCTCCAATCCGTTGTTTCCTGACAGCAAAATTATGGGTGCCTATGTTCGTCGCTCGACGCCGCATTATCTGCCGGTTAAACCCAAGATGAAAGCGTTGGAATATGCTTATCAGGGTTGGGTTCTGGAGCAAGCGGATCGCAGCGCGGGCGATGACCAACTCTTAACGCAGGTTGATAAGTATCTGGCGGAGCATGATCCCGTCGCGGCATTGGAATTGCTTCTGCCGTCGCTGGATAAGGCGCGCGGCAGCTATGATCTGGCTTTGCGTTTCGGTCGCGCTTATCAGGCGCTGCATTTGCATAAAGAAGCTTTGCGTTTTTATCGGTCGGCTATCGCCGCCAAACCCAGGGATTACACCGCTCACTATCAAATCGGTCGCATGTATCTTGAGGCGCAGCATTGGTCGCGGGCGTTCACCTGGTTGGATCGGGCTGAAAATTATGCGGGCGGCGACGTGCAGTTGCAACCGCTGCACTATTATCGCGGCGTAGCGCAGTTTTGGTTGGGCAGATCGCACGGCGCACGCAGTGATTTCAACTATGCGATTTGGAGCGACTCTGATGCCGAGATCGCCGAGTCAGCGCGGCTGTTTTTGAACAAGCTGGAGAACAATAAATGGTGGGGCGCTTATGCGCGCATTGGTGTCGTTAGCGATGATAACGCCTTGCGGTTAGCATCGGGTGCTGCCGCGCCGGCGGGGATGGAAAAAAGCGGCTTGGCTTATCTGGGTGGCTTCGGGTTGTTTGTCAAATTGTTCAGCAATGATACGG
The DNA here is from genome assembly GCA_964652825.1 of uncultured Oligoflexales bacterium. Lineage (GTDB taxonomy): Bacteria > Bdellovibrionota_B > Oligoflexia > Oligoflexales > CAZZCU01 > CAZZCU01. The sequence continues at coordinate 7,746 of CAZZCU010000035.1, forward strand.
CAAATATCCAAGTTGGTTTTGATCTGGAAAAACTCGGCTTCTTGTCGAGCAAATTAAGCGATGTCAGTTGGTTGGATGAGTCGCTGTATGTGGACACCAAATTAGCTTTGGGCGGCAGCGCGTCACAACCTTTTGTGGAGTTGGGGTTAAAACCCTATCTACAGCTGATTTTTGTCGGCGAGGATCGTGCCGCCGATATCTTTGGCATGGAGTTGACCACCAAGTTTAAAGGCGTGTTTTGGCAGCCAGCTATCAGTCTACATACACGTTTGCATCAAGATCCCCTGCCTGGACGCGATGACATTCTGGATCCTTTGACCAAGGAGCCGGTATTGGCTTCTGAGCGTTCGTTGCAGCAATCGATTATTACTTTGGGTGTAACACCAATCGATGCTTATCCGCACAAGTTGGGACTGGATTTGGCGCAGGAAAAGGTTTCATATCGCAATCAACATATCAAGGGCGATAATTTCACGACATTGCTGTTGGCGACCAAGTATACATACTTCTTGTCACCGCGTTCGATTTTATTACCGAGCTTGAGTTACGGCATCCGCGATTACGGTGACTCGATGGACTCGCGCAAAGACAACCGGTTAGATCTGCTGACTGACTGGCGCTGGTATTATTCCGCGGCTTTGTATCAGGACGTCTGGCTGTCGTACTTTAAGCAGGATTCCTCACGCTCCACCAGCACATACTCCCGCATAGAACTCGGCTTGTCCGCCACCTGGGAACTTTAGGCGAAGCCGAAAGATCTCCATATCGATTTCCTCAAGATGTCATTGGCCCCCTTGTGGGTGCGTCGGGCAAACTTATCCCTATGTATGGCTTAGGCGCGCTGATAACAGCGGTAACAACAATTCATGTTCTTTTGGTCACGGCAAGATGTGGAGAGCGCATTGTCACTACCTCCACGACGATTGCCGCGGACTGGAGCGCGGAATTTTGTGGCCGACTGGATGCAGAGTTTGCTGCCTTAGCTTTGAACGTGGAGGCCGCGGCGACGACATTGGCGATGCTGACTGAGCACGGTAGCGAACGTATACCCCTGGTGGTTGACCGTTGGCTTCAGCAGATCGAAATCAAGCGTGCCGCAGCGCTTCGCTCGGCTATGTGTGCTCAGGTAGGCACGCGGGCACAACCTTTTGTTGCTTATCGTCAGTTGAATCCGACGCTGCCATCGTATTGGCCAAACTGGTTTGTGCGTCGCGCCGCAGTGGTGGTGAAGTAGGAGAGTAAATGGTGGCGTTGATGCTGGCGGTACTTGGCTGCGTACAGGTTATCTGTCTGTCGTTGTGGTTGGGCGAATTACTGACTTTGACGCAACGGCGTTTTGTTTTGCTTGATGTACGTGCCAGTGAGCAATTGCGGTCGCGTGGCGATATGGAAAGTTATTTGGCATCGGCGTGGTTGTTGCTGCCACCGCGTACCGATCATGCGGCGCCGTATCGCCAGGATGTGGAAACAGCGTCGATTATCTGCGAGCTGGCAGCGGCCGCTGATATCAGTATCACGGCGGACGAGTATTCATGCGATTAGAACGTCTGGTGTTAAACAATTGGCCGCCACTGGCGTCGCATGTGTGCGCGCTGATTCTTGGGGTTGTGCTTGCGAATATCGCGCCGCGTTCAAGTCGGCCGGCAACATCATGGAATCTGCGGCCGGGTTGGACATCGATGCGCGTGCCAAAGACGCAATTGAAAAGTCTGAATGTGCGCGCCGGTTATGTTGAGGTCGTGATGGTGGCGATCGCCGAAACCGGCGAGCCGCGTTGTCGGTTGGTGGATGGTCAGTTGTTGCAGGCTGGTTTTGATGGTGGGCCGATCGTGATGATGCCCATTCCAAAGGCGCCGGAATTCGTGCGGATGCTGCAGGTTGGCTTGAAGTTGTTCGCGGGTCCGGCGCTGTACGAGAAAGCCGCGTCGGAGCTACAAGGTTTACCGGTGTGTGCGCGTGGTGGGGAGGTGCACTTTGGTGTGGCGAAGGATCGGTAATTTGGCGACGGCGGGCTGGTTGTTGCTTGCGGCAAGTACGGCAGCGGGCGAATCGCAGATGAGTCGGATGGAACTAACAGTTGGTAGCACACGGGAGTTGACGCGACCGACAAGCAGCGATGTCCAGGTTTCGCGTCGCGGCGTCGTTGATGTCACGATTGTCAACGATGAACGCCTGCGGGTGGCAGCACTACGCCCCGGACTGGTGGTGCTGACTTATGTCGCGGTTGATGGCGTTGCGCTGAATAAAATTCTTGTGCAGGTGCATCCGCAGCCTGAAGTCGGTGCGAGAAGTTCTTTGCCAGCATCCTTGTGTGGCTTGTCTGGATTGCAATGCCTACATCAGGAAGGTCTGATACGTGGTGTGATTGCATCATGGACGACGCTGCAACGACTGGGTCGGCTTTGCCAACAATTACAGAGTACATGCCGGCTTGATATCGAATTAAGTTCGGAAATTCTCGAACGCCTGCGCGCGGAAGTCACCGCGGCGCTACCGCAGCGGCTGGTTGTGGCGAAGATGTCGCCGCGTGCTCTGGTACTGCTGACCGCATGCGGTCAGCGGGATGTCGAATCAACGGCAGCGAGACTTGATGCCTTGTTCGATGGCTTGCACGCCGCCGGGGTACTACAATTGATTTGCAAGGACGAATGGGATCCAACACCTGGTTATTTGGTGCGCGCACGGATTATGGCCGTGGAAATGAACTCGACACAAGAATGGGGAATTCAGCCTCTACTGCGTTCTCCGACACCGGCACCGTTGGCGTCGACGTTTCAGACTATTTTACTCTGGCAGCCACGAGCGAAATCAGCGCAACGTAAAACCCAGATTCTTGGTGAGCCCATGTTGGCCGCGCGCGAGGGCTACGAGGTCGAGGTTTTAAGCGGCGGTGAATTCAAAGTCAGCGTGCCGACTAATGGCACCGATGAAACGCGGTCGATGTGGAAGGGTTACGGCGTGTCGTTTAAGCTGAAGGTCGATCGACTGAACCATCAGCAGATCAAACTAAAAACGCAGATGCAGGCTAGCGATCGTCTCAATGGTGAGAGCGAAGCGTTGCAGGTGAATAACTTGAGTAGCGAACTCATTACTTGTCTGGATTGTGTCAAGCTGGTCGGTACTCTCGATGTCAAAAGCGATATGACAGCGGCCGCTGGCTTGCCATGGTTGTCACAGTTGCCGATACTTGGCGCATGGTTGCGTCGGAATGACATCGCGGTCACACGCAGCCGTTTGTATGTATGGGCACACATCAGTGAAGATCGCGGTCAGGACCCATTAGCGACTTCGATTAGCTGGCCGGAAATGGACTCTAAAACGGCTTTCTGAACGGAATGACTTTATTGAGATCGCGATGACCAAGAATAAGTGCCAGCCAGCGATCAAAACCCAGGGCGTTACCACTACACGCGGGCAGACCTTTGTTAGCGAGATCGTCGAGAAACTCCTGGTCAGGAGCGATGGTCGGCTTACCGAGTCGTTGCCGGTGTTGGTTGGCGTCTTGCCAGCGCCGCAGATTTTCCCGCGGGTCGGCGAGCTCGGCGAACGCATTACATAGCTCGACGCGGCCAACGTAAATTTCAAAACGTTGTGCGACGCCATCTTCAACTCGGGCCAGAACGGCCATGGATGCCGGATAATCACACAGAATAACGGCGCCGAACGCGGCCAGACGCGGCTCGACTTTCTCGATCAGGATTTTAAAAAAAGCTGTTTCAAAGTCATCAGTTGGCCGAACCGATAAACAGCCTGCCGCACGTGCTTTAGCGGCCAACTCCGGATCCAGATCGCTCAGCTCGACACCGGCAAATTCCGCGAAGGCTTCGGCCACGCTGAGACGAGGCAGTTGTTGCGCCGGAAGTTTCAGCGGATTTTCCAGATCAAATCTGCTGGTCAGGTAAGCATGGGTCTCGCGCAGCAGGTTTTCGGTTTGTGTCATGCAGTCGCGGTAGCTCAGACCGGTTTCGTACCATTCGAGCATGGTGAATTCCGGTTGATGCCACTCGCTATATTCGCCGTGATTGCGAAAACATTTGGCCAATTGATAAATACGGGTAGCACCCTGGCAAAGGGCGCGTTTCATCAGAAGTTCGGGGCTGGATTGCAGATATTTGGTGTGGCGCTTCGCGTGCAGATCGATCCACTCGGTCGTGAAGTAATCGAGATGCACTTCCATGCCGGGCGCATCCACCATGGTGGGCGTATCCAGCTCCAGATAGTCATGCTTGTTGAAAAACGTGCGGATAGAATCTTTTAAGGCGGCCCGCGCCGCCCAGAATTGCAAATCGTTCATGTCTGCTTAAATACGCGATTTAGCCGCGCGCGACAAGTCCTGGCGGGTCTGATTGTTTTGGCCGCGACCGCTTTTGCGATCATCAGCGGCTTTATGGATCCGTTCCAGTTTCTTTTCGATCTGATCGAGGGCCGAGCCCGGCGTAAAGGTCGATGAATGCGCATCCTGTGCGCCAAAAGCGACACCGGTAGCCAGATGGAACGCCTCCCAGACATGGCGGATCGGATAAATTTCAAGATAACCGCTGGCGATAGCGTCGCGAACTTCCTGATGCAGCATGAGGTTGTGAACGTTTTGAATCGGAATCACGACGCGATAACCGGATTTCGCCTTGCCGATAAGTTTACAGACTTTATAGAAGCCTTCGATTTTTTCATTGATGCCGCCGACTGGCTGAATATCACCCAGTTGGTTGACGCTACCGGTGATGGCGATGTTTTGCTTGATCGGGAATTCGCCGAGCGCGCTGACGATCGCAACGATTTCGGCGACTGAGGCGCTGTCGCCGTCGATAATACTGTAGTTCTGCTCAAAGCAAACACTCGCGGCGATGCCGAGTTTATGACGGCGCGCCAATAAACTGTTCAAAAAGCCGGAGAGAATAATCATGCCCTTGTCATGAATCTTGCCCGACATGCGGCTGGCGCGTTCGATGTTGATGATGCCGTCCTGGCTGACCGAAGTCGTACAAGTCAAGCGACTGAGTTTGCCAAACGAATAGTCGCCCATATCATACACGGCCAGGCCGTTCACTTGACCGACACGTTCGCCATCGACTGACAACAGGTAGTCTTCGTTGCGAACCATGTCCAACAATTGTTCCTCGACCAGATTCAAACGATAGTATTTACGATCGAGAGCGGTTTCGACATGGGGACGCCGGATGACTTTGTCACCTTGTTGTCGCGCCAAGAAATCCGCTTCGATGGTCAAATCTTTGATGTCGCCGAATTTGGTCGAAAGCAGTTTTTGATCTTCGACGAGGCGAGAGCCATACTCGACGACCGCGGCGATGCCGCTACGGTCGAAAGGCAGCAGGGCTTCGATCGCCGAGCGGGTGGCGACAAAGGATGCATAAGCGGTGACGTTGCGTTTGGTGCGTTCCATTTTGAAATCAAATTCGGCTTTGATTTTGAAAATTTTGCGGAACTCTTCGTCTTCTTCAAAAAGCACATGATAGATGTCGTCATTGCCGATCAGAATTACTTTGAGATCAAGCGGAATCGGCTGCGGTCGCAGACCAGATGTTGGCAGTAGTGAATACTGCTCGCCCATATCTTCGATGAATGCCTGGCGATTGCGTAGTACGCGTTTGAGAGTGTCCCAGATACTTTGCGTGCGGAAAATATCCATGACGTTGAGAACAAGATAGCCGCCGTTGGCGCGTTGAATTGCTCCAGCTTTGATCATCGAGAAATCCGTCAAATACATACCATGCTCGACGTTCTTCTCGATTTTGCCGAATAAGTTATAATAGGTCGGATTGCTTTCGATAACCACCGGTGCACCGCTGGTATGCGTGTTGTCAACGAAGACATTCACGCTGTATTTGCGGAACCGATCACGATCATCGATCATATCGTCCGTGGGCGGTGCCTGCTCTTCGTCGTTGTCTTCGACAACAAAGTCGAGGAGATTTTCCAGGATGTGGTTTCTTACTTTGTGAAGGTAAGCCACGATGTTGGTATTGCTCTGGAATTCCTCGATAATCGGGTCGATCGACGAACCGATAATGATTTCGCCGAGCTCGCCGCGAATAGCTTCGATAAAGTCGCGGCTTTCTTCCTCGATGTTGCGGACTTTACGAGCGAAGTCCAAAACTTCTGGTTCGAGGCGATTGCGTATGGCTTCGATCGTTGTGCGTTGTTTTTCGTCGAGCTTGCTATATTCCTTCTCGCTGACAGGTCGACCATCGACGATGGGAATCGTTTCGATACCAAGGCGCGTTGACTTGATATTGAAGTCCATACTCTTGGCGAGTTTTTCCAACTCACTGAATAGTTTGGCTTTGCGCTCGTTGGCGGCGGAGAGATAAGCGTTGATCTTGTTTTCGTAGTCTTCGCTTTGCAACGCCGCTGGAATATCCTCGCGTAAATCCCGGATCAGGGTTTCCATGCGTTTTTTCAGCTTGCGTGCATCACCGCGCGTCAGCTCGATCGCTTGTGGGGTTTCTGGTGCATCGAAATTATAGACATAGACCCAGTCGTTCGGTGCCGAGGAGTTAGCGGACCACTTTTCCAGAAAAGTTCGGATCACACTGGTCTTGCCGGTGCCCTCGTAGCCCGCGCAATAAATGTTGTAACCGGGCTTGCGGATACCAAGACCGATCTCGATCGCCTGGACTGCGCGATCCTGCGAGATGATATCGTGGGATGCTTGCAGGTCCTTGGTATTATCGAATTTAAACTGATCGACACCGCAAGTTGCGTAGACGCTATCGACCGTTAATGGTTTAGGTATAGGAAGTTTGTTGGAACTTTTATCTTTGCTGGTTTTGCCATGTCGTTTTTGGGGCAACGTTCATCCCGCCTTCTGCTGATTCAACCTAAATTTGCCGTTGGAACTTCCACTGGTATATTCAACGTCGCGCAGACTTCGTTGAGTTTGGTGGCCGCCTGAAATTCAAGCGCGGGTAAGGTGATAGCAGATATCATCTTATTGAGAAACATCTGTCCGGAATTAGGGGCTGCTTTTATAAAATGCTCGCCATAAGTCTCGATGACATCCAGAGCATCTTCGATGGTGTCAGTGCTGGGCTTGGCCATAAGGATATCCACGCATTTGCGCAGCCAGATCCCAAGCTCTTGCAGGTTGAGGCCGGCTTTGGTGCCAAGCCGCAGGCATTCATTGCAGGCGGTGATGATGGTTTCGTTGCTGAGATGTTTTTCGTTGGCGCCGAGAAAATAAGATAGTGTGCGGTAGGCGCTGTGCCAGTTCTTGCCAGTTTGTAAGTCGCGAACTTTTTGCATCGCCATATCAAAAGCAGCGGCGGCGCGGCGGCGCAAATCTTCTTCCTGACGCTGGCGCGCGTTGAGTTCTGCCTGCATGCGTTGACGCAATGTGTTGTGGCAGCGCTCGGCGTCTTTGTAAGAAAGTGGCTCGTGAACATCCAGCGTGCGATCAAGACCGAACGACATGTATTCGAGCACTTGTGGCAACGACGTGTGTGTGTACTGAGCAATTTGCCCCAAAGACCATTTGGTGTTTTCTGGCCACTGCGGTAGAACCTGCGCCAATGCGATAATAAAATCCACCATGTCCACTTACCTCTCCCTGGAAGTGTCTCTGAACCCATCCTTGGGTCTCGACGTCGTCTATTGATTTTTGAGCTGCTTCTATTGAATAGGATAGACTAAGGGCGTAGTAACCCTCAACTGAAAAACGAAAAATTCCAGTTTAGCGATAAAATTTCCTCGGACGGCTTGCGCCCGAGGACCTTGAAGCTTTTTTGGTATTAAACTGTACGCAGTTCGCGGCGTTTGCGCATCATGCGACGTTTTTTTTGGCCGACTTTACGTCTGCCTTTGGGGTGTTTTCTTCTGTGTCTGGATCCGTGCACGAAATACCTCGGTAGCATTAGCGTTAATCTTAGAGATCTGGCAAAATATAGGCAGTCTTTCTAAAATGCAAGAAAATAGCTTGGCACAACCGCCGGCTGGAGGATTGCGCGATGGGATTAGAAGAATCCGCTGCAGTAAAACGCCCCAAACGAACTTTGGGCTCGGTTCTGATTGAGCCGTTCAAGCAGATCAAGTTGGGTTTGTACGTCATGGGTATTTCGCTGGCGTTTTTGACGCTGGCGAGCTTGTTATTTGTCATGGCTTTTACTGAGCAATATCAACATGTTATGGATATTTTTAAAATTGTCGATCCCGAGCAGAAATGGGAGCTGGTTACCAATCGTGTCTTTTATATGAACGCCGTCAAGCTGGCAGTGTTGTTTGTGGCGTACCTGGTGATCCTGTTTGCCGTCGTTTTCCGGATGACACACCGTTACTATGGACCTTTAGTATCTATTGAACGTTTCGTCAGCCAGATCTCCGAAGGCGACTATGCGCGGCGCGTCATTATTCGTCGCGGCGATGAATTGCAACGTCTGGTCAGCCTGCTCAACACTATGGCTGCACGCCTGGAGCACCGGCATCCCAACGAAGTTGCTGCCGCTCGCAACAAGCGGCGTCAGGATGATGAGGATGATGCCACCGAGAAGGCCGGCTAACCTATAATCATTGGCTGGCCAGTAGCTTCCAGAACATTAAACCACAACTGACCGGCTGGGTTGATGGTCTGGCGTTTATTCTCAAGCGCCGCCAGCGGTACGTGTGTCATCTCCCCATGCCAGTATCCGATCATAACCGCGGTTTTGCCGGCCATCGCCGCGTGCGCGGCGTTTTGGGCAAGCCGCGCGCAATGCAGGAGATCGGTGGTGTTTGGTGGAATCGATCGAATCAGATAACTCGGATCAATGTATTTTAGAGAGATTGGTATCTCCCGCCGCGAGAAATGCTCGTTGATGCGATCCTTTAAAAACACACCGATATCACCCAGCTTGGCATTGCCGGAAGCATCGGTTTTCTTGATGTCGGTAGCAACAAAATCCTGCCCCGCACCTTCGGCGGCGACAACCACGGCGTGACCGCAGTTCTCCAGGCGGTGTTCGAGAAGAGCAAACAAGCCGTTCTTGCCTTCCAGCTTGAAGGGAACTTCCGGAATCAAGCAGAAGTTGGCATGACCGGTGGCGATCGCGGTATTGGCGGCGATATAACCAGAGGCGCGACCCATGAGTTTGACCAGGCCGATGCCGTTTTTGGTGCCGCGTGCTTCTTCGTGCGCGGCCACGACGCTTTGGCAAGCAACCGCCACCGCTGATTCAAAACCAAAAGAACGTCGCACATAGGGAATATCGTTATCGATGGTCTTGGGAATACCGACAACGCCGATTTTTAAATTGCGTTCCTTGATTTCACGGGCGATGGCCTGAGCGCCGCGCATCGTACCGTCACCGCCAATGCAAAATAGGATATTGATATTGTACTTATCCAGGGAGTTGACCATTTCGCTGGTCGGCGGCGTGCCGCGCGTGGTGCCGAGAATGGTGCCGCCTTTCTCGTGAATATCAGTAATCTGATCAGGCGTTAGCTCCATGAACTCGTCAGACGAATCCGCGCCCAGACCGGAATAACCGTAGCGCACGCCGACGATATTGCGGACTTCATAGCGATACCAAAGTTGCATGACCAGAGCGCGGATCACGGCGTTCAAACCCGGGCAAAGGCCGCCGCAGGTGACGATGGCGGCTTTGGTGCGCTTTGGGTTGAAGTAAATCTTCTCGCGCGGGCCGGCGACTTCAAAGCTGATAATGTCCGCGTCTTTCGTGGTCGGATCAGATGTGGTCGTATGCGGATCGAACAACAAGCGTTTGGAGTCATTGGTATATTTACCGTTTTCGATGAGTTGGATCGGCGAACGGATGGTTGGTGTGCCGAGGGAGGCGACAGTAAAATCTTGTACATTCATTGGCGGACCCGTGTTATCAGAAGCCAGCAGTAAAGAGCTGCCGGCCAGTCATTATCTTTCGTTGGTAGAATGTAAGCGATATGTCTTTGAATTTCTATGATTTAGAACGCCATGATCTGGAAAATTTGTGCGCCGGCATGGGCACATCGACACAGCATGCCCGCACTTTGATGTATGCGGCGTATCGGGTCATGGAGATCGAACCATGGCGATTGCCAGGTCTGCCGCAGAAGTTACATACCCAAGGCGTCGATATATTCGGTGCGCCGGCGGTTGTTTTCGCGAAAGCGGAACAATCGGCTTACGATCATAGTGTGAAGTTTCTGGCGCGATTAGCGGACGGCAGCGCGGTGGAAACCGTGTTGATGCCCGAGCGTAATCGCATCACCTTATGTGTGTCATCACAAGTCGGCTGCGCGCAGGCATGCAGTTTTTGTCACACGGGTCGCATGGGCCTTAAACGGCATTTGTCGGCTGGCGAGATCGTCGGGCAGGTGATGGCGGCGAATCACTGGCTGCGTTCGCATCCAGATTGGCTGAGCGCGGCGCGTTTACCATCGCGCGCAAAAGTCTCGAACGTGGTGTTTATGGGCATGGGCGAGCCGCTTGATAATGTGGAAGCGGTGATCAAGGCGTTACGCATCATGACTGATCCGCACGGCCTGGCCATGGCGCGACGACGGTTGTCCGTATCCACGGCCGGACATCTGGACGGAATGAAAATTTTGTTGCGTGACATGCCGCAGGTAAGTCTAGCACTTAGTCTACATGCTCCCGATGAGGCATTGCGTTCGCGGCTGATGCCGATCAATCGGCGTTGGCCACTGGCAGAAATTTTTGCGTTCTTGCGCCAGCATACTTGGGGCAAACAGTCTCTGTTGATTCAGTACACGTTGATTCGCGGCGTCAATGATGATGTGCGCTATGCCGAGGCTTTGGTAGATCTGGTCGCCGGACTGCCAATTAAAATCAATTTGATTCCCTTTAACGCTTTTGGTGTTTCCGCTTATCAAAATCCCACCGCCGATGTCGTGGAAGCCTTTCGCGATGCTTTATACCGCCGTGGCATGCGTGTGATGATTCGCTACAGCAAAGGCCAGGATATCGCCGCTGCATGTGGACAGCTGGTGGTGTAAGCCTCATAAACTGCTCTACTTGTGTGTTGCCAGCCGCCCCATAATTCTCTCGTTATGAAAGCTAATATAGATATCAAGCAGTGCCTGTAAGTAA
>CAZZCU010000036.1:0-18430 GCA_964652825.1 uncultured Oligoflexales bacterium
TGGCACAGGGTGCAAATCTGAAAAGAATACGCCCACGTAAGTGGGCCAGTTTATATTAAGTACCCGCGCTGGCTTGGTATTCTTGGCGAAGAATCTCTTCCGCGTCCATCGGCTCGGGTTGGTGATCCAGCATATCACCACGCTCTAACATCCGAATATAATCCTGCCAGTGTTTGAATTTGCGAACCTGGGATTTTTCCTTATGCCGACGTAACTGCATTTCCAGTTTTTCCACCAACTCATCCATGGCGGCATAGAAGTCCACCTTGCTGCGGTTCTCCGCCAGATAGCGACGTCCATCGCCACCCGAGACCCAACAATGAACCACGTGATCATAGCGGTCAAATTCAAAGCAGACATTTACCAAAGTCGCGCGCGCGTCAAATTTTTGGATTTTATCGCGCAGTTTGTGCTCCGCATACGTACGTAGCGGAATCGACGCATCCATATGCCGGAATGAGAATTGAAATCGCATAACTCATCTCCTTACTAACCACCCCGGCCTCATTGCCAGGAATTTCTCGTTGAACTTTGGCACCACCCGTATCTTTGCACCAAACATGCCAACCCACACTTGATCGCCTCAAACCCGCGTCATGCCAATCATGATACGCCAAATTGCTGCCAATTGGCCTTTTGGCCAACTCACCTTATGCGCCGCGGTGGCGCTAATCGCGCAAGGATAGCGGCAGCGGACACAAATGCATTCGTGTGTATGTCCACTCCTACAAACTTTTGTTAAAATTATTAAAAGAACCAAAATTCTCATGATAAGGACGGCAATGACGAAAACCATTTTCATCATGCATAGCCTGCTGGTGACCGTTCTTTTTCCTATCACGCTGGTGGCGGACGACTCCGCTTGCGGTAATTTGTTCAGCAAGCATTGCTCGGAGACCAAAGCTCTGGCGGGTATCACTTGCGACCCCGCAACCATCATCGATCGTATTTCTGCTTTAATAAAACAGGAAACAGCACCAAAAGAAAAAATCGAACGCATGAATCAGGATACGCTCGCTGATCTAAGTTCGACGCCCATTCCCCTGGCAGTGGGCAAGCGCAAGCATCATTTACCAAAAGACGATATCAACGCACTTTATGATCGCGTCGCCTCACATCCAGTCGCGTCGCTACAGCATTACAACCGCTATGACCCATATAATACCGGTGTCGGCTATTGTTTTGGTCGGGCCATGACCGCCCACTTGGAGGCCTTATGGGGCTCGCACTTAAATAACTCTTCCATTCGCAAAATCTGGGCGGTCGGTAATCTTGAGTCCGGGGGTGCGCAATGGCGTTATCATGTGGCGACCATAGTCCGTGGCCAGGATGGCTACTGGTGGACGATCGATCCGATATTTCAGCGCCCACTAAAAGCCAGTGATTGGCTGCGCGAAATGAAAGGCATGAATCCCGACGGCTTTATGCGCGTGTATATTACCGAAGCCAAGCGTTTTGGACCGGAAGCCAATGACGCCTACCGAACCAATGAACTTAATCGCCGCGATTATCACAGCTTCTTTATGGATCTACTGGGCGAGTATCGCCGTGTCCAGGAACCGTTGCCAGTTGCAACTCGTCCCCTTTGACATCAACCGTTATGTGATCGCCGGCTTTGACTTCGCCACCGATCAATAAGCGACCAAGTTTGGTTTCCAACTGATGCTGGAGATAGCGTTTTAGCGGACGCGCGCCATATATGGGATCGTAGCCGGATTTAGCGGCAAAACCACGCGCCGCCTCTGTCAGGCTCAGCTGAATCTGGCGATCCGCCAGCCGCTTATTCAAATCCACCACCAATAGATCGACAATTTTTTCGATCTCAGCGAGTTGCAGCGGTCTAAACAGAATAATATCGTCTACACGGTTTAAAAATTCCGGTCGGAACAAACCGCGCAGAGAACGCAGAACCTGCTCGCGCGCCGATGTGGAGATCTCGCCAGCTTCATCGATGCCATCGAGAAGATATTCTGAGCCGACGTTGCTGGTCATAATGATCACAGTGTTGCGAAAATTCACCGTCCGCCCCTGATTGTCAGTCAGGCGACCATCGTCGAGAATCTGCAACATCAGGTTAAAAACATCGGCATGTGCCTTCTCGATTTCATCAAATAACACGACCGAATATGGTTTGCGACGCACGGCTTCGGTCAACTGACCACCCTCATCGTAGCCAACATAACCTGGAGGCGCACCGATCAAACGCGCGACCGAATGCTTCTCCATGTATTCCGACATATCGATGCGAATGATATTGTCCTCGCTATCGAACAGACTCTCGGCCAACGCCTTGGCAAGTTCAGTTTTACCAACCCCAGTCGGACCAAGGAAAATAAACGAACCGATCGGCCGGCGCGGGTCTTTAATCCCGGCACGAGCGCGCACGATGGCGTCGGCAACCAGTTGTACTGGCTCCTCCTGACCGATCACCCGCTCGTGCAGAATGCGATCCAAACGTAAAAGCTTGTCACGCTCACCCTCGACCAAGCGCGTGATCGGAATCCCGGTCCAGCGACTGACAATATCGGCAATTTCTTCTTCGGTGACATCCTCGCGCAACAGCCGCTGCGTACCGACGTCTTGTTCAACCTTTTTTTCCTCATCGGCGAGTTGTTTTGCCAGCGTCGGCAACACGCCGTGACGCAACTCGGCGGCCTTGGTCAAATCATAGTTACGTTCAGCCAATTCAATATCGCGGCGCACCTGCTCGATTTTCTCGCGCAGCGAGCTCACCGCTCCGATAGCTTGCTTCTCAGCTTCGTATTGCGCTCGCAGACCGGTTGCCTGCTCGCGCGCTTCCTGGAGCTCACGGCGCAACGTCTGCAGTCGCTGCTGACTAGCAGCATCGGACTCTTTCTTCAGCGCGGCTTCTTCGATTTCTAGGCGCATGACTTTACGCTGTGCCTGATCCAATTCCGTGGGTAACGAGTCGATTTCCGTACGAATCATCGCACAGGCTTCATCAACAAGATCAATCGCCTTATCCGGCAAAAACCGATCACTGATATAGCGATGCGATAAAGTTGCCGCGGCTACCAAGGCATTATCTTGAATTTTTACACCATGATGAATCTCAAAGCGCTCACGCAAACCGCGCAAAATGGAAATCGTATCTTCCACCGTCGGTTGATCGACCTGTACCGGCTGAAAACGACGCTCCAGTGCCGAGTCTTTCTCGATGTACTGGCGGTATTCATCCAGAGTGGTTGCACCGATGCAATGCAGCTCGCCGCGCGCCAGCATCGGTTTCAGCATGTTACCGGCGTCCATGGCGCCCTCGGCTTTGCCGGCACCGACGATGGTGTGCAACTCGTCAATGAAAAGAATAATGCCGCCTTCGCTCTGCTTCACTTCATTAAGCACGGCTTTCAGGCGCTCTTCAAATTCACCGCGAAATTTAGCGCCGGCGATTAACGAGCCAAGATCAAGCGCAATCACGGTTTTTGAGCGCAAGCCTTCGGGCACATCGCCACGCACGATACGATGTGCGAGTCCCTCGACGATGGCGGTTTTACCGACACCCGGCTCACCGATCAGCACCGGATTGTTCTTGGTTTTGCGACTGAGGATACGAATCACGCGCCGAATCTCCTCATCGCGACCGATCACCGGATCGATCTTGCCATCACGCGCGGCCTTGACCAGGTCACGCCCGTATTTTTCCAAAGCCTCATAAGTCATCTCAGGATTGGCACTTTGGACACGCTGGTGACCACGGACCAGAGTCAAGGCTTCGAGAAAGTTGGTGTGGGTAATAGCGAATTCTTTCAGAATACGACCGGCCGGGGTTTTTTGACCTTCACGCACTAATTCTAAAAACAAATGCTCCACCGAAACATAGTCATCTTTGAGTCGCTTGGCTTCGGCTTCGGCGTTAACCAATAGTTTTGACAAACGTTGTGACAAATAAATTTTGCCCGGATCATAGCCGGGTCCGGAGATCCGTGGTCGTCGCTCAAGCTCGGCTTCCGTCGCCGCCAACACTTGCTTGGGCTCCACACCCAGCTTGGTCAACAATCGACCGACCAAACCACCCTCTTGCGACAAGAGCGCCCACAATAAATGTTCGCCATCCACTTCCGTGCTACCGTACCGGACGGCACACGATTGTGCCGCTGTAAGGGCTTCTTGCGATTTTTGCGTTAACTTATTGATATCCATGCAAACCTCCTCGATTAGCTCACCGCCTGGTAAGCTAATCGCCTCAGATGCAAACTTATGACCGACTCATCAAATGTCAATGGGAGCCGATATCATAGGTGGTCACGACGCGGTTAACTGACTGTCCATCGCTGGCCCGCACGTGCAACAGATAGCGACCGTTATCCATCTCCGGCAGCAAGACCCGGGTTTGAAACACCTCGTCGACGGGATGGCACTCAACATCCGCGGTCATTTTCATAATTGGCAGCAATTCCAGAGTGCGACCGCTGTCAATCAATTCCAAGCGATCCAGTGCTTCGCAGCTGCTGCGCTGGCGCGCCTCAATCACCGCCGAGTAGCGATACTGATTGTCGGGCGCAGCGGTTGCCGCCAGTGTCAAATCAGGAGCGTAATCCAACCACACATCAGTAACATCGGCATAACGGTAATCGTCTGGTCCGGAGGTTGGCGCCTCTTTAACCGGCAGGACTTCGACAAGCCAGCCATTATTTGTAACCACCGTGTAATCTCCGCGCGGCAGCGTTCCCAGATGAATGATGCTGCTGGTTGGTGTCATGACCGGCAAACAAATGCGGTTGTTGCGGCGCGCCATGGCTTTAACCGAAATCACGCGGTTGTTAAGATCGACCTGATATTGTGGTTCGAGAAGTTCGTAGCAGGAACTCGGCAGCTCCGTATCAATCACCATGACCACTTCATCGTTATCATCGAAATTTTGCGGAATAAACAAATTCGTGGTGCCCAGGATCACATCATCCTGCGGTGGCGTCGATGGCGCAGCAATCGCCGACTGGATTGAACTACTGGTCAGTGCCACTGCCAAGATCACGGCAATATTTCCAACCCACTTCTTAATGAATAGAGATAAATCAAAATCTAATTGCATAGCATCCTCCTTTGCTCTTATTGACGAACGGTCCTTGGTCGTCTGGCTTGCACCCCATTCCCAAAGTTCCCACCCATGACAAAGCAAATTGCGGTCCAAGTTGCCAACCCGGATAAAAATCGCCACAGTTCCTCAGTTGACCAAACCACCTTGGATTAGTTACAACTAAAGAGATCTATCGCGATGTCAAAAATTACAGACGCCTGCTGCCAAATTCCTTCACCCAGGAACATGTATGCGACATTTTGCCAAAATAAAAATCGGGCTTGTGCCATGGTTGCTGCTGCCAGCAAGCATTGCCGGTGCTGTCACGCCACTAGTGACAGCCTATCGTGCCGGCGTTATCCCGGAAGATGAGAACCATGACGATGCTTTTGTAACAAGCAATGAACCCGTCGCAACACAGTTGCCAGCACGTTGGGACTGGCGTGATCGCGCTGGCAAATCCTTTTTGCCGCCAGTGCGTGATCAGGGTGATTGCGGCAGTTGTGTCGCTTTTGCGGCTATTGATGCACTCGAAGCCTCTTTAAACATCCAACGCAACCTGCCAACATCGCCGTTGCGTTATTCGCAGCAACATCTGTTCTCATGTGGTGGCGGTCAATGCCGTGGCGGCATGCTGATATCGGAGGCCATGACGTATTTGACACAAGTCGGTGTTCCAGATGCCGCTTGCTTATCCTATCAAGCCGGCGCCACCGGCAATGAAATCAGCTGCGATACCACTTGCGTTGATGCCGCCGATCGCTCGTTACGATTGACAGGCTATGAGCAACCCACCCAGGGTCTCATCGATATTCACGCCATCAAAGCCGCCCTCATGCGAGGACCACTGCTGAGTTCGATGATTCTATATGAGGATCTCTACTACTACACCGGCGGTGTTTATCGCCATACCACCGGCATCAAACTCGGCAGTCACGCGGTAACTCTGGTTGGCTGGGATGATAAGGAACGCGCCTGGCTGGCTCGCAATAGTTGGGGTGCCAGCTGGGGCGAGCACGGTTATTTTAAGATCGCCTGGGATGATCATAGCTCCTTAGTCGGTCGCTATACCTGGTTGATGCATGTACCAACCGGCGAAGGCCATGTAGCTATCAATGATATCGCACCAATGAGTGTGCTGCGCGGCCGCGTGCCGATGCATATCACCTCGACGTTCGCTGATACCTCGCGGATTGAATGGCAGCTGACCAGCTCACCTGCATCACTGCCTATTGCCAGCGGCGAACGCGCCTTTTATCGCGGTAGTGTCAGCGATCTCTTCGATACTCAAACGATCATGGACGGCGTGTATTATCTGGTAGCGACCGCACATCATAAGACCGGTGTCAGCGTCTCGCAACCTCTGCCCGTAATCGTTGCCAATGACAACATTCAAGCAAAGATCGCACTTGATCCGCGCCTTGCCGGCAGCCGGATTTTTGGTCTGAAGAAAATCGGCATGACCACGGTCTCGCCGCTGCCGTTAACTGAAATCCGCTTGCTGGCAAGAAATCTCAAAACCGGTCAGACCTATGTGCGTACGACCAACAATACCTCGACCGAGCTGAGTCTCCTCTGGGCAACACCCACAGTTGCTGACGGCGACTATGAGTTAGTGGCCGAAGGTGCCATCGGTAATGTATTGCAGATACGCTCGGAGCCGATAACGCTGAAGATCAAAAATAACTAAGACGCCAGCTCCATCGACACGACAAATTGCGTGCCCTGACCGACCTGACTTTTGACGACGATCTGACCCTGCAATGCCGAGACCAGATGCTTGACGATGGAGAGCCCAAGCCCCGTGCCCTGCACTTGCCGCGACCGTGCCTTGTCAACGCGATAGAAACGCTCGAATACCCGCTCGACTTCATTCTCGGGAATACCTAAGCCGGTATCCTCAACACTTAAAATTGATTTGTCGATGTCTTTGCTCAAGCGCACGGCAATGCGACCATACTGGGGTGTATACTTCACCGCATTATCGATAAGATTATCGAGAATCTGTGTCATCGCCTCACGATCACCCATGACCATGACCGGTTCCAAAGGAATCTCCACGGTCGAGGTCAAGCCCTTGCGAGTGATGTTCAATTCATGTCGCGACAAGACGGAACGCACAATCGGCAACCAGTCAACTGGCGCCAGGGCCACATGACCCTCGTGAGCTTCGATGCGTGCTAGACTCAATAAATCCTGAACCAGAGCCGTCAAACGAATGACGTTATCATCGATCTTCTGCAAAAACCGTCGGTTGTATTCCTGATCCTCCATGGCGCCACTTAATAGTGTTTCCACGTAACCTTTGATCGAGGTCAAAGGCGTCTTTAGCTCATGCGAGACATTGGCAACGAAATCACTGCGCACGCGTTCCAGTCGGCGCAACTCCGTCACGTCATGCATCACCACCATCACACCGGTGGTGGCTTCGCCGGCGAATGCTGTTGCATGCACCTCGAACGTCACGGCATGTTCGCCTTGCCGGTTGACGATTTCCTGTTTAATCGGCGTACGTGATTGCCGCGCTTTCTGTACGATCTCTCCCAGCTTGTCAAAGCCGTCGATCTTTGCCAACGCGACGTCCAGGGTTGGTTTAGTGACCTGAAAAAATTTAGTGGCGGCACTGTTGCAAAACAAAATCTGATCGTGATCATTCACGGCGATGATGCCTTCGGCCATCGCCGCCATCATCGCCCGAAACTGCGCCGGATCCTGTGACGTCGGTACGCGGATACGCCGCAACTGCGTGTAGCCGACGTAGACCGCACCTAACAAAGTCAGCCCGATCGCAGCCGCGCTATAAACTAAAACAATATTGGAAAATCGCCATTGATTGGTTGCCAGCAACCAGGCAAACGCCAACAACAAAGCGCCGGCAAGAGCCGGCAGAAAAAACAGCAGAGTCAGGCGACTGACCAGCCGGGGATACGTCGTCTTTAATCCTTGCACTTATAACCTACCCCACGCACGGTGGCGATAAGATCGACGTCCTCACCCAGCTTCTTGCGAATCGCGCGAATATGAACATCAACATTACGATCAATGACCACTGCTTCACCGCCGGTAATACGATCGAGGAGTTGATCGCGAGAGAAGACGCGGCCCGGACTCGACGCCAGCATTTCCAACAAACGATACTCGGCGAGGGTCAATGCCAGTTGATCACCACGGAATCTGACCTCATGCCGTGTCTGATCAATCGATAAATCACCGAGATGAATAACGTTGCCTTTGGTGTTGCCGCCGCGACGTTCCAGACGACGCTCGATCGCGCGCACCCGCGCCACTAACTCACGCGGGCTGAACGGCTTGGTCAGATAATCATCAGCGCCTAGCTCCAAGCCGACGACGATGTCACTTTCCTCACTTTTAGCAGTAAGCATGATAATGGGAATATCGGCTGTCTGTGCCTGTGCTTTCAGTCGCCTGCATACCGCCAGACCATCAATGCCCGGCAGCATCAAATCGAGAATAATCAGCGTTGGTTGCTGACGCGTGGCCATCGCCATGCCGGTCTCGCCATCGGTGGCGGTAAATACGCGGTAACCATCTTTGCTTAAATTATATTGCAGTAATTCGAGAATATCGGGATCATCTTCAATAACCAAGATATGCTTGTTATGGCCTGACACCATACTTATCCTCCCGTAACGAGCTGCCTGTTGGGCATTCTATTAGCATAGATAAGAAAAAACAGCGGAAAAAATGCTCCGCGATAGTCTTTATCGGGTCTTTACGCGATCTTAAAACTGTCCCGCCCGGTCAGAGAATGCTAATAACACCTAGGTTTATCAACGTCAGAGGATGCCGGATTTGACCAAACGACGACAACGCCCACCACGCCCGTATGCGCAATTGATGGATAGTCTGCGCAAAGCCTGGCGTATCCAAACTGTCGGTGGGGGCGAGGCTATCTGGCAGGTAGGTGCCGCGGAATTGCCAGCGTTGCCGGCCGATAACATTCGGATAACCGTCTGGAATCTCTGCAAAGGTGTCGGTGGTGTTCTCTTTGAACATGATTATCGCCGCCTGTGCTACTACTCCGATCTGGTGCTGACCCAGGAAGCCCTGATGTCGGAACGCAGTCTCGCCACATTTACCGCCCCCGGCTTTCACCTGTGTCACGCAGCCTCGTACCAGCGTCGCGATGGCTTACGTGACGGCGTCATGACCGCGACACGTGCCAAGATTGCTGCACCGCCGCTGCGCGTGCTTTGCAAATATCCCGAGCCGATTTTCAAGACCCCCAAAGCCGCGCTGATCTCCATGCATCCATTGCAAGGCCATCGCCAACAATTGATGGTCGTAAATCTGCATGCGACGCTCGTTCGTTTAAAAGCCATCGCCCTCGAAGAACTACAACATCTTCTCTATCATCTCCCCGAGCACGATGGACCGATGATTCTCGCGGGTGATTTTAATACCTTCACCCCAGGATATCTGCGCGCGGTCGAGCAGACTCTAGCCGGTCACGGGCTGGCGATGGTGCGTTTTGGCAATGATCGCCGGCCGACTTTCGGCAATCTGGATCAGATTTTTGTCCGCGGCCTCAAAATCGACAAGGCATGGATCGATATCAACACCAACAGCTCCGATCACTTTCCGCTCATGGTACATCTAAGGACCGATAACCATGTCCTTTAGTGAAATGATTCGCGAGCTAACCTGGCCGTTTTTTCTGATACTTTATGGCTTTGTCGCTCTCAACTGCGTTTATATCCTCAAGTTGCGGCAAAGCCCGTCGACAACGCTCGCATGGATTCTGCTGCACGTCGTCCTGCCGTTTATCGCCGTACCGCTGTTTTATCTGCTTGGTGAAAACCGCATCCGCCGGTTTAGCAAACGCAAAATGAAACGCTCGCTGGAATTCGCCGGCTACGTCAAGGCACTATCGGCAACGGCTCGCGATGCCCAAATGCGCCGCGCCGCTGATAGCAACGCCAGTCATCTCCAGTCTTTTCACGAGTTATTTCGCAAATTCGGCGATGTTTTTCAACCGTATGAGAATCACGTCGAGCTTTTGATCGACGGCGAGACCACGTTTACGGCGATCTTCGCTGCCATCGCCAACGCCCGCAGCTATATTCTCGTCCAGTACTATATCCTGCGCTCCGATCGCCTGGGCATTCGTCTGCAAGAGTTGTTAATCGAGAAGGCCAAGGCCGGCATCCCGGTGTTTTTACTCTATGACGATATGGGTTCGTTCTGGTTGTCGCGCGATTACGTGCGCAAGATGCGACGTGCTGGCATCAATGTCGCGCGTTTTCTGCCGATTGCGAATCTGAATCGGTTTTTCCAGATTAATTTTCGCAACCATCGCAAGCTCGTCGCTGTCGACGGTATCTGTGCGTTTACCGGCGGCCTAAACGTCGGCGATGAATATTACGGCAAAGGCTCACCCGAGATGTATTGGCGGGACACACACCTGAAAATCATCGGTCCAGCCGCCCGCCAACTGGAAGAAGTGTTTATTGATGATTGGTTTTTCGCCGCCAACAAAAAAATTCGCCTGAAGATTTCCGAATCAGTAGCCAAAAGTCCGATCGTGAATGACACCATCAATCAAAAACAAGGACATATCGCTTACACGCAGGTGATTCCCACCGGACCAACGGATCGCGAACAACTGGCATTGTTGATGTTCATGCACGCCATTACCAGCGCGCAACACCGGATTTGGATTGCCACGCCTTACTTCGTGCCCGATCAGACGCTACTGAAAGCATTGGTACTGGCGCGCTGGCGCGGACTCGATGTACGTGTTCTTATCCCAGAGAAAAGCGATACGCGGCTGGTGCAATGGGTTGGCTTATCGTTTGCCGAAGAGATCTGTCGGCGTGGAATCAGTGTCTCAACTTATCGCAAAGGTTTCATGCATTCCAAGGTTTGCCTGGTGGATGATTCGTTGGCGATCGTGGGTACCTGCAATTTTGATAATCGGGCTTTATTCCTAAACTTTGAGACGAGCCTGGTGGTTCACAACGAAAGTTTCGCGCGCGAAATCGAAGCTATGTTCCTGCGCGACTTTGCCGACTCTCGGCCACTGCGATTACAAGAGGACACAGGTTTCTTCAATCCGCATCGCTTCGTGACCGACGCGGCGCGTTTACTGGCCCCCCTCCTCTAGGGGTAAAACCATCACTGCCTGCTGGCGGCTCAACATGGCGTGAAAAGGCACACGTCCGATCAGAAACGGTCGGCGATGAAAAGTCTGATGCCGGCCAAAGATCAACACATCAGCACCCAAACGCTCGGCCTCGGCATTAACCTCCTCGATCGGATGACCGTTTGCGATCTTCACCTGATAAGTGCCGCCGGCGCGATCAAAGGCAAGACGATTTTGCGGCACGCGTTCGGCCAAGCCCTTCTTTATCGCCTCCAGCAAGGTGCCAGCGACATCGCGGGCAATCATGCCGGGGTCACCACTGTCACGCTGCGCGGCAACAGCTTTTCTCATCGTGTCCTCGACGTGATCCGCGCCCATGGCGTTCACATGAAAATGCAGGAGACGGGGGCTGTCCAACTCCGCGGCAAACGCAAAGGCTGTCGCCACGATACGCCGTGCCTCGGTGGATAAATCATCGGCCACCAGCAACTTCAACTCCGGCCGCTCAAAATTCAACTCCACATCACGTGGAACGACCAGAACCGGAATTGGCGCATGCGCTAGTAACGACAAGGCAGTCGAGAAACCGCGTGGGATAAAACGCTGATACTCGCCCGCTGACCCGGTGATGAGCATGGCTGCTTCGCTAACCGCGGCGTCCTCCAGGATCGCATCAGCAACAATCCCGCGAAGCACCGCGTAATTACAACTGATATCCTTACCGTAGCGTTCAACCAGTCGTGTCAACTTGTCTTCGGCCATCTTTATCTGCTCGGTCTCGACATTCTGAACAATATCCATCATCGGTATGCCACCGGCGACCGCTGTCGACCAATAACCTCCGACCCAGGGCTCAACGACATGCACCAGACGCAAACTCATCCCTGATCGACGGGCCAGACTACTGGCCGACCGCAGCAAGGCGTCAGTATGTTCATCCAAGCCAACCGCCACGATAATGTGCGCGGCGGTGCCGCGAAAATGCCGTGCCAACATGAGTCACCTCCTTTGTTGTGTGATGAGGACTTTCCAGCCTCTCTCCGATCAAACCGGCAATGGATCAAACAGCAATAGACCCAACATCAATAATAAGGGAGCAAGTTTTGTACCAGCCAGGTGTTCTCATGAGAGAAATCCGTCACGCGACCTGCGTCGATTTGTACAAACTAAATTTATTTTTTATCGGATCTTTAAATTTTGCCATTTTAGCTATAAAATAACATAAATTTAGCGCTCAGCATTTTTGCAGCACACACGACATTCCAGGGAGGTGGAATATGACGTTCTCATCGCGTCTCGCTCTGGCAGGATGCTTATTGTTGTCCGGAACAGCAATGGCCTTTGCGCCGCATCAGCATGATCATAGCGGTCAACAGCATTTTACGGGACAAAAGTTTTTTGTGGGGCAAAAGGTTGTTCGTGCTGAATCCAAATCAAGCACATCAGCCATCACCGGCCCCAACCTGGCGGGCCGGATTTTAGACGATGATGCGACGCTTGATGACTACCTCACCGTCATTCATGACTACATCAATGCTCACGACGAACTTGGTTTTACGGTCGATGACCTTGTGCTCAACAGCAAAGCCGTACTTATGGACGACGATGTCCAGTTTTTCAAGTTCCATGTTTATCGCGACCGAGTCCTGGTACTGGATGCCAACGTTGATTTTCGTTTCAAAAGAGGTTCGCTCATTGAAATCATCAACCAAAGCTTTAGCGAAGCCGTGAGCGATACGCGCCCGACGGCGGCGAACATGTTCGCTGCGACACGCGCCCAGCTTGGCACAAGTGCTCTGCACGCTGCCGGCAAAGTTTATCGCGTTGTTGAGACTGCCAGCGGCTATCAACTGGTCCGCGTGCAGCGCTACGAATTCGAGCATGCAGCAACGCCATACACCTCGCAGGTAGAAGAAGCAACGGCCGCGATTTTTGAAGCCCATCCGATTGCCCACTATCTGAATGGTATCGCTACCGCCGAAGTTCACGCACGCACCTGGCAGGAGCCGTTAGCGACAACGCCCATGGCGGCGCTAACCTTGGTGGACACGGCTTCGCGTACAAATATTTTCACCGCTGGTGATGGCACTTTCACCACCGATAACAGCAAAAAATTCGGTCTCAATGGCTTCACCGGCAAACAAATTCGCGTCACGGTAGCCAAAGGCTCGCCGCTTAAAGTCACCGGCGATCTACAAGATGAGCGCTGGGTGGTGGCCGCTAGGAAAAACAGCAATGCGGAAGCACATGCTGACGACGAGATCGCACAAGCCATGGTTTACCATCATGGCAACGCCATCGTTGACTATGCGCGGCGGTTTATTCATACACGTTGGTTTGACACGCCCCTATTGGCGAACGTTAATTTATCATCGACCTGCAACGCTTATTGGAATGGCAGGTCCATCAACTTCTTCTCGGCGGGCCGTAACGGCAACACACAATGTGCCAACACTGGACTGGTTGCGGACGTGGTCTATCACGAATGGGGTCATGGCCTGGATCATAATACCGGCGGTATCCAAGACCGCGCCTATTCAGAAGGCTTTGGCGATATCGTTTCATTACTGATGACCCGCTCCAACCTTGTCGGCCCCGGCTTTAAAGTTGATGGTGGATTTGTGCGGGATCTGGAGCCGGATAAAATCTATCCGCGCGATAAAGGCGAAGAGCACGCTGAGGGTTTGATCATTGGCAGTACGTTCTATGATCTCTACCTCGCTCTGCAAGAACAGTTTGGCGATGACGATGCAGCAATAACCAAGCTCTCGGAGTATGCGTTCAAGTCGATCTTCACCGCCAGCAAGTATACGGATGTTTATCGTGCTTTATTGATCATCGACGATGATGATAGTGATCCGAGCAATGGCACGCCTAACTTTTGCGTGCTAAACAGCGTTTTCACCGCGCACGGACTGGCAACTGCGGCACCGGAATGCGAAAAGGAAGAAGTTCATTGAGTTTGTAAAGATATACGCGATGACCTCACCGTTTTGTGAGCGGTGGGGTCACTCAGGCAGCCGTTGCCGCTGGCAAATCGTCCTCGACAACGTTGGCTTTCTTGGAAATTTCGCCGATACAGTTTTCCCAGGCGAGTAAATCATTGTTATCGATTTGAACAATATGCACCCCAAAGTAAATACGATTGTTACGCTGATCAATCCTGCGAACGACCTTCCCTAAACAACTGAGTGGTTCCTTCAACCAAAAGGAATTTGGATCAATAGTCATTTCGATAATGGTGTTCTCGATAAAGGGAACATGACGCTGATGATCCCAATGCAGCAACAAACCGGTGCGCGAAACATTATTTAATTCGAGTTTATATGTGATAGCCGTACCGATCGTTTTCGAGGTGACTTTCAAGGCGCCGGCGACATCGTAACGGGTAGCTCGCACTCGCGTATCGTGCTTACGTGCATTCATGGGAATTCCTCCAAAGCCTTTGGGGACCGGCGCAAATCACGCAAGTGCCTAAACGCAAAAGAAGATTCGGTATAGTTTTATGGGAACTTTAGAGATTTATGGCGTTTGTACCAAAGCCCTAGCTAAGGCGCTGGAATCTGACCCTTTTTATTCCTAAACTCCTGGAACCCTGGTTTTAACAATTCAACCACCTGCTCCACCGAGTCCACCACCACAAGACGATCTAAATCCGTTTGATCCAGCAACCCTCGTTGCAAGGGCTCCTTGCGCAACCAGTCCAGAAAACCCGACCACATATCCGTGCCCACCAAGATAATCGGGCGCGCCGGGATGTGCCCTACCTGAATCAGCTGCCAGGTGTAGAGAAGCTCCAGCAAGGTACCAATACCGCCGGCGGTAACCACGATGGCATGCGTGATACGCATGAAATCGTCCAACCGCGACGAAAAGCGCCGGTGCATGTACTTGGAGTCAAGATGCGAGTTAGCATCGGCCTCAAATGGCAGCTGAATCGGCAAGCCGATGGAGCGCGTGTGATTGGCACCTTCTTTGGCGCCGCGGTTGGCGGCTTCCATCAACCCGGGACCACCGCCGGTCACAACGTCAATCCCCAGCTGCGACAACGCTTTGGCCAGACTGAACACCTGCCGGTACTCTTCGGTATCCGGCTTGATCCGGGCGGAGCCAAAAATACAGATACGATAAAAATCAGGGCCGATTTCGTTAACCAGCGTATCAAGATCAGCGATAATATCATTCAACTGATTGATTTTTTTACTAAGAAACTTGCGAACCTTGGCTTGCTGAACTTCCATGCAAGTCCACCTCTCATACCTTGGGAAACCATGACCATAAAGTTACCGGCTTAGTCTAACAGATCTTGTCTGGACGGCAAATGCATAGGTTTTTTGTCGGGGAATAGGATACAATTCATATTAAATCGTTATCAACTTATCGGCTTTGCAGGTTCTCCAGTGCGGACGTCGTTTAGCCAAATTTTTATCTTGCTGGTGATTATCAGTTGCGGGGTTTCGCACGCGCAGCCGCAATCATATACCGATGGTATCGAGCTTGGCATCACCATGATGGGCAGCATCACCAATGCCGACCCGCAAAAAAGCGTTGCCCTGGTAAAAGAAATTAACAGCGGCAAAGTCTCAGCCGTGCGCCGCGGTCATCGGCTCGGCAACTATATCGTTGGTGAAGTGACTTTCCGCTATATGATTCTGACCAAAGGTGCTGAGAATTTTCTGGTTTACCAAAGCAAATTTGCCGGCGAATTTTTGCGTGCCAATGATAGCGCACCAGCGTCGACCGACAATGCCACAACCTTTGCGCTGCAAGATAATTATTCCGAAGAAGGTTTTGAGCGGCGCGGCGGTAAAGTCCAGATGAATGCGTCTTATCGTAATCAACTCATCAACAAAGATCTAAGCAAAGTTTTGATGCAGGCCACTGCTATCCCTGCCATCGAGAACGGCGAGGTCGTTGGCTTCAAACTACTGCAAATCGATGCCGACAGCATCTACGCCAAATCCGGATTTTTGGACCACGACGTCATCACGAACATCAATGGCCAGCCACTCAACAGCGCCGCCGGCGCCGTGCGGCTGCTGCAATCGCTGCGCGGCGAGAGCAATATCGAGATCGATTTTTTACGGGATGGAGTCGCGCAAAAGCTGTCGCTGAAGATTGATTAGGGACGATGTGGAATCTAGGTTTTTCTAAAAGGTCTTCATTTTAACCCATGCAGCATCTGGCCCTCGTCCTGTACTTTTCAACTTCTTTGCGAGACGTTGCTCTCGTAATATCTTACGAATGTAATCAATTCCCACTGTCGGGCACTTTTCAGTTAACTCAGAAATACCTCAATTAGGTATTACACTACAATATAGTACCTAATTAATAGGCAAAGAGCCTTTACACCCTAAGTATCTAAATTATATGCTAAAAGGCATCCATTCGGACGCTGGTGCGTTTATTGTTGGACTTGGTGGAGGTTAGACAGTACTACTCGAACCATCGGCGGTCTAGCGCCACTATTTAAAGAATCATCATTTTATAAACCGAACACTTTACAAGTCCGGCCCCAACTAACGCTCGGATCAGCTTTTGAGCAGAACTCACTTATCGACTTAGGCTGAATGCTTGACCGCAAACTCGATAAATCTTCAATCTTTGCATTCAACTCAGCATAATCAGTACGCGCGTTGCTGTAGCTAACATTCAATCCTACTCGCGCTTCGTGGAATTCAAACTGTATTGTTCCTTCTTCGAAAGCTGTCGTGCTTTCGTTACTAACTCCAGGCTCAGGTCCAATCGTTATACTATGCGGATCTTCAATAAAATAACCACAAAGTGGAGTAGGTGTGGGTTGTTCAACCTCGCCAGTTACAATGACGGTATTCCAAAAATTCAAAACCGAGCGGTAATCATTAGGTGACATTTCGGAACAAGAAAGATAACTGTCTTCTTTAAAGAAGACAGAAACCCATTCTGAAATGAAGAAAGGTTTTGGACCCAGGGTCAAGTCCAGTACCATCAACTTACCTTTAACGTTTAACACCGTACCGGTTCTAAACAAGAAGTCATAATCTTTTGAGAATACTTTATTTTTATATTGTATTTTCTGTGTCAAATGGCTGGGAACTAGAAGTTTAATCTTAGCAGTTCTCACATTAGGTGTTTCTACAAGCTTACGTGCCTGCTCTAATGATAACTCGGTCGGGATATGAAAATTCTTTGGAAATTGGCCAGTTGTTGGGTCAATATTTGCGAGAGCATACGTCAATGCAAAGCTTTTATTCTCGTTATTATCTTTTGGATTGTAACTCCAAACGATGGGATGCAATTTGCTTTTGACATTTTCAACGGCAACCTTGACATCAGCAGCAGCCTTACTAAATAAAGCCGCCTTCTCGGAGCTTATTGGGGGCAGTTTTTCTAGCCACGGGTCCGTGCCGCTCGAGGTTTCTGCTACCATGGACGTACTAACTCTATCTTTACAGGCAAAAAGCAACATGCACGCCATGACTAGGAGATAGGAGGTTCTAATCATATGGAATAAACCTTAACAATTTGGTGTAGAGGCTCGTAAAAGCTCAATGGCTTGGGTACAGGCACGCAGAGCTCCTGCTTCGGTATCAAAATGGCTACCGGGATAGGAGTTAAATGAATCCGGACGTTCTCTTGTCACTTTAACAACATTACCATTTTGATAGATGTACGCAAGATTCTGACGAACTGAATAAGAGTATTTATAATAAAAACCATAAGTAGTCGGCCTTTCAAAAACCACACAACTACTTGCATTTAAAAGACAAGATGACTCAATTACTTCCGTCGGCGCGCTTTGCTGCTCTAGCAATTCAACCTTTTCTTCTAGAACTCGTACCCGTTCCTCGAGTGAGCTGGCATAAGCGCCTGTTCCCAAAATAAAAAAACTGAATGAAAACAAAACTTTAAACATAACAATCCCCTATCTATATTAATATATTAGTCTCTCAGATAATGACATGTATAGCCGCCCGGATTCTTTTTCAAATAATCTTGGTGATAGCTTTCAGCGGCGTAGAACTTATCAGCAAGAACGATGTCGGTGACGAGTTTGTTTTTCCATTTACCGGATTTGTCGACGTCGGCTTTGACACGCTCGGCGATCTTCTTTTGTTCATCGTCGTGATAGAAAATGGCGGAGCGATATTGGCTACCGATGTCATTGCCCTGACGATTGCGGGTGGTTGGATCGTGGAGACGAAAGAAATAGAGCAGGATGTCCTCATACCGGACTTTGCTGGGATCAAAAGTCACCTGAATGGCCTCCGCATGTCCGGAATTGCCCTTCTTGACGATTTCATAAGTGG
>CAZZCU010000037.1:0-18162 GCA_964652825.1 uncultured Oligoflexales bacterium
AGTGCTTCTTGAGGACGATCAAGCTGATAGAGATAAACAGTGGCGAGTTCTTGGGCCGAGCGGAATTTATCTTGGGGATGATGCGATGCATCAACCATGGCAATCAGTACATGTGAAACTTCTTCCCATTGTTCATTTTGAGTGAATACCAGTTTGAAATACCTAAGCGCCTTAATATTTTTGGCGTCAAGATTGAGCAGTTGAGAGTAGTACTGGTCTAGGTTCTGATCGTTGTGAATTTTCTTTTCGTAAATCAGGCAGAGACGTTCGAGGCAATCAATCTGATCATCTTTTTTTTTGAAATGCGGTAAACAGCCTTGCAAAATGGTGGCTTCAGTACGCCAGTCATCTTGATCGACGACTCTCGCTAAAATATTTTCGCGGAACTCACCAAAATCAAAGCCGATCGAAGTCAAGGCTTGGACGCAGGTCTCGGCGGCAAGTTTGGGATCTTCGAGATAAAGATTCTGAATGCGCGCCAAGCGGATGTAATCGTTAAGGTCGGCAGTTTTGCTGGCAATACGTTGATCAATTAATTTGAATAGCGGTTGCCAGCATTCATAGGCTTCGCAAGTATCAAAGAATTGTTGGTATTCATCAGCAGTAATCGTTTGATTGGCATTGATGCGATCAATTTGTGCGCGAAGTTTGACGAGATCCGGAGTGGTCGCGGTGTTCATCATTGAGCACTCTTAAGGCCGTCAATAATCTGCTGCGAAGCTTGCTTGATGATGTTGTCATAATCAAAAACCGCTTCATCAAACAACCACTGTAAGCTGATGCCGTCGATAACGGCGATAACAAACGATGCTTGATCGAGGGGGTCGATTTTTTTGAAGGCGCCTTTTTGTACGCCCTCTTGAATAACTTTTGCAGCCGTCTCGCGGAATTTAGCGTAGTGCTTGGCGATGGCTTGTCGTACTTCCTGCTTGTGATTGATCTGCGTCCAGAAGTCCATGTTGACCTGGTAGTATTCTCGCGTGTTGCGCACGACATCAAAACAGACGCTGATAAAAATTTCCATCTTACGAACTGGATCGGTGATGGATTGCATGTCGGCGGCCAGGACGCGTTCAATATCGCCAGCAACTTTATCCAGTACCGACATCATTAATTCTTCCTTGTTCAGGAAGTAGTAATGGATGATGCCTTTGCTGACGCCGGCAATGCGCGCAACATCCTGCATCGAGAAATTATTGTAGCCATACTTGGTGATGCATTCCACCGTGGCGCGAACGATCTGGTCCTTTCTTTCGGCGGCCACGTCAGCTTTTGACATTTGCTAACTCCAAGTAGGTTGAAAAATTGACAAGAGATTCGTTATCTGTCAGTGAATTTTTCGGCTTACACTGATTAGCAGCGAGATCTTATGAAACTATTCTAGCATCAGCTGCCCAACGCTTCAATCTATGTTAGATTAGTTAGTTATATACACTTCAATCGAGGTTTTTGGGAGTTGCCTATGAGCGGTTTGGCAAAGCTTATTTTGTTTTCTCTCGTGATCGAGTTAATGGCGGGAGCCGCCATCGCTCAAGAAGTAAAGTGGACGCATTATGGTTTGCGCCCCCTTGGTATGGGTAATGCCTATGTGGCGGTGGCCGATGACTTTAACGCACTGTTTTACAATCCCGCGGGGCTCGCACGTCTGAAGGCATGGGATGGCGAACTCCTCAATCCGCACTTTGAAGCCTCGCAGCACATGTTGTCGTTTATTGACAAAGCAACCAGCCTGGCCGGTGGTGGCAGTGATTCTGTTTCGACAACGTTGGACTTGCTGGAGGAGCAGTCGGGGAAGATCCAGCATTTTGCTATTGGTTTGACACCGCATTTGATTTTTAAGGGGTTTGGCATCGGTTTGGGGCTGGAAATGGCTGGTACGATGGTGTTTCAGCGCTATCCGTCTGTTTATCTGGATGTCGGTCCGCGCCTGATAGCTCCCATCAGCTATGCCCGTAATTTTTTGGAAGATCGTTTGAGCATAGGCATGTCGGTGAAGTTCTTGCTGCGTGGCGGTGTAAATCACGACTTCAGTATTCAGGATATCGAAGCGTTTAATAACAAGAGTGGGTCCGAAGGACCGAAGTTGGAAGATTACGTGGAAGGCGGCTCGGCGCTTGGTGCGGATTTTGGACTGTTGTTTACACCGATTAAGACCATGGAGCCGACACTTGGTATCAGTATTGCTGATGTCGGGGGAACAGCGTATGAGAAATTTGATATCGATGGCAGTGCGGTCCGTGCTCCAGAATCTCGACTACCATCGGTGAACGTCGGTTTTAGTTTGAAGCCTCTGCAAACGGGGCGAAGTTATCTGCTGGCCAGCATGGATGTTCACTCGGTGAATCAGCCATTCTCGTTTTCTAAAAAATTTAATGTCGGCGTTGAGTATGGCTTTGGCTCGATTCTGAAGTTGCAAACCGGTTTGCATCAAGGGTATCTGACGGGCGGTATACAGATTGATGTGGGTTTGTTGAATCTGCGTATGATTACTTATGCGGAAGAGCTTGGCGTTGCGGCAGGAGAGGCATCGATGGCCGATCGACGTTATGCTCTGCAGTTTAAGTTATTGATTTAGGATTGGGAGCCATACATGTCTAAGATGACATTTGCTGTGTTGCTGAGCGTAGGATTAAGTTCGCTCAGTCTGGCCAAAGGCCTGGATAGTTTGCAGCCGGCAATGCCGGCGCCCCAACCGGCTCCAGTACTCGATTCGTCTACGACCGCCGCTCCGGCTGAAAGTGACGCTGTTGTGCCGGCGAATCCCACCGAGACGCCGGCGGAGAAGAGTGAGGCTGCGGTGGCGGCGACTGTGCAGCCTTCTGCCGCCAGCAAAGCAATCAGTGATCGCTTGACGTTGACCACTGGCTTGGGACTTATCAATGCTTCGGCAAGTACGGGTAAGTGGTTTTCACGTGGCGGCGCCGAGTTGGGTGCATATTACGAATTGGCCTTGGCGCGAACACCAAGTTTTGCTGTGTCGGCTGGCATGCGTTACGTCGCTTTTGACGTGACGGTTGAGGATGCGCTGCAATCCTACCGTGGTGTGGTCGAAGGTTATTATTTAGGGACAATAGCGCGTTTTTCGCGACAGAATCGCCTTAGTTTCGTCGGTGTCGGTGAATTGGGGTGGATGTCGGTGCATTTAAATTCTTTGAATCGCCTACCGCCTGATGACAAGTTGAATGCGGCGGGTGTCAATGTTAGCTTAGGGGGCGGTATGGATTGGCAACTGCAACCTAAGTTATACGCTGGCCCGCGCTTGATGCTCGGGTTTGGTCGGTTGCAGACAATTCAAGTGTCTGGCAATGCAACCTTAGTTTTTTAACAATGCGCTTTACATTTATTCCTGTTTTTTGCCTGTTTTTTTTGCTTGGCGGCGTATCATGTAGCTCGCACAAAGAAATGGGCGTTTTGCGGGTGGATGCCCCCTCTGAGGGTCGTTTTGAAATCTATCGCGTCGCTTCGGAGCAACCTCTTCAGCTTGAATCCGAACAAGTCGGTGCTTTTAATGAAGATGTCGCTCTTGAGACCGGCAGTTATCTGGTTTTAGCTGATTGCTCAAGCGAACTGGTCGTGGTCAAGCCGAAGCGAACCCAGCTTTTGCGTGCTTATGAGATTGAGTTTGTGCCGCCGCATCCGCCGGTGGAGGGTGATAAATTTTCGGTACAGTGCACGCGTTATGATGCCACGCGTTCACGTCAGTATCTCACTAATAGATATAAGTTAATGGTGATCGAAGGTAAGCGCGACATGCTGGTAGGCATGGTACCGCTTCGTCTCGACTCCGAAGAACAATCCATTCGCGATGATAACAAGATAGCGTTTGATTTGAGCGCGCTTCAGGTGATCGATACTGCGGATGACGATCACAAAATTCCGTATTTTGTTTCGGCTACAAATAATCTGGTGTCGCTGACGGAGGCACAGGAATTCGGCAAGTGGCAATTTCTCCTGCCTGGACAATACGTGGTTGAGGTTAATGGCACGAGTATGGCGGTTGCTCTTGGTCCGAAAGAGTCTCGTGTCATCCAGTCGGCTCGCGTTCTGGTGTCTACACCCAAAAATTTGAGTCTGGAACAAAGCGCCGCCGTGCGTGGAGCTCCCACTCTGGTTGAAATCAATCAGGGTCACTGGTTGGCGTTGAACGAAATATATTCGGTGTTGCCGGGACCGGCGACGCTCAGATTGGCGGATTCGACGCGTCGCCAGACAATCGAATTGAAGGAAGGTGAACTCACCGAGAAGAAGGCGCGGAGCGTTATGGTGCAAATGGACTGTTCGCCTTGGGAATGGAGCTGTTTGGGCAGCCGCAAGGTTCAATTGTATGAGAAAGACCAGTTCTATCCTTTTGCCGAAGGGGTTACCGATGCGCCGTTGTTGTTCTTTGGTGAGACGGTCTGGCTTGGCGTTGAGGGCTCGCGCGATATTCGTTATCAAATTTCCAAAGATGCTGAAGTCACCAAACTCAAGATGGGCATGGTAAAGCTCAAGCCACAGCCCCAAGGTAAACCGGGGATTTTGACTGACTTGGTGCGCATTGAGGCTGGGAGCTTGCCTTTGAGTGGTTTTACTTTGGATATCGGTTTGGAAACTGAGACCACTATGCCGTTAATCATTGGTCAGTACAGTCTTGCAAGCTTTACTTCTTCCATGACGATTGAAGGAGACAGGAGAAAGAGCTCGCAAACGTTCTATGTGACATATGGCAAGACTTTGGAGATTAGCTATCCTGTTTACCTCAGTGAGAAGCGGGTTGCAGCCTTGTTTGGCCACGGACCAACTGATGTTCAAGGTCTCAAAGCCACGCGTGAATTTTTCTCCTCCAGCAGCAAAAATATCTCCCCCAAATTTCGCGTTAAATAATTTTTTCCTCTCTGATAACGAGTGCCTTTTTCGCCTGTGGATAACTTTGGCTTCGTCCAGAGAAAATCCACACAAAAAGTGATCATTCTCTAAATCTTTTCAAGTTTTTACCGAATCTGCTGTTATTCACAACACCACATATTGTGTTGTGGATAAATAAAACACGCTATATTTTGTGTGTGGGGGTTGACAGAACAAATTGCTCGGGCTTATGATTTTCCCTGTAGAGAGATTTTCCCTTCATCTGAAAAAGCCAAGTTTACTCAGCGTTCTTCAGGGAGCGTTTGAGCAGGGCGAATTTCTCTCAAAATAAAATTGCTATTCACATAAGTGCTCTTTTGATTTTTGTCAAATCGACCATGGAAGGGGGCTCGACATGAAGATCCAACGTAAATTTACCAAAGCAGGCGCAGGACCCTACGAAGGTATCGAGTTTGTCGAGCGAACCTCCGAGCTGAAAAATTCTGACGGCAGCAAGGCAAGCAAATCGATCAAAGTTGTGGTGCCGAAAGGCTGGAGCCAAGTAGCCACGGATATTATGGCGCAAAAATATCTGCGTCGTGCCGGCATCCCCACGATTGGTTCTGAATCGGACAGCCGTCAGGTGTTTCATCGTTTGGCAGGTTGCTGGACCGATTGGGCGAAGCGTTACGGTTACTTTTCCAGTGAAGAGGACGCGACGGCTTTTTATGATGAGACCTGCTATATGCTGGCGCGACAGATGTCAGCGCCCAACAGTCCGCAATGGTTCAATACCGGTCTTTATTACGCATACGGTATCAAGGGCGCAAGCCAGGGTCACTACTTTGTCGAGCCTGAGACCGGCAAGACCCTTAAATCCGCCAGTGCCTACGAACGTCCGCAGCCGCACGCCTGCTTCATACAGTCGATTTCCGACGATTTGGTGAACGAAGGCGGCATCATGGACCTGTGGGTGCGTGAAGCGCGTTTGTTCAAATACGGCAGCGGTACGGGCACCAATTTCAGCAATATTCGTAGTGAAGGTGAGACTCTTTCCGGTGGCGGCGTCTCGTCAGGTCTGATGTCATTCCTGCGGATTGGTGATCGCGCGGCGGGAGCGATTAAGAGCGGTGGCACTACGCGGCGTGCGGCAAAGATGGTTTGCCTCGATATGGATCATCCGGATATCGAGTCGTTTGTTGATTGGAAAGTTATTGAAGAACAAAAGGTTGCGGCTTTGGTGGCAGGTTCCAAGGCCCTCCAGGAACATATGAATGCCATTATCAAGGCGTGTATAAAACCGACGGCCATCGAGAAAACCGCTGAGCTTTATAACCCCAAAACCAACGCCGAGCTTAAAGAAGCGGTGATTAAAGCCCAGCGAGCTTATATCCCGGTTAATTACATTCAGCGCTCGATCGATATGGCGAAGCAAGGCATCACTTCTTTAACTGTCGAAACCTACAACACCGATTGGAACTCCAAAGCATACAGCACGGTTGCCGGCCAGAATTCCAACAACTCTGTGCGTATCCCCAATGAATTTATGGATGCTGCGCAGCAAGGTGGGAAATGGCGTTTGCGTTTCCGCACAAGTGGCGAAGTCGCGCGCGAGATTGATGCGACGGAGCTGTGGGATAAAGTCGCTTATGCGGCGTGGTCGTGCGCCGATCCGGGCGTGCAATTTGATACCACCATCAACGAATGGCACACTTGTCCGGAAGACGGACGTATCAATGCTTCTAATCCCTGCTCGGAGTACATGTTCCTGGATGATACGGCATGTAACCTGGCGTCTTTGAATCTACTGACTTTCTATAATACCGAAACCAACAAATTTGATTTGGATGCTTATCGGCATGCTTGTCGGATCTGGACCATCATTCTCGATGTTTCCGTGCAGATGGCGCAATTTCCGAGCAAAGAGATTGCTCGGAAAAGTTGGGAATTCCGTACTCTGGGACTTGGTTATGCCAATATCGGTGCGATGTTGATGTGCATGGGTATCTCCTACGGCTCCAAGGAAGCATTGGCGGTAACCGGTGCGCTCACGGCGATCATGTGCGGTGAAGCCTATGCAACGAGCGCCGAAATGGCGAAAGAATTGGGCGCTTTCCCAGGATATACACGCAACAAAGAGCATATGTTGCGGGTTATGCGTAACCATCGTCGCGCAGCGATTGGCGAAACTGATTACGAAGGCTTAACGATTAAGCCGGTGGCTGTTAATGCCAAACTTTGTCCAAAAGATATGTATGAACTCGCCAAGCAGACCTGGGATCGTGCTTTGGCGCTTGGCGAGAAATATGGTTATCGCAATGCGCAAACCACCGTTATTGCTCCGACCGGTACCATTGGTTTGCTGATGGATTGCGATACGACGGGCATCGAGCCGGATTTTGCATTGGTGAAATTCAAGAAGCTCGCCGGTGGCGGTTACTTCAAAATTATCAATCAATCAATTCCGCCAGCGTTGAAAACTCTCGGCTATAACACCAAGCAGATCGATGAGATCGTCAAGTATTGCGTCGGCCACGGTACACTGACTGAGGCACCGGCAATTAATTTTGAAACGCTCAAGAAAAAGGGATTTACCGACAGCCTATTAAAACAGGTGAATCAAGAATTGCCGCAGGTTTTCGATATCTCCTTTGCTTTCAATAAATGGACATTGGGCGAAGATTTCTGCAAAGCCACACTCGGTTTGACGGATGAGCAATTGAGCGCCGTCGATTGCAACATCTTGAAGCTGATTGGTTTTAGTACCGAAGAAATTACCACGGCCAATGAATATGTTTGCGGGACAATGACGGTCGAAGGCGCGC
Source organism: uncultured Oligoflexales bacterium (assembly GCA_964652825.1). GTDB lineage: Bacteria > Bdellovibrionota_B > Oligoflexia > Oligoflexales > CAZZCU01 > CAZZCU01. Next base: position 7,650 of record CAZZCU010000037.1, read on the forward strand.
CACATCTAAAAGATGAGCATTTGTCGGTATTTGATTGCGCAAATCGTTGCGGTTCCAAAGGCACGAGATTTATCCATGCCGATGGTCACATCGATATGATGGCGGCGGCACAGCCGTTCATCTCCGGCGCAATCAGTAAAACGATTAATTTGCCGTATGAGGCAACCGTAGAGGACGTGAAACGCGCTTACGTGAAGTCATGGAACAGCATGCTGAAAGCCAACGCACTGTATCGCGACAGCTCTAAGCTTAGCCAGCCGTTGAATGCGACGGCTGCTGATTGGATGGATATCCTCACACAGGATTTGCAACCAACCGAGAAAGTCAAAGAAATCACCACGCGCATTGTCAAAGAGTATCTCAGTACGCGTCGTCCGTTGCCCGGTCGTCGCAAAGGATATACGCAGAAAGTTAAGATTGGTGGGCACAATATTTACCTGCGTACAGGTGAATATGAAGACGGCAAGCTTGGTGAGATGTTCCTGGATATCAATAAAGAAGGAACGTTGTTGCGCAGCATGATGAATTGCTTCGCCGTGGCGGTGAGCCTTGGCCTCCAGTATGGTGTGCCGCTCGAAGAGTTTGTGAAAATGTTCACCTTCACACGTTTTGAGCCAAATGGTCTGGTTATTGGTCACGATCAGGTCAAGCGTGCGACCTCGATCATCGACTTTATTTTCAGGGATTTGGCGATCAATTATTTGGATCGTCATGACTTGGCGCATGTGACGCCTGACGTTGTTGCGGATACGCCCAAAGTTAACGGCAATGGCCATGTCAATGGTAACGGTCGTGTAAACGGTAATGGCAAGCATGCTGCTGACGACGAAGGCATTCGCTATGTGCGTGTGCCGGTTAGCAAGACAACGATGTCGACCGCTGGAACGCATAGCGGCACAAGCGACGAAGTATCGTTGCCACTGGCGGTCTCAGAAGAGGCATTCGATGCTTTTGCGCAGAAGTATGCCGTTGCCCGGATGAAAGGTTATGAAGGTGATCCATGTCCGGAGTGTGGTGCTTTGTCACTGGTTCGTAACGGTGCTTGCTTGAAGTGCGATTCTTGCGGCAGCACGACCGGTTGTAGTTAGTTCTATGAATTGCAGCACCGACAATCATTGTTGGTGCTGCAGATCAATATATCCTCACGTTTGTCCTTCCACCTTACGATCTTTCCGTTTTGTTTCATGATGTGTGATGTGCGCCCGCAACGGCGGGCCCATCACAAACATTCACCTCGACATGACTAGCGGATTTTATACTGGAATCTGCAATCAGGTAGCCGTCTGGGCCTTTTCGCGTAGAGTGCGCGCATGCTCCAGACTCGATTTGGTGACTTCTTTGCCCGACAGCAAGCGCGCCAACTCTTGTGTGCTTTCCTCAGCTGATAGCTGCACAATGGTGGATTCCGTGCGTTGGCTTTTTACTGATTTTGCGACTTTAAGATGCGTGGCGGCGTGGGCGGCAACTTGTGGTAGATGGGAAATACATAACACTTGGAACTTTCGGGCCAGATCGGCCAGCTTGGCTCCCACAATGTCGGCTACTTTGCCAGAAATCCCAGTGTCAATTTCATCGAAGACTAGCACGCAGGTTTGCGCATCGATCGACAATGCGCGTTTGAGTGCGAGCATAATGCGAGCGACTTCGCCGCCCGAGGCAACTTTTTGCAATGGCAAGGAGGCCTCGCCCCGATTCGCGGCCATCAAGAACTGCACTTTTTCATTGCCATTACTTGAGAGTGTACTGAGTATCTCGGCGCAACTGGTCCATTGGTTTTGAACTGCTGCCGGGAAATTGTTTAAATCAATGGCTTCAATGACTTTGCTGATACTGTCACGTTGCAACGCTAGCTTGGCGTCCGGCATCACCAGATCGCGTAGCTCTGATTCGACAAGTTTCTTTAATCTGGCAAAGGCCGTTGTACGTGCGGCGGCCAATTGTTCGGAACTCTTCAACGCATCGTTGCAAGCCGCCAACAAAGTCGCAACCAGACTGGTGACTTTCTTTTCCGCTTGTTCGACGAGACGCATACGCTCTTGCAAGTTGCAAAGTTCGAGAGTGAGTTGTTCGGCATCGTTAACGCCAAGTTTGCGAAAGAGTTCCTGATAAGTGGCAAGTCGTTCTTGCGCTTGTTCCAATTTCTCGTCATCGACATCATGTTCTTTGAGCGACTGTGCAATGCTGTAGCTTAAATCATCGAGCTTTTGGGCGATGTCCTGACTGGTTTGCATGATCTGGATTAAAGCCGGGTCCGCATCGGTCTGGGCGCGTGTGACTTGTTTGTTCAATGCCCACAACAAGCTTGAAATAGCTTTGCCACCCACGCCTTCATCGACAATCGCTTGTGCTCGCAATAAGCCGTCTTGGCGTTGTCTGGTGGCTCGAGCTTCCTGACATAGAGATGTACAAGTGGAAAAATCAGTCGTGGATGGTTGAAAATTTTCAAGCTCCTGCAGACGAAATGCCCAATAATCGCGTTCGCGAGACCATGCCTGGATCTGCTCGATGGTTGTTCGTAGATCAGTGATCAGATGTTTGCAGACGGTGTAGTTGTTCTGGTAATCTAGCAAAGTTTTTTCGTCGGCTAAAAACAGATCGAGATAGTGAACGTGTTGGCGAACATCGAGCAATTTTTGGTTTTCATGCTGGCCGAAAATATCCAGCAAAGATGTGCCTATTGTGGTTAGTGCTTGCACGGTCACGGGTGTGTCATTGATCCAGCATTGCGAACGACCGTTAACAGAGAGTTGTCGTCTTAGAATGAGGTCCGGTTGTTCAGGATTGATGATGGAACTCAGCCCAAGCTCACGTATCACCGAAATCGCCGGATGATTGCCAGGAATAGAAAAGGCGCCGGTAACAACAGCCTGGTTTTTACCCTGGCGCACTTGGTCGGCGTTAGCTTTGCCGCCAAGCAAAAGTGTTAGTGCTTTAATTAAAATCGATTTACCGGCTCCCGTCTCGCCGGTGATGACATTTAGACCGGAGGAAAACTCCACATCAAGCTCATCAATGATCGCCAAACCGCGGATACTGATATGAGACAGCACTGATGTCATCCTTATGCTAGCTAGTTACTAAGATCTTTATCCTGTCTGGCGACCGGTCTCAAGCGACATGTAAAGGATTAAGGCAGGGAACCTGTGACAAAATGGCCAAAACCTGATCAATTTCAGCTTCCGTGGTGAAGCGTCCCAGACTGTAACGCAACGTCGCATTAATACTATCATCATCCAGACCAATCGCGCGCAGGACGTGTGAAGAACCTTGCTTGTGGGTCAGGCATGCCGAACCTACGGAACAGGCGATCTGCGGTGCCTGCCGGAGAATATCTTCGGCAACCACGCCGGGGAATGTCACGCTGAGATTATGGGGCAAGTGGTGCGTGGGGTGACCGTTAAAGCGCAGATTTTTGAAACGTGCCTCTAGGCCTTGACGGAGCCGATCTCGTAACTTCATTAGCCGCGTTGGTTCCTCAGGGGTTTGCGTGGCAAGCTCGCTGGCTCTGCCAAAACCAACAATGGCCGGTACGTTCAACGTGCCCGAACGCCAGCCACGCTCGTGCGCTCCACCGTGCAGGAGTGGTTCGATCGAGCCCAGACGGATGCCGCTGCGGACGTACAAGGCGCCGCAGCCTTTGGGGCCGTATAGTTTATGCGAACTCCACGAGGCCAGGTCCAATTTGAGTTCTTCGAGATTGATTTTGGCGTGACTGACACCTTGCGTGATGTCCGAATGGAATAGAATCGAACGTTGTCGCAGCTGTTCGCCGATTTCCATGATTGGCTGAATGGTACCGATTTCATTGTTGGCAAGCATGATGGATACCAGCGCGGTTTTGGGGGTCAGCGCTTGTAGAACGGCGTCCGGACTGATGCGACCATCCGCGTCAGGCTTAAGAAACGTGACGCTGACGTCGCGTGCTTCCAGATAATGACAAGCTTCTATTACTGAACTGTGCTCGATGGCACTGGTGATAACGTGGCAATCCGCGCTGCCTTTGGCAACAGTGGTGCCTTTGAGACAGTGATTGTTACTTTCCGTGGCGCCGCTGGTAAAAACGATCTCGCCGGGCTGCGCACCGACGGAGTCGGCGACCTGTTTGCGTGCATGTTCCACTGCTGCGAAAGCCGTGCGACCGAAAGTATGTGTACGATTAGCGGGGTTGCCATAATTCTCGCAGAAAAACGGCAGCATGACTTTGAGAACTTCCGGATCAACCGGTGTCGATGCCTGATAGTCGAAGTAAAGTGCCTTGCTCATGTCACTAATAAAACATAATTTGCTAAGATTACCTAGCCAAGAGGTGCGTTTGAATTCATCTGGATATGCCTTTTATGTTTTGCCGGCAATTCTCGGCTTTGCCGTTGTTTTGCAAAGCGGCATGAATCGTAAAATTGCTGGCTTGTACACCCTTCCTATTGCAACGCTGCTGAATTGCCTGATTCTGACGAGTCTTGGGGTCGGTGTTTATTGGTTGTCGCGTCGCCTGTCGACTGGGGAATCCGGCGAGACTTTTGTGCGAGCTCTCAGCAAATTTCAGTGGTGGTATGTAGTTCCCGGTGCCTGTGGTTTTGCCTTGATTACCGGCTTGCCTTATTCGGTCAGTCGGATCGGGGCGATGAAGACCTTTCTGGTTTTTCTGGTCGCACAGATTATCTTTAGCTTACTTTGGGATGCGTATTTCGAGGGTTATGTCATCAGCACCGCCAAGATTTTGGGCATGGCGATAGCATTGCTTGGTGTTGTTGTCGTTATCTTGAGCAAATAAAAGCACTATTATTCACGGTATTTTCGCCAAATGCGGCTCGTCTTTGCCGGCTTTCTGTAATAGTATCGGGGCCGGTCGATCATAGGATTTTGTTTAAATGATAGAGTCCGAAACCACATCGCCACCAACCAAATCCGCAGAACTTTTACCCTTTAAGTTTGGCACTTACGATTTCGCGCGTTTCTTTGATTTGTCGCTCGACATGATGGTCGTTGCGTCTTTGGATGGTTATTTTCGGCATATAAATGCCTCTTGGCAGCGGGTTTTGGGATATACGGCCGAAGAACTGACCAGTAAGCCGTTTGTGGAGTTTGTGCATCCTGATGATCGTGAACGCACGATCTATGAAACCAGTAAACTTCGGCGTGGTATACCGACCATATTTTTCGAGAATCGCTACCGACGCAAAGATGGCAGTTACATCTGGGTCGGCTGGACGGCGGTCGTGCACGACCAAAGTATCTTTGCTGTTGCCCGCGATATCACCTACCAAAAACACCAGGCGGAAATGATTGTCGCCGCGCGCAATGAGGGTGAAGCTGAGCGCAAAAAATACGAGAAGTTGGTTAATAGTATTCCCGGTGCGGTTTACACCTTTAAGTTGACGCTCGACGGCAGGTACGAATTTCCTTTTGCCTCGGCGCAGACGCTGCAAATCATAGGCATCAGCCCTGAGGAGTTGCGACGATATCCCTATTTTCCTTTTGAAAATACGCATCCTGACGATCTGCCCCGTTTGCGTGATTCTATCCAGAAATCAGCCGAGCAATTGACGCAGTTTGATTATTTGGGTCGTCTGCGCACTAGTGTCGGAACATGGCGGTGGGTGAAAGTCAGATCGTTGCCGGAGCCGCAATCGGATGGCACGGTGCTTTGGGATGGCATTATGTTTGATGTCACCAAGGAAGTCGAAACGGAAAAAGCACTGGAAATTGCTCGTATTGAGAATATTCATTATTCCAAACTCTCCGCGCTTGGTGAGATGGCCGCTGGTATCGGCCATGAGATTAATAATCCGTTGGCTGTGATTCATGGTTTTGCCGAGCGATTGCGGTCGTTGATTGAGGGTAGCGATCTGAATCTAAAGCAGGTTGAAGATTGCACGGCGAAAATTATGCATAACGCCGAGCGCATTCACAAGATCGTGCAGAGTCTGAAACGGTTTTCCCACACTAGCGATCGGAGTTTACTGGAGCCTTGCAAAGTGGCGCAGATTTTCGATGAGACCGCGGAGCTGTGTCGCGAGCGTTTTCGCAACAGCGGTGTGGAATTTGTCGTCGCTATAAGTGATGAAGACATGACAATCAACTGTGTCGAAAGCGAAATCGTGCAAGTGTTGATCAATCTCCTCAATAATTCGTTTCAGGCAGTGGAAAAATGCGCGGAGCGCTGGATTAAACTGGAGGCGACTACCGAGAATGAGCGGGTGATGATTTCTGTTACCGATAGTGGCGCTGGTTTGAGTTATGAAGTGCAGGAAAAGTTATGGCAGCCCTTTTTTACCACTAAGTCAGTGGGAAGTGGCACTGGTCTCGGGCTATCCATCTCGCGTCGGTTGATGGAAGGTAATAATGGGAGCCTGACCTACGATAAAATCTCCCCCCATACGCGTTTTGTTGTATCATTGCCAAAGATTTGAAGCTTTTTGTGGTAGGTAGTATGTCGGTCGTTCCGCGGTCAGCAATACATATTTTTCGTGTCAACTGGCAGAATCGACAGGTTGTTCTGGATCTGGTGCGGCGTGAGTTTCGCCTGCGCTATCTTGGGTCGTTGTTCGGTAGCTACTGGAATCTGATTCATCCCGTGGCGATGATCGCGATTTTTTCGGCGATTTTTTCGCAAACGATGCGGGTGCGTATCGGTGGTGCCGGCATGGAAGGGCCGCTGGCTTATACCATCTACTTATGCAGCGGTCTTCTTGCATGGAATGCGTTTACCGATATGGTGCTGCGCGGGACCCGCGTGTTTTTGGACAATAGTACATTGATTAAAAAGGTGTCGTTTCCTATCGAGGTCCTGCCCTCGATCGTCATTGGCTCCGCAACGATTAACTTTGTCATCGCCTACTCGATTTTCTTGCTTTTGGTGCTGGCGAGTGGCGCGGGACTCAGTCAGACGCTGCTTAGCATACCGCTGATCTTCGCGTTGCAGGCGGTGTTGGCGGTGGGGATCGTCATGCTGACCTCGGTGTTGAATGTTTTTTTCCGCGATATCGAACAGATCCTGAGTATTGGCTTGCAGATGTGGTTTTGGCTGACCCCCATCGTCTATACCGAACAGAACGTCCCGGAGGCTTTTCGGGTGATCTTGCAGTACAACCCTATGTATTATTTTATTTCTGCTTATCATGCAGCGGTGGTCGACAAGGCCTGGCCAAGTCCTGAGATGTTGGCGGTTTGCGCCGGTATCGCCGCGTTGGCTCTGGTCGGTGGCGCGGCGTTTATGACTCGATTTAAGCACGACATCCCCGATGAGCTCTAAGCCCATGGGCTGCCTGAGGCCCAAGTCGTCGATAGCGCAGGCGAATTTGCCTTTTGCTCCAGCCAATTAGACATTGACAGCTAAATGAGCCGTATGTAGAACTGTCCGTCCTGATTAAGGATCTTTGGTCGTCGGGCTCGTAGCTCAGTTGGTAGAGCAGTACACTTTTAATGTACGGGTCGCTGGTTCGAATCCAGCCGGGCTCACCAGAGATACCCAATCAGACACAAGTTCTTAGGTCCCCATCGTCTAGTCGGCCTAGGACATCGCCCTTTCACGGCGGTAACCGGGGTTCGAATCCCCGTGGGGACGCCACTCTCGCTTATTTTCCATTTATACTGCGTTGAACTGCGTGTCGCGCCTCGGTCATTTACCTAGTGCGTAAACTCCCTCGGCGCTCACTTGTTCGCCTTGTCTAAATGGAAAATAAGCTTCGATTGGTCGCCTGCGGTACCTTCGTCTTTCTTCTGCCTCCGAACTTAAAGCTGAGAACAGATGGAAATGCATTAAAGTGGTTGGCCCACTGGACTTTTCGCTAACTGGAATTCTATCATCCATCGCGGCGCCACTTGCAGCCGCTTTGTTGAATTGCACTATGGCAAAACACTGGCGGATAGTTTTCGTCAGTATTTACAAGAGCACTCTTGACGTTGGTTTGCTCGAACCATAAAATTGAGCCACACACTAAATTTTAACGAGGATCACGATGCGAAAATCTTTCGTTCCGGTAACTGTCTTATTTGTGGCAATCATTGCGACCATCGCGGTCTTTGTGGCTTGTGGCACTGACGATGACAAAAAGAAAAAGCCGGACACCGATACAACTACTCCAACCAACAAAGACAATACCGATCCGACCGGCACAGAAACAGCGGGCACTCCAGACTGTTCAGGTGGACAAGAAAAATCTGATATCGCCAGTGGTGTTCCAGAATGGGTAAAGAATAATTTTTCCTGCGCGTCGATTTCTGTAAGTGGCACCAATTTGGTTTTTAAAACGAAAGATTTGCCGCCATTTAAGAGCTATTACTATGGCTCTAGCCACAGTCAATACGAAGCTCTTCCATCCGGCAATCATGGCAATCCCAACAAGATTCAAGAGCAGTCAGTCACGTTGACGATTCCATCAAGTCCAACAGTTGCGGGCGCGACTACTGCAACGGGTCTAGGTGCGATTGGCATCACGGTCAAAGGAACGCTTCTCTATAACAATCAAGCTGCTCCAGGCGATACGCTCGCAAACGAATTAGCAACGATGGACCAATCTAATGGTCATCCAACAAACATCGGTCAATACCATCACCACACGGAGCCCACAAAACTTACGAACAACGATGCTGCTCTGGTCGGCGTCTTGCTTGATGGGTTTCCCGTATACGGCCGCAAGGATGAAGATGGAACCTATCCGTCTAACTTAGACGCCTCAAATGGGCACACGCACGCCACTACATTATTTCCGGATGGAATTTATCACTATCACATTACAACAAGTGATCCCTATATTGCTGGCAGCTACAAAGGCAAACCTGGCACGACTTCTAAATAGATGATTGCTACAGCGAAGTCTCAGCGTTACTGGAAATTCGGTCTATTATTGATCGCCGCGCTGGGATTGGCTGTGGGTTATCTGCGCCATCACTTCATTATGGATGGAGATGCGCGCATCGGAAAAAGTGACGGTATTGTCACCGTTAATGGTCGTGTGTACGATGGTTGGGTTCTGCAAATAAAATTCGATAGTCTTACCTTGCTTCCATTTAAGAGTGGTCTTCTCCACGGCAAATATCTCGAATTTTCAAAAACTGGCCGTCTACTCGCGGTACGATCTTACAACGACGGAGAGAAGGTTGGTTTACACCGGGGTTGGTACCCAAGCGGTGCAAAACGTTATTCCTATCAATTTGATAACGGTCAGCATCACGGTGATGCATGGGAATGGCAAGAAGATGGCGCTCCCTATCTTTATCAACGATTCGAGCATGGCCAGGAAATTGCACAGCGTATTTGGCGTCGAGATGGTAAAATTTACGCCAATTACGTCACCGGCTTTGGTGAGTTGCATGGTTTAACGGGTGGTAGGCTCTGCATTACTACTCCCGGAGAAAACAAATGAATAAAATTACTGCCGTCGCCATCATCACTTCGTTGGCGGCGTTTTTAATATATGAGCGAGGGTGGTGGAAATTGTTTGATCTGGAAGACAAACAAACGGCCCCAGGATTTTATGCGCCAGAATTAAAGTCCTTACCATTTTTTGTGGATGCCGACTTCACTCCAAAATGGCTTTCGCGAGCTGATAAAATCCCTGCAGATATTTTGCACATGCGCCCCCTCGCTTTAACGGATCAATTCAATCAATCGTTCAATACAGATAAAGTCCAAAATAAATTCATAGTCGCCAATTTTTTCTTCGCTAGCTGTGGAGGATTTTGTCCGCGCCTAATGCGCAACATCAAAGTTGCCTATGATGGGCTGCGGTCTTCTGAAGATGTGCTATTTGTATCCTTTTCCGTAACGCCAGATGAAGATACGCCGGCCGTTTTACGCAAGTATGCAGATGACCTGGAGATCAAGAAAAGATGGCATCTTCTTACTGGATCCAAAGAAGAGATACTATCGATTGCGAGAAATGATTTCTATGCCGATACAAATGTAGATTCCAAGCAATCTAGTGGGGATTTTTTGCATTCGGAAAATGTCTACCTGCTGGATAGCGAGCGCAGGATTCGAGCTATTTATAATGGCAATAATCCGACGTCACTAGCAAAACTGGCCAACGATATTGCCACACTTCGCAACGAAAATGTCAGATATGCTGCGAGCGCCGAAAAACGAAATTAGAAGCCCACAGGGTTCGCTGCCAAGCGGCATACAGGCTAATTAACATGCTGTTGTTCGTTGATGTCGTTGTCTTACCTACCGTGCAATTTCACGGATCAGTGTGGCGAAATTTAGTTAGTGCCATTGCTTCGTCGCTTCTCGTGTTCGGCTTAGTATGGGAGCTTACTTAATGGCTGCCGCGTTTTTATCAGGAATAACAGCAGCGATGTTTTTGGTGGCGGGGCTATTTTTCTTGAAATTTTGGCGAGCCTCCAAAAATCGTTTCTTTGCGCTCTTTGCGGGAGCATTGGGGTTGTTTGCGCTGGAGCGTATTCTGAACCTATTCGTCGTTCTGCTTCTGTCTCCTGAAATTTACCAACAATTCTCCGCGCGGGGTTGGGTTTATTTATTGCGTCTTGCAGGTTTTGTTTTAATTTTTAT
>CAZZCU010000038.1:0-5042 GCA_964652825.1 uncultured Oligoflexales bacterium
CTCAGGTCATGAAGTGACATGTGGGAAGAAGCCCACCTAAGTGGGCCAGTTTATAGTCAATTCATTGACACGAAACACCCGTATAACTTTGACTCCCGGTAATTTCTGCTCGCGGCTTTCTGTCACTAAATCTTGACGCTCATTTTGCAGAATCATAAAAGCGCAAATATAGCTCAATAGTCTAACGCGTTTTTTGTGTGCGCCTTTCTTCTGGCACGGATCGTGCTTTAGACTTCCTGTCAATCTTTGTCATCATTCCCATACATGTTGGAACGCTTATGCTCAAAAGCATATACACACCTGTTTCCGGAGCGCTTGCCCAAGAGCGCGTGCTGGAGATTATTTCAAACAACCTGGCCAACCTGAACACGGTGGGTTTCAAAGGTGACTCGGTGACCTTTGAACAGTTGTTGCCGGAGCCCGAGAAGAAGTATGTGGATCCTTTACCGCCGGCAAATTACAAAGTTGATTTGGAAAAACTATCGCCGCTGCGTGGCAACGAAGTTGCGTATGTGGGGATTTCCGGAATTCATCGCGATACCACTCAGGGTCCGGCGATCAGCACGCATAATCCCACCGATTTTATGATCGAGGGCGAAGGGATGTTCGCTGTGCAAACGCCCGATGGCATTCGCTACACCCGCAGCGGTGCGTTTGAATTAAATTCAGACGGCGTTCTGACGACCAAAGCCGGACATCCGGTTCTCGGCATCAAAGGTAATATTTTTCTGCGCTCGGCGCAGTTTGAAGTGAATGGCCACGGCGAAATTTATCAGGATGGCGAGTTGGTTGATCGCTTACAGCTATATAAGGTCGCGGATCAAAGCGCCTTGGAGCGGGTTGGCGAAAACTACTTCCTGTATGGCGGAGCGCCGCAGGATTTGGCTGTGCAGACGAATCCTTCCGTACGGCAAGGATTTCTCGAAGGTTCCAATGTTAATGCCATCAAGAATTTGACGGCCATGATCCTGGCCCATCGTTCGTTCGAAGCTTATCAAAAAGCAGTCAGTAATTATGATCAGATTATGGAAAAGACATCCAACAGTATCGGTGATGTCAGGACCTAATTAACGTGAGGTAGAGTTTATGATGCGTTCACTCTTAACAGCGGCAACCGGTATGGAAGCACAACAGCTGACCATCGATACGATTGCCAACAACTTGGCCAACGTTAATACGACGGCGTTCAAGCGTTCGCGCGCGAACTTCCACGATCTGTTGTACCAGACGTTGCGTGCACCAGGGCAAAGCTCCACTGCTGGGACGATGGTGCCAAGCGGCGTTCAGATCGGCTCCGGTGTGCGGGTGTCGTCGGTTGAGAAGTTGTTTCGCGAAGGTTCGGTCAAAATCACTGACAAAAGCACTGACTTGATCATCAAGGGTGAGGGTTTCTTCCGCGTTCAGCGCGAAGACGGTCAAGTTGCTTATACCCGTGACGGTAGTTTTAAGGTCGATAATACCGGTCGGCTGGTGACGGCTGATGGGTTTCCACTGGTACCAGAGATTGTTATTCCTCCGGGAATCACCCATGACAAAGTTCACGTGGGGCTTGATGGTACCGTGACGGTGGCTTCGGATGGTAAGAACGATGATATCGGTCAGATTCAACTCGCTAACTTTATCAATCCGGCTGGCTTGCAAGCCATTGGTCGCAATATGTATCAGGACACGCGCGCCAGCGGCGAGCCGGTCATCAGTGCGGCAAATCAAAATGGCTTTGGTCAAATCGGACAAGGTGAGTTGGAGACATCCAACGTTAACATGGTCGAAGAGATGGTCAACATGATCACCGGCCAACGGGCATATGAGATCAACTCGAAAGTGATCCAAACCGGCGATCAGATGTTGCAGCAGGCTAACAATATCCGTTAGTCGCTCGATTAACTTAACCCCGTAACGGGATGACATGGTGAGTAAGACAGCCAACACAAGCGTTGCGCAGGGCTGGCGGACATTTAAGTCTGTCAGCCTTTGGCTGTTTCTCGTGTTTGGCAGTCAACCCGCTTACGGTCAAGCGGATCCAGCTAAAATGGTTCATGTCGTCTTAAAAGAACAAGTTGATGTCGCGCGCGGGCGCTTGCGTTTATCTGATGTTGCCGCCTGCGCCATTGAGGCGCCGATCTGCGAAGAATTCTATGGGGTGGATCTTGGACCCGCGCCCGCACCAGGACGGATAGCACTTATGCGCATCGAGGATTTGCAAAAAATCCTGCACGCGGAGTTTGGCGATATTCTTTTCGTTTTTGAGAAAACCGCCGCGATACGGGTGACGGCGGCGGCTGCGGACGTGAATATGGATGCCATCCAGCGCGCTCTACAACAAGAGCTTGATAACCTGCTTAGCGTCGAAGATGAGATCAAGGCCGTGGTGAATGGTTTGCATTTATCGTCTCTAGGGAAAATCAGACCAGGCTACACCAATATCAGCTTCCCGGAACTCGAGGCGATCAATGGCGACGTCAAAGTTCATGTCATCAGTCATCTGATGGGGAATATGCCGGTTAAAGTTGTTTTGACGCCAGCTGGTGATGGCACTGATCAGCATGTGCTGTGGGTGCGCGCGCAAATTGATGTCGAACAATATCTGCCAACTGTAACGCGTGACGTCCAAGCGGGAACGATTTTGACCGAAGATATTTTGACTATGCAGTGGCAGAAACTGGCGCGGACGCGTCAGCATTATGTGCAGGATTCGGCCATGTTGCTTGGGAAACGATTGAAAACGTCGCTGCAAATCGGCGCGCCGATAGCAGTGAATAACGTCGCCGCGCAGTTTGCTGTCAAGCGTGGAGCAACCGTTAATGCCGAGATTCGTCGCGACGGCATGCGCGTGCAATCAAAAGTAAAAGCAATGGGCAATGCCGCGGTGGGCGAGCAACTCGATGTCACTGTCATCGGTAGCGGCCGCAAACTTACTGGTGTTGTTCGTAACGCCGACTTGGTAGAGGTCAATTTATGATGCAAGGATTGATGAGCATTTTTGTTGCCGCGATTTTACTGTCCGGTTGTCAAAGCGGCATGGTGCAGACATCGGGGCGCAATGTTCTCGATAAAGAGGGATCATTGTATGTCAACGGTCGCGTACCTGGACAACCAACGCAGCCACCGGAGATTTTTGTTCGCAAGAAAGAGCTGCAGATTCAGCCGATCGAGAAAGAAAATGATAGTGGTTCATTATTCAATCTTGAAGATGAACGTAACTATCTCTATGCAACGCGTGGTCCAGTCGCGATTGGCAAGTACATTGATGTACAGGTGGCGTCGCGTCGCGCTGATGCCGCTAATCCTGCGGCACCGGCTGCCAACCAAGCGGCAAATAACAACGATGCCGCCACGAATGAAATTTTGAATGCCTTGCCGGAACTAGCGCCGGCCGAGAATCCCGAAAATATGCTCAAGCGGATTCAGATGCGAGTGGTTGAGAGACTCGAGAATGGCGACGTCGTTGTTCTCGCGCGACGTTCTTCGCAGCGTGGCTCGATTGGTAGTGAGATCAGTGTTAAGGCTCGCATTCCTTATGAAAAGCTGGCTAGCGGCGAGCCGGTGACCACCGATCATCTCGCCGATGTGCATTGGGTTGAGACTGATAACGGTCAGTTGGTTGAACGCTATTCATCGAATTGGGAAGACGAATATACTTTGCGCTTAAGCGGTTTCACCGAGGCGAAATCCAAGTTGGCCTCAGAGCTTGATGACAAGCGCAAGCAGTTACTCGATGTGCGTAAACGCGTCGAAACCCAGGCGAAGACCATGGGTGATGAACGACGTAAACTCGCCAAAGAACGCGAAGCGTTGTTGAAGAGACAATCGGAAGATGCGACACGTATTCAGCAGCTTGAGAAAGAAAAAGAACAACAGGCCGATAAAATAAAAGCGTTAGGACCTGCAGGTAAAGGTGGCGGTGGAGCAAATCTAACCGGTCCGGCCGCAACTAATAGCAACAGTGCTGATGCCAGTGGTCAGCGTCCGAACAACGATCCGAAACGAGGTGGCTGAGATGAGTCGCTGTATGAAAGTTTACATTTATCTGAGTGCTTTGCTGTGCCTTTTAATTGTTGGCTTATTTAGTCGCACTGCATTCGCACAGGAAGTACGCATTAAAGATCTGGCTAATATTCGTGGGTTTCGTACCAATCAATTGGTCGGCTTTGGTCTGGTTATTGGTTTGAATTCCAGCGGTGATTCCGCCGCGTCTTTGGCAACCAATCAGGCGGTCAGCAATATGTTCACCCGCCTTGGTGTCAAGACAAACACCGGTGCGGGTGGAGCCGCAACGCCCAGTGTCGCGGCAGTTATTGCGACGGCAGATCTTCCTGCCTTCACTCGGGTTGGTGACAAGATCGATGTGAAAATATCGACCATCGGTGACGCCAAAAGTCTGGCCGGTGGTACTTTGCTGTTAACGCCGCTACGCGCGGGCGATGGTCAGGTATATGTGGTTGCACAAGGTGCGGTTGCTGTTGGACAGGCATCAGGTGGTGGCGCGCAGGTATTGACCGTGGCGCGTATCCCCAGCGGCGGTATGGTGGAGCGCGAGTTCGCGCCGGCGATCGCGCCGATGGGCAAGATCACTCTCAGTCTCAAGAATCCTGACTTCACGACCAATCATCGTCTGGCCGAGAGCATTAACATGCATTTCAAAGGCTTTTTTGCCAAAGCGATCGATCCGGTAACAACAGAAGTGGAAGTGCCACCTTTGTTTCTTGATCGTAAAATCGAGTTTATCGCCGAGCTGGAAGCTCTGAAAGTCTCGGCGGATCAGCGTGCTGTTGTTGTGCTGAATGAGCGCACCGGTACTATTGTCATGGGCGCCGAGGTGGTGCTGAGTTCGGTTGCGATCGCTCATGGACAACTCTCTATCCAAGTTGGCAAAGATCAGGCTAAAGATGCCGCGGGCGCTGTTGCCAAAGTTGGTGGCTCCACGGTCGGCGAATTAGTGGAGAGTTTGAATGCTTTTGGTGTCAAGCCGGCGGACCTTGTCGGAATTCTTCAGGCTTTACATACGTCGGGTGCCTTGAGGGCGGATTTGCAGTTTATGTAAG
>CAZZCU010000038.1:5142-17666 GCA_964652825.1 uncultured Oligoflexales bacterium
CAGTTGGAAAAATTGGCCAAGGATAAGGTGCAGCTGGGGAAATTGGCCGAGGATTTTGAGTCGGTATTTCTTGAGCTTGTTCTCAAAAATATGCGAAATACCGTGCAAAAATCGGAGCTTGTTGATGGCGGGAATGGCGAGGAAATCTTCCGTGGCCTTTTGGATGCGGAGTATTCCAAGAGTCTGTCCAGCCAAAAAAATAGCGGGATTGCGGAATCTATCGAAAAACAGCTAGTTAGTGTAATCAATGAGCAGACTAAGGTCCTGGAACGACGGCTTGGCCAGCTCCAGTATGGGCAGCAAGCATTGCATGGGCCTGAGAAACAAGCGAAAATAAAAGGTGGATCCTAAAAATTCCCTTATAAAGGAGGTGTCGAGTGGACACCAAAATTACAAATTCGTCCGGCCTCTTACCGCGTGTCGATGCGACGCGCGCTGATCAAACTGATGCGTTAGGCCGCACGAAGAAAAATAAAGACGCAACCCACATTGATAGTACAACGGCGCAGCCGGCGAAATCAGATTACGATGTTAGCGTCTCGGCTCAAGCACGTGAGATGGCGGAAGCGCGCGCCAAGGCCCTGCAAGTCGCGCGGAATACACCTGATGTTCGCGAGGATCGCGTGGCCGAACTAAAACAACAAATCCAAAACGGCACTTACAAAGTGAATCCCGAGAAAGTCGCCGATGGAATCCTGCGTGAAGCTCTGTTCAATCATCTGGCTGAATCTGACGAAAAATAGCAGCTCTGACGTAGTCACGTAGAGCCCGTATTCGTTTACACCTGCAAGTATTTCCGTGCTTCTAGCTTTCTATTCAAGCGAGGATGTAGCTCTATGTTTCGCTCAAGCCCTTATGAAAACGCGATCGAGGTCACATCAGCCATCAAGGATCATGTCGCAGAACTCAGCACATGTTATCAGGATTTGCTGAAGATGATCGACTCCGAACATGCGGCGATCTCGCGTTCGGATTTGCAAACCATCGAGGATATTGTTGAGCACAAAGTCGCGCTCGGTACTCGTATCGAAGAACAGGTGAACGCCATTAAGCAGGCGGGTGTACGCACGGCGACGATCTATGAAAAGATTTTCAGCACGCCGATTATCGCGCCGATCAGCATCGGTGCCATCATTGATTTGCTGGTTTCGATTCGCGAGTCCGCGCAAGAAGACGGGTTTCTCTTCCAATTGTTCGACCGCGTTCTTGGCGGGCTGCAAAATAATTTCCGGGCATTTAAAACGTTGCGTGAACAAACCGAGCCCAAGATCGAGATGAATCGTTATTTGACCGAACGACTGTTGCATCACCATCAGGAAAGTTATCGTTTCTGGCAAGGTGTCGCTCAGGATTCGCAGGCTACGTATGATGCCGGCGGGACGCAAAAAAGCTCCGTGACACCGCCGGTGTTGCGAGTGAAAGCATAGGGGATCGATGGCGGGTTTATTCCATACTCTGAATATGGGCGCCGAGTCTTTGCATGCCAATCGGCAGGGCGTGGACACGGCAGGGCATAACATTGCCAATGCTCAGGTTGAGGGTTATTCCCGCCAACGTGTCAATATCGAAGGGCGTACACCGCTTGAGGTTCGCGGCCTGATCATCGGTAACGGTGTTTTCGCGAAAAATATTACGCGCGCTCACGATAAGTTCCTTGAAAAACAACTGAACCTGAGTCAGCAAAGCATCGGTCGCAGCTCGGCTTTGCATGAGAATTTGAAAACCCTCGAAGAGGTTTTCAGTCCCGCGCTCGGTGCGCAGGTCTCGGACGAGATGTCGAAATTCTTTAATTCGATGCAGGATCTTTCCAGCTTCCCGGATGAAATGCCCGTGCGTACCGCGGTTCGTGAGTCGGCGCAGGATTTGATCATGGCATTTAAGCGGGTGGATGATGGTCTGCGCCGTGTTCAGGGCGATATCAATATCAAGATTCAGGGCGAAGCCGAGGAGATGACGGCGATTCTTAGGCAGGTCGCGACTTTGAATGCCGATATTTCCAGCATGGAAGGCGGCGATCATCGCTCGGCAAACGATCTACGCGACTCGCGTGATCGTCTCGTGCGCGATTTAAGCAAGCGTATCGATATTCATTATTACGAAGATCAGTATGGCATGATGTGTGTGCGGGGTCCGCAGGATACGATACTGGTCGATGGCAAGCGTCCGTCGAGTTTTTATGTGACGGCTCAGGGTGGTCGCCCTGGGCGCGGCTTTAATGAGTTGGTGTTGGTTGACTCAGAAGGTGGCAACCTGCGGACGATGTCGGATAAAGTCCGCGGCGGCAAAGTCCAGGCGCTGTTTGAAGTCCGCGACAACGTGATTGAGGGAATGCTGGATAAGAACAACGAGCTGGCGGCGAGCTTTATCGAAAATGTGAATTCCGTGCATCGCCAAGGCTATGGCTTGAAGGAATTCGGCGAGCACGTCGGTCGCAATTTCTTCGCACCCGCGGGTGATCAGGATTTTACTGTGCGCAATATGCGTCTGGATGATGCGGTTGCGGAATCTATCGATGCGATCGCCGCAGCAAGCAGCCCCTCGGCGCCCGGTGATAATGTGATCGCTAATCAGTTGAGTACTTTGAAAGACACTAAATTTCTCTCAAATGGCA
This sequence comes from uncultured Oligoflexales bacterium, assembly GCA_964652825.1. Taxonomy (GTDB): domain Bacteria; phylum Bdellovibrionota_B; class Oligoflexia; order Oligoflexales; family CAZZCU01; genus CAZZCU01. The sequence goes on from CAZZCU010000038.1 coordinate 7,754, forward strand.
AAGCGACTTTTAACGAATTTTATTCTGACTATATCGGTATGCTTGGTCTGAATACCGTCCGTGCTGACAATCAAAAACAGGCGGATGAAATTCTGCATGGTGATTTGGTGACGCGCCGTGAAGGCGTCGCCGGCGTGTCGCTCGACGAAGAGGCGGTGAATATCCTCAAGTGGCAGGCAGCGTTTACCGCGTCGTCCAAGGTAATTACAACGACCGATGAAATGATCGAGACAGTTCTAAGTCTGAAACGTTAAGTAGTGCGTAAGGTGTACTGGTGAGAGTGTCCGAAAGACAACGCTATGATACGACGACCACGCGGGTCGAGACTGCTAAAGGCACGAATGCGCAGCAGCTCGAAATAATGGCGTCGCAAAAGCGCATTAATCATCTTTCCGATGATCCGATTGGCGCCGGACAGGCAGTGCGGACGCGCAATCGGGTTGGCAATATTAGGCAGTATCAAAAGAATATTGAGTTCTCGAAGGGGTTCCTGGAGCGGTCCGAGGCGGCCATCAGCTCCATGCAGGATAACCTCATCCGTGCTAAAGAACTGGCCGTCAATCTATCCAACAGCACCAACGATGCCGATGCTCGCCGGAGTGCGGCCAATGAAATTAAGCAGATCATGGAGGAAATGGTCTCGCTGGGTAATACGACGTATGCCAATCGCTATGTTTTCTCGGGATTCCGCAGCCAAACGCCAGCACTGAGCAGTGATGGTCACTACCTGGGGGATGATGGGGCGGTCTACCTGCAGCTGGATTCCAACGATTTTCGGCAGGTGAATCTGAATGCGCGCGGTTTGTTCGAGGCTTCGCCGGAGGAACAACAGCAGCGCCATTTTAATATGATGGACTGCTTGCAGGTGTTGCACGACGGGCTGACCGGCAACCATATCGATAATATCCTGACGGCGATGGATGAGCTGGACTATCAAATGCAGAAGGTGACCAGCCACCAGGCGACGCTGGGCGCGATCCAAAACGGCTTGAGTAGCTCTTTGAAGCGGCTGGAACTCGACGAGGAGCTGTTTATGTCAGATTTATCGCGTATCGAAGACGCCGATATTTTCAAAGTCACTTCGGATTTCAAGCGGACGGAGGCGGTTTTGCAGAGCACTTTGCTGGCGTCTAATAAGCTGTTGCAGCCGTCTTTGCTTAATTTTATGCAATAAGTTAGGCAACTTGCGTTGTCCGGCTAAGTGGTGGATAATTTAGGTAATCAATCAAAGTATTGATTTTTGGGTGTTGCCCGGCGCCAAGGAGGGTTCTGGGGTGTTAGTACTAACGCGGAAAGTCGGCGAAGGAATCGCGATTGGCGACGATGTGAAAATCGTTGTCATGCAGATTAAAGGTAAACAGGTCCGACTGGGTATTAAAGCCAGTCCGACGACCATTGTGCATCGCGAAGAGATCTATCAACGGATTCAAGATGAGAACCGGCGTGCGGCTCAGTCACCTGTAGGCGATCTGGCCGAAGTCGGAGGGCTGCTCAAGGACGAGGGCGACAAGCCTCGCTCGACCCCGTTCCGGCGGCAGGTCCGCCCCAAACCAGACGACGAGTGATAGGTCTCTATATATAGTTGCGGCAAGACATTAGAATACGGTACACTTATACCTTAGATGCACCGCAGATTGGTTAGAGCTGTTTCAGTCACTGAGTGTTGTCGTAAGACCGATAAGTTTTCACCTCAGACGCTGCGACGTGCCGTTATTGGAGGATAGGGCCTTGATCAAGGTTGCTACATCGCGATTTGGCGAGATCGAAGTTAAAGATGCAGATGTGATCGAGCTTCCTGCTGGTCTCATCGGATTCCCAGAGCTCAAGCGCTATGTCTTGCTTGATCACGACAAGGAATCTCCCTTCAAATGGCTGCAGTCGCTTGACGATGGTGCTATCGCCTTCGTCTTGATCAATCCGCTGCTCTTCAAGCCGGATTACACGGTGGAAGTGACCGAGGCTGAAGTCTCCGACCTCACCATCGAAGCAGAAGAAGATGCCGTGATCTCCGTGATCATCACCATGCCAAGCAATCCACAAAATATGACCGCTAACCTGAAAGCGCCTCTAGTTTTCAATTTGAAAAACCGCAAGGGCAAACAGGTTATCTTGAATAACCCGGCTTACACAACGCGTCATAACATCATGGAAGAAGTTAAGAAGCGTGCTGTTACCGCTGAAGGTGACGCAGTGAAGCAGGTTGTTGAGCAAGCCAAAGAGGCACAGGAAGTTGCGGCGGTTGGCAAAGCTGAAAGCGGAACCGGAACGAAGTAAAGACAAGATATTGCAAAATCATAAAGGCCTCCTGATCAGGGGGCCTTTTTTATTTTTACATAAGCTGCCAAGGTTTCTTTGGCTTGGTTTTCCCAAGTAAGTTGTTCAGCGATTTGTAGAGCATTTTCCCCAAGACGTTGACGTAGCGATTCGTCTTTTAAGGCATTTATTGCATCGTCTATTTCTGAAATAGAATCGTACCGCGATAAAAGTAGAGCATTTTTATTGTGGGTCAGAAGTTCAGCGGCTCCAGCGCTTTGCGTGGTAATAATCGGCAAACCAAAAGCCATAGCCTCCAAAATAGCGAGACCAAACGGCTCATATTGGGTTGGAAATATAAAAATATCAGCAGCGTTGTAGTATTTTTCGATTTTGTTTGTCATGCCGACAAAATGAATCCGGTCATGCAATCGTAGCGTGGTGATCAAGGACCTAAAAGGCGTGGGATCGTCGCGTCCAACAACTAGGAGATGCATTTGCGGGTGGGCTGCCATTGCTTTGAGTACGTACGATAAACCTTTGCGACGAAATTCGTGGGCAACAAATAAAAGGAGCAAAGTTTCTGTGGGGATGCCAAGTTTCGCAAGGAGCTCTTGTCGATGGCTTTGGCGATTCTGTTGCGTAAAACTTTTGATGTCGACGCCGTTATAAATCACATCAATGTTGGCGGGGTTATATCCATAACATTCAATGAGCTCTTGTTTTACTGATTTTGAAACCGCGATGATACGTTGGCAATTATGTTTCCGGTATTGAATCCATTCCGTAAATATCGTCAGATAGTGAATAGGATTAGCTAACTTTCGCAACCAGGCAAAAGAAAATTTGGGAGTTTGGCCCAGAGATAAAAAGAACCAATGCTTGTGGACACTATGAGCGGTAACAACGTTTTGTCTGAAGCTGGCTGCGCCTTGGGTATGGACGATATCGAAATTTTTATTCCATAAATACAGCCAAGAATTAATAGAGAAGCTAAAGATGCTCAGAAAACCTGGGTGGCGGATGGCAAAGATTTTTTTTATTTTGATGTCAGAGTCTGGAGTGTCATCGACAAGATTGCTGATGATAGTGACGTCATGCTGTTGCGCAAGAAATTTTGCGATCTCCCATGTATAACGCTCTACGCCCCCTGTTTTGCCGATGCGATATGCGACGATAGCGATCTTTAAGCGCATAGTGTCCTGTTGCTACAAAATTTTTCCGCTATTCCAATCGACGCGATAACCAAGCCGCATTTCGACATAGCTAAGATACAAACGTTCGATGTGGCGATAGACGCTGTTGGGACGCATTGTGTGCAGCGTGTGTTGATCAATTTTCTTGAGCGGCACGAGGCCGCGTACGGTTGAGCAAATGAAGGCTTCGTCAAAGCGGGGGATTTCATCGGCATAGATGACGCGTTCGGTGACCGGAATGCGCGCTGCATTTAACAATTCCATAAGAGTTGCGCGCGTGATGCCAAGCAGCAAGCCGCTGGTTGCTGGTGGTGTGGCAATCTCAACGCTGTCACCGTCGCGACCGATCAAGAATAGATTGGCTGCGGTGGATTCGGTTAATTCGCCGTCGGCGTTGCTCCAGATGATTTCCTGAAAACCTTCTTTGGCGGCCTGGCGTAGAGCGACGATGCTGCGCAGATAATTGCTGGTCTTGGGGGCGGCGCCCCGCAAGGTGTAGGGAAGGGAGCGTCGTTTTGCGCTTACGCCTTCGCTATAAGTGGAGATTGTTTCCGCTATTGCCGGGAAGCAAAAAATAATTTTCTGCGGCGGCTGCTCTTCGGGGGTTTTTAGCCCCAAGCCGAGACCGCGCGTAACGACGAGGCGGATGTTCTTCTTTTCGCACGCCAGTTGTTCACAAAGACCGGTGATTTCAAAGCTCAGCTCTTTGTTGCTCCAGGGTATGTCGAGCTCGATTTCCTCGGCCGAGCGTCGCAAGCGTTCCAGGTGTGGCTCGACATCGAGCACCTGATTTTGGAATCCCACCAGGGTCTCAAAGACGCTATCGCCAAACAAAAATCCGCGATCCAGGGCCGGGATACTCGCCTTGTCAGGCGCTTCCACCAAGCCGTTCACGGATATCAGGCCTTCCATATGTTATCCTATCCGGTTGATATGACTCGAAGATCTTAGCACGACAAATCAATCTAGGTCCGCCCAATAATAAGACTGGCTTTGGTGAGCCTGGTTTGCTATTTAAAGGCACTTTTTTTGCCCCGAAAACACCGTCCTAATAAAGAGAGAATTGGGTGCATTTAGAATCACAAACCACCGCTACGCCAGTTAGTCGCAAAGTCCATTTAGTGTCTTTGGGCTGTGCGCGCAATCGGGTCGATTCCGAGGTTATGCTGGGCCGGCTAATGGGTGATGGCTGGGCAGTGACGCAGGTTCAGGAAGAGGCGGATGCTATCGTCGTTAATACCTGTGGTTTTATCAATTCCGCCAAAGAAGAAAGCATTGATACCATTCTCAAGGCCGCGGCTTTGAAAGACCAAAACCCCGATATGAAGTTGATCGTTACGGGTTGTCTGACGCAGCGCTACAAGACGCAGCTCGCCAAGGGTCTGCCGGAAGTCGATTTGTTTATCGGCACGGATGAGTTTACGCGCATTGCGGAGTTGCTGCGTGATCCCCCCAAGAAGGGTACGGTTCTCGCCAAGCGCACGCATTATTTATATTCGGGCGAGTTGCCCAAGATCAACACGCTTGCCAAACATTCGGCGTATGTAAAAGTTGCCGAAGGCTGCCAGCATAACTGTGCGTTCTGCATTATTCCGGCGATTCGTGGCAAATTGCGCTCGCGGCCGGTAGAAAATGTGGTCAAGGAAGTCGAAACTTTGGTGGCGCAGGGCGTTCTGGAAATCAATTTGATTGCCCAGGATTTAGCCGCTTACGGCCGCGATCTGAAAACCACTGACTTGCTGGCTTTACTCAAAGCCTTGGTAGCGATTCCAGGACTGCGATGGTTGCGTTTGCTCTACGTCTATCCGGAAAATATCAGCGATGAGTTCTTGGCGTTTTTCGCTAACGAGCCCAAAATCGTCAAGTATCTCGATATCCCTGTACAGCATGCGAGCGATGATATTTTGCGGCGCATGAATCGCAACGTCACCCGCGCTGATCTGCGGCGGATTTTTGCCAAAGTTCGTGAGCGCATTCCTGAGCTTGCGATCCGTACATCGGTGATGGTTGGTTTCCCGGGCGAGACAGAGCAGGATGTTCAAGAGCTGCTTGATTTTGTCGCGGAGCAGAAGTTTGCGCATCTTGGTTGCTTCTCTTATTCGCAAGAAGAAGGCACGGTTGCCGGACGTATGCCGGATCAAGTCGATGATGCTGTAAAAGCAGCGCGTCTTGATCAAGTAATGAGTTTGCAGAAAGATGTATCGCGCGCCGCCTTGAAGGCTTGGGTCGGCAAAACGATTCCGGTGTTAGTCGAAGGTCCTGCTAAAGATAACCCCGAGCTGTGGAGTGGTCGCCTCTCCGTGCAGGCGCCGGAAGTCGATGGCGTTGTTTATATCAATAAAGGATCAGTCGCTGCCGGGCGCATTCAATTGGTTTCGATCACCGATTCCTTTGAATACGATTTGGTGGGCGAAGTCGTCGGCGATTTGCATTAACTACGTTATCCGTTAGAAATTCAGTAAGGTTAAGCCAGCCTCGATTGAGCCAAGGCGCTTCGTATCGGTGTTATAAACCGGCCGCACCAAGATCCCGTTTGCGGGAACCCCTGCCAATAGATCTCGGTCTTCACGGATTGTTTCTTCGCCAAGCATGGTTGGCGCAAAGATAAAATAAGTACCGAGCAGGCTGCCGCCGATAAAACCAAGTGAGGCACCGACGGCGATGTAGCGAAGATGGTTCTCGGGGTTCTTATGAAAGCTAAGAAACGCGGCTCCCATGGCGGCGCCAAATGCCGTTGCATAACCAGCAGTGGTAAACAGATCCTGAAAGCGTTCCTCGGTGGAGACGGATTGTGCTGTCGCGTGTTGCGGAGCGATGACCCCAAGCATCAGGATTGAGACGAGAAGGACACGGCAAATTGTTTTCATAAAACCCACCTCGGTTAGGGAGATCATTAAGTTCTATTATAATTGGTTTCTGTTGACAAAGCGAATTGGTTGGCATATCAACCGCTTATTCGAGTGTATGCGTTCTCTTTACAGCAGCCAGGACTCTACCACTTAGCCACTGGACCTCGAAATCCTCAATAAACTCGGTAATGTAGGGCATTAATTGTCTACCCTTTGATCTTATTAACCCCCCAATTTCAGCAAGAAGTGAGTCTAACCAATGACTGAAGCGACCCAGAAAAAGAAGAAACTGGACGTGGAAGAGCCTGTTCCCGAAACCCGGCCCGATGTGCCGGAGGTAAACCTCAAAGAATTAAAAAATCTCAAAATCAGTGATCTCAATAAAGCCGCGCGCGACCTTGGTGTCGAGGGCGCCAGCAATATGCGTAAGCAGGAATTGATTTTTGGCATTCTCCAGTCGCAGGCGGAGCGCGGTGGCGTTATTTACGGCGAAGGCGTGCTCGAGACCTTGCCGGATGGGTTCGGCTTTTTGCGCGCACCTGATTATAACTATCTGCCAGGTCCCGATGATATTTATGTGTCGCCTTCGCAGATTCGCCGCTTCAATTTGCGTACCGGTGATACGGTCTCCGGTCAGATCCGTCCGCCTAAAGACAGCGAGCGGTACTTCGCGCTCCTGAAAGTGGAATCGGTGAATGGTGCCGCTCCAGACCCCAGCTTTGAGAAAATCCTGTTTGATAACCTGACGCCGCTCTATCCCATGGAAAAGTTCAAGATGGAGTACGAAACCGAGAACTTTTCGACGCGGGTGATCGATTTGCTGTCGCCTATCGGCAAAGGTCAACGTTCCATTATCGTGGCGCCGCCCCGTACCGGTAAGACGGTTTTGATGCAGAATGTGGCGAACGCCATCGCGAAAAACCACCCTGATGCCGTGTTGATCGTGCTTCTGATCGACGAGCGGCCGGAAGAGGTTACGGATATGGAACGTTCTGTGCGTGGCGAAGTCATCAGCTCGACCTTCGATGAGCCGGCGCAACGTCACGTTCAAGTTGCTGAAATGGTTATTGAAAAAGCCAAACGTTTGGTTGAGCACAAGCACGATGTGGTGATTCTGCTCGACTCGATCACCCGTTTGGCACGTGCTTATAACGCGGTGGTGCCACCTTCTGGCAAGATTCTGTCCGGTGGTGTTGATTCCAACGCCTTGCACAAGCCAAAACGCTTCTTTGGCGCCGCCCGGAATATCGAAGAAGGCGGTTCCTTGACGATTATTGCGACGGCGTTGATCGATACTGGCTCGCGTATGGACGAGGTAATCTTTGAAGAATTCAAAGGTACCGGTAACATGGAGCTGGTTTTGGATCGTAAGCTATCGGAAAAACGGATCTTCCCGGCCATCGACATCAATAAGTCGGGTACCCGTAAAGAGGAACTGTTGTTGCCGAAAGATGTCTTGAATCGGATGTGGATTTTGCGTAAGTTGCTGCAACCGTTGAACACGGTCGATGCAATGGAGTTCTTGCTCGAGAAGCTCGAGAAGACGAAAACCAACGCAGATTTTATTGACTCGATGAATGGATAAAGTGAGGACGCAAATGAAAGAGGGCATTCATCCTAAATACGAAATTACCACGGTTCAGTGCGCATGCGGCAATCAGATCGAAACGCGCTCAACCCGCGAAGAAATCCGCGTGGAGATTTGCAGCTCTTGCCATCCGTTTTTTACCGGTAAGCAAAAGCTGATCGACACCGCCGGTCGTATTGAGAAGTTCAAGAAAAAATACAACCGTTAGCTCATTATCAGCCGCGCGCACTATCAGCATCGCCGCTTATCAACGGCCTGCGACTTGGAGCGCGCGGTTTTTATTTGGGATCAGTGAATAAACGTTATGTTCGATAAACTCGAATCCGTTGCGCGCCGTTTTGATGAGCTCGATGAAGCATTGTCGGTCAGCGGGATCAACGCCGCTGATTACACACGTTTGTCGAAGGAACGTGCCTCGTTGGTGGAGATCGTCGAGGCGTACCGTCACTATAAGGCTTTGCAGAAACGTCAGGCAGATGCGCAGGAAATGCTCAAGGATGCCGACGCGGATATGCGCGCGATGGCCAAAGAAGAGCTGGATGCGGTTACCGAGGAGTTGGAAGCCACCGGCAAGAATCTGACGATTCTGATGCTGCCGACCGACCCCAATGACAACAAAGATATTTTGCTGGAGATACGTGCGGGTACCGGCGGCGATGAAGCCGGATTGTTCGTCGCTGATTTGTTGCGCATGTATATGCGTTATGCTGATCGCGCTGGGTGGCGTACTGAGATATTGAGTTCGACACCGTCGGAAAAGGGCGGTTTTCGCGAAGTCATCGTGACGATCGAAGGTCATCGTGTCTATAGCGCGCTGAAATTTGAAAGCGGCGTTCATCGCGTGCAACGGGTGCCGATTACCGAGGCGCAAGGCCGGGTTCACACCAGCGCGTGTACGGTGGCGATTCTGCCGGAGGCGGACGAGGTTGATGTCACGATCAATCCCAATGATATCGAGATATCAGTGTTTCGGTCGTCGGGCGCCGGTGGACAGTCTGTTAACACCACCGATTCGGCGGTGCGCATCGTTCATAGGGCGACCGGAGTTGTCGTGGAATGCCAGGATGAGCGTTCGCAGCTGAAAAATAAAGATCGCGCCATGAAAATTCTCAAAGCCCGTCTTCTGGAAAAAGCCCAGCAGGAGCAACATGACGAAATCAGCGCCCAACGTAAGAGCTTGGTTGGCTCGGGGGATCGCAGCGAACGCATTCGTACCTATAATTTTCCGCAGAGTCGTATGACCGATCACCGCATAAATCTGACTTTGTATAAACTCGATGATATTATGAACGGCGATCTCAAAGAGTTGTTGGATGCTTTAATCACGCATCATCAAACCGAGCTTTTAAAACAGGCAGCTACTGAACAGGCATGAGTTCCATGAACGAACAACAATCGCCAGCGTCTGTCACTACTCCCGTAACGACGCCAGTGGTGTGGAGTATTCGCGAAGTCATTGCGTGGTCTTCGGATTTTCTTAAGCGCCGCGGCAATGAAACAGCGCGTTTGGATACCGAGCTGTTGCTGGCGCATGCATTGGGATGCAAGCGTTTGCAGCTGTATTTTGATATTGATAAGCCTTTGCAGCAAACCGAGCGTGAAGCATTTAAGCAGCTGTTTAAACGGCGTGCCGCCAGTGAGCCGGTAGCCTATATATTAGGTGAGCGGGAATTTTTCGGGCGCGCTTTTGCGGTCGATCGTCGTGTCTTGATTCCGCGCCCCGAAACCGAATTGTTGATTGAGCGCGTATTGGCGGATGTCGGCGGCAAAGATGCGGCGGCAACCACGAAATTGAATATTCTCGATGTGGGCACGGGATCCGGTTGTATCGCCACGACATTAGCCTGCGAGTTGGCGGAGGCCAGCATCACTGCATGCGATGTTTCCGCCGAGGCCTTGGCGGTTGCCAGAGTCAATGCGGAGCGACACGCTGTCGCCGCACGCATGCGATTTTTAGCCGCTGATATTTTTAATGCTAAAACCGCGTTTAGTGACAATGAACCATACGACATCGTCGTTTCTAATCC
>CAZZCU010000039.1:0-4016 GCA_964652825.1 uncultured Oligoflexales bacterium
ATCCGCAATTGTTGCTGCAGACCCAAAAAAGCCAGAACACCATGAAACCAATCGTGGAGCGCGTGCACGCTATTTATCGCCACGGCATGACGGTATTCGGTGGCTTTATCATTGGCTTTGATAATGAAAAAAAGGGCGTCGACACGGCAATGATTCGCTGTATCGAAGACTCCGGTGTGATGTTGGCAATGGTAGGTTTACTGGTAGCGCTGCCAAACACGCAGCTATCGCGTCGCTTGATGCGTGAAGGACGTCTGTTGGATACTGCTGGCAATAAAGTCGTTGATGCGAGCAAGCCTTATCGCTTGAGTATGGATGATGCCACGATGCGTGGTCGCGACAATACATCGGCGGGCCTGAATTTTATTCCCACGCGACCGTCGTCGGAAATTATCTCAGAATTTTGTAGCATTGTCGGAACAGTCTATAGTCCGCGCATATATATGAATCGGGTCCTGCGAGTGGCTGGTATGCTGCGCACCAAGCGCCGTCATATTCCGGGGCTATGGGAATTGCGTCGTTCCGCACGCGGTTTTTGGAATTTAAGCAAGCAGATGACTTTGAATCCGACGACACGTTGGCTCTATTGGCGGAATATCTTTCGCCTGATACCGCTTGGTATTGATCGCATGGAGATTGGGATCATGATGATGGGATCATATCTGCATCTCGAAAAACAAACGGCGTTCTTGCTTGCCGAAATGCAGGATCAACGAGTAATTGCTCTGGAACGGGAGCAAAAGAAATCAGCCTAGGCTGATTTCTTTTTTACCTATATTGTCTTGTCTCTATTCATTGCCAAAAATCTGCGTTGCGTAATAAGTGCTGGAGCCTCTTTTTACTACACCTATACCGATAGCTTTGTGGTTACCTAACATGTTGGCGCGGTGACCGCTGCTGTTCCACCACATGTTGGTGAAGACTTTGGCGACGGCCTCGGCATTTTGGCTGCGACTGCCTGAGTAAGCAACGTTTTCCGTGGACATCCGGATTCTTGGTTCTTCAGGAAATTCCTTGCTGTAAACGGTATACCGTGAACTTGGAAAACCATCGTGGCCGATGGAGCCACGCTTAGCTTGCGAGGCTGACCAGGAGCGCGACACAAAACCCATTTTCGGACCAAAAGTTAAATTAGCTCTGCCGCTTTTCTTGCGATATTCATTGGTTTGACGCCAGATCGCTAGCTCTACCTCACAAATAAAAGGATCAGCTTTATAGCATTCAGAAACAGGGGGCGTCGCCTGTTGATCAACTACGATCGCATCGATAGATGGGATGTAGGTGTTGATGATAGGTTGTGGCGTTTGCATCGGATGAGTCTGGGTATTGGTAGCGCCTTGCGTGGGTGCTTGGCGGCCGGAGTATTCGATTGATTGATCACAGGCACTGATCAAAGACAGAGCTATCAATGAACTAAACGCATACTTTTTCATTAGCAATTCCTCTCAGCAAAAGAGCAACAACGCAGCAAGCAGCCCCGGTGGCCGCATTGTGCAAGTTGTGCGCCGTAAATAACTCTTATACAATCAATACGTTAACCATTACATACGCAATCTGGTACTGTCCAACTGTTTTTATTTTATACAATTGGAGTAAATGTTTTGGAAAAACGTTTTGAGAATTTCGCGGAATTTTGGCCGTTTTATCTGGGTCAGCACACATTGGCGTCGACACGACAATGGCACTTTCTCGGCACTAGCATGGCGATGACTTGTATCGGGCTATTTATTTTGCTTGGCTATAAAATATTGATTTTACTTGCATTGGTAGCCGGCTATGCGCCTGCTTGGTATGCGCATTTTTATATTGAGAAAAACCGGCCCGCGACTTTTACCTATCCGATCTGGTCTTTTCTGGCTGATCTGAAAATGTTTGGTTTAATGCTTCAGGGCGAGTTAAACGCCGAGTTGGAAAAGTTCAATATTTCCCGCCGCGCTGAATAAGGCGCGGATCGTCTTGGTTTTAGACAGTTTAACCATGGATAATTGCATGGTCTTTCGCAGATATTTTGCCTTTCGCCAAACATCCTAAAGATTTTCCCTAGTTTTCCGATAACACTAGAAGAATAGCCCGGTTTTTAGGGGAGGATAGCCTTTGGCTTTATTGTGGAATCAGAGCCGATATGCAAGCCTAGTCGTGGTTACAGCAGCGATATGCATGGGTGCGTGCTCCAACAGCACCAAGCCCGTGACGGTTGGTGGTGGTGCAAACCCCAATTCGTTTGATGGCACGCAGGCATTGTCGCTCGCCGTTTTTAGTCCTCAGGCCGTTGATCCGACCCCAACGCGTGAGTTTATCGCGCCGCTTGGCAGCGATGTGAGCCTATCGCTGCAGATCAGCGGTGTCGATCCGCAAAATGCTTCGATTGGGTATGTGACTTCGCTCAATGGTATCTCGGTGAATACGTCGACTTTGATGGTACGACGTCCGCAAGTGGGTGACTTCAAGATTACGTTGTATCTGCGCGATATGGGTAAGTGCAGAGAACATTATGGCGAAGGAGACGATGCGGTGTGCAATCTCAATGGTCGTCCGTTTCGTCAGAATCTCCAGGGTTTTGATGTGGTGGAATCCATTTTATTGAGCGTGATTGATCCAATGACGCTTGGTGGCGATCCGTCCAAGAACTGCCAGGGCGGTACCGGTATGTTTGATGACATCATGTGTAATCGTGGTCTGGTGGGTAGCTTAGTTAACATGATGATGCCGGGTGGTATTGGCGGCATGATGGGCAATTTGGGTGGCGGCACAACGACAACGGGCACCGGTGGTGCCAACACGCAGCCACCGATTATGACAGGGCCTTATTAATAAAGAACGAGTGTGATTGGTATGCGACGCGCGAATTTACAACTAGCTGCATTGATGGCGATGACGCTCCCGCTGTTGTCGTCGTGTGGCGCGCGTTTAAAATCCGCGGATCAGGTTTCGGGGATTTTCAGTGGATCAGGTTCCCTGGGCAATAAAGTTGATCGTCTATGCGGCACATTGCGAGGACGTACGGTTGCGCCTTATTTGAAAGATATCGGCTTGAGTAATGATGCGTGCGCCAAGGCTGGGGAGCAGGCGCAGGATCTTAAGCTGTCCACTAATATCGGTTTTTCGGCGATTCGCTCCGATGGTCAAAAATTCAGTACGTCAACCACTGGATTTGGCGGTGAGCAGACGCAGCGCCTACAAACACGGGTTGAGTTATGGTTGAACCGCAATATTCTCGGCATCGTCAGCTTGTTGTTACCGATGCTTAATGACAAATCGAAACTTAATTCCAATCAGCCGGCGAAGGAAGAAGACTTTGCGGTTAAAGTCATTGGTGAGCCTGAATTTGATGCTAAGGAGTTCAAATTAAAACTCCAATTGGAGCTGAGTTCGCGCAAAGACCAGAACGGTCAGGTGGATATCTTTAACCGCGTCGAAGTCAACGCGCAGCTTTTTGATAAAAAGTTTGGCGCCGCCACGGTTGAAACCCTCGAAGATACTCCCAAAGAAAAATCATTCATTAAAAGCGCTCGCATCCTCGTGCTGATGGTGCCGCATGCTGGCGACATTTATCTTGATATCGTTACGGATATGACCTTGCACAGCTTCGGTGTTGATGAAGCGGTTAAGGAACAGTTCTTGAAAATTCTCAGTGACCTCTTTAAGAAGATCCCGGCTTTAGTGGACGAGGCGGAGCAAAACGCCAAGACTAATCTGAACCTCAAGAGCAAGAGGTAGGGATGAGGATCAGAAGCCATATCATCGACCTGAATGCATTCGCGGTTATGGCCGTGATCGCTCTTGCTTTGTCCGCTTGCGCGGACACAGGCTCGATCAGAGGTGGTGGCGAGAAGAAGCCCGGTGCCGCTGCGGCTTATAAACCTGCTGGCTCCGACGGCGGCCCTAATCCGAGCCCGACACCGTTGGCAAAATCCCGCTATAACCTGGAAGTGTTTAAGCACTACGACGTTCCGGAAAATCGCATGAGTATTTGTAACGGCGTGGTGACGATGACGATCTGGTCGGACTTTGGTGGT
>CAZZCU010000039.1:4116-15046 GCA_964652825.1 uncultured Oligoflexales bacterium
TCGTTTACGCATCCAAGTCTTGGCGCGATTACTGATAAGGGTACTATTTTCTATCAGGTGAATGCGCACAAAACTTCCATGCAGCCACCAGGTACTGCTTACAATTTTGAAAATATTATTCACTACGAGCGTCGCGTTGATGGTTTTGTGAATACGCCGGATCGCGGTACGCGCATGTTATTCAGCAAAATGGAATTTTGGTACAACACGCAGCCGATCGCGATTCCGCAGTTAATTATACGTGCGATGCCCAGCCACCTTGGTGGTAGCTTTGCCGGTGGCTTGGCCCAGATCGGTGATGCGGTGTTAGGGCCATTAACGATTAAATTGACCTTGATCAGTCATACGCAGTTATGACCTAGGGAGTGGGGATGATGCGTGCTGCTTATGCTTCTTATCTGACGAGAGTCTCGTTACCGCTTTTGGCGGGTGCGTTTCTGTTCGCTTGTGCCCAAAACAAGTTCGATAAGGGCGGTAGTGCGTCGAAACCATCGGTTACTAAACCACTCGAAACCCAGGACGATGCCAAGGCTGCTAACGTTGATATCGCTAACACCAAATATGATATGACGATTTATACAGGCTATGGAACGGCATCGCAGAATGCGTTGTGCAAAGGCGAAGTCTCGATGCTGATTCGCTCCCAGTTTGGCGGCCTGGCTCCCCAAGGTGTTATTGATTGCACACTGATCGGTCAACTCGATCTGGGCAAGATGATGCCCGCCGAGGAGGAGCTCGAAGAGCTGACGCCGGCAATGCTTAAGTCGTATAAAGGCTATGGTCAGATTGCGCGTTTACCCAATCCCCGTTCACGCAAATATACCTTCCAGCCGCCGCTGCCGATTATCATCGGTCCGTTGATTCAGGATGCTGGTACTTTTGCTGACTTCAAATTCGCGGAGTCTTCGAGTGTGATTTTTAGCGATCCTAACGCCAGCGTTAAAAGTGCGGCGGGCGAGATTCGCTACGAGGTGCTTGAGCATCACACCAATTTTCCGATGACAAACCGCAAATACACTTTCGAGAACGTGATACACTATAAGCGTACGGTTACCGGCTTTGATGGAGTGCCTGACCGCGGTCAACTCATGCTCTATGAGGAGATGCAGTTTTGGTACAACACGCAGCCCGTGGCGATACCGCAAATCGTTATTACGGCATCGCCCAGTCAGGTTGCTGGTCTATCCATCGATCCGATTATAGCCACGATCGGTGATTTGTTTCTTGGTAAGTTAACCATCGTCATGTCGCTTAAAGAGCATACTGAGATCGAACGATGAGTTTTTCCCTTCCTAGGTTTGGCGCTGGCGCAATTGGATTGTTGCTGGCAATGCTCGCTGGCGACAGCTACGCGCAGGTACAGGAGCGTCTTGGCTCGCCCAATATTCTGCTTGGGAAAACCGGCGCTGCCGGCCCAGCCTCTATTGATGCCGCGAGTATCAATCCGGCGCAAGCTGGTGCCATGAAATACACGGAAGTCCAGGGCGCTTGGGGATTGAAGTCCGAAGAGTATACGCAGCGGAATCCAGGTTTTGAAGCTCATCGATCGCCGTTCACTGGTTTGGATGGTTTTCCGATGCCGAATTTTGTCTGGAAGCCGAATCCGCAACTGGGTATTGGCGGGTTGTTGATACCGTTTCCCGTAAAGCAGGATATCGACAAGCGGCACATCCCGATCATTATTTTATCGCAGGAGGATTATGTTGATCTCAAGGGCTCGGGTAATCTCAAGGCTTTAGCACTTGGTACCATCGGTTATGAGGTTAACAATAATTTTCATCTTGGTGCTGGCATCAGCTATTTGAGTATTGACGGTTCTGTTGATCTGGTGCCATCCAGCGGCGGTCAGTCGCTGGCGCATGTGGAAACCACCGCGAGTTTTTTGTCGATTAAGTTGGGCACGAAAATACGTCTCAATCGTTCCTTTACTCTTGGCCTGGTTGTGGGCGCTTACGATGCAACGACTACTAGCTTTAAAGTTGATTCGCCGCTTATGGAGGCGGGTGATGATGCTTTGACGGCCCCCGGCGACAGTAGCGTCACTGCATCGACGTTTCTTAATCCTATTCGTGCTGGCGTGGCATTCCGACCGCAATCGAGATTGGTGTTAACTGCCGATGTTGAATACAAGCGTGTTGATAAAACCCAACAGGCGTTTTCCATCGTTGATTTGGCTATGAAGCAGCGCGAGGTTGCGGATACTGTCTCGGCTTATGGCGGTGGTGAGATGCGCGTTGGCAATGGTACGATGCTGTTTGGTGGATTTTACGAGCCGTCGGAAATCGGTCAAGGCTCGCCAGGTGCTGATGGCTTGTCAGGATTTGGTTTCATGGACATCGCTCAAAATATTGGCGAGCCGCCGGTACGTCCGCAATGGATGATTGGTGGTGGTTATCGCTGGGAGCGCGGCGAGATTTATCCGCGTGGTATGAAGGCCAAAGATAAAGCGGAACGCAAACCTGATCCGCGCATGTTGATTGAAGCTGGCTTGACGTATGGCGAGACTTCGATTGGCGTTGATAATAGCGGCGAGCAACCAGGCGCTTACCTGGTGCAGCGTTTCAAGATTCCTTTTAAGCTAATTTACCGCTTCTAGTTCAGCTGACCGCGGAATGCCCGGACCGGTTCGATTTTAGCCGCCTTGTGTGCCGGGAAAATCGCGGCGATGCTGCAAATAAACACCGCTACCCCAAAAACCGCGATGGATGTCAGCACGCTTATCGTCGGATAAACCAGCACGGAGCCGGAGCCAAATGGATTATCAAAGTTTATTCCATTCATATTCATGACCAGTACCAGTGAATTGCCGACGATAATGCCGGCAATGCCGCCAAAGATACCGATTAGACTGGCTTCCAGCGTGAATAATGCCTTAATTTCTCGTGACTTGGCGCCAATCGCCATCAGTGTGCCGATTTCCACGGTTCGTTCGGCGACCAACATGTAAATAATGTTCAATACACCCAGTGTCGCCGAGACAAACAAGAGAATGGAAACGATGCCGATAATGGTATTCCAAATGACTTCGACTTTGGGAATAAGTGGTTGAATATCCCACCAACCACGAATTTCGGCGTCCGCGACTTTGGCGGCGGCTTGTAGGCTCGGGATCAAATCTTTGGTTTTGGCGACATTCTTGAGGCGAATGGCGATTTCGGTGTATCGCTCGGGGAGTCTGATTAATTGCTGTGCTTGTTCAATGTGCGTGTACACGATGCGTTTGGAAAAACTGGGTAATGGAACATAGACGATGCCTTTAACGACAACATCGATGCCGTTTGCAGAGCCTTGGACGGTTTGTGCGATTAATGTGGCTTCATCACCAAGTTTTAGATCAAGTGTTTCCGCCAGGCCTTTGCCAATGGTAATGCCGACGCGATCATCCGCCTGAACAAATTGTCCCTTATCGTTTTCCGGATTAAATAAGCGCGGTGAGACGAGAATTTCGTCTTCGGGATCCACACCGATGCCGATAAAATATACCGACTTCAAGCCGGTGGAAATAATACCCTCAAAGCGCAGGCGTCGCACGGATGCTTCTACATAGTTGATCTCTTTAAGTGCTTGCTCAATTTGATTGTTGTAGGGGAGTGTCAGCTCTTCGGTGACGCCTTCCTGCTTGTGCCAGTAACCCGCTTTATGCACTTGGGCGTGACCATCGCCGGTGTCAGCGGCGCCTTCGCGCCAGATCGTCATGATTGCCTGTGTATAACGTTGTGCAACGAGCGATACGGTAACAGAGAGGCCGACGGTTGCAATGGTGAGAATGGTGCGCCGGCGGTTGCGGCCCAAACTACGAAATGCATAGGTGGTGGCAAAAGACCAAAATCTTTTATTCACTTTCTCCGTCCCATAACTCGATTTAAGTCGCTGTTAAGATTATAATTTAACACGTTAACTGCTTTGATGAAATGTTTGATGGAGATTTATGGCGCGATCACCCAGAAGGCGAGTGGCTGTCACGGGGCTTGGCGTGGTGTCGTCGCTTGGAAACGGTCGCGACGAGGCTTGGCGTCGGTTGATCGCTGGCGAATCCGGCGCGGGCTATATTCGTCAGTTCGACGCTGCCGGTTGGCCGGTGCGTATTGGTTGCGAAGTCAAAAATTTCGCAATGACTGATCCGGTGTTTCAAGCTGATTCGACTTTGCGCAACCGCCCAACTGAGTTTGGTTTGCAGGCATCCTGGGAGGCGATGAGCGATAGTGGGTTGAGCGATAAGATGAAGCCTGATCGTTTTGCCGTATTCGTGGGTGCGGGTAACGATGCTATTTCGCCGCAACAGATCGTGGACATGTTGCGCGGTTATGTATTCAGCGATGAATTAAAAGGGCTGGCAAATTTCCTGACGCACCAACGTTCTCCAGAAGCATTGATGCGCGCCAATGAGCCTGGTCTGCTAGCAGCGCTGCTGTCCAGGCGTTGGCGTGCGTGTGCCGGTCATACCACCATCGAAACCGCTTGTGCGGCTGGTGCGCAGGCGATCGGTCATGGTTTTCGTGCTATCGCCGACGGTGACGCTGATTATGTTCTGTCATGCGGCGCGGATTCGTTAGCCGGTGAATTGTTGTTTGCTGGTTTTTGTTTACTCGGAGTTTTAAGCACGAAAAATCTGAATCCAACAGCGGCGTCACGTCCTTTTGATAGTGAGCGCGATGGTTTTGTTGCCGGCGAAGGCGCTGCGGCGCTTGTACTCGAAGAATGGGAGCATGCCCAGGCGCGTGGCGCCGAGATTTATGCCGAAGTGGTTGGCTTTGGTGAATCCGCAAACGCTTATCGTGTCACCGATCTTCCTGCAGACGGGCGTGGCGCTATCTTGTCGATGCGTGCGGCGCTGAAGTCAGCGGCCTTGGATCCAGAAGATATTGACTACATTAATGCACATGGCACATCGACCGCGCAGAACGATATGGTGGAGGCTCGGGCCATACGTGAGGTGTTTATGCGCGAAGGCCATACGCCGGCGGTAAGCTCGACCAAGTCCGCAACCGGTCATTTGGTTGCGGCCGCTGGTAGTATCGAAGGCGTTTTCTCGGTACTGGCGGTTCAACACGGTGTGATGCCGCCGACTCTCAATTTTCGCAAAACCGATTGCGGTGCTGATCTGAAAATTATCGGTGAACCAGCGGTCGTTGCGCCGATCAACTATGCGATGTCCAATTCATTTGGTTTTGGTGGTACTAATGCCACCTTGATCCTGGGGAAGGCTGTTTGATCGCAACACCCTACATCGCAGGTATCGGGCTAACAACCCCGCTGGGACATGATACGCAGAGTTTTTGGCAAGCCCTGATGCATGCTCGTCCGGCTTTCAACACGATTGATAGCTTTGATATATCGGGATTGGAACATGCGGTGGCTGGAGTCTGTCGGGATTTACCGTTAAGCCGATTACCGGAACGCAAGTTGATCAAAATGATGACTCGTCGCGATTTGCTCATGCTGCTTGCCGCTCTAGATGCTTGGAAAAACGCCGGACGGAAAATGCCGGAAGGCGAGCCGGATACGTGGGGCGCATACACTGGCACTAACTATATGCGTATTGGTGAAATCACCCCTTATTTTCGGCCGGTACGGGAGTGTGTGGACGGCGCGCTCCAAAAATTCAGCAGCAGTGAATTCGGTGCGCGCTTGCAGGGAATGATCAATCCGATCATGGCGATTCATGTTTTGCTCAATAACGGTCTGGCGCAAGTCACGCAGACGTTGAATTTGCGCGGCCCCAATTGCTGCTACTATGATTTTGAAGTCGCCGGACTGCGTGCCCTTGTCGAGGCTGTGCGGCGGATTCGTGCCGGTGATCTCGCCGGCGCTGTTTGCGGTGGTTCCTATCATCCAGTAGATCCCTTTCAATATTCACAGGCGCTGGTGTCTGGGCGACAACAAAGCGTGAGTCTTGAGCAAGCTGCAACCGCGATCAAGCCCTGGCAGGCGGATATCGCTGATGGGACGATTTTGAGCGAAGCCGGAGCTGCATTGGTTTTGGTTTCGACAAAGATCGAAACTGCGGTGTCAGTGCGTGGAGTTGGCTTGCGTTCCACTTATGATTTCAGCCTGCAGGCGCGGGCGACGGCATTGGCTGACGCGATTCAGGCGGCGTTGACTGATGCAGCGGTATCTTCTGATGAGCTTGGCTTTATCGTTGGTCAGGGTAGCGGCTGTCACGCCGATGATACTCTTGAATGCGAGGCCTTGACGCGGATTTTGGTAAATCGTAAAAAATCTCTGTCGCTGATGAGTCCAAAATCAACCTTGGGCGAAACATCGGAAGCAAGCGGTATTTTGTCTGTAGCTATTGCCACACTAGCCTTTGCGGAGAATTGTCTCCCACCGACCAAGAATTTTTCGGCTGCTAGTAGTAAAATACCTAAGTGTCTGCACGTATCCGATCAAGCCCAAGAGATATCTTCGGGCTTGGCATTGGTATACGCCTTTAACAAGTCAGGTTTGGCCAGCGCAGTGGTGATAGGAAAGTGAACATGCGACATTTGAGTTGGATTTTTTTCATTGGCTTGGCGGCGTCAACATTGTTCGCGCAGGCAGACAGCAAAACGAAAGCCAAAAAAGCCGTGCAAGTTGCCGAAGAACTGCGTTCGGCGGATCAGGCACAGTTGGATGTCACGATGAATAATCTGGATGGCAAGGTGGAATCGTTTTACTTGATGATGGTTTTTCGCGCTTCGGGCCGTCGCGCGCTGGTGGAGTTCCTGGGTCCGAAAGCTGAGATTGGTCGCAAGTTGCTGGCGGTGAAAAACAGTTATTGGTCGACATTTCCTGATTCCAAGCGCGTGCATGCCATCTCGCGCCGCGAAGCAATCGGTAATAGTGCGTTCGCATTAGCTGACTTATTTCAGATGGACACCGAGAACGACTACGATCCCGATGTGGTTAAGAGCGAAACCGTAGCTGGGAAGAAATGCCTACTATTGGAATTGAAGGCCAAACATTCAGAGGCGCCCTATCATCGAATCTTGTATCATGTGGAAGAAGCAGGGTTTTTCCCGGTACAGGCTCAGTTCTTTGGTGTCTCGGGCAAGCATTTGAAAACCATGACGGTCGAGCAGCGCGCCGTTTTGAACGGTAGGTTGCGACCCAAAGTGCTGAAAATGGTTGATGCGGTTACCAAGGGTAAGTCGTCGGTGTGGACCACCAATAAAATCACGCCTAAGACTTTGCCGGATAAGATGTTCTCAGTGCAGTTTCTGAGCGGTCAGTAGTGAGCTAATGGAGGAGCAGGCATGAGTGGTGACAAAGAAGTCGAGGATAAGGTCCGCAAAATCATCGCTGATTCACTTTGCGTTGACTTGGAGCAGGTGCAGTTGAAATCCAACTTAATGCGTGATCTGGGTGCGGAGTCCATTGATTTTCTCGACATCATGTTCCGTCTGGAGAACGAGTTTAACATTAAAATCCCGCAGCGTGAGATCGAAAATAAGGCGCGCGGAGGGCTTGCACCCGAAGAGTTCGAGAAAGACATGATTCTTCAGCCAAAGGGTGCGGAGCGTTTACAACAGCTGCTGCCAGAGATTCCGGCGGGTGAGATTAAAGCTGGTATGTCGATGCGCGAACTACCGGCAACCTTTACTGTCGAAGTTTTTGTATCTATCGTTAAACGCAAACAAGCCGGTACTCTTTTTGAAGGTTGATAGGTAGATAACGTTGCGCTTTCAGTACGTCGATCGCATTTATAATTACGAAGTCGGTAAATCCATTCGTGGCATTAAAAATTGTACACGGAATGAGTTTTTCTATTATTGGCTACCTTCCGGTGTGCGGGTTTTAAGCCCCGCCGTGGTGTCGGAAGCGATGGCGCAGCTTGGCGGCTGGCTGAAAATCGTATCCGTTGATTTCAAAAAACGTCCGGTTTTTCTCGCGGACGAGATTACGACTTATCATGGTATCGTTCAGGCCGGTGACGTGCTTGATATGCATATCGAGGTGGTTAGTTTTGATGACGATGTGGTCGTCACTAAAGGCAGTGCCTCGGTGGATGGCAAAGTTGTGATCGAGTCCAAGTGCACGCGTGGTTATATGTTGCCCATGGAGGAATTCGACGATCCGGCGCAGGTGCGGCGGATGTTTAATCATCTATATAAACCTGAATTCGCCAAGGTTTCGCGGGTGCCGACCACTGCCACCAAACTAAAAGCAATCGCCGGCAGCGGTATGTTTGAGTCATTGCGGTTTTTAGATGGCTTAATTGAGCACGAACCTTATAAAAAGATCACGGCTTTTAAAAACTTAGCTAACTGCGAACCGTATTTTGCCGATCATTTTCCCCGGCGACCGGTGACGCCAGGGGTTATGCTGTTGACGTTCATGGGCGAAGTCTGCCAGTACCTTGTCAAAGAAGATATTTATATGCCCATTCGCGCCCGGGCTTTGGTGCCGACAGCAATCAGTAACGTGCGGTTTCGCAAGTTCGTGGAGCCGGGTGATCAATGCACGTTGAAGGCAGTGGTTAAATCCGGAGATTGCAGTAAAGATAATCAAGACGTCGTTATTTCGGCGACCATCTTTGCCAACGACAATCGGGTCATGCAGGCTGACATGGGTTTTAGAACCATGTTTGGTACTAACAGTAACGCGCTTAAAGACGCGTTCAAGTTTGTCGGCTAGAGTGGGTACTTGTTTGTGAGCTCAATTGTGATATCTGGCGTCACTGGCTTTATTGGTGGCGAACTTCTTCGTTACATTCAAAAAGTTTCCCCTCGGTCGCAGGTCTATCTGATCATACGTTCTCGTAATGGTATGAGTCCGCAACAGCGTCTGGAAGCATTGGTGGCGGAATGGCAGCGTTTCTTTGTGGTGCCCGCAGATGTTTTGGCCAATGTGCAGGTTATTGATGGTGATCTTTTTAGTATTCGTTCGTTGCCGGTGGATAAGGTGGACCTTTTTTTTCACGCCGCTGCCGACACCGATATGGGCATGCCGTTAGCGGCCAGTAGAACAGCAAATGTGATTGCGACGCAAAAAGCGTTGGCCCTGGCTCGCGGTTTAAAGTCGCTGGGGAGGTTTGTGCATTTTTCCACGGCATTTGTGGCTGGCAAGAATCGCGGCGTGATTCAGGATGATGATCGCGGCAAGTATTTTAACAACTGGTATGAATACACCAAGCTTGAGGCAGAGTATTGCGTGCAGGCATCTGATCTGCCCTACCTCATCCTCCGTCCATCAATTGTCGTTGGCGATAGTCGTAATGGCTATGTTCGTCGGCTTAAAGTCCTTTACACGGTTTGGCGGGCGTGGCTGACCGGACAAGTCCCGCGTGCACCGATTCGCCGCCATGCGCTGGTTGATTGTGTGCCGATTGATTACGTGGTTCAGGCATCGTGGGCTTTGGCGAATAAGCCTGAATGTCATAATCAAATTGTGCAGCTGTGCGCTGGCAGGGGAGCCTTGGATCCTGTTGAGGCGCTTTATCAGGCGGCGGAGGTCTTCGGCAAAAAACCCGGTAAGCTGGTCCCGCCATGGATCGCCAGATTCGTTGCTTCTGATTTTGGCAGGATGTTTACAACGCACGAAGTCCGTCAAATTCTCGATATGTTTTCTGTCCATCTGCCTTATCTTGGCTCGCGTAATCGGGTTTTTAGTGACGACAAAGTGCGAAATCTGTTAGCCTCCTCGCAGCTTATCTGCCCACCCGCGCAAAGTTACTGTCGTACGTTGTTGCAATTTTGCAAAGACACGCAGTGGGCAAAAAAAGGCAAAATGTTGGAGGAGTAACGAAGCATGTTTTCAATCGAAATTCCCGGGCAGGTTGCATGGGTCACTGGTGGTAGTCGTGGGATCGGTCGTGCCGTGGCTTTGGCTTTGGCTAATGCCGGTTGCAATGTCGCCATCGGTTATCGTAGTCGTGCTGATGAGGCCGAAGGCGTTGTTCGTGAGATTACCGATCTGGGTTGCAAGGCAATCGCAGTGAAAATGGATGTCGGTAACGCCAAAGAATGCGAAGAAGCACATGCGATTGTCGGCAAAGAGTTGGGACCTGTAACAATTCTCGTTAACAGCGCCGGTGTCACGGCGGATAATCTGTTTATTATGCTGGGCGAAGATGATTGGAAGTCGGTTATTTCGACCAATCTGATGGGTGTTGTAAATGTCACGAAAGCCTGTATGCGTGACATGATGATGAAGCGCAATGGCCGCGTGATTAATTTGTCGTCGGTTGCCGGCACTAAAGGTGGTCGTGGCCAAAGTAACTACGCGGCGACCAAGGGTGCGGTCGAAGCGATGACGCGCAGTCTCGCAGTTGAAATGGGTTCACGCGGTATTACTGTGAATTGTGTTGCACCTGGCGTGATCGAAACTGAAATGGCCGCCGAGGTTATTAAGCTGGCTAAAGATCAGATTTTGGATCGACAGATTGTGAAGCGTTTTGGCAAACCCGAAGAAATCGCCGCCTGGGTGTTATTTCTTGCTTCCAAACACGGCGAATTTATTACCGGCCAGACCATCCATGTGGATGGCGGACTTAAGATGGTATAAGCACACCAGCCAGGACAAAGTCCGGCTGCTCTTGCGGCAAAAACGCCAAATGAATTTCGATCTGAGTGCCAGCTTGAAAACGCTCACTCAGGTTTTTGTTTAATTGCCCCGAGAGCTTGTGGTGTTCCGGTTGATAATCGAGACAGATAAAATCGTGAAAGTAAAAGAATTGCCCCATGAGGGGATAAATGGCTTTGAATACCGCTTCCTTGGCGGCGAAAATACTAGTGAGTGCCAGATCCTCCGGCAGGTGTTGCTGTAATACCTTAAGCTCGGCCGTAGTTGCGATTTTTTCCAGTAGATGCGCGCCAACCTTGTGACGTGATTCAAGATCGATGCCTGTTGACCATTTGTTGTCGGTGAGCGCGAGCATGACGTGTCCGTCTTTGTGTGTGATCGAGCCGCGTATATCATCCGGCCACTGTGGTTCGCCGGTGCTCGCGTT
>CAZZCU010000040.1:0-14810 GCA_964652825.1 uncultured Oligoflexales bacterium
GTCTCAAAAAACTCCACGGTAGAGAGTTCCTGTTCACGACCATCGCATTTATTAACGGCGAAGATCACCGGCTTACCAAGTTTATGTAGATGACGAACCAAGCGCGTATCGTATTGATGCAAACCATCATGATTGTCAAACAACAGCAAAATCACATCAGCTTGCTCAATGGCAGCCTCTGTCTGTTGCCAGACGACATTGTCGCTGAACGGCTGAAAATAACTGTCTTTGGTCTCAAAACCACCGGTATCAATCAGGGTAAAACCATCATGAGGAGTGGTCCACACCGTGCCATACAAACGATCGCGCGTCACGCCAGGACGATCATCAATGATTGCGGCATTGCTTTTCGTCAGACGGTTGAATAACGTCGACTTTCCGACATTGGGTCGACCGACAATTGCAACTATACCTTTAATCATACCGTCGTCCTTATTCTCATTCCCGCACCGCCATTTGACTTTGCGCTTGCCGTAAATGTTGTAACGCTACCCGTGCCGCAGCCTGTGCCGCCTGTTTTTTGGTGCTGCCCTCGCCGGTGCCAAGGATTTTGCCAGCGACATTCACCGCTACCTGAAACATCATCTTATGCGCCGGCCCCGCCTCCAAAACTGTTTCGTAAGTCGGCGTCGCCTTATACAACTTTTGCGTCAGCTCCTGCAAAAGCGTCTTGCTGTCTTCTTCCACCGGAATCGTCCCATCGCCAAACCGCTTCAGCAAATGTTGAATCACAACCTCTACCGCCAAAAAGCCGCCGTCCAGATAGGCGGCGCCAAAAATCGCTTCGAGTGCGTCCGCCACCAATGATTCTTTGGCACGACCACCAGCGCGCTCCTCAGCGCGACTCATCAGCAAGCATTCGCCGATGTTCAGTTCGGTAGCCATTCGCGCCAACACACGACTGTTGACGATGCCAGCACGCATGCGACTTAGCTCACCTTCGCTGGAACTGTCGTTTGCCAGCAGCAGATAAGAACTCACCGCCAACCCCAATACCGCGTCACCCAAGAACTCAAGGCGTTCATTATATTTCACCTGTTCACCGTGCCAAAGCGGCAGAGGATCACGCGCGAATGAACTATGCGTCAACGCCTCCAGCAGTAAATCCTGATTGACGAACTCGTAACCGAGTTGTTCCTGCAACGCTTCGCAACGCTCGCGAAAATCCGTCAGCGTCTTACAGACTTGCTGAAACTTCATGCTCATGCCCATGTTCGCGACGTTGTTGTTGCATAGCCGTCGGTCGTGTCGGTGCCGTAATGAAACCACCACCCAGGACCTGCTCACCACGATAAATAACGGCCGCCTGTCCAGGTGTTACCCAACGTACCGGCTGCGACAGGATCACTTGCCACGCACCCGTCGGCGTGCGAGCGAGCGTCGCAGCTACCGGCTGTGCGTGATAACGCACCACTGCTTCGACCGCGGGTTCAGCCAACAAGTCGTTCTCCGACACCAACCAGTTGGCGCCGCTCAATTCAAAAGCAATACTCGCCAGGCCCGAAAGATCATCAACAATCACGCGATTAGCGGCGGCATCAATCGCCGCCACGAACTTCGGCTCAGGCGTGCCCAGCGACAGGCCCTTGCGTTGGCCGACCGTGTATTTGTGAATGCCATCATGATAACCCAGCACCTTGCCACCACGATCCACGATCTCACCGCGACCTTTGGCAACACCGGGATAATGTTCTTCGAGAAAATCCGTATAGCGCTTGCCGGTCACAAAACAAATTTCTTGCGACTCGTGTTTGGTGGAGGTGTGCAATTGATAACGCGCGGCGATCTCACGCACCTGGGTTTTATTCAAATCAGCCAGCGGGAACAAAATACGATCAAGAATTTCGCGTTTGAGGCTGAATAGAAAATAACTTTGATCTTTGCGTGCATCAACGCCACGATACAACCGACTCGGTCGCCCATCGGTAAAATGCTCGACGCGCGCGTAGTGTCCGGTCGCCACCCACTTGGCGCCGAGAGCGGCGGCACGATCCATCAGATGATCAAACTTCAGTTTGCTATTGCACATCACGCATGGATTCGGCGTGCGACCAGCCGCGTACTCGTTGGCGAAGTAATCGACAACTCCAGCCTTAAATTCACGCTCGTAATTTACCAGGTAGTGCGGCACGCCGATTTGATCCGCGGCGATGCGGGCATCATGCACATCGGTTAGCGAACAACAGCTGTCAAAACGCTCGTCGCCACCACCGGCATGATTCCACAACTGCATGGTGATGCCGATAACGTCATAGCCTTGTTCTTTGAGCACCGCCGCTGCAACACAAGAGTCCACTCCTCCCGACATCGCAACCACGACTCTACCGCGTTCCATAGGAACCTCTTAAAATCTTCAAGAAAAATCGCCGACGAAATATAAGCAATTAATAGAATATTTCAACGATTTTATAATTTTTAAAAAGGAGAAGACTAAATAACCAGCCGCAATCACACGCGAAAGCAAAAAAGCCTTACAATAAAAAGACCCGCAGCCATTGGCTCTAACGGTTTACGACGTACGTGTCTTCAGGAGGGGAATACATCCAAGTGCTGGCGTTGTTAAGGCTTATTTTTCTTGTCTTACTCTTCGGGGCCACCGCTGCTGTACTCGGCTTATGGCATCTCAATACCTGGCAGCAAAAAACCCGGCTGTTACCCACCCCGGTTACGTACCAATTTGCCGCTGGAACCCGCCTAACCCAGCTGGCCGATGACCTGGCGGCGATCGGTGCTATTGATAGCCCCATGCGTTTTCGGCTATGGGTGCGATTATTTGAAAATTATCAATTATTTCAATCAGGTAGCTATCAATTTGGCAGCGCGACCTCGCCCCAACTGATTATCGACGATTTGCGCAACGGCAGGATTTTCGCGCCGGTGATCCTACAAATCACCATCCCAGAGGGTTTTACCGCCAAGCAGGTGCTCGAACGACTGGCAGCCAATGGTGTGGGCACCCGGGCCGCCAATCTGCGCCTCTTCAGCAATACGGCTTTCCTCAAGGAGTTGCGGATTCCCGGCCCCTCGCTGGAGGGCTTCCTGCATCCCGCGACCTACCCGTTTCAGGAGATGCCAACAGCCACAGCCGCCATCGAGCGGTTCGTCAAAGCCTTTTGGGAGAAGCTACCACGCGACTATGAGGCTCGGGCCCAGGCCCTGCGCTTGAACCTCCTGCAGGCGGTGACCTTTGCGTCATTAATCGAATTGGAAACCAGGTTTCATGACGAGATGCCCTTGATCTCAGAAGTCATCTGGCGACGCCTCAAAGATGGCGCACCGCTTGGTATTGATGCCGCCATCATCTATGGCATTCCGAATTATCAAGGAGACATCCGTTGGCGTGATCTACGGGACAGCGCCAATCGTTACAATACGCGCATTCACAAAGGCCTGCCGCCGACACCGATCGGCTCGCCATCAACTAAAGCGCTGCAAGCGGTGTTGGAGCCAGCGAACGCAGGCAATTACTTTTATGTGCTGAAGGCCGATCAGTCAGGACGCCATACTTTTACCAAGAACATCAAAGATCATAATGCCGAAGTAAAAAAACTACTCAAAAGTATCAACAAGGGAGAGACCTTGCGGCGACCCGCAGCGACCCCCTTACCCACGCCGCCGTAAAAATTGTTATACTGAGTACTGACGTCAAAATCGATCACCTGATCATCACGATCAACCACTAATCATTAGCGTGCGTGAGGGCTGGCCATGGCTGAAAAAAAATCATCGAAATCCAACAACACCGCCAAAAAATCAGCCCGACCAAAAAACACTGCATCAACGCGAGGCTCAGTGGAATCCATCGAAGATCGCGTTAGCCAGCGTATTCCTGTGCAGCTGTTGGTCGACTATCGTTCTGACGGCAATTACTTATTTGATTTCTGCAAAGACTTAGGCGCGGGCGGCGTCTTTATTCAAACGAATAGTCCTCTGGCGCACGGCAGCACCGTGCAACTGACCTTCACCCTACCTGATAGCAAGGAAACACTGAAAGCCTCAGGCAAAGTGATCTGGGTGCAAAATACCGTTGCCGGCCGCAAGGATTTAACACCAGGCATGGGCGTGCAGTTTGCTGACTTCAGCAAGCAGGATCGCAAGAAGCTCGAAGATTTTGTCGGCCGTTTCCAACCAGCGAAAAATACAGCTACCAGTAAATCCGCATAAGAGGAACAGGTGCTGTCACGAAAAGAAGCCCGGTGCCATGGATGGTGCCGGGCTTCTTCATTTTTTATGTTTCGCTACACGATCAATGAGTCGTGATTTGCTTACTCCAGCAACGCCGGACCGACACAGTAGAGACGGGCTGTCAGGTTGCATGTTTTGGGAAACGCAACTTTCAGCCAGGCAGCATTCGCGACAAACGCATTGCCCAGACCACCACTAACCCCGCCGTTGCCGGAGGTATTCCATTGATCGCAGCTGGCACCCGACCAGGTACCAAGTTCGGTCGAACCGGTCCAAACATCCGGATCAAACAGAATGTATTGACCAAACTCGTCGTAATCGACCGGCGCCAGCAAACTACCGTCAAATAAATCCGCGTGATTGTTCGCCAAGCGGGTACCAAAGGTGTTAACCACCGGCGCGGTGATCGTTACCCGCGAAGCAGCATCAGCACTGGGACTAGATAGCAGCGCGCGGAAGATCAGATCGCTTTGATTCCACGACTCCATCCCACGCAAGCCGGCATTGCGTGCCGCCCTATTGCACTGCCAATCAGCGCCGTTGAAGCCATTAAACAAGTTGTTAATTGGCGGAAATGCCGTCGACGCGGTAATGCGCATCAGCGTCGAGGTCGCGAACATTTGGTGACGCGGCGTGACTGTAAACGCCAGACCGTTGTTATTGGCTTTCACATAGATTTTTGATTTTGTCCCCGGAGTGGCACTCGCCGCCTCGGCATACAAAGAGATAAAGTATTGGCCGGATGTCAAAGGCGGCGTAATCACCTGCGACGTCGCAGTCGGCGCCAGATCCTCATAGGTCCGAACAACCGTTGCACAATTGGCGTCAGCACAAATAATCAGATAATAACTGACCGCATTTGCCGATGCTTGCCAGACCACCGTCGGCGACGCCGCAAAGGTCTGGCCGCCCGGTGCAAAAATTACAAAAGGATTCGGAGCTGGTATGGTCGCACCATAGTAGCGCTGCAAACCCAGCATATCGCGACCATCGACATCACCGTCAAAATCGAGATCCCCGTGCGCCTTGGTCACTCCGCTGCTCATGCCGTAGTTAGCTTGCCAGACAGCAAGATCGGCACCATCGACGACACCGTCTTCGTTAAAATCACCCATGAGGCCATTACCTGGACCAGTGAATGGCACAATGCTAAAGCCAGCCATCATCATTGCCAGCGGCGGGGTACGACCGACGCGCGGAGCCGGCTTTTCTAATTCGCCCTCTCCTGCTTCGACGTCCCCAGCAATGGCATCCTGCGATGAAGTCAATAGGTCGGTCGTCGCATCGTTGGTCGTCGCATCTGTACGGTTTTGTAAGGCATTCGGCGGATAATCACACGCCACCATAACAAGACCAATAACTAGCATCGATATCAGCCCCCAGCCCAAAGAGCTTGGACGAGCAATAACGGTTTTTCGGAAATAACTACGCATCGGCATCCCCCCTTTTGCACATACCTGTCCGACTGCTATTCACGTATCGTAAAGTTACTGTTAATAATTTAGTAAAATTTTATTATCTAATTTAATTGAGGAGTTGGAGGGCTTTGTAATACAGATTTTTGCTTGTGGTTATAAGATGATAGAAATACGCGCAGCCCTAAACCAAGGGTCCAGCGCGTTCGTCTACTCAGACCAGCTCAAAGCGTATGTGGAGTCTTCGCACTGCAAAGCGGCTTTGCTATAGGCGAGCGGTTCCCACAAATCGACCATCACCGCGACTTCGTCGGTAGTCTTGCTGCCAACACTGGCGAAGTATTTTCCCGGCTGCGGACCATGCGGCAATCCCATGGGATGATGACTGATGCTGCGTTCCTTAACACCTTTGCGCGAGGTGAAATTGCCGCTGACGTAATAAATAATTTCATCGCAGTGCACATTCGCATGCGGATATGGACAGGGAATCGCACCTTCAAGATAATCAACCAGACGCGGCACGAACGAACAAATCACAAACTTCTGGCTGCGAAAGGTTAGATGCATATTCGGCGGCAAGTGAATTTTGCCGGTCTTAGGTAAATAGTCATGGATATTAAATGCCAGCGGATAAACGCTACCATCCCAGCCGATCACCTGCGCCGGTGCGCTATTGTAGATATGTTCGGTCAACATGCCGTGACGCAACGTGATAGTGCGACGAAAACGCTCCATCTCCTTCTTGCCGAGCAATGCGCGCGGCGAGCGAAAATCGCGATGCGTATACGGCGCTTCGAGTTTCAATTGCCCAAATGGATTGCGGAACTCACTAGGAATTTCAATCTGCGGATCACCTTCGACAAGAAACATCTCCGCGTCGTTCTTCACGTCAAAATAATAGGGAGTGCCGCGCGGTACTAAAAGATAATCATGTTCTTTAAAGGCCAAGCGCCCATACATGCTCACCAGCTCGCCGCCACCCTGGTAAATAAAATATAATTCGTCGGCATCACCGTTATTAAAAACATAATCACCGGCGCCCACCTTGCCACGCACCGCACTGACTTTGCAGGTGGAGCTGCGCATTAGTGCCGTGCGCGCCTCCAGAAAATCCTTGCCAGTAGGCGCCTGCCAGGACTGTACGTGTCGCCTTGCCAGCGGTAATTCAGCGAGCGACACAAACTCACCGCTCAGACGACTGGCATCAAACGCAACTTTGTTGATGGTCGTGATCGCCGTCGGCGCATCCTGCAAGTAGAGCAGCGAAAAACCACCGGCGAAGCCATCCCGCGTCAACACATACTCGGTCGCCGGCGCCGACTGGCCTTTTGGTTGAAAGACGGTATGCGGCTTAGGCGGAATTTCTCCGAGCGTACGACGTTCCAACATAGCGCAATTCCTTAAGCCTTAAAGTAATTCGAGCGGTAATTCCTTGGCGGTCTTCTGCATGGCGATCTGATCGATCTCAATAGTCTCAAACAACGCCCGGAAATTACCGGCGCCGAAACCATCGTCGCCTTCCCGCTGAATGATTTCATAAAACAACGCGCCACAACGCTCATCGCCCAGCATGCGGTTCATCTCATTGCTGAAAATCTGCAACAGATAACCTTTAGAGCTGCCATCGATCAGAATGGCTTCGCTCGCCAATTGTGTCATCGGCTCGGCGATCTTGTCTTTAAACCCGGCCTTCTTCAGACGTTCCGGCACACGATCATAATACGCCTGGGGCGCATCCAGAAACTTCGCACCCTGTTTGCGCATCGCCGGCACAGACTGCAAAATATTCGGTACGCGCAAAGCGACATGCTGAATGCCAGAACCGCGATTGTCGCGACAATAAATATCAATCTGACTGTTGCGAAAGAACGGAGGCGCAGGTTCATTGTTGGCGAACTTAATGCCGGAGTCCGGATGCCACATCACCGTTGATTTCAAGCCGCTACCAACCGGCAAATCCGGATTTACATCATTGGTATGAAAGTCGACTTCCCAAAATACCTCAAAGCCCAATACATCTCGATAAAACGCCATCAGCGGCTGCAACGTCCGCACGTTAATCGTCATGTGGTCGATGCATTCAAAACCATGCGGCGAACTATAGCTACCGGCTTGCTGTGTCATGATAAACGACGGCGCGAAATTTTTATAACCGGTGTCTTCGATAAAGCGGATGTTGACATCATCAATCGCCGTTGCAATGGCAACCTGACGAAAAGTCCCGTGCTGATCCTGGATTTCCACCGGATCGTACAATAAAGTCGCGCGCCGGGATTTAAGCAGCGTCACTGTGCGATCCAGATTCTTCACGCGAAAATTTAAAAAACCGATACCTTCCGGATGCAGGTTCAGATACTGCCCAGCAACACTGTTCGTCCGCAGCGGCTGCGTCAAAATCAAATGAATGGTTTTACCACCCGCCATCACCAGTCGCTGCATGCCATCGCGCTGATCAGCTTCCGGCGTCGACTTACCAATGGTTTTATAACCCAACGTCTGCGTATAGAATTTTTCGGCACGACCGAGATCATTCACATAATGTTCGTAGCTATGATAATTTTGTAGCGGTAGACTCATGGAAACCTCGCAAATCTCAAAGCTAAAAATCGGAAAACCAGTCGGCAATTTAGCGCCTCGCGCGTCATAAGGCAACGGCGAGATCAGCCAAAGACACCTCCCGACCAGCCGATCCGATTCTTTCTTATCTTCGCCGCGTCTCTATGTTAGACTGCCTCCTACCCGGCGCTAGCAGACGATGATTATAGAGGACTACGGCGGTGAATGTTGTTTGGAAACGACCTGACGGATTTCATGGCGCCTCCCCCGAGGACTTCTACGTGGCGGAGCTCGGTGGGCATTCGCGTTTATGGCTGCACAAGAAAGATAAAGATCAATTCCCGTTTCGCATCGCCGGCGGCTGGGAAGAAGACATCGCCTCCAAACGTCTCAACAACCTCATTAATTTACTGAATCATCCGGCTGACGACTGGGTGGATTATCTAGTCAAAGAATATGGTCATTCGCAAACCACTGCACCTCAGGCATTTCACACTGATTTGATTAAATGGGTCGCCGCCTTGACCGAACACCTTAAGGGCGATAAGTGGGAAATTGAGATCATGGAACAAGCTTTATCGATGGTGAAGCAAAAGCTGGAAGACGTCCAAGGACGCTTTGTTAATTCCGCCGCCACCTGAGCCAGGGCTTTATTATGTTACTCGTAAAAGGTTTTCCCGACGGCTCGCTGCCAACGAACTTTGCTCATCTTGAAATGGTGCCCGAACGCTGGCCACGCGAGATCGGTCAACGCGGCTCTGCTGTCGGCTTGATTTTTTTGCCGCCGGAAAACGGCAAACAGGAAGCCTCCCTGGTTCTGACACGACGAACATTGGTGGTACGCTCGCACAAAGGACAAATCTCATTCCCCGGCGGGCGCATGGACCAGGGCGATGAGGACGTTGTCGCCACCGCGATCCGCGAGACGGAAGAAGAAATCGGTATCCCTGCCAAACACCTGACACCGCTGGGCTGCCTGCCGCCGATCCAGGCGTTGGATACCTCCAGTGTTTATCCGGTCGTGCTCGCCGCCAATTTTCGCGCTGACCAGCTGCAACCGAGCGCCGACGAGGTCGCCGAGATTCTCCTACCGCCCTGGAGCTGTTTTCGGCGGTCGGCGGCAGAGCATTTCCGCTTTAATATCTTCGGCATTTGGCGAGAATCCTACATGTTTCGTTGCCCGGAAGCTCAAGTGTGGGGCCTGACGGCGGCAATTCTGTACAATACCAATCTTAGTTAGTAGAATAGTATAAAATAATCCACGACCAGTACACGCCTCATGATAGTGAAGGAGGGCTTGTATGCCACGATCCATTCTGACCGTCCTGCGCCTAAGTTGTATTGCCTGCGTCGCAATCACATCCGCTAACGCCACGGCACAGACCGTCAGCCAGGTTTATGGTGATGCTCTGACGAAACAGACCCAAACAGTCTTCATACGTGCCGATATGAACTACACCACTTATCAAAGCAAGGCGGCCGGCAGCAATACCAGCGCCACCACGTCTTCCTATGCGATCGGCGGTTATGTCGGCGAAAAACGCGCATTGGGATTTTTTATGACCAGCGATGACCAGGACGTCAAGTTTGAGCTCAGCAATGGCCGAATCACCAACTCCTGGAATGACATTCATATGCAAGCGCGCTTTGGCTGGTTCTATCCGCAGGTTGTTGTCTCGATGCACGAGATGACCGTTGATCGTGACGGTACGCGAGTGCTTGACTCCTATGGCAACGGTATCGGCGGCGGTCTTGGACTCTTCTTACCAGTCACCAACAGTATGGTTGTGCATGCCGATGGTTACATAGTGAAGAATAGCAAGAATCGTAACAACACAGCCAACGATGTCGAGATTGGCGATCGTGTCGATGTGGATATCGGTGCCAGCGTGGATGTGATTCAGCATTACATTGATTTTTTGATCGGCTACAAAGTCAGGACCTTTAAGCTGATTATCGATGATCAAACTTACAATGAACAACAAAGCGCGCCCTACATTGGTATCCAGTTGGGCGCTTACTTCTGATCGGGATCGGCGCAGTCATGGTCGATGAGCGACTAGCGCTGATAACGATTCAATAAAAAATCTTTGAAGCTGTTAGCCAAAAGCATTTTAGAGCTGCGAATCGTGGTCAGCGGCATCAAGCGGTGCAAGTTCAGCATGACTTTGCCGTTGATCGTCGGATAGACCTCGCGCTCGCGACGCTTGATTGCTTTGATCACCGACTGTGCAACGGCTTCCGGACGTGCCAACATCCAGCTCAACCACTCCGGAAACCCCATCTGCCGCCCGCGTGCCACCAGACCAGTATCCACAAAACCGGGCGATACCAGCAACAGATGCACCGGTATATCTTCCATCTCCAGCTCCGCTTGCAGCGAGCGGGTGAAACCAACAATCGCATGCTTGCTGGCACAGTATGCCGCCATGTAGGGCGCCACGACGTGACCGGCGATCGAAGCAAGATTGACGATCGTACCACTACCGCGCTCGCGCATCTGCGTTAACGCCGCCCACGTTCCATTTACCGTACCTCTAAAATTGATAGCGAATGCGCGATCAAACTCCGCGCGTGACGTCGACGCCAAAGGTGCAATCTGACTAATGCCGGCGTTATTGATCCAGACATCGATGGGTCCGATCGTCGCGGCAATAATCGCGGCGGCGTTATCCACTTGTCCGGGATCGGTTACATCCACCTGGAACCGGTGTAATTCATGACCAAAGCGACTCAACTCTTCGGCGAGTACCGCCAGCCCATCGCCATTGATATCAAGGCCAACCACCACGGCATTTTCGGCGCATAGTTTGCGAACTAATTGCGCGCCAATACCCGCGGCGGCTCCGGTAACGACGACAATTTTTCGCGTCAGGGATTTCATGCATTAAGCCTCTATCTGAAGTTCCGCGATGTCGCTCAACCAGCGCGCCCCGGTTTTATCCACCAGAAGCATTTCTTCAAATTTAGCGCCGAAACCAGCAGCACCGATATGCGGCTCCACTGCCCACAGACCGGTAAGGTTGCCGGCAAAGTCATCGTTGAGCAACTGCCCAAACAAACCGCGCGACAAAAACGCCCAATACGATTGCCAGCCGAAATTCAACAGTCGTGCTGGCAAGCTTAACGTTTGCGGCACCTGATGAACACGATGCCCAAGCACGGAAAACGGATACTGCTGATGAATATTATCGTAGCCGGCCCCGGCGATACGACCGTCAACATGCCGCCAGATATCGCCGCCACTCATACCCTCGCGAAATAATCCCGGAATCAAGGCGCGCAATTCCGCTAGCGTCGCCCGGGCGCGCTCGAGCTCAGGATTGACACCAAGCGATGCGGTGTAACCGATATCAGCAATATAGCCGTCGACAATCGGCGCCACATCGAGAATAAAAACTTCGCCGGGACGAAGAACACGCTGGCCCGGCGCATAGTCGCCGTAGTTTTTGACACCGGCAAAACGTGTACGCTCGCCAAACCATACGAAAGCATAATGAAAAAAACCGGTGACGCCATGATCACGCAGATACGTATTCATCAGGTCGGCGGTTTGCTTCTCAGTCCAACCTTCCTGCAACAAGCTGGCAATTTCGCGAGCCGCGGCTTCGGCGAGGCTTTGCGCGCGCAGATATCCGCGCAGTTGTTCGGTATCGGGAACCCGCGCCGCGGTCGGTGAGATTTTATTGACCAGCGGCAATGCACTCAATCGCGAGGCAACACCGCTGAATTTTTTGATTTCGTGTTGCAGTTGATTTAGTGGAGCCATGCGCGAAAACTTTCATGCATCAATTGATTCATCATCACCGGCTGTTCACGATGCAACCAATGATTGCCGGCAAAAATCCGTACCTGATAATGCGCAGCCACCATATCCATCTCCTCGGTCGTCGGCGTCAGCAGGAAACGATCACGATCGCCCCAAAGCACCAGTACCGGTCGGCGTAACAAGCGCGGCTGACGCGTCAGCGTACGCGGTAAATCCCGGATATAAGCCCGATACTGATTAATCGGATTCACCACGCCACCCAGCACATCTTTGAGTGGCGGGCGTTGCGCGATCGGCAATCCGCCCAGGCGGTGTGCTTGAGCCAAAAACTTACCCGGATAACGACGCAATAACTTATCCGATAACTTCGGCATCGCGAAGGTATAGATATACCAGCTTTTCAGATGTTGTCGCGGCTGACGTAAACGCTGGATCATCTGCTGGATATGCAAACCGTTGATTACTACCAATCCGGCCAACCGTTTGCCCAAAAAAGCCGACAATTCCCAGGCCTGTACCGCACCCAAATCATGACCAACAATAAAGATAGGTTTGCTTTGACTTGGATCAACCTGCCGCAAAATCTGCAGCTGATCAAGCACCAGGGCATTGTGACCATAGCGTTGAACGTCGGCGGCTTTTTCCGATGGTTTCACGCCGCGCGAATACGGTGCGACCACATGATAGTGCTGCTGAAAATATTGCATTTGCAACTGCCAAGAGTCGGCGGTGTCCGGATAACCATGCAAAAATAACAAAATCGGCTGACCAACAGCACCACCTTCAAGCCAGGCGGTCCGCAAGCCGCGAATCTCGCTCACGCGCATACTGAGTGGAACTGGTGTCGTCATCGCCGTGGTCATGATCACACCTATGCGTCCTCGGCCCAAGTGTCGGGTGATGCAAATGTATCAACCACCTTCGGCTTGGGATAAAGCAGACCGATGGCCCGATGTCGCCGCGCCGTGGCCATCGTGTGTTTATGATAGCGCCGGTTTAGGATCGAACTGATGTAAGGTGCACTGACAAATAACCTACGAATCAGCTCCCCGGGCGGCATCGCCCGCAACAACGGCACGCAACTCGCCAAAACGGCAAAGAACTCATGTTCGTGCTTGAGCTTGGTCACCTGCATGACACGATGCAACTCCGCTAAAATCCAACTGGTCGAAAAAACTTCCGAATAAAACAAGTCCATGAGCTTATGCACGCGCCGACCCATACCTTGAACACGACGATGAATCAACTCCAGCATCAAAAAAGCATAGTTAGCGTGACGCGCTTCTTCTTCAAAGTGGCGGCGATGAATCTCGTAAAACAACGGATCAATGCTGCGACGATGACGATACATCTGCTGATAAATCAACACCGACTCTTCCTCGACGACACTGACCACCCACCAAAACGCGTGACCACCAGCCTTGGCATTGCGCAGAATGGCTTTCTGAAACGCGGAGCCATAAGCCTGAGGCAAAATTTTCTTCAAGGTCTGTGGATCGATACCAGTGGTCTGACAAAATAATTGATTGTACCGACCAAAAATTTTCGCATGTTTGGCTTCTTCTGCGAAGAACAGATCACCGAGTTCCACCATTTCCGGATTCACCGGATAGCTGCGCAACACATCAGCCCAGGCAACATCTCTAAATTTGTGCGCCACCGTTTCCATTTCGGCGACCGTGGCGTTAACTATGAGACCAAGCAGTTGCGACAACACTAACGACTGCTCGGCACTGGCACCGGGAAACGCAACAGCCTCACGATCGAGCGGCAGGAAAAACCGGCTGCGATCAATGCCTTGCTGCCATTGAATATCCGCTTCCAAATCCCAGGCATGCTGCCGTTGCGCCACGATTTGCTGACGCAGTGTTACATGATCCAGTGGGTCAAACTGGCGAATCATCGTCTCCTTCCGGAATATGTCCAAAGTATAAGACAATCGTTCTGCCAAGCCCAGTTTTTCTTTAGTTTTGCCCGGTTTTAAGGTAAATTTAAAATCTTGTGGCGCGGCATTCAGCCGGCCTTGCTGGAGGTTATTGACGCTTAGTGACTGTTACATCCCCGGAACCCACCCTCGAACCCACAACCAACGCGATTATCGTCGGCATCCATCTTAACGGTGAAGCTAAAGAACAGTTAGACGAAGATCTGGACGAGTTAACTGCTCTGCTTGATACACTAGGCCTCCAGGTCAAAGCCAGAATGATCCAACGGCGCCAAAAATTGACCGCCAAATGTCTGTTGGGTACCGGTAAGGTCGAGGAAATTCGCGATCTGGCCGTGCAAAAGGGCGCGCGCCTGATTGTCTTCGACCGTCCGTTGTCGGGTCCACAGGTACGCAATCTGGAGAAAATGACCGGCTGTATCGTCATGGATCGCGCCGGTGTGATTTTGGACATCTTTGCAAAGCATGCACGCACCAATCAGGCGAAAACGCAGGTTGAAATCGCCAAACTCGAATATATGATGCCACGCCTGACCAATGCCTGGACGCACTTTCACCGGCAAAAAGGCGGCCGCGGGATCGCCTCGCGCGGTATGGGCGAAAAACAGCTGGAAGTCGACCGCCGGCGCGCGCGTGAACGCATTACCAGATTACACAAACAACTGGAGCAATTTACGCGCGAACGCCAAACTCAACGAAAATCGCGCGCTAACGAACTAAAAGTTGCGATCGTTGGGTATACCAACTCCGGCAAAACCACGCTCATGAATGGTCTAACGAATGCCGGCCTGCTGCCCAAGGATGAATTATTCGCAACCCTGGACACCAACATCAAGACTATCGATCCGTCGACACGGCCGCGCATCTTGCTGTCCGACACCGTTGGTTTCATCCGCAATCTGCCGCACAGTCTGGTGGAATCTTTTAAATCCACGCTCGA
>CAZZCU010000041.1:0-14322 GCA_964652825.1 uncultured Oligoflexales bacterium
CCATGTCAGCCAATGACATGAGGCTTATGGGGCAACAGACAAGTAGAGCAGTTTTAAAGAGTTTTGAAAATGATGCAAAGCACTTTCAAACGTCGGCGATAAGCGGCCGGCCTCGTAAACACCAGCACGCATATTTTTTTGTAGTATCTCGCAGATGGCGATGTCTTCCTTCTGCACATCGTCGCTAAACGCGAGATCCGCCTGCGCTTGCGCTATACGCGTCGCGTCGTCTTTACCAGAATAATAGTAATCAAAGATAACGCGGCAGTGGTCGATATCAATCGGCAAGACAGCATTTACCTGAAGACGACCGGGAAGAATGTTGAACATAATATTGGGTAATACAAAATAATAATACGCATGTCCGCCCTGATTGCTGTAGGGATTATCGCCCGGGCGCACGGGACTATGTTGCAAAGAGTAGTGTTGCGCCAACTCCGTTTTATAGTTGGCGAAATCGAGAACCTTATTCAAACCTGGATGCACAAACGGCACGTGATAACCTTCCAGATAGTTATCAATATAGATCTTCCAATTGCAACGAACTGAGTATTCGTCGCGACGCACAAACGTCATTTCCCGCAGCCGCATCGGCAAAATACGCTCATTGATTCCCGCCATGATCGCGTCGACATCAAACTCGGGAGGGTTTTGCGCCACGAATAACATGCCTTCCCAAACCTGCGCGCTCAGTTGCCGCAAAGAACACTGGTTCGGATCAAATCCGCGTGCCGCCTGCATGTGCGGCGCGCCGATGAGGCGACCATCAAGCGCATAGGTCCAGCCGTGATAGGCACACTGTAGACGCCGGTATTGCCCGCTCTCGCGCACCAACGGACCACCGCGATGGCGACATACATTGTAAAAAGCCAGAAGTTTGTGTTCGGGAGTACGACTCACAATGATCGGCTTACCCAACAATTCCGTACACAAAACCTGTCCCGGATTTTCCACGCTGCTTGCTGGTCCAACGTACTGCCACTGGCTGGCAAGAATCGTCTCCCGATCCACCTGCCAATAAGCGGCATCGGTATAACACTGACTAGGCAGCGCGCGCGCGTCCTCCAGAGCGACGATATCCAAACCGGGTTTATTCATTGCTTCCCTTTTTTGCGACTACAGATCGACGCCACCATGTTACACTACCACCACTTTTCGCGCTTTCGTTTTCAGGAGGTTACTCATGCGCTCTTTAACCTGCATCCTGTTTTTGTTCTGTTCCGGACTGGCTCAGGCCGAAACCCGAGTTAACACCTGCACCTTTACTTATATCGATCAAACCGGCATGCCGGCCAAATGGGTCAGCGGCAAAATGAGCAACGACATGGTCCTGTGGCTAGGCGAAGCGAATTTTAAAGCGCTGCATAAAAAATACGACGGTAACGTGGAAAAGTTCGAGCTGACAATCAATAAAGGCAACGCCACCACGACCTCATGGCATGCGACCACAGATACAAATCCAACCATCGACTTGAAAGTGGGCGCGGAGCATTATCTCGGCCAATGCTTCTAAGGACACCTTACGATAGGATCCGATCAATGAATAAGAAATCTCAACAGCCGACAGAGTCGGCCCCGGAATTTAATTTACCTGATCAAAGCGGCCAGATGGTGTCCCTAGCAAGCCTTATCGCTAAGGGGCCGGTGCTTCTCGTATTTTATCCGGGGGATTTTACTTACGTTTGCACCAAGCAACTCTGCGACTATCGCGACCATCTCGCGGACTTCAAAGATCTTGGCATTCAAGTGGTTGGCATTAGCCAAAATCCGACGACACAACATGCTAAATTTGCCGAAAAATACGCGTTTGGATTCCCGTTGCTGACGGATGCCGGCAAAACAGTTGCCCAAAGCTACGGCTGCGCCTCCGTCTTCATGCTCGGCGCCATTAGTCGGGCTATAGTCATCGTCAACAAGCACGGCAAGGTGGTTTATCGTCACGTCGAACCAACAGCACTAACCAAGAGAACGGCCGAGCAACTGCTAGCGACTTTGTCCGAACTACGAGATGCGGGGACGCTCGACTGAACCCAAACTCACTTAGTCAAAGGGATTAAACTACGCAAGCGAGCAATACGCGCATATAACCCTCCCCAAACGAAGACCCCCACGTAAATAGGAAACAGCATGTGTGTAAGGAGGGGGCTACCGACTCGCACATGACTTGCCACCGCGCCACCCAAATAAGCCGTCAGCAATATCGCCCCCAGAACGGACGTCCGCGGTATCGCATAAAGAATGGTGCAACCAAGCAAGATCGTACCGATAGTTGGCATTATTTCCAGCGAATAACCAAGTTGAGCCGACGCCTCAAGAACCTCGGGCGGTAGCTTATCCAGATAAAACTTCATAATCCCATCAAACAATAAAAACACAATCGCAAGACCACTCAGAATACGACCAGCCCAAACCATCTTCAGCTCTCCTACCCCAAATAACGAACCTATCGAACTTTGAACGATCATAGCACGTCGCTTCTGATAGTAATTAACGAAAAATAGTGCTATTCTTACCCAGAATATGCTAAAGCATCGCCTAAAGTGGCATTTA
Organism: uncultured Oligoflexales bacterium; assembly: GCA_964652825.1. Lineage (GTDB taxonomy): Bacteria > Bdellovibrionota_B > Oligoflexia > Oligoflexales > CAZZCU01 > CAZZCU01. The sequence goes on from CAZZCU010000041.1 coordinate 2,551, forward strand.
GCTATTCGGTTTAGGACCTGCCATCAACTCATCATTTTTGCGCCCATCCTAAGTCTTTCTTCAATCTTGAGTCTGTAATTAATAAATTCAAACTCAAATAAGTCATTCATCGAAAGGTACACTATGTCTCACAAGCTTTATGTAGGCGGACTATCCTACTCCACAACCAACGAGACCCTGGAAGCTTTATTCCAGCAAGTCGGTCAAGTGCAAAGCGCACAAGTCATCACAGATCGCGACACAGGACGCAGCAAAGGTTTTGGCTTCGTCGAAATGACCTCAGCAGAGGAAGTCGCTAACGCCATCAGTAAATTTAACGGCTCGGAACTTGATGGCCGCGCCATCAATGTTAATGAAGCTCGCGCACGCGAACCGCGCAGCGCTGGTTCACGCTGGTAGATTACAAATAAAAACTTCGCGAGTCATCGCTGATGAGAGCGACCGACTCGCGAAGTCGATACCAACCTGATTTAAATACACCACTACAACTCGCTGCCACTCAACCCAACTAAATTATCTCAAAGATTTTGCGTTTAGACTTCTCGCCATGAAGTAATTTTACCTTCGACTTTGCAATACCGAAATATTTAGCTAGTGCATCAATAACAGCTTGGTTTGCCTGACCATCTACGGGTGGAGCATTAACTCGAACCCTATACTGATTGTCCGCAATTTTCTCGACGCCTTCTTTCTTGGCGTTTGGTTTTACGTCTATGATAATTTTCATAATTTTAGTGGCAACCGACTGTCCCAACGTCTCTCGCTATTCAATTTCGTACTCAACGCCAAATCCAATGGCAGGAATGGTCGGCATTTGCAACTGCTCACCTTCGCCGAACATTGAAAATACCGCAGAGCTAGTCAAAGATTTCCAGGTATATTGCAATCGAACCACATCGAGAAAAGTTGAATAAGTTTGGGGTGTGGCTGCATGATTGACGATTGCTATGGTACCGGAACTAATAGTACTCCACGATCTAGACAGCTTGTAGCCTATACTTGCAAGACCACCGATACGAACTGTTTCGCGCCCCATTAACATTTCCGCGTAATTATCGTGTGCATGATCTTCTTCGTCGTCGTCAAGAAGCCGCAAACCATGACTATGGTCATCATGATCAGCATCGTGATCCGCATCAGCTGCCGAGTCATGATCATGGTCATCATCGTGTCCTTCCTCTTCTCCGAGCAGAGGAACCGGCTTATTATAGATGTGATATGCAACTTGAGCTTGTGCTTTCAATGTCCATCGTTTGTATTTGTAGATAGGTCCAGCAGTACCACGCAAGGTAGTCATACGTCCTAGATTTGCACTTGCAGCGGACACCGGTGCACTCGCGCTTGCAGTTATCTCACCTTTAACACGACGCGCCATGGGCACCATCAAGGTGGCTCCGGCAATAGGATCTTCTAAACCTTCAGAAGGATTAAAACCAACATTGGCGTTTAAACTAAAGTTTTTCGTGAGCTGGTAGCCTGCGCTTGTTTCCACGACTAACGACATGCCCGCATCACCGCTCTCCGAACTTCCGCCACCGCCGCCGTGGTCATGCCCATCACCTCCGTGGAGGCGCAAGTGGTTGTGACCAGCATGTGAACTCCCGCCAGCCTCACCACTACCGGAGGACGCTTCTCCACCCATCGTGTACGAGCCGTTCAGACCGACGCCAAACGTAAGATCAGAGTGTTTATGACGATGACCACTGTGACTATGCTGATGTCCGCTATGATCGTGTTTGTGTAACTTACGAGCTTTTTGCAAAAGCTTCTTGGCTTGCGCTTCGCTGGCGAACCCAAGCGTCATAACTGCAATTAAGGCCACTACAGGCTTATGGAATAACGTAGCCATGACTAAAAGCTCCAGCGTGAGTTGTGTGTTTCTACCCTATTACTCGCAATATTTACGCCATGGGATCAAGCTATTTTTTACTTAAATTTCAATAAGTTACAATAAAATAAAGGGTTTTTAACTGTTTAGATACTTTACAGTGTCAAGGAATAAGTGCCATGATTTCAGCTAGTCGATTGGCATATGACTCTTGCACATCAATAGCGGCATGACTAGCTTCGTAATAACCCCATTGCGCGGCAACAACGTCTTCGATGTCTTTTACCCCGCCCTGGAATTCCTTGATAATGGCACTGGCCAACTTCTTTGCTAATTCCAAACTCGCCTTAGCGTTGGCAGATTTTTCTTGGAACGATGCAATGTCCGCCTTGAGCAGGCTTAAAGCATCCGCATGTTTTTGCGCGAGAGTCTTCTTACGTAACTCCACTAACTCCTGCTCTGCCGCAACACGACCCAACTCTTGTCGTGATCTAATCTTGGTTTCAAGATCGATCGTAAAGCGCAAACCAATCTCGGTACGATTCATCGGCTGAACGTAGCGACCAGAGGTAAAATCCTGTTCGCGTGCTGCAAAAACATCAATATCCGGGAGCCAAGACCCATCATAAAGCCGGCGCTTGTGCGTCAACAATTGACCTTGCTCCATAAGCGACGCCATGGCCGGCATTTGGTCGATCTGAATTTTTTCAATGTCCTGCAAATCTTTTTCTAGAATTGCAAAATCAGTTTCCACGGTAAAATCTTGTATACCGATCAAGCGACCAAGCTCCAAGCGAACAGCTGTCAAATCACGACCAATGTTACTCACTTCCGAATGAAGCTTTAACATTTCGAGCTCGATTTTCAAGCCGTCACTTTCTGGCGATTGTCCGCGAGCTTGACGGCGCCGAACAATATCCCGACTACTCTTCAAATTTGACTCTAACGTCTTTAGAATATCAACGTGATTATTCAGAGACACTAGTTGGCAATAAAGCTGATACGATCGCATGATGGCGCTGTTCAATGCTTTTCTGGTTTCAAAACCCGCTAGAGTCACCTCACTCTCATCAATTCTGCCATTCAATGCGTCTTTACCGCCGCGATACAAATTTATCGATGTTGTTATGCTGCCAATCGGCGCCTTGGAAGCATCGCCTTCTTGCACATGGCTAGTACCAAGCTCGAAAACCGGCAGAAAGGATGTCGCAAGTGACGCAACCGGCGCGGTGGTTTTCTCAACTAAACGCTGTTCTTTTACGTCTGACGCGTTTTGCTCCACCAAGAGCGGTAGGTCGGAAAACTTAACAAGCGTCTGAGAAAACCCAGACGAGCCCGTGAAAAACACGACTAATATTAAAATATTTTTTACGGCACTGTGCGACATACCTTCTTACCTTTTAAAAGCATTTATTGATCGATATTATCCACGCCAAAGTCGACAAGAACCAACTTGCCATTCATGGAAAACTCAACAACCAAGTCATAGCGATGCGCCTTGTTAATGCCGGGAATTTTTGCCTCGTAATAGCTACCTTTGCTTTTAAAGGTAATCTCTTTGGCTTTCTTCTTTGGCAATTCAATCTCGGCATCCATCGTCGGCTTTTGTGGCTTGAGCGGCTTTAACTTAGCGTCATAGATATAAACCTTGACTATATCGCCGCTGATAACTGCCTCGGCCTTATAGGGCAAAGCATCGCGTAGCGTACCACCATGAGGAGCCGGCTCGACCGAGTTACTATGATTGTGCGTATGACCGCGTTTGGCGTAAAGATTAGCGCCAGCCATCAGCACGAATGCTGCTACGAGAATATTCAAGATCTTCTTCATACCCGACTCCTTCTACTTGAACGGTTTGTTGTGATGACTTGAGCTTCAGAGCGCGTAGCCGTTCGATACTGCCGCGACCAAAACGATAGAAAATAACCGGTGTTAAAAGAATATCCAGCAACGTCGATGAAAAGAGACCACCAACAATGACAACTGCGAGCGGATGCAAAATTTCTTTCCCCGCGGCGTCCTTGGCGAAGAGCAAGGGCGTCAATGCCAGCATTGCCGACAGAGCCGTCATAAGTACGGGAATTAGTCGATCCATGGAGCCGCGAATAATCGTCTCTTTGTTAAAATCAGCACCTTCTTCGACCATCAGATGAATATAATGACTAATCATCATGATGCCATTTCGCGTCGCAATGCCGCACAAAGTAATAAAGGCGATAAGGCTGGCAACGGAAAGAATGCCATCTGCCAGGTATACCGCAACAACCGCCCCAATCAGCGCGAGAGGCACATTAATCATGATCTGCAGCGCCACTGACAGCGAGCGGAAGTTCACAATAAGAACCACGAAGACAGCTAGTAACGACACGGCACCAAGCAAAGACACCAGTCGCATAGCTCGTTGCTGGCTTTTATACTGACCGTCGAATTCGATACTGTAGCCTTCCGGAAGCTCCAATTTAGCGGCGAGATTGGCGGAAACATCTTGCATCAAACTATCAAGATCCCGTCCAGATGAATTGAAAGACACCACCAGACGACGCCGCTGGTTCTCGCGCTCGATTGCGTTAGGTCCACTGGTCTCAAAAGCATCAGCGACATCTTGCAACTTAACAATAGTGCCACTCGGCGTCGCATAAACAGGCAAGTTCTTAATTTTGTCGAGAGTATCTCGATGCTTTAAATCCAAGCGCAAAACTACAGGCACAGTGCGATCTTTCTCGAGAATCGGAGTTAAGTGAACTCCCTGGAGCATGGCTTCGAGACTACCAACGAACTCGCCGGGCATCATGCCGTACTTCGCCAAGTTTTCGCGTTCCGCATAGATTTTATATTGGGGAAAGTGCGCCTGACCTTCGACACGTAAATCAACAATGCCGGGAACATCTTGGATCGCATTACGAATCTCTGCGCCCTGCTGACGCAAAACGCGCTGATCGGCACCAAATAATTTAATCGCTACTTGCGACTTAACGCCGGACACGATGTGATCGATACGGTGCGAAATTGGCTGCGTAATCCCAACATAGCCGTCTTCGGGCAAAACGCTTTGGACTTTGTCACGAATATCGTCGAATACTTCGGCTCGCGTTCGCGCTGATGGCCTAAGTGCAATTTCCATCTCACTGCGATTGACTCCCAATGCTTCTTCGTCGTCATCCGATCGCCCGGTGCGGGTTGCCGTTGAGACGACCTCAGGAACTTCTCTCAATGCCTGTTCAGCCTTACGCGCAACTTCCGCCGAGGCGTCAAGCGAGACACCGGTCGGCAATTCAATTTCCGCCATGGCGCTACCTTCATTGAAGCCAGGCAAGAAATCTCGCCCAAGCAGCGGAATGATTGCCAAAGCTCCAACGAGCATAACTAATGCAGCGGACAAGACAACTTTTGGACGATCCAAGATACGCTCAAGAATGGAGCGATCAGCGGCCTTTAATATCGCGGCCAGCCAAGCTTCCTTTTCGCCATGGACACCAACTTTTTTGAACAAGTAGGAACACATTACGGGCGTTACCGTCACTGACACGAAAAGTGATGCCACTAATGAGACAACATAGGCGATGCCGATTGGAACAAACAAACGCCCTTCCAGACCCGGCAAGAAGAACAATGGGAAGAACACGAGAACGACAATCAACGTGGCAATGACTATTGAGTTGCGAATTTCACGGGACGCCTCAAAAATGACGCGTAGCATGGGACGAGGCGTGGCACGAAGTGCATTTTCTCGTAGTCGGCGCAGGACGTTTTCGACATCCACAATTGCGTCGTCAACGAGCTCTCCAATTGCGATCGCCAGACCACCGAGCGTCATTGTGTTCACACTCAAACCAAACCACTGGAAAACAATAACCGAGATAAGTAGCGAAAGAGGCAATGCCGTCAACGTAATCGTGGTGGCACGGAAGTTTAACAAGAACAAAGTCAACACTATGGCAACCATAATCGAGCCATCACGCAAAGCTTCCTCGACATTGCCGATGGAAGCTTCAATGAATGACGACTGTTTAAAGAGATCTTTTTCAACTTGCACGCCGGCCGGTAGCAGCGGATTTAATTCGTTTAGAGCCTCATCAATTTTTTGCGTCAGCAAGACCGTATCAACACCTGTCTGTTTTTGGATCATCAGCACAACACCAACATTACCGTTGACCGATGCATCACCGCGACGCGGAGCTCCCGCATAGCGAATTGTTGCAACGTCACTAAGCAAAACCGGTTTTCCGAAATGCAAACCAATCGCCGTCATACCAATATCTTCAAGATTCCGAATACGACCGTAGTTGCGAATCAACCACTCGCGACCGTCGGCTTGCAGGAATCCACCGCTGGATGTAAGAGATAATTTTTGGAGTTTTTCCGCTAAATCTGTAAGACTGATTTGTTTACGTGCGAGTTTGTCAGGATCTAATGCGATCTCGATCTCTTGCGCCTGACCACCTAGAACAGAAATCTGACTGACCCCAGCAATAGCCAAAAGCTTTGGGCGTACCTGCCAATCCGCCACCGTGCGTAGCTGTGCAGGCGAGACTCCACCATCTTTAGCCGTAACCCCTATCATTTGAATTTCGGCCATAATTGATGATGAGGGAGAAACAAACGGCACGACATCTTTGGGCAGACGACTTTTAGCAACCTGAAGGCGCTCATTTATCGCCAAACGTGCAACCGGTAGTTCCGTCGACCATTCAAACTCGGCGCGCACAATTGACAGACCCGTAACCGACGAAGAAAATATCCGCGTAAGATTTGGGAGTCCACTGATCGCCGTTTCGAGGGGTTTTGAAATCATGGTTTCGATGTCTTCCGGCGCCACACCATCCATTTCCGTCAAGATGGTTACAGTCGGCCGATTAAGGTCCGGGAACACATCCACAGGCAAATGACGGAGAGCCACCATGCCGTATACACACACAAAGGCGGCGATACAGACAACGAGCAGACGATGACGCAAGGCAAGATAAATAATTTTATCGAACATATTACACCCGTGACCAACAAGTCCTTTGACTTAGGAACTACAGATACTATTGGTTGAGTGTATTTCTCAGACGTTCAGGTTCTTGATAAGATTTCGTTCGATATGCTCATGACGCAGGATGGGGAGATGAGCGATTAAAAGCGCATCCGAATTTTTATTCATATTATCTTGCAAAGAATCGGCAGGAATCAAATACTGAAGTATCACACTATTTTGCTGTAATTGGGAAACGGTCGCGAAAGAGTGACGTTCATAGGAAAAAAAATGCCGGCATTGATCTCCGTCAGTGTTGACGTGCCCTCTTTCGTCACATTGCTCATGTTCGCTCTCGTAACTATGTTCTAAATGCGCTACCTCAGATCCAGAAGTCTCTAGATGGATACAAATCGACAGATTTAAGCCATGCACTACCAGCAAGCTTAGATACGAAAGCAAAATGTAAGTCGACTTGAACATCGCAACCCTCTGCGCAACTTCCGCGCGTGCCTCTCTATCGGCAAAATTCCCTAAAACTTTAGGAAAGACCAAAGAAACCAGAAAATATCCGGTAAATTCGCGGAATTTGCTGATGTCCAATGCAATGATGGCAATCATATCACGCGCATTTGCTTCCACTTGCCACCGACAAACCGACGCCAGAAGACCAGTGCCTGCGTACAACCAAAGACCGTACACGCGCCCCAGGCCAAGTACAAAGCATTCGCCTCGTGACGCACGAGCCAGGTCGGCAGCACCATCAGTGGCCAAGGTAAGGTTAAAGCCACAAATGTCACAAAACGAGTATCGCCCGCCCCCTTGAGCGCAAAAGAGAACACAAAATTCATGCTGTCAAAGCAGGTGAAGAAAGCAATAAACATCAACAAGTACGGAACTATCACACTTACGTCCGCCCACATTTTGGCATTCTCGGCGTTGTGAAACCACGACAGATAAAATTGCGGAAATAATAAAAACGTCACGCCAATCGCCACAATATACGTCAGAGCCATCTGAAAACCGTAATAGGTTACACGCTCGGCATGCTCGGGCTGATTGTTGCCAAGGTGCTGCCCCACTAAAATCGAAGCTCCCTGAGCGACGCCCATTGCCGGCAAAACTGACAACATCATAATCGTGATCGCGATACCACTAGCTGCCAATGCGGTATCGCCATTGGGAAGCTGACCGAGAATAATCAAAAACACCGTAAACGCCATGCCTTCGAGTGCCCACTGCATACCACTTGGCACGCCATATCGCAAAAACCGACGCAAAAGTTCAAGATTCGGCCGCCATGCAGATTTCACCGCATAACGTTTTTCATTATCAGTATTAAATATCAGGTAGAGTCCGTACGCGGCCGCGACATAGGTTGCGATCGCGGTAGCATATCCTGCCCCCGCTATACCTAGAGCGGGAAAGCCCCATTTACCAAAGATCATCACATAGTCAAGAATGGCATTGGCAACCAAACCAACACCATTTATCCACATAATGACTGTGCTACGCCCTAATCCAGAAAAAAAACCACTTATCGCGGCGACAATGGCTGTCGGCAATGCCGAATAACAAAGTGTCTGAAAATATATACTCTCAAGTGCCTGCATATTCTCGGAATGACCCATGAGCTTAAAAATCTGCGGCGATAAGGGAATCAAAACCAAAAACAGCAACCCACCGATTATCGACATATACAACGACTGCCAGATGACCGGGCCAATGCTGCGCTGGCTATCGGCACCAAGATACTGGGCAACAAAGACCATCGAATAGGCGGCAGTCTGCTGAAGCAAAGCCATCGGAACCCAGAACACACCCATCACCGCAATAGCGGCACCCAGAGCATCTGTGGAAAAATTGCCCAAAAAGACACGGTCAATCGTTAGCTGCAAATTCCAAAAACTATTTGCGATAATCAAAGGCCACGAAATACGTAGCACTTCCTTCCAGCCTTCCCAACGATTTTTTGGAGGAACAATTAGGGTGAGGTCCGGAGCAGTCATTGCGGCATCCCGAAGGTCTGGAGTTTTATTTTCAGATTTTCCACTTATAGTTTAACCTAAGCCGCGCTCATCTTATAGATGACAAACGATATCTTCTTTTCGCAATTGCATCATATATATAGTCACGAATGGTTTGCGGAATGACGAAAAAGATGCGAGCAAGCTGCCACGGAAACGTGAGTCGACTAAATATTCGTAGAGCCGCGGAGGATTTTTGGTAAAGAACTCCGTCTTCGTACAAAAAAATCGTATTAAAACCAGAACCCTCGTATGCATGAGCATGCAGAGCTTTCGTCCACTCTGCCTGCAAAGGCGCGCATACAAAAGAACCCTTTCGATCGCGCTTTAAGATAAACTGCACCCAGAACTGACAGAACCCGCAGTCTCCATCATAAAGAACCAAGCCGCGCCCCTTAAGCTTTATCAAAATTTTTGGATCTGTGATCATGACGCTGGCCCTGAAAAAATCCGAAAGGCGAATCGAACACTTTTATCCGCCATAAGTTATTATATTTACTGACAATTTTATCCACATTAAAATAATCTTAAGTCATAAGCATAATCGACCGACATAAAGGAAAATGGAGACATCAATGAATATCTTAGGCACCCACACGAGTCTATTACGAAAGACTACATCTACATTCATTGGTGCGAGCATTTTACTAAGTCTTAGCTGCTCCGATGCAGACGCTGACGAAAAATATGTGCGTATTTTTGATGGTGCCAGTGGCCGCATTATTTACCAATCCCTAACGACATCTTTTACGATGATTGAGACACCAATCGTTGCTGACGTGGATGGCAATGGCACGGCTAATATCGTGATTGCTGCGAATTCATGTATGGCTAGCGCAACAACATTCCGTTTAAAAAGATTTTGAGTAATTGGCAGTAATTAGGGGGTATCATGAAATTTATTTCCATTTCTTTACTAATACTGGCTATGAGTGCCTGTAATGATGGAAATTTCTCGGCGGGTTCACTCAGTAAAAATGTAATGAAACAAGGTGACGACCAAAACCCGCAAGAGAATTTACCGGATGAAACCTCAGATCCGACAATTAGCGAAGATACTGGAATCATCGTATCACGCCCCAACTTCGACAAAATCAATCGTATTCAATTCCACTCTATTGATGGTTTGAATTTATTTAACTTGGACACAAGTCGCCAACATGCGTTAGTTCCATCTGATACTGTAGCCAAGGCCAGGGGAAAGTATTTGGTTTCTTCAGGTGCCGGTACTGGCGAATATGCCTACTGGGCGTTTTTTGTAAAAGAATTCAATCTAGACGTAGTCCAGAAGCAGACCGTCGATCGGACTGGTCGTTGCGGCAGCAATGAAGTCGTCATCGGCATGAAGCCGAGCAATAATACTGTCTGGCAGCAAATGCTAGGCTTTCCTTTGATTTGTGCGGCGCTCAAATCAGGCTACAAAATAGTCGACATCGAACAGCAAACCAACACTTGGGGCTATCACATTGATGATCAATGTCCTGGCGACAAAGTTTTGGTTGGCCAAGAATGTGATAGCATAGGTCAATGCATTGTTGGCAAGCCGTATCACATCCATTGCGGCAAAATTACTGAGTAGGAATGGTGACCCCCACAAGTTGAATCGAACAACCATCGCTCAAAGATCCGCGGGCCAAGAATCCAAGAAACGCCCCTTATGGATACGCCTACTATAAGACGATACTTCAAATTAAGAAGCTCTGGCAATCCGGCAAAAGCTATTCAGCCATTGCTCGCGCACTGAACGATCAGAAAACTAAAACTCGCATGGGTAAGTACTGGAGTACTTGCGTGATTATCAACATTATCAAACGCGAGCTCCTTCGGAGCAGGTCTCAACGCGATAACCAGTGAATATATTGCGGATTACACGATTCTAGTGTCGTCGGGCCAGGCCGTATTGCCTCAGCTTTAAGGCTCTATAACTGTTGCAATACCATTTAAGCCTTCGTTAGAACTTCCACCAAATTGTAACAATGATTCGCCAGTCCAAACATTTTTTGCATCACAACGTAGCGGGATTTGCTCGTCGACAAATTGCCCGATTTTCCACCGGCGCTGGTTGTAATCAAAAACATGAAGTGGCAGTGCTCCCTCGCTGCAGGGCTGAATGGCATATACTTTGTCTCCTTCTGAAAACAGAAGGCCGCCTCGAGTCGGGCCGGTTTGATTGATTGGATATCCCGTCCAACTACGGGTGCTGAGATCGTACTCGTAAGATACGAAGTAAGAGTCATAATCATACATACCCATACCCCCATCACGAACTTCTGCAAGAACAAAAAGTTTTGATAGAGATCTCATCGTCACTGACTTCGTAACGATGCGAACATCACCAAAATTACTAGCAACATTACTATTGATGCCATTAAGTGATGGAATGCTTTTCCATGTGTCATTATTAATATCATACACAGCACCAAAGCTTTCTTTGCTACCGCAACACACAATAAAGGATGTACCGTTCGATAAAAGTGTTTTGGATGAATACTCATTGAAAGAATTATACTCATCTAAAGCAAATGGCATGGGTGCGATGCTGCGCAGGCGATTTGTTTCTGTGTCATATATTGCGCCATCTCTAAGATCAAACCAACGATTAAATCCTGTTTGACTTGCTCCGCCAAGCACCATGACTTTACTGCCATTACTTGCAATTAAAGCATCCTGGCGAGTGGCGATGTTGGTGTTTTCAATGCTAGTCCATGTGTTCGCTTGAATGTCGTAGTGTGCGGCAGAAGTGTACCCAAATAACATCACCCCCTTGTTTGTTTGAATTGCTTTACGTCTATGGTCTGTCACTGGATTTGCAGCTGCTTCAGTCCATGTATATTTTGCTAGGTTTAAAAGAAATGTGCGTCTCCCCATCACTGTGACAAGTTGATCTCCTGATGGATAAGGCGAAACAGTAACCCGCCGTCTCTTTTTTGGACGATGGTTTGTCTGTTGTGCAAAATGGTGGA
>CAZZCU010000042.1:0-3040 GCA_964652825.1 uncultured Oligoflexales bacterium
ACGAGGACGAAGAGTTCGACGAAGCTCAATTCATCGATTGGGTGAAGCAAGCGAGTAAATTGCCAGGTGAGGCACTATGAGGGAGCTCGTCCTAAGGCAAAAGAATTTTTTAAGGAGATAACGGTGAACATTTTCTTATGGGTTCTTCAAATTCTGCTCGCTCTGCATACCGCTATGGGCGCGGTGTGGAAGCTTTCTAATTCCGAGCAAGCCGTGTCTTCCTTGAAAGCAATTCCCCACGGAGTTTGGCTATCAATGAGCGTCTTCGAGTTGCTTGGCAGCTTGTGCCTGATTCTGCCGGCATTTTATAAACCATTGGCCTTCTTGGCGCCGATTGCGGCGGCTGGTATAGCTGCCGAGATGCTGTTCTTTTCGGTGCTGCATCTTTATTCAGGTGAAACGAATCATGGTCCTATGATTTATTGGCTAGTCGTGGCTGCTATATGTGCATTTATTGCTTATGGCAGACTTGCGCTAAAGCCGCTTTAGTAGCTCGCATCAATCGACAGAGCGTCGTTCTTGGCGTTTATTTGATTCAATGCGCTCATTGATCCACGTTTTAATAACGGCCTGCCTAGGAATGCCAAGTCGTGTCGATTCATCGTCAAGAACTTTGACCATCCACATAGGGAAATCGGCGTTTATTTTTTTGATTGTAGTATCCAGATCAAATTCACTAAGGATTTTTTCGCTAGCATCGAAGCGACGATCAAATTCCTTTGCTGTCATCTTTGCTTTCTTTTTAGTCTTCGCCATAAAGCATAACCTCTTCTTTTCTTGAGCGGCGGCAACTAATGATTCGTATTCGGTCCCCGCGATATGTAATAACAGCCGTCCAATGAACACTCTTAATTTTACCGATTATTAAGTGCGTAGTATATCGTCGATTTGTATTCTTTCTCCGATGACATCTTCCATCTCCCTCTACATGTCATTCGCCCCCTTATCACGATGCACCCTAGTATCTATTGACTCAATAGAGGGGGAGGGACAAATGAATCGTGTGCAAAAATGGCTTCGATATGTCAGATTTTTATTCGCTGTTTTCGTTACCGCGCCACCGTCTGCTCACGCGATGGAGGGTGGCGCGCTTGAACAATTATTCGGCGTCATGTTTGAGATGACGGATCGTTGTCTTGGTTATTGTCACTGGGATTTCGATCGCGAGTTCCAGGTGATCGAAGTTGCGCCAGATTATCAGCCGACGGTTGTTGATCGCGATCGCATTATTGATGAGCTGGAGGCGTTGATTGAGTTTCTGTTGGAGTTGATGGCGGAGGTGGCGCCGGACGAAGTAGAGACGTTTAGCGGAAAAATTTTGCAAGTACGCGAACCAGCTGTCGCAGAATTTGCCGAGGCTTTGGGGGCTGGGTCATATTCTTTTTACGAGAATCGCCGACAATTCCGATCAGGTTATGAGCGGCGGCAGTTGTATTTCGTCGGCAGCGATAATCGCATCAAGCTCGAATATGGCGCTGGTAGGTGATGACATCTCGCTCATCGAGACTTTTCAAGCACGCACCAATCGGCTTCGCTCGGGGCGGGTTTGGTGGCAGGTAGTGCGAGTTTTTCTGCGACGAGAATTTTTCCCAAGTCTTTGCCATCGACGATGACATTGGCGCCGATGCGGCAAAACTGCGCCCAGTTGAGTTGCTCTAGATCGATTCTTTTGGCTGACGACAATGTTGTGTGCACAAAATCCTTGGCGCGTATAGCCATGCGTTTTTCGCACGCCTTCGCGCCCCTCAACTCCCCAGCTTGAACACCGTTTAGGCGAATGCTTTGTGCAGCTAGCAGCGGGTGAATATCAGTAGGCATGTTAAAGCGAAATGTATCGCCATCATAATTACTCTGATACGTGACGCAGCGAATCGATGACTGGTCGTGCTTGCATGCGGCTTGGGGGCTGATCTCGGCGCCTTCGCGGATCGGCGGCACATGGGCGCAGGCTATCAAAGTCAGTAAGAGCGTCACTGATATCGCGGTATAATGTGTTTTTGTAATCATGCATCTCGATCCTTATTTGGGGACAGCATAGTGTTTATATTTTATACTTGCTCCCACTTAAATGCGATATTTGGGGACAGTCGTGTGTCCCTTTAATTCTTTAATTCACTGGTGAGGCGATGAAACGCTACAGGTATTTTGATTTTTTGATGGCAGCGTTCGTGACGGTGTTGCTGTGCGCGAATGTTATTGGAGCGTCGAAGGTCGCGACGGTATGGGACGTGAGTTTCAGCGCGGGTGTGTTGTTCTTCCCGCTGAGTTATTTGTTCAATGATGTTTTAACGGAAGTGTATGGGTATGCCCGTTCGCGCAAGGTGGTGTGGGCGGGGTTCGTCGCGATGGCGTTTGCATCGCTGATGAGTATGGTGATTGTCCATATGCCGCCGGCGGCGAATTTCCCCAATCAAGAAGCCGTTGAGGTGGTGTTTGGTAATACGCCGCGGATTGTGGGGGCGTCGTTAATAGGTTATTTCGTTGGGGAATTGGTCAATTCTTTTGTTTTGGCCAAGATGAAGGTCGCCACCGCCGGGAGGTGGTTATGGCTGCGCACGATCGGCTCGACGGTGGTGGGTGAGGCGGTGGATACGTGCGTGTTTTATCCGCTGGCGTTTCTTGGGATTTGGAGTTTTGAGTTGTTGGTGCAGATTATGCTGGCCAATTACGTGGTGAAGGTGATGTGGGAGGTATTGGCAACGCCAGTGACGTACAAAGTCATCGCGTTCTTAAAGCGCGCGGAGCAGGAAGACTACTACGACCGCGACACTAATTTCTCGCCGTTTAGTATCGCCGACTAATTTTGAGTTGGTGGTTGAACTTGCGCTTGTTGCTGTGGCGCCGGTTCGGTTACCGCTGCGGCTTTGGGCAGCCCCTTGCAGTCAGCAAATTCCTGTTTTAGGGACGCATTCATTTCCTTGAGCAAGTCGTATTCGCGCATCGATTTAACGCGGCCATAGTATTCGGTGATGGCAACGGACTTATCTGCCGACATTTTTTCGAGAATTCCCATAACTTGTTTCTCGGGGAATTGTTTAAA
>CAZZCU010000042.1:3140-14055 GCA_964652825.1 uncultured Oligoflexales bacterium
AGAGTCAGATAGCGACTGATTTCCTCTTTCTTGATTTTTTCCGGCTCAAGTTTGGGCAAGTTAATCAGATCGTCGATAAAGCTGCGACGACGTTCCGTGTTTTCGGAGCCCGCAGTTTGATCTGTCTGGCCTTTCACGTCCATAGGGGTGTCCGCGGCAGTTTTCGGCGCATCGGCCGCCGAGAGTATTTTATCGCCGATGGTAAAACCACCATCCATGGCAATGATAATGCCGGCGAGCACGATGACTTTAACCAGCATCATATAGCGTAAAGTGTTTTTGTTGATCCAGCTCATGATTCACCCTCGCTTCCAGGCTTGGTGCTCTTATCGTTCATTTGATCCACAAAGCGTCGCACTGCGTTGTCGTCCATGATCTTTTGATCGCGTTTTAGATCTTCGATGGCGGCTTGTTCCACGTAGCGACCTTTTAGTGTTTCCATCGTCTTCATGTTTTTACGCGCCAGTTTTACTTGTTCCAGTTGTGCGTATTCCACTTGTTCGATTTCGCGTAAGTTTTTGAGCGTCTTGTACCATTTGGTTTTCAGCATATCCAAGCCGCTTTCCAGGATGCTTAAATACTGGCGGTCGGCTGAGTTGCGCACCTCGTTTAACATATTTACGCCGGCCATATATTTGGTCTGAAATTCCTGTAGTTGCCGTTCCGCTTCGGTTTTGATCTGCTTGATGCGAGCAAGTTGCGAGGCTTCGTAATCAAGTTGAAGCTGTCGCACGCGAATCAGTGGTCCCATTCGTTTTATGCGGCGCTTGGTGTTATCCATAATTTTCGCTCACTTAGTTTCTTTGGGGAGCGAACAACGACTTCAAGCCCATCAGCGCCTGACCGTATGTCGAGCGATCCGTTAAATCCTGTTTTAAATATCTTTCGATAGCTGGCATCAATGCCATGGCTTCGTCCAATTTGGGGTTAGTACCTGGTACATAGGCGCCGATTTGAACCAGATCGAAGTTATCGTGATAAACGCCCAAGAGGCCGCGCAGGCGATTGGCGAGCTGCCAGTGCTCGGGCGTGACAATATGATTCATAACGCGACTTGCGCTAGTACGAACATCGATGGCCGGAAAGTGACCTTTCGCGGCTAGATCACGACTTAAATTCACGTGGCCATCCAGAATCGATCGTGCCGCATCGGCGATGGGGTCGTTAAAATCATCACCATCCACCAGCACGGTGTATAAAGCACTGATGGCACCGTTGCCTTTTGGTTGCGGTCCCGAGCGTTCGAGAAGTCGAGGCAACAACGAAAAAACCGAAGGCGTGTAGCCTTTGGTAGTCGGTGGCTCTCCGATCGCCAGACCGATTTCGCGTTGCGCCATGGCAACACGTGTCAGGCTGTCCATCATCATCAAAACCTTTTTGCCCCGACTCGAAAAATATTCGGCAATGGATGTCACAGCTTTTGCGGCACGGATTTTCATCAATGGGGATTGATCACCAGTCACGACAACCAGCACGGAGCGTGCGAGTCCTTCTGGACCGAGATCATTTTCAATAAACTCGCGCACCTCACGTCCGCGTTCGCCGATTAAGCCGATAACGTTGACGTCTGCTTCGGAGCCTTTGGCGATCATGCCCATAAGAACGCTCTTGCCGACGCCTGATCCGGCCATGACGCCGATACGCTGACCGTCACCCATCGTCAACAGACCATCAAAAGCTCGGATACCGAGTCCGATTGGCTCGCGAACGATGCTGCGTTCAAGCGGATTCGGCGCTCCGCGCTCAAGCGGTGCTTGCTGATAGCGTTCTGGGATATTCAGCGGCTTGGTCGATAAAGAACGCATGAAAGGATCAACGATATTGCCGAGCAAAAAATCGCCGACCGGGATGTAGTCAAAAACGCTTTGCGTGGTAACCAGGCTGCCAGGCGCGATACCGCCAATAGGCGAAAAGGGTAGTAACAAGACACCGTCTTCGCGAAAGCCAACGACTTCCGAGAGCACGGGCTCGCCGTGACCACCGACGCTGATTTCGGCAAGCGTGCCCATACGCACATTGGGAATACGGGCTTCGATAACAGTGCCGACGACTTCCACGACCTTGCCGTGCTGTGGCCATGGTACAGCGCCGAGGGTCTTACGAAGGTTTTGACGCGTGAACTTCCTGGTCTCGGGAATGAACGCGTTGCTTGCCTGCTCTGTCATTTAACCCGCCTTATCTGTCTTCTCAAACAGTTGCAGGTCAGCCTGTTCAATGAGATTGGCAATGAGTTTGGAAATATTACCGTCCACAACGCTTAAGGACGAGTCGATGCGGAAGTCACCAGGTTGCACTTGATCGTCTTTGACAACTTTGGTCATTAGATCGGGAATTTCCAGCTTGCTTAGACTTTCGTGAGTCGAGGAATGTACGGCAATGGTGATTTTATCATCAGGAACTACATCCGCGATCGCCTGGCGAATAACCGAGGCGAATGCCTGCGGCGAGACATTGATTTCGCGGCGAATTAACGTCTCCGCAATCGCCTGCGTGATTTCGTAAAAATTCTGTTGCACGTTTTCAAGAATGGTTTTTTTAACGTGTTCCAGTTCGGTCACGATGCTGGCGATGTTGCCTAGTAAAGGCGCGACGGACGCTTGCATTTGAACGATGGCTTTTTCTTCGCCGACCTTAAAACCATCCTGATAGCCCGTAGCGTTGGCGGTTTCATATTGGCTTTGCAACACTTTGGGATCGGCCGCTTGTTGCTCGGCACGGGCTTTGTATTCATTGATAGCATTGGCTTCTTGGTTGGCCAGAGCATCAGATGGATTTGGATTCATGGGAATAAACGGATCAGCACCTGCGGTAGCCGCCGGCGTTTCGGTCGCGACTTGCTCGTCGCCACTCATCTGATTGATGTTTTGAATAGCTTTGCCGACAGCGTCGATAGTTTTCTTCTGTGCTTGAAAATTGTGTAGCTGAACCTCTTCTGGGCTTTTTGCTGATCCATGTGGTGAGGAGGTATGAGTCTGCTCGCTAGTTGAAGCAGCCGCACTATCGATATCTTCTTTGGTAAGGGATGCTGTTGCGTGGGTGCTTGTCTCGACTTCTGTATGAGCTTCGCTTTCGGCGTCGTAGTCCAGATCTTCGTCATCATCGATGCGCACAGGTCCGGTAGTATTACGGGCGCGTCGCTTTTTCCATTCATTGGTAAAATCGACGGGCTGAAGAATAGGCATTCTGTTGTCTTCGTCGCGCAGATCTTTATTCAAGCCTTCCGGATCAAGTACGACTTCTTCCATAGTCGCGCGCTCATGGAGTTTGGCTCGTATAATATTGGATGATGGATTGTCGCGATGCGCAATCGGATTTTCGCAAATTTCCTCAAAAGAAAATTTGTATAACGCCAAGCTGTCAATCAGCTTGGCGTTAGTTACTTTTATGTATCTGCCAGTGCGGCGTTCGCCGTCAGTATTGCGCACGTTCTAGACTCCTATTAGTGCGTGGCGCCATGGGGATTCAGCATCATACGTAACGCTTCGGTTGTGCGTGCAGGCTCGTGTTTCGCAAGATACAGAACTTGTTCCTGAGGCGTCATCTTGTCGAACGGAACATCTTCTTTGACCTGGATGCTTTGAACGCCAGTCAACTCCAGGTCTGGTTTGAACTCCTGGATATTGGTCTCTTGGCGTTTGCGCTCGGGATCATACGCCAACCAGCGGAAGTACGGCCGTACGATGAATCCGACAAACAAGACCAAAGCTAATGCTGCCACGGCGGATAAAGTTAAAGTGGATATGTATTCGCGTGTTTCGCGATTTTGTTCAGCAATGACGGTGGTCTGGACCGCATCCAACTGGAACATCATATTGTGAACACGGACTTCGTCTCGGCCGTCGCGGAAACCAATTGCGGTCTTAACGAGTTCCTCGATTTTTTTCATTTCTTCGTCGGTACGCGCTTCGAATGTCGCTGCGGTTCCATTGGTCGGATAGACTTGTTTGCCGTCGACAATAACGGCTGCTGAAATTCTCTTAATGGTTCCAACGGGCAAGATTTTGTGGCTCAGGGTTTTGGCGATTTCATAGTTCAATCGCTCTGAGCCGCGAGCGGACTTGGTCTGGGCGGTCGCCATGGAAACATCTTCTTGTTCGCCAGGTACGTTTGACTTGCTTCCCGGTATACCCGTGGGATTCAAGCCAGTACCGTGAACGTCTTGATTGGTAACATTCGAGGCTATAACGGCGACACGATCAGGATCGATATCGGAAATGGTTTGTTCTTCCTTGGTATAGTCGATGGTGGCATCAACTTTAGCGTCAACGCGATCATGGCCGGCGACTTTGCCCACGAGTCCACGGATGCGGTTTTCGAGTTCTTTCTCCACATCGCGTTTATATTGCAGCATTTCCTTCGTCTGCTGTGACGAGGGATCGCCGTTTCTTTCCTCGGTGAGCATTTTACCTTCGTTGTCGATGATGGTGATGTTATCGGTTTTCAATCCCTCGACCGAGCGTGAGACCAAATGGACAACACCGCGAATTTGTTTTTCATCGAGTCGACTGCCTTGCTTAAAGCGCAGGTAAATAGCCGCCGTTGGCTCTTTTTTGTCTTCGACGAAAAGACTTTGTTGCGGAGTGACTATATGAACTCTGGCGGACAACACGCCCTCGATGGACGAGATGGTTCGTTGTAGCTCGCCTTGAATAGCGCGAAGTTTGTGAATACGCTGATCAAACTCGGTGCGTGTGAAGTCAGCTTTATCAAATTTCTCCCAGCCGACAAGACCTTGATTCGGCAGACCTTCTTGCGCGAGCTTTAGGCGCAAATGGGCCAGATTCTCCGTGGGAACCTGAATGCCTTTACTATCGACAGTGTAGTCATTGATACTATTCTTTTTGAAGTAACCAATAATCGCCTGGGAATCTTCGGGCGAAATATCAACGAACAGGTAGTTGCGGTCTTGGTCGGGTTTAGTCGCAACCAAGAAGACGATACCCATGATCGCCGCTGAGATTGCGCCGCCGACCACGAATTTTTTCGTGGTGTTGAGCTGAGCCCAGAACTTGCTCGCCTGTGCCCCTAAGTTATTCAGAAATTGACGAAAGTTATCCACGAATTACCTCGATGATAGATCACACTGGCATACGCATAACTTCTTGATATGCTTCGAGAACACGATTGCGGATTTGTACCATTAGATTGAAACCTAATTCGGCTTGGGTCGCGGCAAGCATGGTTTCATGAAGGTTTTGATCCTTGCCGGACGCTAGATTGGTAGCCATGGTATCTGACTGCTTTTGCATGGCGTCCACTTCTTTGACGCCATTTTGTAAATGATCGATAAATGACAGGCCGCCGGAAGTTTTGCCGTTACTGGTATTGTTGGGTTTGGCTTGTGTTTGCATATCACGCAGCTGTGCGAGCATTAGCTCCGCCGCTGGTGATTTTATGCCGACTTTACTCACGACTTATTCCTCCCACTCTCTATCGCTGCTTAGCGACCAATTTCCAAGGCTTTGGTCGCCATTTGCTTGGCGCTGTTCAAAGCCGTGGTGTTGGCTTCAAAGGCCCTGGTGGCAGCAATCATATTAACCATTTCATTCATGACCTGGATGTTAGGCATCTCGACGTAGCCGTCCTTGTCAGCATCAGCATGCGAAGGATCAAAGACCCGGCGTGGAGCATTGGTGTCGGTGTGAATGTTAACAACTTTGACATTCTTTAACTGCGTGCCAAATGATTCGTCCAGGAAGTTCTCGAATTGATTGCCTTCCGGAGTTGCCGCAAAAACCACGTCTTTGCGCTTGTAGGGACCGCCTTCTTCGGTGCGTGTCGTCTGGGCGTTGGCCAGGTTGGAGCTGAGCACGTTCATGCGGACGCGTTGTGCTGCCAGACCGGAGGAACTAATGTTCATTGCGGAGAAAAAACTCATGTTTATCTACCTCCAGAGGTAATTGCGTAGCGAACGAGACCAATTTTCTTATTGATAAGCTCGACAGCCGATCGGTAAAGGATCTGGTTCTGTGCGAGTTCGGCCATCTCTTTATCGACATCGACGGTGTTGCCGTCTTCGGTGATACTTTCCTGCGGACGAACATAGACGTCTGGTTCGATCGTGCCATCCGCTTGTGTAAGATCGTCGCGAAAATGTTTTGGATTCGTTGCCTTCATCGGAAACGGATCGTCAGTACCGGAAGCTGCTTGCAGTTGCTCTTCGAAATCGTAGCCAAGCGCGCGGAACCCGGGTGTTTCAGCATTGGCGACGTTGGCAGTGATAACTTTCTGCCGCACGAGCCGCTGATTCAGCGATTCCATCTGCACTTTGTCCGCAAAATTGAAGATGCCGCTAACCATATATCTTACAAAGCCTTACCAGTAGGGGGGCTTGGGACTTCCAGTCCAGCCGCCGTGAATTCATTGATCTTGTTACGTAACGTACGCAAGCTGATACCGAGGGTTTTGGCAGCATGCGTGCGATTACCGCTATGACGCTTAAGTGTCTCGATGATGAATTTGGTTTCCACTTCGTACATGGACTTGCCGATCGGCAGGGTCTTAACCCAATCAAGGTTCTCCAGTGACTTGGCTGCTTCGAGCGGCAGCTCATCGCCTTTGATGATCGCGCTTTTGGCCATCAGGATGGCGCGTTGCATGACGTTTTGAAGTTCACGCACGTTGCCCGGCCATGGATAGTTCAAGAGACGATTGGCGGCTTCCTGACTGAATTGCACGCTGCCGCGTCCAAACTGAGTGGCATAGTGATTGAGATAATGTTGTGCCAGCAACATGACATCTTTGGGGCGTTCACGAAGTGCCGGAACTTTGAGATGGATAACATAGAGCCGGTAATAGAGATCCTGGCGGAAATCACCGCTGGCAACAGCACTGGCGATATCACGATTGCTGGTCGCGATAATACGCGTGTCGATACTGACAGGGCCGCTGCCGCCGATGCGCTCGATTTCGCGCTCTTGGAGCGCGCGCAATAATTTGGCCTGCAGTACTGGCTCGATCTCGGTGACTTCGTCGAGGAGCAACGTGCCACCCTGTGCTTGCTCAAATTTACCGAGATGACGTTGGTGTGCACCTGTGAATGCACCTTTCTCGTGACCAAATAGTTCGCTTTCAAGCAACGACGGGGGAATTGCGGCACAGTTGATCGCAACAAACGGCTTGTCTTTGCGATTGGAGCAATCATGAATCATGCGGGCAATGACTTCTTTGCCGGTGCCGGATTCGCCGGTAATGAGCACCGGTACGTTGGTGTGAGCTATCTGCTGCACGACTTCTTTGATGTTCTGCATTTTTTCGTCAGCGGTAATGAAGCCGAAGTCATGGCTGGTACCTGCCGCACCCTGGCGCTGTTGCTGTACGAAATTAACGTACTCGTCGCCGGTGACCTGGTTACTTGCTGACTCATTAGCGCGTGCAATTGCACCGTTGGTGTGGTGAGCGGACGCCATCACTTCCTCCGTTTATGGTTCGAGCTGACTAAGACGTTCCTTAGCCAGATTTGAGTAGAATTGGTTATTCGCGTCTTCCGCAGCCTTGCGGAATGCATTGATTGCCTCTTCTTTGCGACCCGCGCGGTACAGTAAGAGTCCACCTTTGTAGAGAGACTCAGCGCGATTTTCCAGATTTCCAGATTCGCCGCCAGCAAGCGCATAAAGTTTGCCGGCTTCCAGGAAGCGGTTTGCTTCACGATATTCTTCCGCGAGATTATTTAGTTGTGTTGCCCAAAGCTTGCGGGCTTCTTCGTCGCCGCTGAGCGAAGCTGGTTTAATGTATTGCATCAATGATGTTGCTTGTTGTTTTTCTTTGCTCATACCCAGAGCCGCAAAGCGCGTGGCCAGTCGACTCAAGAGTCGCACCGAGTTTGCGGAAGCACTGGTTGCGGCATCACCTTCGCTGTCTGAGGAAGAGGATAATGAGGTTTCTGTGGCTAAGGTCTGTGTCCACCGCTCAAGGATAATCACCGCCGGTGTTCTTGTCGGAATCGCATCTTCGAGACTTTTCTCAAGATGTGGTCGCATCGCGGCGTAAGTTTCGCCCTTTTGCGCAGTGTTAAGACTGGTCCAGCTACGCATCATATCCTGGTCGGCTTTGCGCATTTTGGCTTGCAGGGTGCTGGTATTGCCACCGCGATTTTGCGCACGCATGGCTTGGATCGTGTTACCCGCTGCGACACTTAGCCAGAAATTCGCCTTGAAGCGATCGGCATCCGTCTGCATGCCGGCAGCTGCGGTCTCGTAATGGCCGACTGCGCTTTCGTTGCGGCCGGTGTGACGATAAGATTCAGCTAGAACCCAGGCAACGCTTGCAGTCTTTTTTATGGACTGCAGCGAAATTGGTAGGGTTTCGTAGTCGTTGACTGCTTTGTTGAATGCGGCGCTACTCAGAAGCTTGTCAAAGTGTTTAGTAAGATGAATTTTTAAATTGTTGCTTAATTGTGTGCGGAAAGGTTCGGTCGCCGGACCGGTGAAACGTTTGAAATAGCCGGCGGCAAACTTGCCAATTTCCGGATTCCAATCGGCATTACTTTGAATCATTTGATTGAGCAGCAAGCTTGTACCAAGAAATGCAGTACGATCGCTTTCGACGGCGTTGATATTATTCTGTAAGTTAATACGGGACTGATCATCGAGCGCGACTAGTGTTGCCCGATTATTTTGCAAAGCATCTACAGTTGTCTGATCGTGCGAGCGCCAGTAGGTTGTTCTGATTGCCAGTTGAGCGGCAAGTTCCGAGCTCTTTTTCGGAGCTACATTGTTAGCGGCGCTGCCGAATTGCGAGAGATTACCAGGACCATTCTCCTGGATGGCTCGAATCGCCTGGATATCAAGGCGACGCATCTGCGCAAACGGTACCAAATCATGACCCGGGAATTTCTCGATCAGTGATTGGAAGTAACCGTCCGCTAATGTCAGATTACCTTGACCAAGGTGTGATTCGGCAAAACGCCAGAGATGCAAGGCGTTGTTCTCGAATACTCCCGGTTCTTTATGTAAAACATTTTGATAAGCCAACAGTGCACGGTTTTCGTGGCCGTAGTCAAACATTTGGCCTGCATAGTTCGCAAGCGCGCCGGCGGATGCAGCGGCTTTGCCGGCATTGTTTCGTAGCCAATCAGCATTGCCTTTGTTGCTTTCAAACACTGCTGTTTGCAGACGGTAGACATAGATAGGATATTCTTGCCAGTAAGCGCCCGCTCCTTCAGGAGTACTTTGCATGGCACTGATCAGTGCTTCTGGCTCGCTGAAGTCTTGCGTCGGTGCTTGTAGTAAAAACTTTTTTCCTGAACTTGCTTCGGATGCTGCTGTTGTTTGCTGTGGCTCGGCCGGAAGTGTGTCGGTGTCGCCTGCCGGAGTGACTGGCGCGGTGAGGTCACCGTCTTCAGCCAATGGCATGCCGGTCACCTGATCTCGTGGTTCACGATAGTCCTGATTGTACATATCAACGACAACCCGAAATGGCTCGTCGAAGCTGGTGACGGTTGTGCGAATCTGGCGATTTTTGAGCACTAACTTTAAAGATGTACCTTGACCACCCAGGTCTTTGACGAGAATGCGTCTAACATGTCTTTCGTCGTAATGATCTATTCCGGAGATTTCAGTGGGACTGGTGTTGTATAATTCTAAAACTAAGGCGTTTTCGCCTTTGATTGCGTAATAGCGAAACTCTTTTTTGTTCTTGAAGGTCAGCGATAGCTGGCTGAAGGTATTGCTGGCGGCAATAACTGAGGAATGCCCACAAGTAAGGGCGATTGCGGTCCAGACAATAATACGAAGCTGTCTCATGCGTATAACGCTCATTTGGACAAGATGGAAGTTATGTGGTTGATAGAGATTGGGTTGAAGTACTAAAAGCAAGTTGCATGCCAGGCGTGATATTGCTTATGATTCGGGGCTTTGAGGATAAAGCGCGCCAAAATTCCGGCGCTATTGCAACCAGAAACGTCAAGACCATGACAAGAAACGTCAAGGAGTCGTCGGCATGAACGTATCAATCGACTCTAAAACCAGAAATACATTGAGGTCGTTATGAAGACGCAACCGCTATTGCCATGGATCGCCGAAGAAGCAAAAGTCGCCATAGTTGGCGACCTGATATTGGACGAGTACTTAATGGGGAATGTAAATCGCATTTCCCCGGAAGCACCCGTGCCGGTGCATCTGGTGACCTCGTCGTTTGCGGCGGCGGGAGGCGCGGCGAATGTTGCGCGGAATATCCAACTTGCCGGTGGTAAGGCGATTTTGTTTGGTCTGGTGGGTGATGATGCCGCCGGTACGCAATTGCGTCAAATTCTTGACGTTGATCAGGTGGCGACTGATCAGATCATGGTAGTTAAAGATCGTCCGACGGTACGTAAAACCCGTGTGGCATCAGGCAGTCAGCAGATCGTTCGTATCGATTGGGAAAAGATCCATCCAATTAGTAATGAACAGCAGCAAGCTTTGTTATCGCGACTGAAGCAGGCCAAGTTTGATGCCCTGGTTATTAGTGATTATGGCAAGGGAGCCTTGCCGGCGGATTTTATTCAGCAACTGATCAAGCTTGCGGACGAGCGCAAAGTCCCAACCGTGGTTGATCCTAAGGGTCGAGATTACAAGCGTTATAAGGGTGCTTTTTTGGTTACACCAAATCGTCGCGAAGCATGCGATGCCCTCGCTCTTGATCCACAAGAATCATGGGGTAAGGAAGAATTAGCTAAGAAGCTGCAGGATACTTACGCCATTCGCAATGTTTTGGTAACGCTGGGTCCTGAAGGCATGTATTTGGCACTTGATCAGCAGTCTGGACAAAAACCGGCAATTTATCTACCAGCGCAGGCTCGTAAGGTTTTTGATGTTTCCGGTGCCGGCGATACGGTGGTTGCGATTATGGCGTTGACGCTTGCCGTTAAGCGGGAGTTTGCCGAGGCGATGCGGCTTGCCAATCTTGCCGCCGGACGCGTTGTGGAGAAGTGGGG
>CAZZCU010000043.1:0-13250 GCA_964652825.1 uncultured Oligoflexales bacterium
TGATATCTATATTAGCTTTCATAACGAGAGAATTATGAGGCGGTTGGCAACACACAAGTAGAGCAGTTTTTAATCGATTAAATACTGTGCAAGATCAATGTGATCATTCACGGGTGGCGTGGTTTTGGGTGCCGAAAGAATGGCGGTGGCGCCTTTGCCGGTTCCTTCGGACTGCAGTTCGATGCGGCAGTTCATGCCCGATGCTAGTTGCATACTCCACCACAGACCCAGACCTTTGCCGCCGCGTATGGATTTGGTGGTGGTAAACGGCTGAAAGTCGCTCAATCGTCCTGATGGTGAACTGAAGCCGACGCCGTCGTCAGTAATGCGTACTTGCCAATGCTCGGCGGCTTCGGTGATGCGGATTTCGATGAGGCCGACAGATGTTGTGCTTGCCTCAGCGATCGAGTCGATGGCGTTCAGGAGAAAGTTTATTAAGATTTGTTTGAGGCGGGTCTCGTCAACGGTGCTCCAGGTTTGCAATTGATCATCAAATTTTCGTTCAATCCTAATCGCATGAGCTTTGATGGCGATAAGATCAATAACGTCGGTGATGATGTCGCTAAGATTGACGGTGGTCAATCGCGGCTGGTTTTTGCCGACGGTGGCGTTGAGATTATGACTCATGCTGGCCAGCAATTTGGCGGATTTTTCGAGCGAACGTAGTGCTTGCTGACCGATACTGTGGTCGGTGTTATCCGGTTTCTGAAAAATTCTGACAACTTGCTCGCTGGTAAGTAGAATCAATGTCGAGAGGTTGCGTATTTCGTGATTGGCCGCGGCGAGCAGGCGTCCGACCGTGGCGAGATCCTGGCTGTCTTCAAAAGCGGTTTTTAGACTGGAGTATTTTTGGTGATGGTCAATCGCCATCTGCACCCGCAAGACCAGTTCCTGATTGGAGATGGGACGTACCACATAGTCCACGGCACCCATGGACAGGCCGCGTACACGATATTCGTCTTCAGGGAGGGCGGCGGTAATTAGTAAGATCGGAATGCTTTTGATATCCTTGCGTTGTTCATTACGCCAGGCGAGCAAATCGAAGCCGGTTTCCTCGGGCATGGAGATATCCGATAGGATCATATCGTAAGGTTGTTTCGTGGCTTTGATCGCGTCGCGTGCCGCCGCTACCGAGGCGACCGCCACCGGCGCGAATCCCGGCAGAGAGAATAAGTCCACCAGCAGATCGCGATTGTCCTCCACATCATCGACAATCAGGAGATGGGAGATATGGCTTGAGCCTTGCATACGGTAATCGTTCTCACTTGCATTGGAGTTATTCAGGTGCGGTTTATTTTTAGTTTGCGTTTACAGGATGAGCAAGATTAAAACTCAAGGCATGGGTCAGGAATATACATATCCAAGCGAAGACGAGCTTCGACTGCGTCGGTCATTATCCGGTCTGACGGATGACGATGCGGTGGTTTTGGCGCGTTTGTCGCCGGTGATTGCGCCTCATATACCGCAGATCATTGATGAATTTTACGCCCATATTCAACAGCATGAGCCTTTGCGCACAATTATCAGCGAGCACACCACGATCGATCGTTTGAAAATGACGTTTCGGAGTTATTGTACGGAATTATTCTCCGGAAATTACGGAATCGAATATCTGATTAAACGTATCCAGGTGGGTTTAACC
Source organism: uncultured Oligoflexales bacterium (assembly GCA_964652825.1). Lineage (GTDB taxonomy): Bacteria > Bdellovibrionota_B > Oligoflexia > Oligoflexales > CAZZCU01 > CAZZCU01. The sequence continues at coordinate 1,643 of CAZZCU010000043.1, forward strand.
CATGCTCGGGTCGGCTTGCCGCTGGCCTGGTACCAGGGCATGCATTTGTATTTGCGCGAGGCTTTGATCGGTAGGGTGAACATCGTTGTCACCACAGAGTCGGATATTGATTTATATCAAGTACGGATTGCCATTGACCGGTTGATGTCTTTGGACCAGTTGTTAGCAAGTGATGCCTATGTTGTGGCATATACCGTCAGTTTGCGTGAGCATACGGAGAGGACCAACGCGGCGGCGGCGGCGAAGTCGTCATTCCTGGCAGCGGCATCGCATGAATTGCGCACACCATTGTCGGCAATTCTTGGTTTTGCCGAGTTGGCGATGAACAGTGGCGATAATTTATCCGCCAAAACCATGAAACAGCTGAATTCGGTGGTGCGCAATGCACGGGGTTTGATGGCGATTATTAATGATCTGTTGGATTTGTCGCGGATTGAGAGTGGGAAGTGGGAGCTCAAGCTGGAAAACGTCGATATTCAGTTGTTGTTGACCGAGATTATCGCTGATGTGGAGCAGTTGTTAGGGCAAAAACCAGTGCGTTTGCTCAAAAGTTTTTTGCGGCAACCACCGATCGTTGTTACCACTGACCGCGGGAAGCTAAGTCAGATCATTCTCAACATTGCCAGCAATGCCGCAAAATTTACCGCCGCCGGGGAGATCGAGATCGATGCATATCAGGCCGCGGGCTCGTTGTCGATCAGTGTGCGGGATACTGGTCCTGGAATGAGTTCAGCGGAGGTAGGTCAGATTTTTGAGGAATTTCGCCAGCTGAAACAGGTAGGCAACATCTCTGGCGTCGGCCTTGGCTTGACGATCAGTCGTAATCTGGCCAACCTGCTGGGCGGCAAGATTGCCGTGGAGTCGGTCGTCGGCAAGGGCACCACCTTTACGGTGGTGCTGCCGAATAAATAGAAATCAATACGTTTTGGGCGCGATTAAAACCGCGCACTCTTGTGCCAGCATGGTATGAAACGGTACTTGGCCGAGCTGGAATGGTCGTTTGTGTAAAGTCGTATGGCGACCGAACAAAATCATATCGGCATTGTAAGTTTTGGCGATCTTGGCGATTTCCTCGCTTGGCTTGCCGGTGGCAATTTGTGTTGCGTACTTGCCGCCTTGCTTTTGAAATTCGCTGCGTTGTATCGGTAGGCGATCATTCAATTTGCTAGCGATTGTACTGAGCATCATATTTTCCAGAACCGCTAGATCCAGGTCCGAGCTCATGGCTGTTCTGGTGGTCGCCATGACGGTCGTAAAGGTATCGTGAATATATTCCGGACTTACCGTATTAACGTGCACGTGCAGAATCTCGACGTTCTGCAAAGCCTTGCCCAGGTCAATAGCGGTTGCCAGTGCGGGCTCGGCGTTATCGGAAAGATCATCGGCGACGAGCAATTTGAGTGTGGTTGCCGTGGTGTCCAGTTTGCTGTTTTTGGGGACGACCAGAACCGGGCAGTGCGCATTTGCCATTAACGACAGTGCGGTTGAGAAGCCACGCGGCATGAATTTGCGATATTCAACGGCGGCGCCGCTGATAATCAGGCAGGAAGCAATCGACGTGGCATCGGCGATGATGCTGTCCGCTACCGTGCCGATGATGACATTGGTGGTGACATCAATATCGTTGTTCACAAGTTTGGCGAGTTCATTGAGTTTGAGCTGAGCGATTTTATGTTGCTCGCTTTCCACGGTATCGATGACGTCCATCATGGGAACGCCGCCGGCAACCGAGGTTGCCCAATAGCGACCTACCCATGGTTCAATAACATGGACTAGACGCATGCGCATTTTGGCGCGTTGGCAAAGGCCTTCGGCGATCTTAATGAGTGGTTGGGATTGTTCATCAAAATTGATGGCGACTGTTATGCAAGAACACATACCGCTGAATCGTCTGGGGATGGTCATGGTTCTCTCGCTTTCGTCTTTCGTGGTTATCCGATTTTGTCTGTCGCCCTGGCATCAATTGGTGGTTAATGCCAGGGCGCCATTGCGCTAATTATTAGTCATCGTTTTCATAACCGAGAAGACCGTGTTAGCGGATTGGCCGTTCAGACTGCGAACATGTGCCAGGAAACGTCCCGTCCGAAATTCGCGTTCACCGGCGCGTACCAGTGGTACAGGAATCCGAAACGGTGTTTCGAGTAGTTGGCAGTCCACGCGATCTTCGAGTACCAGCAGCGGAAAGATTTCAATGGTCTTGTCGTTGCGTTGTACTTTAACGTCATCAATGCGCATGCAGGAATTGGTTAGGCGTCCGCTGATGATGGCGATTGGTCGCGTTGGGTTGACTGCGTTATCGACAGCGACGTCATCCACCGGTGCGTAAAGCATATCGTCTGGACCTGCATTCTTGCTTTCCGCAACGGCGAGTGTCTCAGACAGATTGCGGCTTTTGGTCTGAACGGTGTAATCGCCCACATTCAGGACGCCAAGGCTGACGACTTGCGTGTAGGGAACCAATGCCTGAATGCAGACAGCTTCGTAGTAACGTGCTTGCGGCGTGATGGTGATCATGCGTTGCTCGTGATCGATGTTTACGTCCGGTCTGGTGATTTTGTAGCAACCGCTTCGCAGGTAGCCGTCGATGACTGCAACCACTTCATCATTATTGTCGAAGCCATGAGGTACGAACATGTCGGTAGCCTCAACCGGCACGAGTTCGCCTGGTGCGGCGGTGTCGGCCAGGGCCAGCGAACTGGCGAAAGCAAAAACGGTGGTGAACACAATTGTTAGATTCATTGTTGAAATCCGTAGTCGCATGCTGATCTCCTTATCCTTTGGTGAAGTGCAAACCTATGTTTGAAACCGTTGCGTTTTGGGAAAAGCAATTGCTATGCCAAGCTCTTTGATCGATCGAGAAGCCTTGCCAGTCAGCGGCTTTTTAAGAAAAAGCGCGTTGTTTTGTGTCTTATCCCAAATTTGTGTGCTAAATAACACGCATGAGGGTTATATGGCTCTGGTAACAAGAAGGCAAGCACGAAGCCAAGACACTTAATAGCTTTATAGAGTGTTGTTTGGGCTGGCATCGATGTTGCTTAACCTGACATACCGACGACATTTTTTCTGCCTTAGACGAGACGAAAGATATGCATGACCAAAGTAAGTGATCGACAATTGCTGAGCGAGACGCGGGCCATCGAGTTGATGACGGTATGGGTGGCCTCGATTGCTGATAAAGTTCGTAATCCGGTGGCTGGAATTTCCGCCGCCTTGCAGGTTTTTGAGCGGCAGCTGCGGCAAACCAAAGAGACCGGCCACAACGTGGCAAACGATCAACAGGTTGATGCGATGCAGCAGGTGATTCAACAGATTCATCAACGTCTCGCCGCTCTTGACAGTTACGTCGGTGAATTAGTTAGTTTTGCCAAGCCGATACATATTCAACCGCGCCTGCTTGATTTGCATGAGATGATCGAGACGATCGCCAGCGAAGAAATGGCGGTGGTACATCACTGGGCCGATGCGGCTTTATCTTTGGATCTTGAGGTTGCAACTGTTTATGCTGATCCAGCCAGTTTGCCGATTGTTCTGCGGCATCTTGTGCGTAATGCTGTCGAAGCCTTGATCAAGGTCAAAAATCCGCAAATTAAAATCACCTCAAAGCTGAAAGGTACTTCGGTATCCATTGAAATCTCTGACAATGGTCCAGGCTTTGACGAAAAGCGTTTGCAGCAACTTAGTCAGCCATTCGCTTCCAGCAAAGATGCCGGTACTGGCTTGGGTTTGTCGATCTCACAACGTTACGTCCATGCGCATGGCGGTGCAATATGTCTGCGCAACGGCTCGCCGAGTGGTGGCGCTAGTGTTGAAGTAAGTTTACCGCGATCGTTGGCAAATCAGACTAATCATCTTTCTTCGGGGCTTAGCTAATGATTGATAAATTACCATTGGATGCATTGCAGGATTTTCGGGTTTTTGTGGTTGATGACGAAGACGTTTTGTCATGGAGCATCGAGAACGAACTCAAGTCTTTGGGCGCTGAAGTGATGCGTGCCGGCTCGCTTGGTCAAGCGTTGGAACGATTCCCGCGCTTTAATCCTGATCTGGCAATCACGGATTTACGTTTGCCGGATGGCAATGGTTTGGAGTTGCTGAAAAAGTGGCGCAAGGAACAACCGACGATGCCGGTGATTCTGATTACTGCGCATGGCGCGGTTGATTCGGCAGTAACGGCCTTGCGGTTGGGTGCGTTTGATTATCTGCAAAAGCCATTTAATCTAAAGGACCTCGTAGCGGCGGTGCACCGGGCATCGGAAGTCGCTACGTTGCGGCAGAAAGTCAGTCGCCTGGAAGGCGCGATTAAAACCGCTGATCCTGTTCATATTGTCGGTGAAGCTCCCAGTATGGATCGTCTGCGTCAGCAATTGCGACGTGTGGCAGAGAGCCGCGCGGATACCGTGCTGGTATGTGGCGAGACCGGCTCCGGCAAAGAGCTTGCGGCACGGGCTATTCACGAATGGTCGGAGCGCGCCAGAGAACCGTATATGGAAATTAATTGCGCAAGTATTCCCGAGAATCTGCTTGAGAGTGAATTATTTGGTTACGAAAAGGGCGCTTTTACCGATGCACGCAGTCGCAAGCTGGGCTTATTTGAAATGGCGCGTGGCGGCACGATTTTTCTGGATGAGATCGGTGAATTGCCATTAAAGCTGCAGTCGAAGTTATTGCGAGCTTTAGAGTACCGGCGTTTTCGGCGTTTGGGTGGCGTGCGTGATGTGGAGCTGGCGGCGCGGGTCGTGGCGGCGACCAATCGCGATCTGGCAACCGAGGTTGCGAATCAACGTTTTCGGATTGATTTGTATTATCGTTTGAACATGCTGCATATTACCGTGCCGTCGCTGCGCGAACGTCGCGAAGATGTCGCGGCATTAACCGTGTTTTTCCTGGATAAGCTGGCGCAGGATCTGATGATTGATAAACCGGGCATCTCAGCGGCCACGCTTGCGAGATTGGCTGAGCATGACTGGCCGGGCAATGTTCGTGAGTTGCGCAATGTTTTGATGCGCACACTGGTGCTGGAACAGCCAACGGTTATCGAGCCTGAACATATTACACTGGAACGTTTGCCGAGTATCGGCAACGGCGCAATGACCGCTTCGACACAGACGGGCGAAGTCGTCCCTGTCGCGATGTCAATGCCAATGCGCGCTGGTGCGACTGCGGTCGATGTAATGAAGTTGCCGGACAATGGGATTTCTCTGGAGGCATTGGAAAAGAGTCTGCTGATTCAGGCTTTGGAAAAGGCCCATCAGAATCAGAGCCGAGCGGCGCAGCTGCTCAGCGTATCGCGACATACTTTGCGTTATCGTATGGAAAAACATGGCCTGCTGAATCGGGAACGTGACCCGGATGCTGGTGATCTGGCGGAACAGGCGAATTAGAAGCTCTAAATATAACCTTCGCGACGCGCGTTTTGTAAGAGTTCTTCGCGAAATTGCGGATGCGCGATATGAATCAATGCCCGTGCCCGTTCCGCGACCGAACGGCCCGAAAGTTGAGCAACACCGAATTCGGTGACGACCGTATCGATATCATTACGACTGATACTGACTTTGGCGCCTGGTTTTAACTCAAAAACAATTTTTGAATGTTGATTGTTAGTAGTGCTCGCATGCAGGGCGACGATACCGCGTCCGCCGTCGGAGCGTTGCGCGCCGATATGAGTTTCGCTGGCACCGCCGACGCCGCTGATTTCGCGATGACCGATGGATTCCGAACACACCTGGCCGGTAATATCAATTTCGATGGCGGTGTTGATTGAGACCATGCGGTGATTACGGCCGATGCGGTACGAGTCATTGACTACGGATGCCGGATGCAGCTCGACGATGGGGTTGCGATCGATGAATTCGTAGAGATTTTGGCTGCCGTAAACAAAAGCGCCGACGATTTTGCCAGGCCAGATAGTTTTTCTGGCGCCGGTAATCACGCCCTTTTGATAGAGTTCCATGATCGTATCATTGATCATCTCGGTATGAATGCCTAAATCACGGTGATGTTCCAGAGCCTTGCCGATAGCATTGGGAATGGAACCGATGCCAAGTTGCAGGGTGCTTTCGTTCGCCACCAGCTCCGCCACGAATTGGCCGATGGCGATATCCTTCTCGCCGATCGCCGCCGCCGGTAGTGTCGGGAGAGGGTGTGCATTATCGATAAAGTGATCGACTTCAGAGAGTGCGACCTGGGTGCCGCCAGCAGTGACCGGCATATGCGGATTGACTTCAAGAATCACGGTTTTGGCGGCACGTAGGATTTCCGGCTCATAGCAGGCACCGACGCCCAGGCTGACAAACCCCCTGGCATCCGGTAGGGAGCAGCTGCCCCAGAAAATATCGACGCTACGTTCGTGCGTGAGATTGCGCACCCAGCGACTCAGATGTTGCGGCACATAATGCACCATGTTGCGACCTTGGTGTTTTCGCACCGCCGCGGTCAGGAACATCACTCTTAGCTGGATATGTTGATCGAGCGTGCTGTCGGTAAAACAACTATAACTTGTTGTGGGATTGGCGCAGTGAATAATGACATTTTTGAGGCTTTTTGCGTGTTCACCCAAAAGCGAAAAGAACTTGGTCGGCTCGGCGGCGGCCATAGCTGTAACCACGTTTTGGTTGGATTTGACCAGACGTATAGCTTCGTCAGCGGTTGTCAGCTTGCGCTGGTATTCGGTCTTGAAATCAATATTACTGGTACTCATTTTGCTAACCTCACGTGTAAAGTAAACTATAACGGATGACTTAACACATTCAAGAGGAAGCAACGCATGCGCAGGTTTGGTGGGATGATATGTAGGCTGGTGATGATTTCGGCGGTAACTTTGTTGAAAAACGGCGGTTACGCCGGCGCGCAGACAAGCGATCTTGCCACCAAGGAAGCCATGCAACAGATTTATGGCGCGATGCGGACCGTATTGCCCCTGAGTTTGCGCGAGGATGGCTTCGCCAAGTCGGAAAACGCCAAGACCATCACCACGGCTCTGCAAACCATTGCTAAAAACTCCGGCAAACTCGGCACGCATGCGGCGCCGCTCAACCGTGAGTATAGTTTCGCCAGTCGTTCTTTGACGCGTCTGGTCAAGGATATCGAACGCAAATTTGAGCGCGGCCGCAAAGAGGAGGCGCGGTATTTATTTGGCCATGTAACGGAAGCATGTATTACCTGTCACTCAAAGATTCCCGAGCAGCAGACGTTTCGTGCCGACTCATTGTTCACAGCGTCCGATCTGAGCAAGTTGACGCCCGTTGAGAAGGCGTCGATGTTGACCGCCACGCGGCAGTTTGATGCAGCGATTACCGCATATGAGCAACTGCTTGTCGATAGTCGTCAACCAGTTGCTGATTTGCTGCTGCAAGGCGCCATCACGGATTATTTATTTTTGGTCTTACGTGTTAAATACAATCCAGGTCGCGCTCATGCCACGCTCGCTAAAATGCTTCAGCGCCAAGATTTGCCCGGCTTTATCCGCCGCGATTTAGTCGCCTGGAACAAAGCGCTCGCCGCCTTGCCGAAAAACCAACCGACCGCTGATTTGTTGACGACCGCGCGGCGGGTTATCAAAGACGCACAACAACAATTGGCTTATCCATTGGATCGTCGGGCGTTTGTTGAATACGTATATGCCTCAGGTTTATTGCATAAGTATATTGTCGGCGCCAAAAAGGAATCAGTAGATGTGGCGGAGGCTTATTATCTGCTGGGTCTGACTGAGATTGTTATTGGCAGATCGTTCTGGTTGTCCGAAACCGAGTTTTACCTGGAGACCGCTGTGCGGTTGGCGCCGAAAGCTAAATTCGCACCGTTGGCGTATTCGTTACTCGAAGAACACGCGGTTCTGGAGTACTCTGGCTCCTCCGGCGTTTATCTGCCAAAAGATGTGCAGGATAATTTACAGCAACTACAAAAGCTGATGAACAATTAGGATCTAAATACCTTAATGCGTATCACTTTGAATTTTCTTGGCGGTGCCGGCACTGTTACCGGTAGCCGCGCGTTGCTGTCGGTGGACAAACGCAAGTATCTAATCGACTGCGGCTTGTTTCAGGGTGACAAAACGTTGCGTCTGAAAAACTGGGAGCATTTACCTGTCGATCCGGCGGCGTTGGATGCGGTGATACTGACGCATGCACATTTGGATCATACCGGATATTTGCCGCGCTTATATAAAGATGGTTTTCGTGGCCCTATTTATTGCTCGCAAGGTACCGCTGATCTGGCGCGGATTCTATTGCTGGATGCCGCTAAATTGGAAGAAGAGGCGGCGCATTTTGCCAATAAAACGGGGTATTCGCACCATCGCCCGGCGAAGCCGTTGTTTAAAACCGAAGATGCTGAGGCGGTTCTTGCAAACTTTCGTCCGCAGGCGCGTGATACCTGGCTTGAGTTTGATCAGCAGGTGCATTGTCGTTTTGTGCGTTCGGGGCATATCATCGGCTCCAGTTATGTGCAGTTGGCGCTTCACAATGATAGACGGACTCGTACGATCACCTTTTCCGGTGATGTCGGGCATGGGCGCTCGCTGACCTTACGACCGCCGCTGGGATTTCCCGATACCGATGTGTTGGTATTGGAGTCGACGTATGGCAATCGTCGGCATGAAGTCGGTGACGTGACCGCCGCGATTGCTGCGGTGGCAAAGCAAACGTTCGCTGCGAATGGTGTGCTGGTGATTCCTGCCTTCGCGGTTGGTCGCTCTCAGGAAATTCTTTTTATTCTGAAGTTGTTGGAAGATCGCGGCGATATTCCGGCGGTACCGGTAATATTAGATAGTCCCATGGCACGTGCCGCGACGGAGATTTTTCTGAGTCATCCAGAAGATCACAATCTGGAGCATGCTTTTGTCGAAAATGGTCATCCGCTATTCCCTTCTAAATATGAATGTTCGTCCACGCCGGACGAATCGATGCTTGCATGCATGCGCGAAGGACCTATGGTGGTGATCTCGGCGGCTGGTATGTTGACCGGCGGGAGAATTCTGCATCACCTGAAAGCCCGGTTGCCAGATCCCAATAACTGCGTGTTGTTTGCCGGTTATCAGGCGGAGACGACGAAAGGTCGGTTTTTGCAGGATAATCGCGAGACGTTGGCGACGTTGCGTATTCATCATCAGGAAATCCCGATTCAGGCGCGAATCGAGACGATTCAGCAGTTATCGTCACACGCTGACTATGCGGATTTGACCGAAATGCTGCGTGCCATGCAAGCACCACCAAAAACCATTATTTTAAATCATGGTTCACCCGAAGCTATGACGGCATTCGCGACGCACTTGCAGCAAGTATTTCCAAGGCAAAAAATTCTGTCCGCGCTGACACCGCAGATTTTTGATCTTAGTTAGAGACCAATACGTTGATACATCGGCGCATCACCAAGATTGTGGCGATGCAGCTGCGCCCGCAAGTCAGGAATAGTTTTGGCGCGTATGCACCGACGCCAAAAGTGATGCCCAAAAGCAAACCACTTGGACGCAGTTGCCACGAAGAAACAAAAACGATGGTGAATTTGCTCAGTGTTGACGAAATACTGACACAATAAATCGAGAAAAATCCGGCAAGCACGCACAAACTCGTCGGCTTCTTCTTGGCCGTCGCGTGGAGCGTGATCATGCTCGCGGCCCGGCGGCTTATTCGGATAACCGAGATCTTCGGCGATTTGCCACAGGATCCACGGTCGAGCAACCGCGGCGCGTGCAAGCATGGCGCCGTCTACTTCAAACTCCCTCACTACCCGCAGAGCGTCGGCGGCAGTCTGTATATCACCATTGGCAATGACTGGAACAGTGAGCGCGCTTCGCGTCTCGCCCACGATTCGCCAGTCGGCGGCACCATGATGTTTGGCAGCGGCGGAACGTGCATGCAGCGTGATCCAGTCAGCGCCGGCGCCTTGTAATTTACGGGTAAAAGCCAATAGCTCCGGCAATTGGGTTTTCTCGTCCAGTCCCGCGCGCAGCTTTACTGATACCGGAATCGGCGAGGCGCGTTTTGTTATTGCGACGACTGCGGCGGCATAGTCGGCGTCACCCATCAGCCGCACGCCCCAGTTATGCTTGAGCGTGTGCTGCACCGGACAGCCCATGTTGATATCAAAAGCAAATGGTTGCATACGCATGAGGCGTTCGACGCTTGGACGGATAAAACGTTCTTCGTTGCCAAGCAGTTGTGGCACCAGACAGCGTTCATCCGGTGCATGACGCAAGGTATCAACGTCATCGAGTTTCTGGCTCGGAATGCGTCGTGTCGATAACATTTCCGTGAAGCGTAGCACATCGAGACCAGCAGGTGTGTAGTGCTGAATCAGCTCGCGAAAAGCGACATGACTGATGCCGACCATGGGCGCGATCATAAATGGAAACGTCACCCCAAACTTACTCAGGCGGGTCGGTAGCATGGTAGGGGGCTGCGGCGACAGCATTACAGGCCTAGCGCGCGTGCGTGATAAGCGATGTGTTCGCCGATAAAGCTGCTGACATAATAGTAGGAATGATCGTAGCCTTCGCGCATGTGAACCTGCAGCGGATATTTGCAGGCTTCAGCGACCTCAACTAAGTCATGCAAACGCAGGCGCTCCTTGAGCGCGGGATCAGCGGCGCCCTGGTCAATCAGAATGGGGCGGCGCTGTTTGGTTTGACCGAGCAGATGTGTTGCATCATAAGCGAGCCAGGTGTTTTCGTCAGAGCCAAGATACGTCGATAGGGCCTTTCTGCCCCAGGGACTTTGCGTGGGTCGGCACACGGGTGCAAATGCTGACACTGATGCATAGCGATCAGGTTGTCGCAAAAAGGCTATCAATGCGCCGTGCCCGCCCATGGAGTGACCGCTGATGGAGCGTTTATCGGCAGCGACGGGAAAGTGATTTTCTACCAGTGCTGGTAATTCGGCGGTGACGTAATCAAACATCTGGTAATGCTTATTCCATGGTGCTTGGGTGGCGTTAACGTAAAAGCCCGCGCCTTCGCCTAAATGCTCCTCACCTTTTTCGCCGGGAATGCCGGTGTTGCGCGGACTGGTGTCGGGAACAACGAGAACAATACCGTGTTCGGCCGCGTAGCGTTGCGCGCCGGCTTTGATGATGAAATTTTCGTGCGTGCAAGTCAGTCCGGATAGCCAATACAGGGCGGGTAGCTTGCCGCTGCTTACCTGCGGCGGCAGATAAATGGCAAACGTCATCGGGGTTTTACAGCTGACCGAATCATGTTGATAGACTTCCAACCAGCCATCAAAACAGCGGCGGCGTTCTATTTGTTGCATGGATGACTCCTGTGTATCTAATACACCAGTACGGTGCGCACGCTTTTGCCCTCGTGCATCAGCGCGAAGGCTTTGTTGATATCCCGATGTGGCAATGTATACGTGACCATCGGATCGATGGCGATCTTGTCAGCTAAATAGCGCTCAACATAGTCGGGTAATTCACTGCGGCCTTTGACGCCGCCAAATGCCGAGCCGCGCCAGACGCGACCGGTAACGAGTTGGAATGGACGCGTGGTGATTTCCTGGCCGGCGCCGGCAACACCGATGATAGTGCTTTCGCCCCAACCTTTGTGACAGCATTCCAAAGCATCGCGCATGATACGCACATCACCGACGCATTCAAATGAATAGTCAACGCCACC
>CAZZCU010000044.1:0-4293 GCA_964652825.1 uncultured Oligoflexales bacterium
CGTGCTAGCCTGTACATATATAATGTCTGTCCTCTAACTATGACCATGCGAGATGCCTATTAAATTCTTGTCTCTCCACTACAAATTTCTTGGTTTGTCGCTGATTTTGATCAGCCTGGCGACTGGTCTGTATTTGTATTTGGCGACTGAGTTATTCAAAAAAGATAAGCAAGCTTACATTTATGATAATAATGCCGCGCTGGTTGAGACATTGGCGGAAGAGGTCTCGGCCAGTCTTATGGGTAGTATTAATACGGCTCGTCATGCGGTGCTGGTGTGGGCTCGGAGCAATCAGGCGCCTGAAGCTCTGGAAACTGTTAAGGCTGTGTTGCAGGATGATGATGGCTTTGTTGATTTTGCTGTCATGCGTGTAAATGCTGATAGTACCTCGCAAGCCACCAATGAAATCCTCCGTATTACCCACGAAAATTACCTGCAGCCATACAATGCCGGTGTTCTGGATCTGGACGCGGCACGCAAGCAAGCATCGCTGCCATTGGCGAGTGTGTTGCAGAGCGATGTTTTGTTTCGCAATATCATTATTAACGACAATCTGATTCTCTTGGAGATGATGATGCCGTTAAGTATGAATTCCGCCGCCAAGCCGGATCACGTGGTATCAGCATTGTTGCGTCAAGATCGTCGTCTAACAATGTTCCAACGTTCAAAAATGTATACCACTTACCTGACAACACGCCGCGGATCCATTCTGGTTCACAGCGACGCTACTCTGGTAATGAAGCGGGCACCATTGCCAAATCAGGCGTTGGTCACTGAAATTATTGAGTCAAAGATTAACAATGGTGCGCGCGAATACATTGATGCGACGGCAAATCGCCATATTCTTGCTTACAAAAAACTAGGCGTTGGCGATTTGTATGCGTTTTCAGAAATTCCCTACGATAAGGCTTTTTTGGCCACCAAGGATTTGATCGACAAGTCTATCTGGTTTGCCGTCTTGGTATTCAGTTTGTCTTTCGCTATCAGCTTGTTGTTTACGCGTAAACTTACGGATGCTTTGCGTCGCTTGTATAATGCTTCCATTCAGGTGGCTCAAGGCGACTTCTCCGTTCGGGTTGCCGCCAGCACGCGTGATGAGGTGGGAGCTTTAACTAATAGCTTCAATCATATGACTGGAGAGATCAGTCGTCTGCTGGTTGAGACGGAAGTTAAAGCCAGAATGGAACACGAGCTTAGAACAGCACAGTTGGTCCAGGAGAATTTTTTCCCACAAAAAAGCTTTGTTTTTGATGGCGTTGAAATTGTTTCTTACTTCAAGCCGGCGACAGAATGCGGTGGTGACTGGTGGACAGTTTTGCCTGTTGGTCGCAAGTTTGCCGTATTGATTGGTGATGCGACCGGTCATGGCGTTCCAGCGGCACTCATTACCGCTGCGGCACATAGTTGTGCAAGTACTTTGGCAAAACTTAGCTTGCAGCTACCCGATTTGTTGGCTGATCCGGCGCTCATTGCTTCCTATCTCAATCATGCTGTCTGTGAGGCGGGGCGCGGCAAAATAAAAATGACTTTTTTCATTGCCATTATTGATCCTGATTCGGGTCAAATTTCCTACGTGAATGCGGCGCACGAGACCCCGGTTGTTTGTCGCAACGCCAAGCAGTTCAGTGCTGATCAGCCGGCCGGGCGAGATATGTTGGATTCCGTGACGACGTCTCCGGATCGTTGCATGGGCGAGGCATTGGACGCCAAATTTCGTACGCAAACCATGACGTTGAACGTAGGCGATGCTTTGGTGTTTTATACAGATGGTCTCCTGGAGAATACCAATAATGCCGGCGAGGAATACGGAGAGTCACGCTTTTTGCGCTCTTATCTTAAGCACGCCTACAAGAATGCAACCGAACTTTGCGCGGATGTTGTGACTGACTACGAGTCGTTTGCAGGTAACCAGGCGAGCAAAGATGATATGACGATTGTCGTAATAACCCGTTCATCATCGTCTTCTGCGTTGAAGGTGGCCGTATAATATGCAGCGGGTGATTGTTATATCGAACAATGATTGGCTGGCTCGGCAGATTGATGGCGTCTTGTCACCAGCATTTGAAGATATTCTGAGTCAAGATTCCTCTTGCTTGCGCAAAGGCCTGGATGACGCAGCTATCTATATAGTTGATGCAATGTGCATTGAGCCCGATCTGAAAGCTCATCTTCAGCGCCTTGCTGAAGCAAAGCAGGTTATTGTGGTATCCGAGAGTGATATCGAGCGGATTATTCCGCTGATTTCCTCCGTTCCCGAAGTCAGTCATTTTTTTGGCTCCTTTAATGAAAAAAATGGATCGCTGTTTTTGACGACAGTGCGTCGTTGTCTTGATTACAAGACCGCAGACGCTGTTTCGTACTTGCAACCGTCTTCTGCGATCTCCACGCGTCGCATGACGCGTTATAGCGAGATTGGCGAGGTTTTAAGCGTGGTTCGTAATGCGGCCGCCCAGACCGGGGCGTTTTCGGAGTTGGGCAACATAGTGGCTACCGTTACCTCGGAAATGGTGATGAATGCTTGTTTTGACGCTCCGATCGATAAGTCTACGGGTCGACCGAAATATGCGCATTTGCCTCGAACTACAAATTTGACTCTGCTGGACGATGAGACTGTTACAATTAAGTATGGTTTCGATAACGAGAGTTTTCTTGTGAGTGTAACCGATAATTTCGGTGCGCTGGATCGAAAAACAGTTGTTGATCATCTGGAGCGATGTGCGGCTCGTGGTCCTAATCAAGTGCGCTACGATGGCGGTGGTGCAGGTATCGGGTTGTATATGTTATTCAGGTACTCGTCGCAGTTGGATTTTCATATCTGTCCGGGAGAAAAAACAGAGGTGATAGCTTTGGTGTCCCTGAGTAAACGTCTGCGTGAGTATGAAATGAGCGGACCTTGCATTAACTTTTTTGTTAGGGGTCGCCCATGATGGATTCCTTGAAAATTACAACGTCCAAAACTGGCAATGTGATCACATATGTTCTGGCGGGTGCGATGGATGAACATGCACAGTATCCAAAAATATCTGGTCCGGATATCGAGTCCGTTGTTTTTGATTTTGCCGGTGTTGAGTTGATTAATTCAACCGGCCTTCAAAGTTGGATAAAGTTCCTGGAATCAGTGCCGACCGCGGCTAATGTGATTTTTCGTCGATGTTCGCAACGGGTGATTAACCAGCTAAATCTTTTTCCGGGATTTACCGCTAATCGGGTTATTCGGGTCGATTCCTTTTTCGCGCCTTATCATTGTGCAAGCTGTGATTCGTCTAAAGGAGTTCTGCTGGAGCTGAAGGAACACACATCAGAAGTTATTCGTGATATCGCTCCAGAGATCAAATGCGATAAATGCGCGCGTTTGATGGAATTTGACAGCATTCCCAAGAAGTACTTCTTATTCGCCAAGTCTTTGGCCTAGCCGACTTTTTGTCTTTGTCGGCCACCAACTGCGAGCTTAGGGATAGTTAAAATAAATCTGGGGCTACTTGCGGTCTCGTCTAAAGCCAAGCTCCCGCCGTGTGTTTCGGCGATTGATCGCGAGATACTCAACCCCAAGCCTGTGCCTTTGCCAATGGCTTTGGTAGTGAAGAATGGTTGAAATATTTTCTTGGCGATTTCCTTTTTGACAGGCTCACCGGTATTGGTAATTACGAACGTCACGCAGTGACCAAAATCATTGACGTCGAGCTTTATCCAGCGATCAGACAGACCATCGACCGCATCATGCGCATTATTCAGCAGATTAAGAATAATCTGCGATATTTCCGTTGGTCGGCAGTCGATATTGAGTTGATCGTTAATCGCGGATATCTCCAGCCTGGTGCCGCTGTTACGGATTCTTTGACCACAGAGAGCTAGAGTGTCGGCGATAATTTTAGCTACCGAGAACGGTTCTGGATCGTCGGTGCTTTGATCGCGTGAGAATGTCCGCAGGCCATTGACGATTTTCTCGATACGCACACCCATGTTGTCGACCATGCCAATTGCGTCTTGAACCTTCTTAATGTTTTCCATTAAGTCGCGTTGCAGCAAAATGTCGATGATTTCACATTGTCCTTTTAATACCTGAAGCGGATTGTTGATTTCATGGGCAATGCCGCTCGCCATTTCCCCCAGTGCGGACATTTTTGATGCTTGGACGATCATCATTTGTTGCGTGGCGATTAGTTGTTCGGCCTTCTTCCGCTCGGTGATATCCATAGCGACAATGACGAAGCCGGTGTCATTTTGATTGTTGGTTTCGGTTAGTTTCGAGGCGGAAATTAGCACTGGAATTTGCTTGCCGCTCTTGGATTCAAA
>CAZZCU010000044.1:4393-12841 GCA_964652825.1 uncultured Oligoflexales bacterium
CGCTGTTCGCTATTTTTAAGATCGGTAATGTCTTGCAGAGTGAAGACGAGTGCCTGAGTATCGCCAATCTGTGTTAACTTGAAACCCATGTCGACGATGATTTTGCGTTTACTGCGTTTTTGAATAATAACATTGTGTTCAAAGAGTTTGCGAAAGAATCGATCCAGCGGGCCATTGAATAGAGAGCGAATTCTAGTCTTATCCGCGTCGGAGAAAATGTCGGATAACGTCATCTTCTCTAGTTCCGCCATTTCATAACCTGTGAGCTCTTCAGCCTCGCTATTGGAGCAGATAATCGCTCCATGCGGCGGAATCGCAACAAACACAGCGGCGCTTACGTCGTCGAAACGTCCAAGGAATGCCATTCTTAAAGCGCTGATATCCATATTTTCTCCAGCTTAAATTACGGACTAAAAACCGTAACTAAAATTACCGTACAAACTTTGCGTATATATTTCCGTATCTGCTCGCCATGTTGGCTCGTTAATTTGGCTGCGATGACCGTCCGCTTGCCAGTTAAAACCATAAGATGCTCTCTCAAATCGCAGTTGACGTTTATATCCGAGGTTAAAACCGAGCTTTGCTGACTCGCGAATGCGATCATCGCTCCCGCCGAGATGCGCGTTGGCGAGTAGCCTAGCGTTAAGTTGGGTGCGATCGTTGAGGGTGTGGGTGTATTCAGCAAATAAAGCTGGCGACCATGCCGAGGCGTGGCGTCTGCCAATCGTCTGGTGGTCGGTTGTATACAGGTAGGGAAAAGTTTCCAACATGACACCGCCCCCCACTTTCCAGCGGGTGGTTGCGGGTTGATATGCCAGCAGTACGCCGATGTTTTGAAAGAGCAGGTGCAGACTTTCCTGGGCGATATCTAGTTTGCCGGTCTCTGGGCTGTTGAAGATATAGGTAGCGGCGCGCTCATAAGTCAGATGTGTGCTCCATTTGCCGAATTTGATGTCACCGGCTAGCAGGAAGTTATTTGCGGTTATGATGTTTGCGTCTGTGTCTGGAATGCCTGTTCGCGTTTTATAAAGGATATATTTCGGGCCGACGGCGACTTCGATACTGGCCATACGATTGAACTTCGGCTTTGGGGCGACTGGGGCTTGCTGCATAGGAGCGGCAGCAACTTGCCGCTGTGTTTGTTTTTGGGTGGTCACCGTTGCTTGCACGGGCGGTGCGACCTCAGGCGCTTTAATGATGATACGACTTGGCTTGGAGGTCTTTCCGCGTTTGCCGATGATATCGACACTGGTAACACGCAAGTAGTATTCCCCCGGCTTCAATGCGGAGACATCCAGCGTCGGTGATTTAACTTCCTTTTCGATAATGCGGACGTGAAAATCCTCTGTTGAACTTACTTCGACAAAGTATTTATGGGCGCCAGCTACTGGTCGCCATTGGATTTCGGCAATCGGTGCGACGGTGTCAGCGTAAGCCGTTCCCACAAGGTTGAAATACTGCCAGAAACTTTTGGTTGGGTGGCGCCGTATGGCTCCAGATTTTGGAATTTTGATTTGGTAGGTATCTTCCAGCTCTGGGGCATCAAGTTCGTCTGGTTCAGGTGCGAGTGGCATAGCGGCAGGCACGAGGATTTCAAATGCTGCCGGGTTGCTCCACAAAGCCTCGGGACGATTTTGTGCGCTAGCTCGCACACGCCAGAACATTTTGCGACTGCTTGATCCCGAGGAAATTCGTAGAGGTGGTTTGGTGTTATCAATCGTTTTGATTACTTTGGAGAAGGATGCATCCTCAGAAAGCTCAAAGCGATAGCTTACGCTATCAAGTTGATCCATCCAGTCGAACGTGATGAAGCCGTTTTCGTCCTTAGCTGCAGGCTTATCGGTGCGCGGCTCCAGAATAATTGGCGCGGACTCAAATTTAATACGTAATAGCTGCGGCAGACTTTTGCCGGCGGTTTTTATGTTGATTACACGCCAATACCAGTACCCTTCGGTGGGAATAGGCAAGGTTGTCGACATCGTCGTGCTTTGACGGCTGGCGGCAATACCAGCAAAATCCGGCGTCTTGCTGAGCTCAATCAGGAACGGGCCATCGCCGTCGTCTTTCCAGAATAGCTCGACACCAGCGCTTTCTGGCGCGATGATTAGGGTCGTGCCATAGTCCGGGCGAACCAGCATTAACGGGCTGGTTTCGACAGTGCCAAGTTCGCCTTCATTGCTCAGTTTGGTGCTTTGGCCTTGTGAGAGAGCGACTTGTTGCGCATCACTACCAAAACGCATGTTACCTTCGGTAACGGCAATAGCTACGTCACCATTTTTTCCGGCACTCATGCGGGCTCGGGTATTTTCGCCAGAAAGTCTGGCCGTGGTTTTGCCGGATTTTATCTTGAGATTTGAATTTTGGGCAGTCGATGACTTGATGTGCAGAGTTCCGCGCAAAAGATTCAATATCGCTTCCTTGTTATTTTCTTCGATTACAATCAGAGTGTTCTGTCCGAGATCAAACTCGGTCAGATCGCGGAAAACAATTTTTGCGGTGGCATTCTCACCGGTGAAAATTTGGTCCTTGGCGTAAAGTATGTCTTTTTCCAGAGCATCGGACCAGGCTGGGAGACTTTGTGGCTTGCGCCGAACTTCTGATTGAATGCTGTCAATGACGGCGAGGCTGCTGCTGGACAATTGATAGTTTGCAGTTAGCGAAGATCCGGCGAAAAATAACATGTACGCGGCTGCGATCGAAGCGATCATGGAAATAATCAGCAATACATGCTCGATTCGTCGATAACGATCGGTATCGATGCTGTGAGGTATGCTCGCCGATGTATAACTATCTAATACCAAAAAATGAAACCTTCACATTTTTTGAATAACTCAAAAAAAATCTGACTTCGTTAGAGCTTTCTTTACGCTATCCGTTATATCGGAGTGCCATGGATTTTGTTTAGTCGGGGGTTTTGGTGTCGGAAGTGATTGGTTTTTAAAGAAAATGCTTCGGAAGTATCGAATTAACCAACTTGGTACTGGGTATATTGCTCAAGAGTTGTTGCCAGGCATTCATTGAAACGCTTTTCCAGTGTCGACCATTGAAACGCTTTAGCACGTTTTAGTGACGCTTCGCGCAGACTGGCTGCAAATTGAGGCTGACGCGCGATAGCCGCCATGCCTTCGACGATATCAGCAACGTTATCCTTTTTGATTAACAGCCCTGTTTCCAGCCCGCAGGTTTCGGGTATCGCCGTTACAGGATTGGCAATGATAGGCAGACCAAAAAACATGGCTTCTACTAATGGGACGCAAAAACCTTCATGCTCAGACATGCACAAAAACATATGTGAATGACGATACAGAGTCGCCATGGCTTCATCGTCGATATTGCCGGGGAATAAAACCTGGGCCTTGCTCGCGTATTTTTCGCTCAGATTCGCTGCCACGGTTAAATCAAGATCTTTGCATAGTTGCATCAATTTGCGTTGGTAGCTGAGCGGTCCGTTGCTGACTAAAATCAAGCGGGAGTTTTTGTCGACAAAATCGTGGAACAGCTTGTACAGCTGCAGCAGATCGTGTTGTGACTTGTGCGGCATGAGACGGCCGACAAAAATAATATTTTTCTTGCCATCGGCGACGATATTCTTGGCTAGATTCAGATCAGGCAACGTGCTCAGAAATTTGTAGTCACGTAAAATCGGCAGTACTTGATACTGAGGAAACCCTAACTCAACGAGTTCGTGAGCGTTATAGGCGGAATCGGCCCAACCGGCATGACCAAGAATGCGAACTTTGTCCATTTGTCGCAGACCTTGTCGGCAGGCGTGATAAATATTCCAGTCTTCCGGCTCGCGAAAGTAATCCGCGGGTGTGACGTTGTGATAATCAATTAATCGAAAGTTATCATATCCCAAGAGAAAATCCGGCAACCGCGATCCAATGGAATAGTGATAGATAGAAATAGCGTCTTTGGTGTGAAAATTTTCGTATGCGGAGTGAGGATGCGCAAGTTTTGCCGTAGAAGAATGCAATTGCTCCACGAATATTTCGCTATAGTAGCCATGCGCGCGCAGAAGTTTCTGGATATTGGTAACATGTATGCCGATCGCATCATGCTGCGAATAAGTAGGCAGAAATTGGTCGATGCGTGATGGTCTACTCATGCGGGTTCTTTTGTGGCAGTTGTTTGGCGATATCGAGCTCAAGTTTGTGCAAGCGATCTTCGAGAAAAGCAACGCGCTGCGCTAGAGCCAGCGTGTAGTCGTTAAACACAATCTGTCGGGACAACAACAAACGCATCACGGGAGTGGCCAGTCGCATCAGAGTTTGTTTGGCTTTGATAATGTATGGTCCCAACACTTTACGATGGCTTGTGACTTTTCGAGGTATTGCAATATCGCAATTGCGCGCCATTTCGGCGATATCTTCGATCAGACTTAGCTGCTCTAGGCGACTAGTGGCCGTTGTGATCGAGGCAGCATAGCGAAACGGTTTGCGGAACTTTTCCCAGGATAGATGGGTGCGCTGAATGTCGGCTTTGACATTATCGGGAAGAGGCTCAAACTTAAAAGAACTCTTGTGTTCCACAAGTGATCCACCAGCAAAATTCTAAAAGACTCTAGTATGTTAGTTTCTACTCTGTTGCCGGGTGGGCTTGCAACTGCTTTCCGAATCATATATTTCTAGAGTGATGGAAAAACTTACGCCTCCACAACTACGCGCCCTTGAATTCATCAAAAGTTGCATTGATTCGCAACGCACCGCCCCGACGTTGCGTGAGCTTTGTGATTTCATGCAATTCTCGGCGATTGGCTCCGCCCAGGATTTGGTGGGAGCCTTGCGTCGCAAGGGTTACCTGACAATGCCGCGACATCAGGCGGCGCGCGCGCTGCAACTTTCGGAGAAAGCGGTGGCGTTGTTTTATGAGGTCACTGATGAATTGACGGATGAAATTTTATCGGTGTTTTGTTTGGGCTCTGTTCCTGCTGGTAATCCGCTTGAGGCTGTCGAAGAACGAGTAGGGGTATTAAGTTTTTCTGCTTCGCTGTTGCCCAAGCCACGACCGCGCAAGAATCAATTGTTCGCGCTGCGGGCGCAGGGCGATAGTATGACGGGCGCTGGAATCATCGACGGCGACTGGCTGGTTGTCAAAAGTCAGAAGGAAGCTGCTCCTGGAAAAATAATTGTGGCGACTATTGATGGCGAAGCGACAGTTAAGCGTCTGATGCGTGATACAAAGAATGGCTGGTATCTAAAGCCTGAGAATGAACGCTTTCAGATAGTGCGTGGCTTGGAAAAGCCGTTTGTCATAGTCGGCGAGGTTTTGGCTTTGCAGCGCTCAATTTAAATTTGAGCGAGGAGTTGACAACACTCACGCTGCCATCTACCATAATTTTGTATGGTAAAGATGAGGGGCGAGCAACTCTCAAGTCACGTCAAATCTTCCGCAAAAAAACCTTTCTAGAATTCTATCCTTGATATCCTCACACGGCAAATCTTCCTCGTTTTGGGACTGCTCGCCACCCTCAAGGTCTCCTAAGTCGTTGATTATATTTATTAAAAATACCAACAAGTATTAATAATTTTATGAATTTTTTATATTATTTTAAAATAAACATTAATATTGACATTAAATTATAATATTGTTATATAAAAGAGTACCAGATTAATACTCTGGTGATGTTGTGGTTGTTGGACTTATTTGAATACTGTTGATGCGGAAGGTGTACCTAATGAAGAATTTCCATTTATCCATAAGTGCGATGGCGCTTCTGCTGCTGGTGGCAGCATGCGGATCGGCCCGATTCTCGGGTGGGTCAGGCGGCAAGAAGCAAAATAATAACACTAATACACCGGTAGTGGATCCGACCCTTGATCCTAACGGTAATCCCCCTGGTACTACGACTCAAATCAATGACAATGAAGTCGAGTTTGGTTCCGATAAAGTTTTTCACATCGGTGATAACGACTTTGGAGCTTCGACCTGTCGTAAAGAAATCGCGACCTTTGATTTACATGGTACCAAGTATTTCTTTGAATTTGAGGTAACTGAGCCAGCTACGAACGTGGATATTACAATCCGTCGGATTTGCGGTGTTGATTACAGCGATTCTAACTTTGTTCGCGTATTGAAAAACGGGGGCGAGGTGTCTGGACAGCCGCTCTTGGCCGACTCGACACAAGTACCGTTGAATTCCTTGGTTTTGGAGCCAGGTAAGTATGCGGTTATGGTTGAATCTAAGCGGAACTTCAATCGCATGTCTCGTGGTGATAACGACGACTTTCTGGTTGGTAACATCTACGTAAAAGCAAGCAAGAAAATTGTAGGCGGCAGCGTACGCGCTGAGTAAAGCCGGCAACAAGCATAGAGTGGGGAGCAGTCTTCGGACTGTTCCCCATTTTTTTTATGGGTTAAGATAGCGACCTTGATTGCGCAAATGTGACAAAATCCAGGAGCTTCTTATGATGAACTTTAAAATCATGCTCGCACTTGTTGGGCTATTGGTCTCGGTGAATAAAAGTGGCAATGCGGCTTTCGCCGGAACTGTTTTGCATCAGATACAGACGACAACCACTACCAGTCTCAATGGGGCCAAACCACCGCGTGAGCAATATAGTATCGCTTATCTCGATGGTACAAAGTTTAGACATGAAATCTTTGCTGATAAAACTGGCAAAGGTGAATGGCGGAGTATGACCTTTTTCGATGGCAAGCAAGGCTATGCGTGTAAGCGTGAGAAAAATAAGTCATCAGGAAGCTGCGAGACGACGGGACCTGGCGGGCCGTTGGACATGCTTGAAAATCTCGTTAAGTCCACTGGTGGCAACCTGCAGGTTAAGATTAAGTCGTTTACATTTGCTCCGGCGGCGACGCCAACTCAAACCATTGCCGGTATGAAATGCGAAGCCAAAAAGATGATGATGAATATAGAGATGGGCTTGATGCTTGGGGCTAATTTTGTTCCTGCGGCCACGGGATCGATGACCGGCGAGCACTGCTTGGCGCCGCTTGCTGGCTGGAACCCAAGTTCCATGATCGAGCAACTGAAGGCCTTTGGTCATTATTTCGCAGTAAAAACCGATTTCGATAAATTTCTTGCAGCGGTGAAAGAAGGGGTTGGTTTTGATCTAGCGACCGATACGACGATGAGCCTTGATTTAGGTGGTAAAAGTGGCAAAAGTCCGCTGCGTGCTGATTTCAAGCGCACAACGGTGAAGTTGGAGAAGGCGTCGGTTTCCGCGAGTCAGTTTCAGTTACCCAAAGACTTTACGCTTACAGCAAAATCGCCGGGTTGAAAACCTCGCTGGCGTTTTGTCCTCCCTGCAATGCATTGGCTACGATCTGTATTCAAAAAGCTGCGCTTAGCGGCTCTTTTATCTATGCTTCCTTGCAACATCAGGCTTGGCCCGGGCATTTAAATTGCTTAATGTGCAATGCCTTCGCGCTCCGATAGGAAAAGCCTTTGCTAAGTGTAGTTGCAGCAAAAATTTTATTTTTAGCGCTTTTGTTCGTCCATGAGCTGGCGCTTGCTCAAGCCACGGATACGGCAACGGAAACTCGCGTTTGTGGCGAGGTCTATCTGGTGAGCGCCGAAAGCATCGCTTTTACTCCTGAGGAAAAACAATTGCTTTGCGGCAATGATGATATCGAGGCGTGGCGTAATATTCCCGCCAATGAAGCTGGATTTTTTGCCAGATCGTTTTTGCAGACGCGCGGCTATTATCAGGTCGAGACACGCTTCGACGGTAAAAAGCTGCAGATTGTCGCGAACGATCAAACGATTGTTAGATCGGTGCAGTTGCGCGGCAATCCCGTGGCGATCGATGTGTCGCGTTATTGGTCCATTTATGGCCGGCCGTTGACCCCCAGAAGTTTGGATGATCTCAACAAATGGCTGCGCATGGAACTTGGGCGCGAGGGCATCGCCTGCCCGGAGATTCAGATTCAAGCTGATCCGCTCACCGGCATTATCACCGTGGATGTTAAGAATATCGGGGTAAATTACTTTCCCCAGATCAGCAGCGAAAACATCCGGGGTGTGGTTGGTGATGTCGAGCGACGCTATGACGCGTTTTCGGTGGGAGAACGTTACGATTCGTTACTATTGGATCTGACCGCCAAGCGTTTGATTAGCGATGGCATCGTACTGAACGCCTATTTTTTGACGGAATGTAAAACGGCCACTGCTGATATTGCGATTACACAAAAAATAAACTCCGGGCAGGCGAGATTGATCAGTTTTGGCTTTGGTATTGATACCGAAGAATTTTTGATTGCGCGCGCTCAGTGGAAAAATAGTCGTTTTGGTCAGATGGGTTCTAATATCGAGGCGGCGACTACCGCGTCATTTCGCGTACAAGACGCGCGCGCTACTTTTAATTGGTATTATGCTCCCGTTGTCACCAGGCATTATTTGCGAAATTTATTTGGTTTTCGTCGCGAGAACGAGCGCCGCTACGATACACGTACGTTATCGGTAACAAGTGGGCCCGCCTGGGATCT
>CAZZCU010000045.1:0-2441 GCA_964652825.1 uncultured Oligoflexales bacterium
CGTTCCCATGGTCCGTTGGCCACGCTGGCAAACATTTTTAGAGGCCCGACTGCTGGCATCGACGCCTAGAGCGCGGGCGAAGGCCCGTAACGAGTATCTCGGATTACGCTTACAGCGCTTGCGAAGAGCATCGTTCAAAAGATGTTGATGAAAAGTCGCATTCAAGTTGGGGTCCTCGTTTGAGTATAAGGTAGCCGGCTTGTCACAGTTTGGCAATTCCGTCGCACAACATTGTGTTGTGTAAACAACGGCTTGGCATTTCACGACTAGCGCGGGGTATCGGATCAGAATTTTGGCACTCGCCCGCGAAAAAATGATCGAAAACCGTAGCGATTTCGGTTAAAGGTGGGTGTATACGTATCGACCCCGCGCGAAGGTGGTGGAATTGGTAGACACGCTGGTCTCAGAAGCCAGTGCCCAAAAGCTTGGGGGTTCAAGTCCCCCCCTTCGCACCATTTTTCCAAAGGAAAAATGGTACCTCTCATGCTAATGCTATCAACCCAACGACCCGTCATTCTGAGATAAAGCATGATTTGGAAATTCTTACGTCCGCAACTGTTAAGCATCGTTTGCGCCTCGATCATGTCGCTGGTGTTGGGTGCGGTTTCGGCGTTGATCGCGATTGCCATCGGGCCGACGATACAATTGTTCATGAATTATCAGGAGACGGGTACCAAAACCGTCGAGTCACTAGTTGGGCAGCGCCTGGCCGCCATCGTGCATTGGGTGACGGGAATCGACAGTGTTTCTGTGGATTGGTTGTGGAGCATGATACCAATCACGCTGGTGTTGCTGGCTGTGACCAGAGCGACGCTGAGTGTTGGTCAGTGGTTCATGTGGGAACGGGCAGGCGAATTGATGGCCAAGCGTTGGCGTCAGGCGATCCTCAATAACTATCTACATATTGATCCCGAAGCTCGGCGCCTCGCCCAAGGCCGCCAATGGGAGGGCGAGCTAACTTCGTTGCTCACCAATGATATCCGCATGGTGCGCGAGTACGTGGTGCGTGTCTATGGTGCCATCCCGCGTGAAATCTGTCAGATAGCTTTCTTGATCGGTAGCTTGATTTTGTTGTCGCCCAAGATGTTTGCGTTGTTTGCTTTTGCTCTCGGTCCTGCGCTTGTCATCGCCGCGCGCTTGGGCAAACGTCTGCGCCGCCGGACTTCGGCCGCGCTCAAAGATTATTCGTCGCTGACCGAGTGGATTCAGCAGCGCTTGCTCGGTATTGAAACCATTAAGCAGTACCGAACCGAAGAGCTTGAGGCCGCGGCGATGCAGAAATTAAATGCGTCGTTGTTGCAACGATTCTTAAAAGTCTTGCGCGTTAAATCTTTAACCTCACCGGCATTGGAGGCGATCGCCATTATGGCCATGGCCGTAGTGCTGTGGATCGCATTGAATGATGTGTTGTTTGGCGATGTCGCGGGTGGTGTGCAGTTGTCATTTTTTTCGACGCTGGCTTTGTTGGCGCAAGCAGCCGATCGTTGCGGTAGATATTTTAACGCTAATCGCGAGGGCAAATCGGCCGCCGAGCGTCTGGCCGCGGCAGGTATGTTTTTTGGCGCGACGCAACAAACCTCTATTACACCATGGCATGAGATTGACGTTTTACCGTCAAATACGTTGCAGCTATCCATAGAGAATCTGTTGGTTCGTTACCCCGAACGCTCGAATGATGCGTTGATGAATGTATCTATGGAGTTTCGCGCCGGTTCTTTCTACTGTGTTTGTGGTCCCTCTGGCGCCGGCAAAAGCACGCTCCTTAAGGTCATGCTTGGTCTGGTGAAACCCACTGCCGGCAAAATCGCGCTCAAAGTTCCATCGGCTCAACAAAGTACGATCGGCTATATGCCGCAGCAATTTCAGTTAATGCATGAATCCATCGCCGCGAACATTGCCTTCCCTGATCCGCTGCCCGATCAACAGCGGGTTGAGCAGGCGCTTGAAGAAGTTGGTATGCGTGACTTTGTATCGACTCTGCCACAAACTCTTAACGAAATCGTCGGCACGGGTGGTCGCACGCTTAGTGGCGGTCAAATGCAGAAGTTGCAACTGGCGCGTATTATCTATCATCAGTATCCGGTCATTATGGTCGATGAAGGTACGTCGGCTCTTGATCCTTTGGCGGAACAACAAATGTTACAACTGGTGCGTCGACTGACAGCACAACAGCGTATCGTTATTATGATCGCGCATCGTCCTGCCGTCGCCGCGCTTGCCGATCAGATTTTATTGCTGGATAAAGGACAACTGATACAGCAAGGCCCCGCACAACAAGTTATGCGAGGCCCTGACTATCAACGTCTTGTCGGTAACGTACTGACAAATTAACCCAACAGCTTTTTAAATTCCTGTGTCATTGCTGGTACGGCCTGGAACATATCAGCGACAATGCCATAGTTGGCGATGGTAAAAATCGGTGCTTCCGGATCAGTGTTAAT
>CAZZCU010000045.1:2541-8479 GCA_964652825.1 uncultured Oligoflexales bacterium
GAGGCTTCAGTTAAGTCCGGTTTCTCGCTCTTGCCTTTGCGAATATCCGTTGTCACCAGGCGTTTATCCTCGGCAAAGTCACCGCTGAGTTTTTGTACCGCGGCTTTGCCGGCGCCGGTTTTGTTTGGAGCAAAGACATTGGGTCGCAGCGAGATGATTCGTACGTTAGCATTTTCAATAGCCATTTCCGCCAGGCATTTGCCTGCGTACATCGGCTTGACGGCCGTAACGCTATCACCGGAGACATTCAGCTCCACAACATCGGTCAAAATTCCAGCGTCCAGGCGTGCGGCTGCCCGGGCAAACAAATCTCTACCCATCGGCGATGCGCTACCAATGATCAAGCCTGGCGAGAACGTTTTACAAGCTGCTTCCAATGCCGCCGTGTAGGTCATGACATTGTATTTTGCCAGGCTGGGTGCATCGGCGACGAAAACCGTATCGATACCATAGCCGGCAAGTTCGCCCGCCAGTTTTTCGCTGCCGCTGCCGATAATTACCGCTGCTGCGTCGGCAGGATTACCTGCGGCCTTGGCACCTGCGGTCAGCGCTTCAAATGCTGATGATTTAAGTTTGCCATCGCGTTGCTCGACAAAGACCAGTGTTTTCATGTGTGCTCCTTAGATAACTTTAGCTTCGTCGCGAAGCAACTTAACAACTTTTGCCACCATGACGCCGACGTCTTCGCCTTTGAAGACTTTGCCGGCGGGTTTCTCCGGTGGATATTTATATTTCTTGACGACGGTGCGAATGCTGCCTTTCAGGGTACCAGCGTCCAGACCAAAGTCGGTCGGAGATTTTTTATCCAGAGGTTTTTTCTTGGCTTTCATAATGCCTGGCAACGATGCGTAGCGCGGTGTGTTTAACGATTTATGCGCGCCCAGTACTGCCGGCAATGCCACGTCATAAACTTCGACCTGGCCGCCTTCGACTTCGCGTTCCACGGTGGCGCGTGTGCCACTCAGAGTGCATTTGGTGACAACGTTGACATGCGGCCAGCCGAGCAGCTCCGCTGTCATTACGCCCACGTGCATGTTGTCATCGTCGATCGCCTGCTTGCCGCACATGACCAATTGTGGTTGTTCCGCTTTGATGGCGGCTGCAAGGACTTTGGCGATCGTCAGCGAATCCGCGTTCTCCAAACCATCATTAGCGATCAGCAAACCACGATCACCACCCATGGCCAGGCCTTTAACGATCAACTCGCGTGCTGATTCACCCCCAAAGCTGGTGATAATAACTTCGCCGGAGCCTTGTCCTTCTTTGATTTTAAGGGCTTCTTCGATAGCAAATTCATCGTACGGATTAATAATATATTTTACGTCGTTGGTTTCGATACCTGCGCCGCTGGCTTGTAGACGAATTTTCGTCTCTGTATCTGGAGTTTGTTTGAGCAGCACTAAAATTTTCAAGTCGCACCTCCCACCGGAAAGACCAATAACTAAAAGGTATAAGCAAGAAAGTTAGCAGGGCGGGCAGTGCATTGCAATGACTATAGCATGTACCGAAAACATGTATTAAAGCGTGCGCACAAAAGCGCGTACGCCCGCGCCTTTCTCAGCTTTGTGCCCTAAATCGTGCAAGCCACACTCCAGTGCGGCGACGCCAGCAAGCACATCGAACGGGTCGACAAATCCTAAGTGCGCAAGGCGCACGATCTTGCCGGCCAGATGATCCTGACCGCCGGCGAAGGTCGCGCCGTATTGTTGTCGTAAATGTGCCACCAATTTTTTGCCGTCAATGCCATCGGGGACGCTGACCGTCGTCAAAGCATTGGATGGGTGAGTTTTAGGAAACAGCTTGAGCGCCATGGCTTCTGCCGCTGCGCGTGTTGCGTTGGCCAAGCGTTGGTGGTGGTTGATAACTGCTTCGATACCTTGCTCATTCAGCTCATCCAGAACGCTTTTTAAACTTTGCAACAGAGTAGTCGCTGGTGTCCAGGCCGTACGACCATTGGTCTGGCCTTTAAGCTCGCGACGCAAATCAAAATAAAATTTGGGTCGATCCGTCAGCATCTGCTCTGCACGTTTGGAGAGTGCGATAAAAGCCAAGCCCGGGGGGACACCAAAGCCTTTCTGGCTGGCTGATACCAGGCAGTCGATGCCCCAGGCGTCCATTTTTAGCTCGTGTGCGCACACTCCCGAAATCGCATCAACGATGATGAGGCAGTCGGGTCGGGCATGACGCACTTGTTTGATGATGTCTTGCACGGGATAGAACACGCCGGTTGAGGTTTCATTAGCCTGCATGAAAAAGGCGCGCGGTTGTTTGACGCTGTTCAGTGCTTGCTCAATTTGCGTCGCCGTGGGGCTTTCGCCCCAGGGCACCGAGATAACCTGGGTTTTGCATTGGTATTGTTCGCACAGACCGCGCCAGCGTTCACCAAACTTGCCGCCGCTTAAAACGATAACTTCATCGCCACTGTTCGTCAGGTTGACGACCGCGCTTTCCATGGCGCCCGTGCCTGAGGCCGTCAGCAGCAGCGGAAGCTGGTGCGTGCCCATTAGCGGTGCCAGGAGTTCACGACAGGAGAGGAAAAATCTATAAAATTCATCGGTGCGGTGATATACGCTGGAGTCCAATCCAGCTAAACCCGCCTCGATCGGCACTGGCGTGGGACCGGGACAGAACAGGCGTTTTTTCATAAACGGCGATGGTGTTGTCATAGTGGGTTCAGAATGGATTAGATCGCGTTTGCTGACAATCATTTTGTAAAGGTTTTTGTGCTCTTTCTTCTGCTTAGTTTAATCTTGTTGGTCGCTGGCCCACTGTTTTATCTGCTGCTTCAGCGTCGCCCGTTATTACTACATCGCCTGGAACATATACTTCTGCTGGGCGTGACGGCGGCAGTGGTCTTGCACATTCTGCCAGAAAGCGTGTTGCGTGTAGGTTGGTCGGTGTTGCTGACCGCCGCGGTCGGCTGGGCTTTGCCGGAGTTGTTGGAGCGGGTGTGGCGTCAGGCGATTCGTCGTATTGATGCGATCAGCATCGCCTTGGCGATGGCGGGTTTGGTTGTGCATGGTGTTCTCGACGGCGCGGTTTTGGCCGAGCCTGGTTTTACCAGCAAGCTTCTGCCGTTTATGGTGCTTTTACACCGTATCCCGGACTCTCTCTTGATCTGGTTGTTGATGTACCCGCATTCAGGCTGGCGTTTGCCATCGGTGGCGTTGGTCGTTATTGGTCTGGCGACGATTCTGGGCTTTGCTTACAGCGAAGATGCGATCAGTTTTCTGCGCGGCCAGGTTGGGAGCAACGATGATCAGATTCTGGCGCATTTTCAAGCACTGGTGGCGGGCTCGCTTTTACATTTATCGACACACAAGCATCAGTATCGTCACAGTGCGTGCGAACATCATCCTTCACATCATTAGTGGATTTACATTAAGCGCTTTGCGGCTTTTTCTTGGTGGCCTGAACAATGCCGGGAATGGGCACGGCAATCTCGCGTCCTATGCGCAGATTGCGTGGACTTAGCTTGGGATTCAGCGCCAGAATCTGTTGGATTTTAACACGGTAGCGATGGGCGATGCGGCTAAGAGTGTCACCTCTTTGCACGCGGTGCATCAGTACATCGGTGATCTTGAGTTCGGATAGACGCCCTTCAATGTCCGGGAACACAGCGGCGTATCTTTCTGGCAAGCGGAGTTGATAGCCGTTGTTATCGCGTCTTGGTGGCGTGATTCCTCGCACCAGTTCTGGATTCCACTTGCTCAAAGCCGTTACCGGCAAACCCAAACTCACTGCGACTTCCTCGATTTTAATCGGTCGCTGCACATCAACTGTATGCGTTGGCATTTTATCGGCCGGATTCGCCGCGACACGAAAGCTCTGCGCATCCGGCGTCGATGCTAAAATCAGTGCCGAAAGAACTTTGGGGACATAATGTTTGGTTTCGCTGCGAATATAAGAAGTCTCGGCGATTGTCCAGAAATCGCGCGAACCGCTGCGACGAATCGCGCTGCGGATTTTCCCCGGCCCGGCATTGTACGCCGCCATGGCTAAATACCAGTCACCAAACTCCGCATACAAGTCCCGCAGATAGCGTGCCGCGGCGATGGTCGATTTCACCGGATCGCGTCGTTCGTCCACCCAATGGGTGACTTTTAATCCGTAAAGTTGCGCGGTACCCTTCATGAACTGCCAGGGCCCAATGGCGCGTGCGCTGCTGGAAGCGGTATTGTTAAAGCCGGATTCCACCATCGCCAGGAAAAACAACTCTTGCGGCAGACCTTCTTGAGTCAGCAGCGGCTGTACGATTTCGCGGAAGGATTCGCCGCGGACCATCCATTTTAAGAAAGTTTCCTGGCCGGTGGTTTTGAAGTAGCGCAGCCAATGTTCGACGCGGGAATTCGATACGACAGGGATAGCACCAAAGTAGGGGACCATCGGACCAACCAGGCGACTGCGGGCATAAAAGAGCGCTTCAACTTCGCGATGTATCTGCTGGCTGCGTTCACGGCGGCGATTGGCGCGGGTTCTGGCGGGTTGTCTTTTGCTCGGTTGCGAGGCCGTGTGATTTTGTCGCAGATAGGTTGCGAAAATATCGTCCTTGCAAAATCCCTCTTCGAGGACTTCCGGTGCCGGAATCTCAATGTCATCATCATCGTTTTCATCGTCGGCGGCCAGCTCGGCCGTCGTCATGGTCGGATCTCTGCCCGGATCGAAGTTGGTGATCTGTTGAGCGTTGATTTCGCCGGATTTGTATTTGGCTGAGCGTTTCATGGATGCGCAGCCCGTGACCAACAGGGCGCAGAGAACATACCAGCAGTGACTTTTGCAAAGGCCCATGGCTTCCTGTAAAGCAAGCAGTCGAAAGATTTCCTTACTCTTAACGTAACTGCAAGCCGCGTCGCCTACAAGACTTGACAAGACACGCGAACAACCCGTCGGAGTATGAATAAAAATTCAACTTTCATTATATGAAAAAAACGTGAATAAAATCTAATAATAATTATTCGTTAGTGGTGAGCACCTGCGTAATTTGTAAGCACATAACGAAATGATCCGCGTACGGTAAGCCGTGGTTTGTCAAAGTTGTCCGGCAGCGGCGAAAACGGTGAGGCTAGACGAATCGCCTCGACAATGGCTTTATCGAGTACTGCGTATCCTGATGAGCGTACTACGCGGATGCGGCTGGTCGTACCATCCTTATTGATAGTGAACTCTAAACCGACTTCTCCCTGTAAACCTTTTTGCGCGGCTTCGAGCGGATAATTCCAGACCAGCTCGATCGCTTTGCGCATAGTCGTGAAGTAACTGATGTACTTGAACTCGCTGGTATTGATGTCGATGCGATCACCAGCTTCGATGTTTTCATCGATAAAATCCTGGTAGCCGGCATCAATGCGTCCGCTGAGATCGTTTTGACTGGGCATGAGTTTTTCGTAGAGCTCGGACTTTGGGTTTTTTTTGCCGGTGCTGATGCGAAGCCCATTGGCGATATCGGCGGCGACTCGGGGGTCTTGAGTTTGCGACGATTCTTTTGGTGGCGGCTGTTGTGCTTGTTTTTGTACCTGCTGATCTTGTTTTGTCCCAAACTGTCCGGCATTAGCCGCTTTGCGTCGCTCCGCTTCTTTCGCCAGACGCGTTTCCTTCTCTGTCTGATGATCTTGCGCGCCGGCAAAACTTGCATCTTTTGGTTTCTGGGTTTTTTGCAGTGGTGTTTCCACGATGCGTTTCTGCCGCTCGTTTTCGGTAGGCAGTGCTGATTTGTCGATGATTTTGATTTTGACCGGTGGTGTTTTGCTCAGAGACAAGCGATGTGGTGCGGAGAAGAAATATTCGACATTCACGTACGACAATACGTGCAAGAGTAAGGACAGCAATAGCATGATGCCAAGGATTTTGAGTCCATGATGTGGCACGCTCTCGCGTTTGTGAGGATTCGGGTTGTTGGAATGTGTCGCCAAGGCTGTTCCTAACACCAGCGATTATAATC
>CAZZCU010000045.1:8579-11995 GCA_964652825.1 uncultured Oligoflexales bacterium
TTTTTTGTGGTTGTTCCCAAAAAGAATTCGATCCCGCTGATCCCGCTGGTTCATTTGCCATCGCTAAAGAACCCTACGATGATGAGGATTTTGAGATCGCCATCCAAAGGCTCGGTGAGTATAAGGCGCGTTTTCCTTACAGTAAATTCGCTATCAATGCCGAGCTGCTGATTGCTAATAGCCATTTTGAACTTGGGCAGTATGAGGAAGCCGCCGCTGCTTACGCGCAATTTGTAAAATTGCATCCCAAGCATGAGAAAATCGATTTTGCCATGTACCGCGTTGGCGAAGCTTATTGGTCCGAAGCTCCGGATGATGTTGATCGCGATCAGGAATACACCGGTAAAGCCATCGAAGAATGGGAAAAGTTGGTGGCGCGTATGCCGGAAAGCAGCTACGCAAAAAAAGCCCAAACCCAAATTAACGAAGGCAAGCGTCGTATCGCCGAAAGCTTTCAATTCGTTTCACAGTTTTACTGCAAGCTGGATATTTATCACGCCTGTGCTTTTCGTTACATCCAGCTCGCTGAGCAATTTCCTCAGTTTCGTGACTTGCACCGCAATGCTTTATTAGAGGCGGCTCGTGCTTTGGATGAAGTCGCCAAACAAAAACAGAGCGATCCCGACAGTGATAAGAATATTTATTTCAATCGGATGTCAGCTGAACAAATTCGCGACAAAGCGCAAGAGCTACGCACTAAGGCGCGCGGATAATTTAAAAACCTGCGTTTCTATTTTCAAAATCCCTCAATCGCGACAACGGCTGGGTGTGGAATGTTGTCTTTTCCCAATGGCCATCTGCTGGTGGGATTGGCGGCGTCCGTCGAGTGCTGGCCGGGATGTTGTACCGATAAGAATAGGGTTTTGCCATCAGGCGTAAAGCAAGGACCTGTCAGTTCCGCTTGATTGGGTCCGGAAGCAAACTGGAATGCTTTACCGGCATCGTCACCCGACGTGGGTACCATGAATAAGCCGTTGTTACCAAAGATCGCGTACTTGCCGCTGTTCAATTTGTTGGTGGAAATATCACAGGTAACCCACAAATTGTGGTGCTTATCAAACATCAGATTATCCGGACAAGACAGGCTCGAACTTTCACCGCCTGCAAGAAAGATCTCATAAATAAAGCTCTCTGCTTCGGCATTGGCATCTTTTTCCACGATGCGCAGGATGGTGCCGTGGTGATTGTTCTTCTCGCTATTATTAGTTAGGGCGACGTAGATGCTCCCGTCTTTGGGATGAACTTCGCAGTCCTCCGGTCGATCAACCGGCGTGCCGCCAACGATTGCGGCGGCCTTGCGCGTGTTAATGAGAACCTCGCCCTGCGTTTTGAAGCCGGCAGCTCGCAATGCCGGGTTTAATCCCAGATCGAGTGGCAACCAACGATTGTTCTTGAGATCGGCGA
Source organism: uncultured Oligoflexales bacterium (assembly GCA_964652825.1). Classification (GTDB taxonomy): domain Bacteria; phylum Bdellovibrionota_B; class Oligoflexia; order Oligoflexales; family CAZZCU01; genus CAZZCU01. The sequence continues at coordinate 9,984 of CAZZCU010000045.1, forward strand.
CGTACAGTGTTCCTTGTTCTAGGACTTCCGCCATGGATTTGCGGGTGCGCCGACCTTTAAAGATTTGGGCGCTGACAAATTTGTAAATAAACTGATCGGCCATGTCGTCACCCATATAGATGACGAGTTTACCGCTGGCACCGATAGTGACGGCGGCGTTCTCATGCGCGAAGCGACCAAGTGCCGTGTGCTTACGGGGTGGTAGTTCGCCAAATGGATCCACTTCGACGACCCAACCGTAGTGCTCTTCATTAATTGCGGTATCCGCATGTTGTCCCCAGCCCGCACAGTACTCTTCACTCGGATTGAATTCCTGATAATTTTCTTCGCAGGAAAGTACGGTATGCCATGGAGTGACGCCGCCCGAGCAATTAGCCAAAGTACCTTGAGCGGCTTGCAGGGTTGCCGCCGCCGGCCCCGAAAACCCGATTTCTGGATAGAGGGCGCACAAACGGCTATTGAATTTGGAGCCGTGCACAACCTGCCATTTACCATTGGTGCGGCGTATGTGCAGGATCGAGCCGCCGACTGCCAGCTTTTCACGATTGATCTGCTCACGGGTCTTTGGTGTCTTTATTTTGTGGTCGCTCACGAACAGTGGTGTCACGCTCTCATGATTGACCCATAGCAGCCCTTCTTTGGAGCTTTTACCGCCTTTAAGCGCATCGATCGGCAGATAAGCAATATAGTCGTTATCATAACCGAATTTTTCTGGACCGTGCGGACCGTTAGTACCAAGCGGATCATTCCATTTACAGAGCAGATAATGATGAAAACCTTTTGCCAAAATTAATTCGTCGGTAGTGGAAGGACGAATGGGGAGAAAAGACAATGATTTGTGAATAGCGGCCTTCGGGGTTTTTGCTTCCGATGTCGCGTACAGCGAAGGTGTGCGCAGCATGGCATACGAGCCAATACCTAAATATGAGATGAACCTGCGGCGATGAAGCATTTGGCCTTCCTAAGTCTGGGGCGACGGCACTTGGCTGAAGTATAGCAATCAACTACTATCCTGAGGAGGGAAACTTGTTGTGTGAGTTGATTCTCGCGGAGGCGCTATGCATAGATGGATGATGATCTCTTGGTCGTTGGTGATGACCGCGTGCGCGGCCACGGTGCCAGTACCTCCGGGACTAGTGGATTTAAGAGACGAAACGGCCGCCAGAGCTAAGGCCGAGGCATCGTGGGCCCGAGTGCTCGCTGAATTTGTTGATGCGCATGGCGCAATAAATTTATCCAAGCTTGCCGGGCAACGTCAGGATCTCAACGACTATGTCGCATGGTTGGCAAAATGCGGCACTAAATCGCATCCTCGTTTATTCGCGGATAACGATGCCAAATTGGCGCATTATATTAATTCCTATAACGCTTTGCTTCTCTATGGTTTTCTGGAGTTGAGTCATTCGCCTCAGGATTTGAAAGACGCGAAGTTCCGAGACAAGTTATTCACCGGCAGCAAGTTTGTGATCGGCCAGGAAGAGCTGACACTTGCGACCTACCGCGATGACTATCTTGGCTTGTTGAATGAGCCGCGCATCAATTTTGCTCTGCATTGTCTGGCGCGTGGCTGTTCGATGCTAGCAAATCGTCCCTATCGTGGTCCGGAGATCGTGGCGCAATTGGAGCGCGCGGCCAAAAGTTTTTTGAATACCGATCGCTATGTACAAGTCGACGCCGAGCAAGGAAAAGTTTTTGTATCGGAACTGATGCGTCAGCGGCAAAAGGATTTTGTGAACGAGCAATATGACAACAGTATTCTGGCTTATATTAATCGTTATCGTGATCCGCGCATCCCAAGCAAGTACGCGGTCGAGTTTTTGCCAATTGATTGGGAGTTTGTTGGCAATCTTCGCTGATATCAACTAATGCAAAACGCTGGGTGGGACATATTTCTTCAATGTCTCAACCAACAATGCCGAACTCACGGGCTTGGTAATATGTTCATCAAATCCAGCGGCGATGGAGCGCATGCGATCTTCTTTCATGGCATGTGCAGACAAGGCGATAACCGG
>CAZZCU010000046.1:0-11041 GCA_964652825.1 uncultured Oligoflexales bacterium
GTTACAAAAATATTTTTTTATTTTGGCCAATTGGCCAAGATAATTCGGGAAAATGCAGCTTTCCTCTACCTCGGTAGGGCCGGTACAACGCGTCCTCAAGAAATGTAACATGCTGATTTTAAATGACTTTTTATTTTTAAGGTTATTTTCGTCGGACAACACCCGATGCAAACTCTATCGCGACTCTTAGTTTATAGAGGTAGCTCATGGATACTCGATGTTCCGACACGACGTGGGGCTTGCTCAGCATCGCCGCCGTTTGCCTGGTGGTAGGGACGACCGCCACTGCTGAACCCAATCAGCGACTGTATCGTAGTGCTCATTATCTGGGACGCGGCGATACCGGCATCGCCACCGCCGATAATCAGGAAGCTATATTTTATAATCCGGCGGGATTGGCGTACGGCAAAAATATTTACAAGAAAACTGTTTTGCTCGCGCCGATGCTGGAAATCTCCAAAGGCACGAAAGACTTAATCCGAGAAACTGCCGTTGAAGAAAACGAGATGGGGTTTTCCTCTCTGAAGGAACAAGTCGGTAAACCTCAACATTTTGGTTTAAGTAATCTTAGTGCGGTGGTTTTGCGGCGCGCGGCATTGGGTGTTTTCTTTGCAAGCGAAGCGAATTTTTTGGTTTATAAAGCCAAAGACGAGGGTGCTCTCGAAGTCGTTGATGCGAATTTCATCGCCAACGCTGGCTTGACGTTTAGTGTTGCTGAAAGCTTCTTCAAGGACTTTTTATTGCTGGGAGCCACGGCAAAATACCTTCGCCGCGGCGTGGCCGAAGCAAATGTCAGTATTCTTGATGCCACCAATCTCGACCGGCTCAGCGACGACGAATTTGTGGAATATGGCTCTGGTATGGGTGTCGATATCGGTCTGATGTTACGTCAGGAAAAAGCCAAGCTGCCATGGGCATTTGGTCTCACCATCGAAAATATCGGTGACACCCGCATCAGCCCCGAAGAAAAAGATATTGCCGGTGCTGATAATTTAAAACAAACCGTCAACCTGGGTTTCTCGGTCCAGCCAGGCAGTAGTCTCAGTCGCCTGAAATTACTTTTGGATTTGCGCGATATTACCTCGCGACTGGAGACCAATACCTTCAAGAAATTGTACATGGGCGCAGAGCTCAGCATTAAAGATATGCTTGGTATCAGCACCGGCTTGCATCAGGGTTATCCGAGCGCTGGTTTCTATCTGGACGGTATTCTCGCTCGTCTGGATGTGGGCGCTTATACCGAAGAAACCGGTGCCCATGTCGGCCGCCGTCCCGATCCACGTTACTACGCCCGCCTGGCGCTTGGTTTTTAAGGAGACGAAGCATGTTTGTTTTGACTTTATTGCTGTTCGCACTCAATGCTTGCAGCTCCAACACATTCTCGGCGCTTGATACCGCTGATCCAGCCGAGGCCGCAGTGGTGGCCATGGAAGACGGCAAGCCGCAAAAGGCCATCGATCTGCTAGAGAAGGCTTTGCGCGACGACACCACCAACTATCAACTGATCTCGCTGCTCTCCGCAGCTTATGCGCAAAGGCATGGCATCGATACGCTGTCTTTTGCGGAAAAACTCGCCACTGATGATAACAGCAACGGCTCAGCTAATGCGATTACCGCATTGTATGGCATACTTCCCGATGCCACCGACGAGCATATCGACGGTATTCATTATGCCAACGTGTTGCTGATGTCGATTCCGGAAGCCGATCGCACCGCCGCCGACAATTTCAAGCTGGCCCTGCTCAGCATGGCCGAGACCAGTATTCGTACCAAAAAATACGATACCAATCGTGACGGCGTTTTATCGCCCGACGAGCTGACGATCCTGACTGGTGATGATGCGGTCGCGATCCTAACGGCGTTGCTGAACTCCGAGTCGGCATTGGTACTGGCCAACGCCAATGGCGTTAACTCCGAGAAGGCCGCGCAATCGATTGCGCAGATACAAGACGCCATCGCAAACCAACCTGGTGATAGCGACGAAGAGAGACTCAAAAATTATCTCGGTGGGTCTTAGCTGGTAGCCGAAAAGGCGAATGCCTTTCTTGTGGTCTTCAACGCAAGCATTAAACAACGCCTATCCTCAGTGATAACATATTGTTTTAACATATTTATTCGGAAATTTGTGTGGGAATTAAAGTTTCTGATGAATTAGCCGACCTTGGTCATATGAATCAATATGGTCAAAATTTGCGGGAAAGTATCCGTGATAATCGAGGCAGTTCGCTAGTCGAGGCGATGATTGCCAGTGCGATTCTTCTGGTTGCGATGCAAGCTTCTTATTCGTATGTCGCCGATACCATGGCGTTTGCAAAAACGCGAACGATGGTGTCGCAGGTGGATGGTATAGAGTCAGTGTTTTCGGCGTATCTTAATTCTATTGTCTCCGCCGAGGGCAGAAGTGACTTATGTTTGCATAGCAGCCGCTTGAAAACATCTTACTCTCCTCTGAACGAACAACAATTGATTAGTACTGATATCGTGCTCGAACAATTCGATAGCACGAAAATGGACGATTATATGTCGTTCTTCAACGATCGCTCGCTGCCGGAAAGCTGGCAACGGGCTTTTACGTATTGTCAAAATCCCACAGGTGACAGTGTTTGCTCGATTTTACGGGTGAAAAAAAGTGATGCTGGCAGTGATCAATCCCCATTTGACAAAAATTATATGGTTATGGCCGCGGCCGCGCAGACACCTTTTGATTTCAAAGACAACGTGTCGGTAAGTTCTGGAGTCTGTTCCAATCGGCCTGGCATGGGTATCAAAGCAAACTATGTCGTTTTTAAAGCCATAAAAAATACCGCTGCCGAGCAAAAAATTACATTGCGGGTGTCGACAGGTGAAGTTGTGCATACGACGTCAAGTACCGCCGTGATCACCGGCGATGGTTTTTATCCACCATTCAGTGCTTGTAATGCAATTGGTCCTGGAGGTGGACGTTGTGATGATATGAGCACAGTCCCGCCGGATCCTGGCCAGGATCCGGTAGGTTACGCAGCTTTTCCCTTTGTGGATCCTTCTAGATACTCTGATGCTAAAAGGGGATGGCGTACTGGATATAAATAAAAAGTTAGGAAACATAATATGAAAATTTTCTTTATATCTAAACCACGAAGTCATGGAACGGACATTTCCACTTTCAGGCAAGAGGATGGTGTTGCCGTGATCGGCACCGCCATCGCAATCAGCGCGATCTTGGCTGCGGGAGCATATTTTGTCAGTAGCAGGGTAAGTCAGGCAACAGTCTTTGAACACGATGCGCAGCTATCCGCAAAGCTGGTCGATTATAGTCTTGATAGCCTCGAATTAGCCGCGCAATTGATTCAGTCGGGAGCGTTGATAGTTGATCGCAGTTATTCAGCGTTTAGAAACGATAGTCCGGTATTTGGAGCGATTGGGGTGGCTGGTGGTTTGGGTTGGTCGTTCTCGCCAACAACACCAACAAAAATTCAATTTAGTTTTTGTCCGTCGGTTGAGACTAACATCAATACAGCGGAGCTGCTTTCGGCGAGTGCGATTCCTGGCGCTGCTTGTCCTGAGGCGCGCCGCATCCATTCGGTTTTGACTTTATCAAGCTTGCAGGTAGTTGAAAATATTATGCCGGATGGCAGCATCGATGAGCGTTTTTTTGCTTATCTTGACTCAGACATGTCCGCAAATGCCAGTGCCAATACCTTAGCCAAAAAACGTCGGGCCAGAGTCCGGCTGCCATCAGTCGTGACGGATGGGACGTGTCGTTTTACTAAACCGAATAATTCCACGCTGCTTTATATTGCTGAGTATCGTTCGTTCCCGGGATGGACGAAGCTTGGCATTCCTTATCCGCACGACAAGCATGATCCCCCCAGTACTACAGCTAATAGGCTGGCGATGGACGGATATGCGTCGGTTCATTATCATAATTATCTTCTTGCAGATCCATGGTGCCAGGATGTCGCGTGTAACTATTGGAAACCAAGCACTGCTTCGGAAGAGGTCCATACCTGGCTTGCATCACTCGGTGGTATGTATTTTGGCGTCCGGTTACATATTCCGACAGCCGATCCAGGGAGCTGCTACTTGGCGTTTCATCCTAATCGCAGACCAGGTACCGCTTGGAACAATGGTTGTTTTGCAGCTGGAACCTTGATTCGCATGGCGGATATGTCATTGAAGCCCGTGCAGCGTATTGAGGAAGGTGATCAGGTCTACAATCCCGTAACGCGTCGTCCCGCAACGGTAAGTCGTACGATCGCCGGACCGGAGTTATCACCGATGCTGGTGATCACGACAACAGATGCCGCCGTCACGGTCTCCAGTCAGCATCCATTCCAAACCGCTCAAGATTTGAAATCCGCAAAGCAGTTGCGGGTAGGTGATCGGATTTTAAGTTTTGGTGGTCGTTTGACCAAAATTACTGGCATTACCAAACAGATTGCGACTACGCCACCGACTGTTTACAATCTGGCATTGGTTGGTAATGGTAGCGATGCTGAGCATATGATCGAGGCGGATGGTATCGTTACGGGTGACTTATTCTTGCAGGAGAAGGTTTCGGGAGTGGATCCAACGAAACGCCCCTATACTCCGAGTATTAAACAGCACGCCGAGGTCATTACTAATTTAATGTTGAAGAAGTAGATCAGGCTTATGACACAACGTGGTCTTTCTATTACCGAGCTGATGATTGGTCTTGCTGTGGGAGCGGTGATACTGGTGATTGCCGCTACGCAAATGCAGTCTCTTGGTAGTTTGTTTATGGGTATACGTGCTGAAAGCACCGTTAAGCAGGATCTGGTTTTGGCTGGCGAGGCTGTAAAAGTCTACTTTCAAACCAAACGCACTGGTGGAGTTTTTGAGTGTGCTTCCGAGCCAGTGTTTGGTACGGATTCTTATTGTTATTTAGCTGATTCCTGTACTGAGACAACGGCAAATTCTTATGCTGATTGCCGGATGATCAGTATTTTGCGTGGTGATCCCCTGGATGTGCAGACCAATCCCGATCGTATTCAGTTGGTTACCAGCTGTGCTCCAAGTACGAGTCATACCCATTTGGTTTTTCCCTCCAACTGTGGTCACGAATGTCCGGTTGGGCAATATCCGGTGTTCGCCATGACCAGAACAAACGCAGCGGGAGTGTCACGTGTCTCATCCTACCCTGGTGGCGTTATCCAGCATCCAGGACGCCAAATTAGTGGCGATGAAACCCGGGCGATGGAGTTTTGTATCTCCAAGTCTGATTTGGGGGGTAAGTCCATCGTTAATTTTAGTTTGACCGGCTATTATTTGTCGCAAGGGAAAGTAAAAAGCATCAAAAGAGATTTTAGCCTTTCTGAATCAACCACGGCCAATGAACAGTTGGAGTTTTTACCTTAATATATGCGAATATTAGCCGCTATATCCGTCGTCATTATCCTGGCATTGGCCGGTTCCTATTTATATAAAGTGGTGCGCAATAAACGGGAAAAGTCGGCAGTTAAAATTGATAAAATCGAACTCGATGGCACGCTGAATATTTCAGTGGTGGTAGAACGGGAGTGCCAGCTGGGCGATTTCGACATCATGGCGGCTGATTTGGCCTTGAATGGCAAAGCCAGCGATCCGGACCTGCTGATTTCGTTGGAGCCAATTGTCGCGGGAGATTCGCCAGGGGTTAGTACTCGCGTGTCTTTGGATCAATTGGAAAGAGGTTATGCGATTAAATTACCGCTGCCGAAGTTAGAGGAGCCAAGACATCTAGGGGTGTTTATTTGCCGGGATCGGCAAAAGACGGGTACTTGTGCGAATAAAGCTTTGTTCAATTTTGGCGAAATTCAAGCCAGTGTTAATCACGGTGGCGATCAAAATGTTCGTAAGAACGACAAGGTCTTCTTTTATCAGCATATTTACGTGAAGGATCGGGCGGCGTATTTCTTGACTGATGCTGTCGAGTCTTTGGAAGATGCATACAAGAGAATTGATATGGTTACCGCTGATACCAAGGATGAAACGGAACGAACACAGATACGCTCCCGATCAAAGGCTTTGTATAATGCGTTGGGCTCGTATGTCGTGACCAAAAGAGATCCTTCGCGCGGCCAATTGTTTCTCGAAGCACGGCTGTCAAAACGGGATGAGCAGCTTTGTCGACAACCATCCATTAAACCTCCGCAGCGATCCAAGATAAATCGGAGGGCGCCGGTACCCTCGGTGTTTAGAAAGCTGGATTTTAAAAATGCCCCCTAATGGAGCTTGGACGCCACTTTCGTCAGCTCCAAGCACTCAAATATGAGATTAGGTTAGAAAATACTCTTGCGATAAAACCCGGTTGGCGGTATTAAATAATTCCAACCTGATACTTACGTTTTTCGTTAGCGCGTGAGTGCAAGGCCTGCGTTATTTTCCATTTTTTTAAATTTAATATTCTGGAGGTACTCAATGGCGGGTTGGGATCGGTCTATGAGTCGTTTTGCTGCTGTTACGACGGCTGGCGCGCGCAAAAATCGTTTGTTTCAGCGGGCGGTCGACAGTCACGGCAATTTGCTGAAACCATCGGATTTTTTCGGCTGCAATGTTTTCAGCTACGAGACGATGAGCGAGAAGCTGTCGCCGTCGGAAATAGCTGTTCTCAAGGAATACGCAACCAGCAATACACCTCTGGAGTTTGAGCTTGCCGATAAAGTCGCCGCCAGCGTCAAAGAATGGGCGTTGCTCCGCGGTGTCACTCACTACTGCCATTGGTTCCAGCCGCAAACCGGTGCGACGGCGGAAAAACACGATGCGTTCTTCTCTTTTGATAAAACCGGTAAGCCGATCGAGCATTTCAGCGGCAAGCAGTTGATTCAGTCGGAGCCGGATGCTTCGAGCTTCCCGAGCGGTGGGCGGCGTTCCACCTTTGAGGCGCGCGGCTATACGGCTTGGGACGCCTCCTCGCCCATGTTCATCATGGAGACCGAAAACGGCAGCACGTTGTGCATCCCGTCGGTATTTATCTCGTATAGCGGCGAAGCCCTCGACAAGAAAACACCGTTGTTGCGCTCGATCGCTTCTCTCAGCCAAAAAGCCGTTGAGACCCTGAAGTTGATGGGCCAAAAAAATGTCGAACATGTGATGGCAACCGCTGGTCCCGAGCAAGAGTATTTTGTGATCGATGAGGCGTTATACAATCTACGCCCCGATCTTATCCAAGCAGGCAGAACCTTGCTTGGTCGGGTGCCGCCCAAAGGTCAGCAGTTGGAAGATCATTATTTCGGCTCGATCAAACCACGTGTGCTGAATTTTATGATGGAAGCCGAGTACGAGTTGTACAAGTTGGGTGTACCGGTCAAAACCCGCCATAATGAAGTCGCGCCCAGCCAATGCGAAGCAGCGCCGATTTTTGAAAACGGTAATATCGCGGCCGATCACAATCAATTGTTGATGGAAGTCGTGCGCTCGGTTGCCAAACGACACAATCTGGTGACATTATTTCACGAGAAGCCTTATGTCGGCATGAACGGTTCGGGTAAACACTTGAACTGGTCACTGGCGGATAATAACGGCCAGAATTTGTTGGAACCGGGTGACGCTCCGCATGACAATATCCGCTTTTTGTATTTCCTGGTCGGTGCTGTTAAGGCGGTGCATGATCATGGTGCGCTGCTGCGGTCATCGGTAGCTTCGGCGGGCAATGACTTTCGTCTTGGCGCCAACGAAGCACCGCCAGCGATCATGAGCGTGTTTCTCGGCGAGACTTTGACCGAGGTGTTGGAGCGTTTGTCGCGCAATGAAAGCGGTATGACCCAACGCGAAAAAGTCATCAATCTTGATCTGGCGAAGGTGCCGATCATCTCGCGCGACAACACGGATCGCAACCGTACCTCACCGTTTGCTTTTACCGGTAACAAATTTGAGTTTCGCGCGGTGGGTGCCTCAGCAAGCATCAGCCCGGCGCTCAGTTATCTGAACGCGGCGATGGCGAACGCGCTTGATGATATGAATAAGCTGCTGAAGAGCAAGATCGATGCTGGTACCTCGGTGGATGCGGCGATTCTGGCAGTTGTGCAGGAAGTTTATCAGCAAACCAAGAAAGTCTGCTTTGAAGGCAACAACTATTCGGCGGAGTGGCATAAAGAAGCGGAAAAACGCGGCTTGCCGCACGCGAAAACCACGCCGGAGGCACTTGCGGCTTTGAAAGACGCGAAGGTGGAAACGTTCTTGACTGAGATGGGCATTCACACCAAAGACGAGTTGAATGCTCGTTACAATGTGCGCATGGAACGTTATGTGAAAGTGCGTTTGATTGAGCTGGAGACGATGCTGGAGATGGTATCGACTCAGGTGCTGCCGGCTGCGTATGCACAATTGCGGGTTCTCGGCGAAGTCGTCAAAACCAGCAAAGACGTGCTAGGTACATTGCCGCAGGGTCAGAAGAACGAGTATGGCACGATTGCGCATTTATGCAGCAAGCTGACCGGTGATCGTGATGCGCTGAAGAAGTTTATCAGCGACTGTCATACCGGCGGTAAAGACGAGACGGCCGTGGCCAAGGCGATCGCAACCGATGGCATGAAATTGCTGGATTTGCTGCGCGAAACCAGCAATGAGCTGGAGTTGCATATCGACGATCATATCTGGTCCTTGCCAAAGTATCGTGAAATGGTGTTCATGATATAGTATGTTGTGAATTAAACGGCGCTGGCGGAGGTTCCGTCGGCGCCTTTTTATTTTTTGATTGGTTTTGGTTGGTATGGTCTTTGTCTCGTAAGCCTACACGTTCAGGTCGTAAGCGTTCCGGTAAACCACGGTCGCATTTGTCCCGCCCGCATCGCGAGCAGCGCGGTGGCGAAGGAGAGCGTGAACAGCGTGATCGCGGTGAACGTCTTGATAGCCCGCATATGAAGCAAGCGATCGAGCGTACCCAACAAAAGCTCGATGAGTTTGTCGCCCAAAGCGATGCCTTGCTGCGGGAGCGACGCAGCGCGCCAGCGAGAAAAGATGACGAGTTGCATTTGGATGACTGGCAAGCCGAGGCCGTGGCCGGCCTGCTTAGCGGTGAGGATGTGATCGTCGATGCGCCGACCACGGCGGGCAAGACGCGGGTGGTGGAGTCGTATTTTCGTCAATGCCTGCACAAGCCGGGTTTTCGCGCCGCTTATACCACGCCGGTAAAAAGTTTGTCGAACGACAAGGTGCGTGAGTTTCGCGAAATGTTTGGCGTCGAAAATGTCGGTATCGCCACCGGCGATATCAAAGAAAATCTTAATGCGCCGATCGTGGTTGCTACTCTGGAATGCTATCGCAATTCATTGTTAGGCACCGAGCCGGATTTAGGGCGCAATCTGGTGGTTTTCGATGAATATCATTTTCTTCAGGATCAAAGCCGCGGTAGCGCCTGGGAAGAATCGATTATTTTGACGCCCGAACACTGTCAGGTGTTGCTGTTGTCGGCATCGGTTGATAACGCCGATGAATTCGTCGGCTGGATTCAAAAAATTCGTCCCAAGCGCCGCTGCCAGTTGATCGCGATCGCCGAACGACCGGTGCCGTTGGTTGATCTCGTTCATTATGCCGGGCATTGGTTGCTCAGGGACGAATTGCCGGAGCATGTTATCCGGAATAAAGGGCAGCGACCGAGCGGCTTCGAGTTGCCGATCAAACACGAAGACCTGGTCGAACGTTTGTTGGAATTACTTCCCATGCGATTGACGCCGTGTATCATTTACGCGGGTCGTCGCTTACCGTGCGAGCATTTGGTGATGGCGCTGGTCAAGCGTCTGACACCGTTGCCTCCCGAGGAAAGCGAGAAAATCGGCGTGCTGTTGACGGAGTTGCATGCCGAGAAGAAAGTTCTGTCGTTTATCACACCACAGTTGCGGCAATGTATTCAAAGTTACGGTGTGGCGTTTCATCATTCGGGATTGGCGATTCCGGCGCGCTACGCGGTGGAAGCACTGGTGAAACGCGGCATGTTGCGTTTTTGCGTGGCGACGATGGGCTTAAGCGTCGGCATTAATTTTGCCGTGCGTTCGGCGTTGATCAGCGACTATCAACGGCCGGGCGAAGGTGGTTTTACCAAGTATGCGCCATCCGAGGTTTTGCAAATGCTGGGACGCGCGGGTCGGCGTGGCAGCGATCCGGTGGGTTTTAGTTTGTGGGCGAAGGTGGAGGCGTATAAACGTCTGGGTGGCGCTGAACGCGAGCATTGCGAGTCGCGCCTGCGCAACGATCCAACAACTTTTCTTGGATTGGTGGGACGCGGCTTCACCTTGCGCGATCTGGAAACCTTTTACGAGAAAAGCTTCCGTCGTTATCGCGATCGTGGCGTTGACTTTGCGTTGATCACGCCACAGCGTGTCAAAAATAAACTCAAAGCCGAAGTTTTGCCTTGTCAGTCGCCGGCGCATGAATTCGCTAAGTTTGTGCGCGAGGATGCCAGTTCGCTTTGCCATCAATCGCAGTTACGCAAAAATTGTCATGCGTATCTGGAGCAAAAATTGGGCGGTGACCTGGCGGCGTTGCAATTGCACTTGCATATTCTTGGCGCGTTGGATGAGCGCGATAAGCTGACGCCCTATGGCGAGATTGCCAAGTATTTTCCGCAAAACGGTGGTTTGCTGTTCGCGCAAATGCTGCATGACGGTAGCATTACCTCGGAGAATTTGTTGCAGGGCGCGGAATTAATGGCGGCGTTATCGCTGGCGCGGTTCAAGGAAGTCAATCTGGAGGCAGGTTATCGCTTTCCTTACAATCCCGAGGAGATCGAAGCGCGTCTCGAAGACTATTATCCACTGAAGTTATTCCCCGAGCTTTATGATCCGCCGTTTGGCCGACGCCGCGAGCCGATCCTGCGCGAGTTGAATCCAGGGGCTGGCCTAATTGTGCGCCGCTGGGTGCAAGGCGATGATTGGCCGACTTTGATGCGTGCGGTTGCCGCCGATAACTTCGGCCCCGGTGATATCATGGCTATTCTCTATCGCGTGTCTACTTATCTGCAGTCGTTATCGCAGGCGCATCTGGGCGAGGTCAGCCTGCATGCTCAGACCCTGCGCGAACAGATTTTGCGCGAGCCTTTGTCTTACATTATTTAGAATGTGCTTCG
>CAZZCU010000047.1:0-10857 GCA_964652825.1 uncultured Oligoflexales bacterium
ATTCCTGCGTAGACGACGCTTTAGATGAAAATGCCCCATGTCAGCCAATGACATGAGGCTTATGGGGCAACAGACAAGTAGAGCAGTTTACGGTGGCAACGCCCAGCCCCAACCACAATAGCGGCAGCGGTACTTATCTGTTCCGGCCAAATTAGAAGCTAAAAGTTCTTGCATCTGCAATGTCAGATCTAGCTTGTTAAAAGTAATATCATGAAGATTGCAAATTGGTGTTTCGGGGCAGCCAGCCCAAACGTCGAAGAGAGAGCCACTCGGATGAAAATTTGTATTGGCTTCGGCACGTATGCCATAATGTCCGGGATCTGCAGTGGATACGGACAGGCGAATATTGTAGTAGTTGCGCTTGCAGTTGCCGATTTTAAACCCTAGAGGATTTGCTACCTGACAAGAGGTTTCTGTACTTACATCGGCATTGGTTAAATACAAAGCCCCACCAATAGCTGAACCGGCTCCCCAGGAGCCATCAGCAAAATCAGGCAATCGGCCACGATCATTCATAAACGCAGTCAACAATGGCTTGGTCATGTTGATGAGCAATTTAGCTTGCACTTGCATGGCTCTGTATTTGAAATATTCTGCGGATTGAAATGCATACATACCCAAAATACCCAGAATCGCCACGACCGCCATCAGCTCGACAAGCGAGAAAGCGCTGTTTGCCTGGGCTTTAAGATTGTTTAGCATACGGAATAGTTTACCTTTTGGTTTTGAAAAGGCAACTTTTCAAATTCAAACACTATGCGGCTGAAGGATCTCAACATCCCATGTCAGTGGCTGACTTCGAGATCGCGCGACAAACTACCGGACATGCTCGAGGATGTTCGCACCTTATGCCAAAAACTTATCCAGCATTGTCGCCAAGGCGGACTCTGCGATGCTGACTTAATACCCGCTACCGATGTCACAGCGTTATCACCGGTGTACCGGGATTTTTTTGTCGTGCTGATCACCAACTGGCAAAAAGGCATCTCACCGATTCCACCGGCACAGCTGGTTATTGACACCATCAATGCCAATCGCTCGACGCATCATGCTTATACACGTATGCAAGCCGCACAGCGGTTACGCACGCTAATCGCAATCCTACTCGCCGTAATTGCGCGCATTGCGGTAACGGAATCCGTGAACGGCTTAAGCATTATATCCACAACCGATTTTCTTTGTTTGTTGCTGGCAATAGTTACCAACCGTCTTGGCGACTGGTGTCATACTAGATTTTTACCGCTCTGCTGGTTGCACAATTTCCGTCACGGTAATGACCGCGAACTCCGGGTCTGGCTGGAAGCAGTCACCGGCGCTTATCATGGCTACCAGGATGGCAAAACCAGTCACACCTTGCATCAACAGCTACGACACCTGGACGAACAGGAGCTACTTGCCGGCGCCTCATACAACCAGCAAAAACAGCAGACCATTAATGATTGGGCGAGTCGACAGACTTATCAAGAAACTATACGCCTTGATCGCTATACGGATATATTGCCACTATTGGATCTTTTGGCCGTCGGCCTACCAGTATTCTTCAGTCTGAGCGTACCGGTGTTGCAACGCCTCTAGACAATGCGAAATCAATGCTATGCAAAATGCTCGGCTGCCTGCTGCCAGCGCATAATTTTTGTGGAGGCATCTTCATTGCCGTCAAGCTTCAACAGCGGTCGGACCAGTGCCAGAAACAAACAGAGACCACGCATATCATCGCCGGTCAGACGATAATGCAATCCTTCCCAGTATTCCGCGAGATTCTGGCGCTGCTGCTCACTTTTGATATCCAGTTCGTCAAGATAAATGCTGGGTTCCACGCGCATGCGTGCTTGCGCGATAGCGGCGGCTTTATAAACTTGTTGATAAAAACTATCAGCGATCACGGCACCGGCACGCTGCCAAATAGCAAAGACAAACGGCAAACCAGTCATCTGCTTCCAAGCGGAACCCAAATCCAAAACCGCAGCAAATTCGTGGCGACGTTGCAAAGCCTCATCACCAATCAAGAGCGTCAACTCCGGTAGATTCTGCTCAAAACTATAAGACTCATCCTGCGCCAACACTCGCGAACGCGTGGCCGCCTCGCCAAAACAGTGTCGATAGATAAACTTTGCCAGACCACAACTCGTGGCCGATGCTTTCGTTAGACGTAGAATCGGCGCTTCGCCAGCCAACGCCTCAAACTCGACACTTTGTCGCCAAAGCGCCTGAGCGACACCGCGCGAATCTGACTGCGCGCGCTTAGCCGCATCGCGAATCATCTCACCGACAACCGCAAGACGATCCTGCATCGTTACCAACAACGATGCGACAGAACGCGGAAAACCAAGATAAACGCTCCGAACCGCGCCATCACAGGCGACACCAACGTGACAAGCGATTTCGTGTTTGGGATTACGTAACAAGCAAATGCTGGATGATGGCGACACATCGATCTCGCCTTCTGACAGCCACCGATTGACCTGGGTCGGATGACCTTCGCGCACGATTAGCTCTTTACCGAACTGACGTATCAACTCGCTACGCAAAGGAACAAGATTTTGATAGGGAATCCACCCTAGTTTCAACGTCACAGCGCCTCTCAGGCCAAACCATCGATCATGACTACAAATGGACCCCGACAATGCCACTGATTAAGTCAGAAAGAAACTGCAAAACGCACCAGCTGTATGCATTTTCCAACAGCAATTTCTCGTGTAACTTATTGAAATAAATAATAATAATGGCCTGCATACGAACTTGTGCTATGGTGACGGCGTATGACCAACTCTACTGCGGTGGGGAGAGATATCATGAGAATTTTAATCACCGGCGCCAGCGGTCTAATTGGTTCCCACCTGGGTGCTGAATTGGCGCGCGCCGGCCACGAGTTGATCACGCTCACGCGTCGACCGCGTCCTGATTTGCCGTTTCGTAATACCAACTTTGCCTGGCCGCACACGACGACCACACCGCCGGCGTCAGCTCTTGACGCCATCGATGCAGTTGTCAATCTGGCAGGCGAGCCGATTGCTGACAAACGCTGGACAGCGCAACAAAAGCATCGCATTCGCCACTCACGAGTGGACACCACCACAACGCTCATGCGCGCATTCACTGCCGCCAAACAACCGCCAACAGTGTGGATCAATGCCTCCGCCATCGGCTACTACGGCTCCTGGCGCGGCGATGAATTATTGATCGAGGATTCACCACCCGGTACCGGTTTTCTTGGCGAAACTTGTCAGGCTTGGGAAAACGCCACCGTGAACGAACTCGAAACCACCCGCAAAGTCTTATTGCGTATCGGCATCGTCTTGAGTGACAAGGGTGGCTTTCTCGGCAAGTTGCGACCGGTTTTTCGTGCCGGCCTGGGGGGTCAGGTTGGTAACGGCCAACAATGGCTCAGCTGGATTCATATAGACGATCTGGCTCATCTTATAATGACCGCCATCGATGACCCCCGCTACACCGGCGTGTTTAACGCCGTTGCGCCACAAAACATCACCAATGCCGTTTTCACCAAAACCTTTGCCGGCATTTTGCGCCGTCCAGCTTTCCTGCGTGTACCGACTTTTGTTCTTAAACTGGTGCTCGGTGACATGTCCGAGCTGGCAATTGGTGGTCAACGTGTCAGCGTCGCCAAGTTGCAAAAACTTGGCTTTACGTTTCTATTTCCCAATCTGGAGGACGCATTACGCGCGCTGGTTATTCCGGCAACCGAAGACTCAAAACAAAACCCGCAAACTCAAAGACCCATCAATATAGGCATAGGTAGCCGGAACTACAAATAAGCCTGGCGCAATCTCGACGGCAATCTGCAAAGGTGTCTGCGCAATCATAAACTGTACGCCCAGGGGAACGCGACCGCCGACATACAGCGAATCCTTACGCGTACTGCCACCACCGCCGAAATAACTGGGGAACTTTTCGAGCACCACACCATAGCCATAGTAAGGTGTCATCGACGGCAAGTCGGCAAAGACACGGGGAAACGCGTACGCATAATCAGCGATCAATGTAAAATGACTACCCCGACCAAAACTGACAAGCGCATGCACAAATCGTTCGGTGTTTAGATATGCAAGCAATGACAAGCCGCTGTTGCTGCCAATGCTCAGCCCGGCTCCGTAATTCCAAGCAGTGGGAGGTGGAGATGAAACAGTACTACGCGGTGATCGCTTACGCCGCTGGCGCGGCACCGCTCCAACTATCTCAGGCGTTAGAAGAGCAACACAAAAAATACCCAGAACGAGAAAAGTCAGCCAACGCCGCATTACATTAAACTTTTAAAGAGATGTCGGATCATTGATTCGGCCAAAGAACAATAAATTACCAAATGAGCGATCGCCGGCATCGGTTTCCGCGCCCTTTTTAGTGATACCAAATAAGAAGGGTCTGTTGACAATAAATTCTTGGTGCGGCACCGGCCGCGCGGCGCCACGAACTGCTACCACGACGCCGGTAGCGGCAGCCGCTTTCGTACCTTTCTCGTCAACCTCGACACGCGCTTGATGCGCTACCTGCGAAACATACAGAGAGGGAGAGGCATCAGAGTTGATTTTACTTAAATTCGCTTTTTCGCCGTCAAACAATGCCTCTAAACCCATCGCCTTCAATACCTTGAGCGCGCTGACATCGCCACCGGCCTTAAATGACGGGAATTGAATGTCTACAAATTGCAGGGTGGCGGCATGCCACCACGCCTGCAAAGTCGCGACATCAAGTTTTTCTTCGACCAAGGACATGGAATCGACGCCTACCGGTAATAAAATCGTCATGACAAAATCGCCATTTTCACCATAAGGCAATTCAATGCCTCGTACCCATTCATTCTCAAAATACCTGACAAATGTTTTCTGACGCATCATCGGCACTTTGACTTTCTGATCTGCTGTAACCATAAAATCAGCGGGTTTGGTATGCTTTGGATCAAAAGGGTATTGCCATGCAGCCTGAAAGAAAATCGCATTGGTCAATATCAACCGCACCAGGGAATCAACATCCGACGCCGCCAGTAAATCCTTGATCATGCCATCCGTTTGTTTGGCAACTTCCTGATTAATTAACTCACGTTGCGCATCCGGCTTATTGATAAAATCAACCGCCGTCACATCAGCGGCAAAATTGTCCTGCAAGATCTTTTGGAAATCTTTCTGAACGGCAAACGTCTGTTCCAACCACAAATTATCGTAAACACGAATCGTTTGCTGTTCGCCGCTAGCCTCCTTAAGTTGTGCCAATTCATCACGATAGGCAGCATAGGGATTCGCGGACGCGAGATGAATGATTTTTGCGATTTCATCGGCGGTTCGACCACGCGCGCCGGCATGCACCATCGCCAAAGCCACACTCAAGCTGAACGGCGAAAAGAAAAAATTCCCATCACCGAACTCATAGCTTGCCGTCTTATAAAAATCGATCCCAAACCGCAACGTTCCCTGCTCCATCGCGGTCAGTGGCACTGCTTCCAGACTCTGCGCGGCGGAATTACCCGATGAACGAGGACGACAGGCGGGAGTAGCCATGACCAAAGCCAACAAAAACATCAATGCAACGCGCACAGGTCACCTCGCAATGGATAGGAGTAAAGTGCCTTTATTCTAGCAGCTACGCTCGGTCTGGAAAACCTTATCTTCGCTGAGCAGCCAGTCCACCGGCCGATCATGGAGCTCAGCGGGCAACTCAACCACGAGACAGCTATTGAAAACAACCACCATGGCGCTCAAACCAGGATAAGCAGCCAAAAAACGATCATAATAACCGGCACCATGACCGAGTCGATGACCGCGCATATCCGCCGCCAATGCCGGCACCAAAATCAAAGCATGTTCATTGAGTAAATCCTCTGATAATCGCGGTTGCGACGGCTCGGGCTCGGGAATGCGGTATTTGTTGTCCACCAGCCGTGCCTGCGGATCCCAGCCATGAAACGCCATCTCCTGATTGCTCGCAGCTATAACCGGCAAATACAGGTTTTGACCGCACCGGTAAAGTTCGTTGAGCAACGGTACAATATCCGGTTCGCCAGCAGTCGGATAAAACGCCAGTATGCTGCGATAATCCGCAGCAACGGGCATAAACCAGCGCAAAAAAGTCGCGCATAAGCGCGTCGAACGTGCTTCGCGCTCGGCAACAGGCATTTCCCGGCGCTGACGACGGTAAATCTCACGTAGTTGTTGCTTGCTCATACGTGCGCTCACGGGCAACGACAAATCCATGACAGAAATAATAAAAAACCCACTCACGAAGGAGTGGGTCATTCTAACAATAAATACTAAACTTAGCGCGTCTATTACTGAACAGTAACGGACATCGGTGCCGTGTATTCCCAACGACCGGAAATCTCCGAGAAAGCACCAACGCGCATCTGATAAGATCCCGGCGCGACATTTTGCAACGCTACCGCGTTACCGGAGGTGGCAAAACGATACTGAGGATTTGCCCAGCTGCCGTTCGACAATTCAACACGATAGAAAGCGACTTTATTGGAATCGACCGTCCAGCTTACCTGACCACCGGTACCGGCAATCGCGCTACCATTACTCGGCGACGACACCATCAGACCAATGCGAGGCGGAGCTTCGACGGTAAACCGGCGGACTTCGCTACTGCTGCCATCAGCACCGTCAACGCGCCAGTACCAATCACCCGGCCATGGATTATGAAAGCGATAGGAGTTACCAGAAACCGGAACACGCATTGTTTCCGGTGACATACTGCTGCTACGTGAGAACACGATAAAACCGCCGCCGCCTTCCCAACGGAATTCAGCCGGTCCTGATGTTTCATCATACTGACGACCCTGACCGTCAACCGGGGATACCAAAGCAATCGCTCCGCCCGGAACCGGCGAGGTTTGCGCGACAGGAGCCATAGCAACGGGAGCCGAGGGTTGGGCCATCGTTGATGCGTCTTCAACTGGAGCTGTCATATCCATCGCGGTTTCTTCGGTCGTCGTATCGTCACTAACAAACTCATCCGTGCTGTCTTCGCTGGTCAAAAGGAAGAAAGCAATCACCATTACAGTCAATGCTGCAACGCCGATAAAAATCCACTTAGTACGATTCTGCGACACAAAACCACCGTCTTTAAAGATCTGGGAGACGGCATTGGTGTTGGCGTTGGTTCCAAAGTTACTTGTGAACTCGCCTTTCAAATCGGCCGTGAATGGATTGCTCGCCTGAGATGCTTGGGAAGAAAACGTATTATTCCCTGTTCCCGGCTCGCTGTTTTGTGCCTGATTCATGACTTTCCCCTCTAGCGTCATTCGCTCGGCAATGATCGATCCACGACCACTGGCGTTTAACACTGACCATCTTGAGAACATCTCAAGATTGATATGTTGACTTCCCGAGATTCATCGGCGGCTTTAAAAAATTCTTTAGTCCGCGATAACGAAATGCAATTTAATGGATATCTCACTCTTGATTATAGGATCATCACCGACCCATGGCAATCCCACCAAATCCTTGATCTTCGCCAACTTCAGCTAAATGATCATCAAATTTATTTTGGCAAAAACTGGAAAAGTTTTCATAAAGCAAATTGTTGCAAAAGTTCGTGAATGGAGTTGTCAGGCCACTCCGCCATGATTGGTAGGATAAACACCGGCTTGGTCAAAGTCGCAAAAACCTCAGGTTCCCGCCAATAATCTTTGGCGGTTGTCACGATCGCCGTTGCCGACTGGGATTTTTGTAGGATCAATTGCGTAGAAAATCTTTGGTGATCCCCGACAATATAACGCTCGACAATAGTCGCCCCGGCATTGACGACTTCGCGGATAAAACGCTCCGGTTGCGCAATACCCGCCACCACGACAACTTTGGCACCAGGCAACGAAGTCGTCGCCGAGGCTGTCGGCTTGCCGCCCGCCGGCCAAGGTGAGCCGGAGCGAAAAGGAATAAACAAAATCCGCTGGGCATGCTGCCGTGCAAGCGCGAGATCATCCGGTTGCGGATACTCAGCGTCGCTCCTGGTGAAGCCGACCACATCCGCCCGTACCAGGTTGATCAACGGTTCGCGCAAACGCCCACGCGGGAGAACATCACCACCAGCGAAAGGATTACGACTATCGAGAAGCACCAGATCAAGATCGCGTGCCAGCTGACGATGCTGGAAGCCGTCATCCAATAACCAATGCGTCGGCTGATACGCGTAAACACGCAAAAATCTTTGCGCCGCGTGCCAACGTCGCGCGCCAACCACCACCGGAACATCTTGCAGCATCCGACTTTGCATCATTGCTTCGTCGGCATGAACATCACCAACCGGCATCATGACCGACTGCCAAGCACCGTCCAGCAATAAACCACTATCGCCGCGCCGCAAGCCGCTGCGATAACCACGCGTTAAGATCACTGGTCTATCACCACGATCCCGCAGATATGCGGCCAGGCGGCAAACAACGGGCGACTTACCGGTTCCACCCACGGCGATATTACCAATAGAAATAACTTTACCCGGCAAGCGTCTGGATGCCAGCCACCGGCGATCGTAAGCCAAATTGCGCAACGCGACGATAAAACGATATATATGCGCTAACACCATCTCAACTATCCTGCGTCATCGTATAGGCGCGATAATTAACATCGGTCAGTAAATCAAGATGAGCGCCGCGACTAACAATTCTACCGCCATCGATATACCAAACCTCATCAAAAACATCTAAATGCTGCAAACGATGCGTGACCCAGATGATCGCGGCCTTCCGCTCTTTTGCTAATTGCGCAATAGCTTTGACCAACATGCCATCGGTGGCGGCATCAACCGCCGAGGTCGCTTCATCCAGCAACCAGAGACTTTTGCGGCGTAATAGCATGCGAACAATAACCAGACGTTGCACCTGCCCGCCAGAGAAACTGCCCGATAACGGACTAAAATCCGTTGCCAATCCCGCCGGCAGTTTGGCGATATCCGCCGACAAATTCACCAACGCCAACAACATCGGCAAATCAGCCTGAGCCTGCGGACGTTCGGCTTCGGACAAACCATAGAGTAAATTATCCAACAAAGTTCCCGCGAACAGGAATGGTTCCTGACTGACAAACGCTGCCTGTTCCGCCACATCCATCCATGCGGCTTTTGCCCGCCAACTGATAGGTTCATAAAGTCCGGCCAGGGTTTTTACAAACGTGCTTTTACCGCTGCCGCTCCTGCCGATAATGGCGATATTGCGACCAGCCGCAAGTCTGATACTATCCGCGCGGAATTGCACCTGACCACCAAAACCACACGCGCAAGCGTCGATCATGACATCTGCACGTGCCAAACCAAGATCGACATGCGACGAGTGATGATCACGCCCACTACTCTCGGTCTCCACCACCAAAGCGGCACTGACCGCGCTTCGCAATGCGCCGATGGTTTCCTGCAAAGCTGCATATTGTTCGCCAACCGAGCGCCACGGCCTGAACATCAAACCCATGGCAGCGAAAATCTGCACTAAATTTTCCGGATTGATATCACCAAGATAATTGTGGCGCAACGCCACCACCAAACCAGCGAACAATAAAAATCCAGCCAACTCGATACTAGGGGCAAACAGCGCGCGTACCGCCAACGAACGCCGCAGCATTTTATAGTAAGCGGTATTGCGACGACCAAAGCGCGCCAGTTCATAGGCTTCGGCTTTTTGCGCGCGAACAAAATCAAAGCGACCGCGCATCTCCAACACCACGCCTGCCAGCTCCGACAGGGCACGCTGCCAAAACTCCGCATAATAGGCGATCCGCCCGCCGACGCGGCCCAGCACCAAAGCAAACAGTGGTGTTAACAGCGCCAGCAACAATGCACTCTGCCAATGCAAAAACGCCAAAAATCCCAAACAAGCAACGATCGAAACACCATCGCGCAACAGCGACGTCATGACATCGGAGATTTTGGTCTGCAGAAAATGCACGTCATTCATAATCATCGACATCCAAGCACCCGGAGATCTTTGATTGAACGTCTGAAGAGGTGCCCGAATGATCGCGGCGAAAATCCGTCGGCGAAACATCGCGGCGATGATATAAGCGAGTGCTTGCTGATTATATTGATAGAGATAACTTGCCGTCGCCTTCGCGACACCTGCCGTCAGCAACATCAGCGGCGCGACTAACACCAATTGCGCCCGTCCTATCTCGGCATCCGCGGCCACACCGAAAATATCCAGCAAACGTCCGGGCAGAATGTCTCGGAGCTGCAAGCCCGCCAACTCTGTCGAGGTAGCGAATAGCGACTTCAGCAACGGCCCAATCGCCAACAAAAATGCGCCCTGCGCCAATGCCAACAAAGTCAGCGCCAAGCCGATCTTCACCAGACGACGTCGCTCGTGCCGTAAAGGCGACAATAAAATTTTCAGAGCCGCGATAACGCCGATCTTCCCGGCTGCGATGTCTGACATCGACAAAGACGTCATCAGTTTTTTAATTCCAAAGTTGAAACAATTGCTTGCGCGGCCGATAACGCCGCCTCACCTTTGAGCGTATCACGAATATGATGCAGCACCGATATTTGCGCGTCTCGCCCGGGAGCGCCTGGCAGCACGTGCCGCAGCGCCGCCACCACGTCATCATCAGCAAACTCTTGAACAAACTCTGGCACGACTTCCTTGCCGACCAGAATATTCACGAGACTGATGTAGGCAACTTTCACAACCTTTTGCGCGTATGCGTAACTGGATGAACTCATGGCATACACAACCACCATCGGCGTACCAACCAACGCACATTCCAAAGTCGCGGTTCCCGACGCCACTAACGCGGCATCGGCTACAGCCATGATCTCTAAACTCATACCGGAAACAACATTGAGTGGCCCGAGCCGAACGCATGGGATGTCAGAGCCGATCACGCCTCTGGCAAAAGTAGCGTCAGTATGACGCAAAGCCGTGCG
>CAZZCU010000048.1:0-3710 GCA_964652825.1 uncultured Oligoflexales bacterium
CGGGATTTTACTTCGAGTCGTTGGCAGGTTTGAGCGACACCCTGGGCGTGATTGCCGGCGCTGGCGGTCACGACACCTTGTTTCAACTGATTTTTGTCGGCTTTCAGCAAAGCATTGGAGGCGCCACGAATTTTAAACGAGCCGGAAAGATTCAGGTTTTCCAGTTTTAGAAACGTTTTAATGCCGATGCGCTGTTGCAGGTAAAGTGAATTTAAAACCGGTGTCATGCTGACTAATCCGGCGATCCGCGTACGTGCTTCCTTGATGGCCTGTAGATTTACATCACTCATATGGTCCTAAACTTCCTCATGGGCGTAGGCAAAAAACGCCTAATACCGCTATTGAAGGGTGCTCTTCTTCGTCGATAAAATAAAGGTAGTCCCACACTACTTATCCTTCTTGGTTCTATCTTACGCGAGGCGGTTCGTCTTCGCACGTATTTGAGGTCGATTGTGAGTGTCATTTGGGTCATCGAGTCGCCGCGAGCGAACGATTGGCAGATCGCACCTGCATTGCTCGGCGATTACGCTGTGCGGGTCGTGGCGTCGTGCGCATCGTTTGCGAATTTGGCGATGCTGGCCAAAGCCAATCCACCGCATCTGATTATCGCGAAGCAAAATCTGGCGGACTTTGATCGTAGTTTAGTGTTGGCTGCAACCAACAAGTATCTTGGCGGTACCCGTTTGCTGTTGGTCAACGCCGATGATCAGGACGATGCGCTCGGCATCAAGTTGCTGTCCGCCAGCGGACAACATGCTGAGGTTTCGGTAAACATCGACTTTGATGGTTTTGCTTTCTCGCGTTTTATCCGTGGCTTTTTGAATGGTGAGAGTTCAACGGCTCATACCAAGAACGTCATTACTTACAAAGATATTGCTTTTGATACGACGCGCTTTATTTGTAATTTTATTACGACCGGCGAGTCTGATGTCTTGCCGCTCAAAGAAGCGAGGATTTTGACGGCGCTGCTGGCCAAGCCGGGGGCGTGTGTGTCTCGTCACGAAATCCAATCGTTAGCATGGCCAGGTGTCCGCGTTGGTGCGAGAACAATCGATAGTCATGTCTCAAGACTCAGGCGGCGGCTGGTCGATTCCGAGGTCGCAATCGAAAGCCGTTACGGTAGTGGTTATGTTTTGAAGTAATGACTAGGAACGAAAACACTTCAATAAGCCAGAGCGATACAAACTGATACCCACCACTAAAGCGAATAACAGCGCACCCAGCCCCGCGTGACCACGCAACTTACCAAAGTAAACCAGGAATAAACTAACGGAAGCAACCAAGACGCCGCCAAGAACAAGCAATGCCTGTGGCAAACCCTGTTGGCCTATCATGGGGCAGGTATTGGCGCGGCGGAACTGATCTAGTGCCGAAATGTCGGCTTCACGAGAGCGGAAATTCATACGATCCCTTGCAAAAACGTATTTAGAAATTCCTAATACGCGGCGCATCCTAGCAGATTCGTGGGGGCGGTCTAGAGGCTGTCTGGAAAGAGCATGCAAATCGAGATCTTATGGGTCATTTTGGCTCGATTTTGGGCACAGCAGCGGCAATATTTAGCGGGGATTCTTGGTTTTCTTCCATAATATCAACGACTTCACAGTCATCTAGGTCAGGGAACGCATCCAAAACGTAATCGGCAATACCCTCTTTAGTCATCGCATCGAGGCTACAGGTCGTGCAGGCGCCGCTTAGACCAAGCTTTAGTATGTTGTCCTCAAAAGACAAGATCTCCACCTGACCACCGTGGGCAACGACGCCGGGGGCGATTTTCTCCGTAATGAATTTAGACAGCGCTTGAAGCAGATCAACGTTCATCATGTTGGGGGTCCTTCGAGTAGACGCTCCTGCCAGTTAGCTCGTTTATAGAATTTGCCGCGGAACTTTTTATGCCGGGGGTTTTCCACTAGAAAACCGCGGCCACGTTCGTCATCGACCCATTCTATCGTTGAACCACGCACAAACGGTAACGTCTTCGGATCAACGATGATCTTAAGGCCTGAGCTGGTGGTAAAAATCGCATCGTCAGATTCTGCGGTGCTAAAGGTTACGCCATAGTCGAAGCCATCGCAGCCTTTGCCGGACAAATACAAGCGTAAGTCCAGGTCGCGATATTCCGGAACGTCTTCTTGATATTTTATGGCTGCCTGGAGAGCGGCCGGGGTCAGCATAATCTCTGCCGGAGCGGATGAGGATGCGGAATCTTCAAATTTTGTCATATAGAAGCAGCCATATTCATTATTTTAGGTTGAGTTGTTTGCTGGCCAGACCAGCGCTACCCCTTATATGATAGGGTCGAGGTGAAAACAATTGCTTATGCCAAACATTCATAGCTGTGCCTTGGCTCTGATCGGGAGCCTGGTCATTTTAAGCGGCAGTGTGCCATCATTGGCCGGTGCGGCCGCGTCGGAGCCGTCGTGGTTGGCGTTTGGGGATATGCGTGGTTATATCGAGCCGTGCGGTTGCGATCCGGCGACCGATTTGGGGGGAGTCGCTAGATTACAGGCTTTTTTGCGGCGTGAGCGTGGCCTCCATGCCGATACCCTGGTGTTCAGTCTTGGCAATAATCTGAGCCGGTCAGATAGTCCTAACGATCAACTAAAGTCCAAGTACCTGAATCTGGCTCTAACGGAATTGAAGCCAACCGCGGCTCTTCTCGGGGCGAGTGAAGCCAAGCGACTGTTGGCCATAAAAAATTCTTCGGAGGCACCGGCCGGGGATTTAACCTATCTCGTCAGCAATGCCAGCGCGAAAAGCAAACTAAGTGCGTTTAGTCAGTCGGTGATTAAAAGCTCTAGTGCTGGTAGGGGCACTTACATTTTTGGTTATGTTGATCCTGCGGTTGTTTCGGGCCATTTGCGGCGGGTTGATACCAATCTGATTCAAGACTGGCGTCGGCTGTTACCTAAGACCAAGTCGGCACCGTATATGATTTTGTTGTTTTCGGGCAGCGATAGCGACTTGCGCCTGCTGCAGCAGAGTAAAATGTTTGATTTGATTATTAGCAGTAATCGAACACCGCAGAACGCTGTTATTGATAACCGCGAAAATTTGCAGCCGGAGACATTGTTGCGCGTTGTGGGTGGTCGCGCTGTGCTGATGGTACCGTTAGGTGGCCAGGGCGTTTTGCGTGGCGGGCGGCTGGCAAAGACCAAAGCGCCGTCGTTGCAAGAGATCATGCATGGCGAGCCTGCGGCGGACGGTCTGTCGATGCTTGGCGTACCGGTTTCTTGGTTGGATCGTTCCCTGGAGGCGGCCGCTTACCCCAATAAAATGCTGCAGCAGTATAACGCGGACGTAACGCGCGAATTTGCGCGTCAGGAACAAGCCAAATTAAACCAGGCGACAGGGTCGGCTTTTGTTGGTGCGGAAGCATGTGCGGGTTGTCACCTCGAAGCTCATAAAATTTGGCGGTCGACCAAACATGCCGCGGCTTTTGCCACGCTTGAGGCGAAACAAAAGGCCGCGGATGCTGATTGTGTGAGTTGTCATGTGGTTGGCTTTGCCGAAGCCGGTGGCTTCATTTCGCTTCGCCATACACCGCATCTTAAAGATGTGCAGTGCGAATCATGTCATGGGCCGCGCAAGGATCACATTGCTGATCCGGTTAAAAATAAAGGTAGCAAGCAGCAGGCAAAAGATGTGTGCGTGAGTTGTCATCAGGGCATGCATTCACCCGAGTTTGATTACGCGACCTATTGGGAGCGCAT
>CAZZCU010000048.1:3810-10681 GCA_964652825.1 uncultured Oligoflexales bacterium
ACTCAAAATCTTCTCGATCACCAGATCAGCGGCGACACTCGCTGGTACGACGCCGGCCTCCACATCGGTTTTCGCGGCTGCGAGTATTTTTTGATGTTTTGGCGTGGCCAGAAATTTTAGACGCAGTTGCTCCGTGACTTCATCATCAAACCAACGTGCGGCTTG
This sequence comes from uncultured Oligoflexales bacterium, assembly GCA_964652825.1. Lineage (GTDB taxonomy): Bacteria > Bdellovibrionota_B > Oligoflexia > Oligoflexales > CAZZCU01 > CAZZCU01. The sequence goes on from CAZZCU010000048.1 coordinate 3,976, forward strand.
TCGCTGACGTCTCGTCACAAAATCGCCGCCCTGTTGGTGTTTTTGGAAATTCTGGATGGTTTGCCAGACCGCATCAATGCCATCATTGTTTGTGCTGCTGCAGGCGAGAACTGGTGGTTGCCAGGCTTGTTGACCGCGTACCAGACGCAGTGCATGTTCGTGCTCCAAGCGTGTTCGTTCGGCGGCGGTTTTATTTTCGCCATCGGCTTTATTGATGACCACTATATCCGCTAATTCTAGAATGCCCTTTTTGATGCCTTGTAGTTCATCTCCGGCATTCGGCAATTGAAGAATTAAAAACACGTCGACCATAGACGCCACCGTGACTTCGGATTGGCCGACACCGATCGTTTCTACCAGAATAATCGAATAACCGGCGGCTTCGCAGAGCAAGATCGCCTCGCGGGTGTGGCGTGCCACTCCGCCTAAAAAACCACTGCTCGGTGATGGTCGAATAAAGGCGTTTGGGTGACTGGCAAGTTGCTGCATGCGCGTTTTGTCACCGAGAATGCTACCGCCGGAGATCGGTGAACTTGGATCCACCGCCAGGACCGCGACTTTGTTGTTCGCTTCGCAAAGACGATGACCGAAAGTCTCAATGAAAGTACTTTTACCGACGCCGGGTGGTCCGCTGATGCCGATACGCAGTGATTTGCCGCTGTGTGGCATCAGTTCCGTCAGAAGTTGACGTGTGTCATTGATGGCATCCGGCAGTGTGCTTTCCGCCAGGGTAATGGCTTTGGCGAGTCCGCGACGATCGCCATTTTTGACTAGTTTGCCAAGTTCCGACATCCGCATCTTCGCTTCTCAGTTCTTTTTCTTTTGCATCAGTTGATGAATAATTTTGCTGGCTGATTCTGGAATAGGTGTGCCCGGCCCAAAAACCGCCGCGACTCCGGCTTTGGTCAAAGCCGCGTAATCCTGTTGCGGAATGATGCCGCCGACAACCACCAGAATATCATCGGCACCCAATTTCTTTAGATGTTTAATCAATTCAGGGACTAGAGCTTTGTGTGCGCCGGCTTGCGACGAAATACCAATGACATGTACGTCATTTTCGATTGCCTGTTTGGCGACTTCATCAGGTGTTTGAAACAAAGGACCGATGTCGACGTCAAAACCTAAATCAGCAAATGCGGTCGCGATAACTTTGGCGCCGCGATCATGACCATCCTGGCCCATTTTAGCGACGAGGATGCGTGGGCGGCGACCATGCTTATCGACGAATTTTTCTATGTCGCGAATGGTTTGATCGTACATCGCGTTTCTCCGAAAGCTTTGTGAGTATACACTGGAAACCGTTTGTGTGCTTGCCTGATAGCGTCCAAAAATTTCTTCCAATGCGAGCGAGACCTCGCCGACGGTGGCGCGTTCGCGCATAGCCGTTACTGTTAAGGCAAGCAGGTTTCCGGTTTTGTTTTTGGCGGCTGCGGTTAAAGCCTGCAGGGCGGCTTTAACTTTGCGATCGTCGCGGGATTTTTTGATTTTTGTCAGTGCTGCGATCTGGGCGTCGCGCACCTGCGCGTTGTCGATGTCGCGCACGTCAATACGTGCAGCATCGGTTACGAGATATTTGTTTACGCCGACCACAACCGTCTCGCCGCTATCGATGCGTGCTTGTTTGCGTGCCGCGGCTTCTTCAATGCGCAGCTTGGGCATGCCGGTGGCGATGGCTTTGCTCATCCCGCCGAGGGCTTCGACTTCGGCGATAATGTTTTCGGCTTTTTGTGATAACTGTTCGGTTAGCGCTTCCATGAAGTAGCTGCCGCCAAACGGATCAACGGTATGGCAGATGTCGGTTTCTTCTTGAATGATGAGTTGGGTATTGCGGGCGGCGCGCGCGGCGATTTCGGTTGGTAAACTCACGGCTTCGTCGAAGGCGTTGGTGTGAAGCGATTGGGTGCCGCCAAAAACCGCCGCCATTGCTTCGATCGTAGTGCGAATGATGTTGTTATATGGGTCTTGCTCGGTCAGCGTGTAGCCGGAGGTCTGACAGTGCGTACGCAGCATGGCGCTGCGGGGATCTTTCGGCTGAAACTGCTGCATGAGTTTGCACCATAGTGCTCGCGCTGCTCGTAGTTTGGCGATCTCCATGTAGAAGTTCATGCCGATGCCGAAGAAAAAGCTTAAGCGTGGGGCAAAAGCATCAATGCTCAAGCCGCGTGATAACGCGCTGCGTACGTATTCAAGTCCATCGGCAAGCGTGAATGCCAGCTCCAAAGCCGAATCGGCACCGGCTTCCTGAATATGATAACCACTGATGCTGATACTGTTGAATTTCGGCATGTGCTCGCTGGTATATTGAATAATATCGGCAACGATGCGCATGGATGGTTCAGGTGGATAAATATAGGTGTTACGCACCATGTATTCTTTGAGGATGTCATTTTGGATGGTGCCTTCCAGAGCCGCCTGATTGATACCTTGCTCCTCAGCGGCGACGATGTAAGCAGCCAGTACCGGTAAGACGGCGCCGTTCATGGTCATCGAGACGCTGATATCCCCTAGCGGAATATCCGCGAAAAGAATTTTCATGTCCTCAACGGTATCGATGGCCACCCCGGCTTTACCGACATCGCCAAATACACGTGGATGATCGGAGTCGTAGCCTCGATGCGTGGCGAGATCGAAAGCCACGCTCAAACCCTTTTGCCCGGCTTTCAGGGCCTGACGGTAGAAAGCATTGGATTCGGCGGCGGTTGAAAAGCCGGCATACTGCCGAATGGTCCACGGGCGCACCGTGTACATGCTCGCACGCGGGCCTCGCAAATAAGGCAGCTGTCCGGGCAAGGATTCTTTAAACTTTATTTCTTTCAGATCGGCAGACGTATAAAGTGGTTTTACGGTAATGCCTTCTGGTGTTTGACGATTCAGTTGGTCGATGGATTGTTGTTTGAGGTCTTTTTCGACTTGCTGACGCCAGGTATCCAGGTCGGTTTTATTAGTGGGCTCCATATGAGCATCGTTCCCCTATGATGGATCATTACATTATAAGTACATATCATGGCTAATTGGCGCATTCCAATCATACCCATCCTGCTGAGCATGCTTTTGCTGAGTTCAGCATCAGCGGTGCTGGCGGCGCGTGATCGTCGCATCCAAAAGCAGGATCGTAGTCGGCAGATGCGTATACTTGTGGGTGAATTGGATCGTATGAGCGACTTGAACGCCGGGGCTCTTGCCGCCAATCGGCCGCGTTTGGATGCGGCGATAAATGATTTGTTGTCAACTTATGATCAGGTGGCAGTAAAATTAAAACCTGCACGCCAGAAAAAGATTCGCCGGCAGATCGAGCAGCTAGTTACCGGCTATCGTCAGGGGGCGGCGGCAAAAGTGATCGGCACGCAGGCTGCCGCTATTCGCCGCGAATTACTAGATGCCTTGAAAGTGAATACCACGCCGGTTTTGACGCCGGACTTTGCCAACGGTCAGAAAATTTACGATGAGCATTGTGCTGTTTGCCATGGCGCCAAAGGCGTACCACCGGAAGCCCTGGCAAAAAAATTGCGGCCACCACCCGCGGATCTTAGTCGGTCGGATACGATGCAGGCTGTCTCACCGTTCAGAGTGTACAACGATTTGCTTGTTGGTATACCGGGAACCGCCAAAAAGGCCTTTGTCGATGTTTTGGCTGATGAGGAGCTGTGGAATGTCGCATTTTACAGTCTAACACTGCGTCATCTGGGGGCGGCGGGCGACGATCCCAAAAAACTTCAACTTCAGCATCTTTGTCAGACGTGGCCTAAAGCCGCAATTCCTTCACCGCCAATGCTTGTGGGGCTTCGCCTTGCCGACGTGTCGATGATGACGGAGAGAGAGCTCGAAAAGCGATTGATAAATCGTGAGAAAGCTCTGGCGTATACTCGTTTATGCTTGTCGTTTGCCGGCAGTTTGCCGCGGTAACTTAGGTGCTATCTGCTTTGCAAGATCACGTGGATTTAGTAAGGTAGCTTCAGAAGATTTTCCAAAATAACGAATAGAAATCGAGTTGATTAAAGCAAATCGACGCATGGTGGCGTTGATCGAAGTGTCATGCAAATAGGGAGGTTTGCGATGGGTGCTATTTTGCTTAGCGTTGGCTTGTTTTTGGTGGCGTTCGCCAGTACAGGCGCGAAAGCAGCGGATGACCTAAGACGTGCACCGCCGGCATTTGCTTATCAGAATGGCAAAGCCATTCCCGTTGATTTCAAACATGTTGATCTGGAAATGACTTTTGATTACGCGAGTAAGACGGTTCTTGCCGAAGCCGAAATCGAATTTTTTGCCGAGCAGGCGGGCTATCCCTTTATGGATATGTTGCCGGCCGCGACAACCATAACTCTGAACAATGTCGCCATTGCGCCGACGGCGTTTCCGCAAATTCGCGATCCGCAGCAGGTCACTTATCTGCGCGTGTTACAAGCCGAAGTCGGCGCGAATACCACGAATCATCTTCGCATTACTTATAAGCTGCCGGCGTCAGAAGTTAGTTTCGACAAAGATGGTGCCGTTAGTGCCGGTTTCTTTATGAGCGATCTTGCCGAATCCGGGCGTGAATTCTGGGAACAATTTGCACCCAGCAATCTGGAGTTTGATCAATTTGAACAGGTGATGACCGTGCGGGTCACTGGTACGCAAAAACGCCACGAAATTTTTGTTAACGGCGGCGTCGAAGTATTGGGTGATCGCGCCTGGCGTATTCGTTATCCGAGCTACTTTACGACCTCATCTTTTTATTTTCATTTAGCACCGACAGGAAAATACGCGGTGCGAGGAAACAACTATACAAGCATTGATGGACGGGCGGTTCCGGTAGTCGCCTATGCGGCGACGGCTGATCTTGCCAGTCGTGGCTTGAATTCATCTCTAAAAATCCTTGCTGAATTGGAACAGACATATGGGGCGTATCCACATTTTCATGGCCTGGTCGCTTATATGACTTCGACAGGCGGTGGCATGGAACATTGCGGTGCGACGATTACGTCTATGAGTGCTTTAGCGCACGAAATCACGCATTCATGGTTTGCGCGCGGTGTGATGCCCGCCAATGGCAATGCCGGCTGGATTGATGAAGCAACGGCTAGTTGGCGTGATGGTGGGTATGTAAGAGCGCGCGGCGAGCCAAATCGCTCGCCGGTTAACCTCGGTGGTTTTGCTCCCTTTCGTCGGCACACGGCCATGGCCTCTTATTCATCTGGCAAGACATTGATGACCGAGTTTGATTACATGTTCCGCGACTTTGGCTTCGAGGGTCAAACGGGAATGCGCGCAGTGTTGCGTAAACTTTTCTCGATCAAACAGCGCCAAACGATCACCGTCGGTTTCTTTCATCAGTTCCTCGAAGATACTACTGGCTTTGATCTGGATGCGATTTTTGAACGTTACGTTTATGGACGTGGGTCGCGTTCCAAGCAGGATGGTGACGATGCGGCTTTGGCGTCGCTGACCGTCGTTGCTGAAAAATCCACGCATCCGCGCCCGTTCACTAAAGCCGAGCGTTTAAGCTTGCGTTAGCCCCTGCAGGTCGGGCGCCTGTCTTGGCGCCCCCAAAAAGGCTTGTTTTTACATTCAATAACATATTGATTTAATTGAGTTTTTTGGCAAACTCTGCCAAACTCTAAAGTTTGGCTGTGCTCTTGTCGATAGTGTTCCTATCAGTGGGAGACGCTTATGAAATTGATATCCGCAACCATACTTTTGTTGGCCACGACTCTGGCATGCAACGATGCTGCTATGCAGGCTGGCAAGAATCCCCGCGTCACTGATTCAGGTGATGATGATGATAGTGCTGCCGAGCCGGTCATGGTTGCTGGAGCTTATCTGACTTGCTGGCCTCATAAAACCAGTGGTGCAAAAGCGGATGGTAGCGAGGATATCGGCTGTCGTCTCGAAGATCAGAGTAGCGGTGATAAGCTTGATATCGATCCGACCAAAATTGATTGGCGCATAGAGAACGCTAATTTGCGTCTGGTTGAGAATGATGTACGTATCTGTGCTCGCACCGATGACTGTCATGCGATCATCTACAACGTTTTTGATCGATCATCGAAACAGGTTGTTGCAAATGTTGACGCGAATACCCTGTCCAGAGGTTTAAGTGAACTGTCAGTTCCGCCAACTGAGCGTTTGAATTTGCGGCTGGTAGGTCATATCGATGGTTATCAAACCAAAGACGACTTGAAGGATCAGAAGAATAAGAACCTGGCTGTCGGTGGATTTTTGGCCATGATTGGTTTGGTTTCTGGAGATCCCGCCTCGATGGGCAACGGTATAGTTAATATGATCGCTGCCTCTGAATTAAAAGGAACGGATGTGGAAGCTGTATGTAATAACAGTCTCAGTGTCGGACAAAATCTGATGACATCGCCCAGTTCCGGGGCGAGTGGTGATGCTCATAGCATGCTCTTGAATCGTCAGGTGTGTATAGCCGATCCTAAAATCGCCATGAATGCCGCCAAGAATTGCTTCATTATCGGTATTAAGGGCAGAAACGGTGTTCAGCAAAACGGCATCTTTAAGGGCCTCAATACTGATGGCAACCTTTATAATCGTATCTCGCAAGAGCTGTTAAGCAATCCCACTTTCCGCTGTAATTGACCTAACCACTTGCCAACCCGTGGCCGTCTTGTTAAATGCAGACATTACCTAACCAGACGGTCCCGTGGTGAAGTGGATATCATCCCGCCCTCCGAAGGCGGTGGCGCTAGTTCGATTCTAGCCGGGACCA
>CAZZCU010000049.1:0-9584 GCA_964652825.1 uncultured Oligoflexales bacterium
AAAAACAAGTGTATATTGAACAAAATTGGAATGGGTACTTTATCTTGTAAAATCAATATGTTATGATATAGTAGATAGGTTAATTGAACGGACTATTCTCGCTTATAGGGAGGATAGCGATTGTTCCGAGAATTTTGCTTAAAAAATAAACAGAAAAACCAAGCAATCGCTTAAGCCAGGAAGTAGGGAGAGGAGGGTATTTTGGAACGCGTCGCGATTTATTACCGGGTCTCTACTGATAAGCAGGATTTGGCAAGCCAGAAGATTGCCATCAAGAAATATATGGAAGAGCTCACCGCGCCCCCTAAGAAGGTTTATATTCTGGAAGACGAGGGGGTTTCGGGGAAGCATCAGAATCGTCCTGCGTTCAAGGAGCTGATGAAACTGGCGATTAATCGCATGATCGATACCATTATCGTCTACCGGCTGGATCGTTTCAGCCGTAATGCCAGCGTCGCGATCAAAACCATCCTGGAGCTGGATGATTATGGCGTTGGCTTTGTCTCGGTGACGCAACCGGTCCTCAACCTGGGGCACGCCAATCCGTTTCGGCGCACGATGCTGGCGGCTTTTGCCGAGATCGCTGAGATTGAGCGGGAGACGATTGTTGCACGCGTGCGTTCGGGTCTCGATGCCGCCCGGGCTAGGGGAACCAAACTGGGAGCACCGACGAAAATCTCGCGACAAAAACAACTGGAGGCGAAACGCCTGCGCGAAGAAGGGTTGAGCTTTAAAGATATCGCGCGGCGCCTGGAGTTAAGTGTGGGCTCAGTTCATAGTTTGATCAATGGCGCCGAGCTGCCGGAAACAGCTTGAGATCCTTCGCTTCGCTCAGGATGACGAATGACCCGTCATCCTGAGCGAAGCGAAGGATCTTAAGCTACATTTGCGTATGAATAAACCCCGGCCACAGTGTCAGAATCTTCTCGTCACCGACAGCCGCCGCCAGTTTATTGGCTTTTCTGATTAAGCGTTCGGCGGCCGCTACCGGCACTGTTGGTTGTAAGATTTGGGTGGCGGTATCGAATTGATCCAAACAACGCATCATTTTCATCGGACTGCGTAGACATTCCGATAGCGAGATAAACTCACCCTGGTAACGCAGCATCGGGTAAAGCTTGTTGGGATCCAGACCGCCAGCTTCTTTGGCAAATTGAATCGCCTCCGTTAAACCACCAAGATCGTCGACCAGCCCCAACTCCAATGCTTCGCTGCCGGTATAGACGCGACCTTGTGCCAGCGCTTTAACTTTGGCCAGGTCCATCTTGCGGCCGTCAGCCACGCGTTTTAGAAAAGTCTCGTAGACGTCGTCGATGGTGGTTTCCAGGACCGCGCGGTCAAACGGGCTGGAACGCTCACCCGGATTGAGCATCCTGGCGCGATCGCTCTGCGTCACCACATGGAAGTGAACACCCCATTTCTCCTTGAAAGCAGCGAGATTCATCAAGCCACCAATAACACCGATCGAACCTGTGATAGTGGTCGGCTCAGCGATAATCTTCGTAGCCGGTGCGGCAATATAATAACCACCGGAAGCAGCATACTGTCCCATGGAAACAATGACTGGTTTAGCAGCAACCAGCTGTGCCATTTCTTTCCAGATAATTTCCGAAGCCGTTGCCGAACCACCAGGGCTGGAAATTCGTACGACCACGGCTTTTACCTCGGCGTTTTCCCGGGCCCATTTAAGTTCCTTACGGATGTCTTGCACGTTGATGTTGCTATCACGCTGCTGATTATCGCTGATGTGGATCTCGCCCATGGCTTCAATAATGGCGATACCTTCCGATGCCGAACTGGAATCCTTTTCGTCGATGCCACGTGACTTATCCAGATAGGTACGCCATTGCACGGTATGTTCGGCGGCGGCATGAGTTTTTAAAAGATCGCGATGCTCTTCGACGTAGCCGATTTGATCGATAATGCCATCGTTAACCGCGGCGTTACTGGGAAAGGTTGACTGCTTAAACCATTGGGTGACGATATTCAGATCTTTTTTGCGCGCCGAAGCGACAGCGCCAACGATATGTTTACGCAAACTCGCTTCCATGGCGCGATACATTTCCAAAGTTTCGGGGCTAGGGGCATTCGCTATCATAGGCTCCATCGCCGATTTGTACTTACCGGCGCGAATAACCTCGAACTCAACGCCCAGTTTCTTCAAGGCATCGGCAAAGTACGCTAACTGAAATACCGGGCCTGGAATATGAATCTCGCCGGTTGGTGGTAGAGCGATATGATCAGCGATTGAGGCCAAATAGTAATTGTAAGTGCTAGCCGCCGTTAAATATGCATACACCGGCTTACCGCTGGCTTTGAATTGCTCCAGCAACCGACGAAATTCCGTAAACTCCGCCGGCGCGCCATTGATATCAATCAATTCCAAATAAACACCTTTGATGGTCTCATCCTTGGCCGCGCGTCGCAGCAGTGCTCGGATTTCCGGCAAGTAAATTTCGTCTTCTTGTTTTAGGAAACTAAGAAAACCCAACCGACGCGACGGCTCCGCCTCGGCAAGAGTGCCGTCGATGCGCAGGTTCACAACGGTTGGTCCGGATGGTGGGACTTTTTCGGTGCGACGTGCACCCAGATCATCCATGCGAGTAGCGAGGATGAGCAATAATATCGGCAAGAAAGTTACCAATAAGCCGACGCTGATTAGATAACTTTTGATCATGCCGGTAATAAAAGAAAAAACGCGCCGAAGGGCATTTGATTTTGGTTGTGTTTCGCTCATACTAAATTCGTACTCCTTGGCACATCAAGCCTTAGCGTGATGTTCGTAAACTTCGCCGGGTTTGTTGTCGTTTAATTGCCAGTTCAAGCAGGCGATCGAGAAGCTGTGGTCCCTTTAGGCCAGATGCCGCCCACAACATGGGATACTGCGAGACTTCGGTAAATCCGGGAATCGTGTTAACTTCGTTCAAATAAAACTTGCCACTGGCTTCTTCGAGAAACAAGTCAACGCGACTCATGCCATACAATTCCAGTGCCTGAAAAATTATTTTCGCGAGACGTTGTACTTCTCGTGTTTGGTTATCACTTAATTTTGCGGGAATCTGAACTGTCGAGGCTTTGGGATTCAGATACTTGGTATCATAATCATAAAAGTCCGTACTGGCTGCGACTTCACCAACGACCGAGCATTGAGGATCATAATCACCTAACACCGCGCATTCTATTTCGCGTACATGCAGACCTTTTTCCACGAGAATCTTGTCATCATAGGCAAATGCCCGTTCACAAGCAGCGGTAAGTTCGGAGAAATCCTTGACCTTGGAGATACCGACCGAACTACCTAAACGCGCCGGCTTAACGAACAATGGCAACGCCAATTTATCACGGCATTCCTGTAGTAATTGTTCCTTGTTTTGCTCCCAGAATTGCCGACGCATTTCAACCCACGGTACGACGGGAATACCAGCGGCGGCAGCTAGACGTTTGGCAATAACTTTGTCCATGCCAATACTGGAGCCCGCCAGATCCGGACCGACATAGGCTACATCAGCTAAATCTAGAAAACCTTGGAGAGAGCCATCTTCCCCCGTGGCGCCGTGAATAACGGGAAAAACCACGACATCGTGGTGATGCTTCGTGTTGCTGGGAGTAGTGGGTGCTAGATGACGCAAAATAATCTGTGTGGCTTCGGTATCTGGCGGATTCTCACTGACAACACTTAAGCCTTTATCGAGTTCGGCATCAATACGTGCCAGGCTTTGCGGCCACCAATAGCCTTGGCGATCAACGCCGACCGCTAGAACGTCATACTTGTTGCGATCCAAATTACGAAAGATAAATGCCGCGCTGCGACACGAGATATCGTGTTCCGCCGAACGTCCGCCAAAAAGCACCAGCACTTGAGGTTTTCTTGCCATAAGCTATCAGCATAGGGCAATTCAAATACGTCAGCAACTAGTCCATAAACTGCGCCTAACAATTTTTTATTTTGCACAGTGTAATCGCCCTAGCCACAGAGCCAAGTTTCGAGAAACTGAATCTGCGCCTGGCGCCACTGCCACACGGTAGTAGAAGAGGTCAGAAAGACTGTGATTAGGAGTAGGAGAATATCTATAGTAGTCCTCGTTACCGTTAAATCTGCTACGCCTTATATTGCCAATGTTAATACTACTACTTGTCCCATCCTCAATGATGCGCCCGGAACCTTGTTGTACGGCTGACCAATAATCCTCCAGCGGATCAGTGGTAACCAGTTTTTTATAGTAAGGCCCTTCTTGATAGACGACTCTATTGAAGCCAAGCTGGCGACATATGACTTTTGCCGTCTTGGGGCTATTGTGAAACTGGACCGCACTAGCTGCTGGGATGATTTTCCCCCAAGTATTCATCATAGGAAAAATACCTGTAACTGGTGGCTGGCCAGTAGAATCACAATAGGGGGAATCCTTATAACTACCAAAACAATCATGCATGCCATTGTCCATGCGAAAGCGTTTTTGTTTTTCTGAGATGCTCATGCTTTGAAAAAGCATGGTCCAGGCATCCGCGGCATTCCACGGTGCTGGACGATAGCGTACCTGTATACGACCAGGTCCGACACAACTGGCCTGAATCAAACGATTGTCGTATCGATGTAGCAGCAAACCTGCCGCCGTTGTGGTCGGAAACAGTACCTGGTTGTTGCTATCGACCAGCTTAATGCCTTTTGCCCATGGTAACGTCGTCGTGTCACAGGCTGGGCGATCACTATTGCCTAAACGTGTTGTTGACCAATGTAGTTGAGCACGAATGCGCGCTTCGACCGTGGTTTCAAATTCAAATTGTCTTGCTGGCGCCAGCATCCGGTTGACTGCATTAAGCGTAGCCCCGACGGCGACGATGGCGACAACAGCGATAGCAACGCCAACCAAAACCTCTGTCAGCGAAAATGCTCTTTGATTTATTGAGCCAAGAATTTTCATATGCAATAGCACCCAGTTGTTCGACGAGCAGGGTCCACTAGCTGGTCTTGCGTATGTGTTCGACAATACCCGGTGATACCACCATCAGTATAAGGTGCCGTGCCGATATGCAGGTTGGTGTCATCAAGCGGCGGTGAGGGAGATGAGCTTGAACTCTGACCCGTAGTGTTGTTAAGGCACATGTATCCTTGTGAATCCGGCGCATTGACTCGCGGTGGCACCAGGCTGGCGCAATAGTTAGAACAGATGGTTCCTGCAGGCAGCGAAGTCTCCCAGATTCCGCCAAAATCACCAGCCTGATCAGCTCTTACTTCACAAGGCAGACCATCACCGCTGCTTGCAGAGTATAGCGGTGTCCATTGACTCAAATCCTTGCGTGTTCCTGGATTGAGCTCATCCATCAGCATGCTGAAAACCGGCTGATTATTGGCGCCAAACATGCGGAACTCAAAAAACAGGCGATAAGCGTCTATTCCGGAGTGGCAAGTCGCGCGGATATCAAATTTATATCCAGGAACATGCCCAGCAGCAACATTACCAAAACGAGTTGGCGTCGTTTCATTATCAACGAGTGGTAGATTGGTCTTATAGTTGTAGCCAAAAATTTCTATAGGATTTTTGATGGCGTTGCGACAGGCTGCAAGTACCGCCGGTACCGGCGGTATCGTACGTGCACAATTGGTTTGCTCCGCCATCGCCTGGCGCATCTCTAAGATCGCCATGTGAATTTTTGCCTCGCGAACGACGGCGAGATAACTGCCGGTCATCTGAAACACAGCAACGATCATCACCAGTATTAAAGCTACACCGACCAGTGCCGATAAAACCGACTCTCCGGAGTTCCAGCGCCGATGCAGAGGTGTTGGCTTCATATAGCAATCCCATCGTCGCATACCCATGGCACGCGATCATTGGCGCCGCTAGGATCTGGCACAGCGACGGAGCCATAATAGATGCTCGTCCAGGGTCTGGCCGGCAAATGATTATCTCCCAGGAATCTTACCCGCAAAGTCAGCCAAATATGCCAGTGCACAGACTGCAATGCCGCTTCTGGTGCTGGTGCCACCACCGGGAGTAATGTTTCGTTGCCCGGCAAATGATTAAAAATTCTTTCCCCGTACTGAAAGCGCCAAGGCAGGCCGCCAGGCGGCGTTCCCGTATAACGAAAATCACCCACCGTATTTGGTGGCACGGGAGCTTCTTCCCAACAGGTTATTTCTGCTGCATACACCGGCCAAGGCGAAGCAGGTCCGTCTAAACGTACTCCTGATCGGGAATAGGGAATTATTGGCGTATTATCGCAATTTGTTGGCAGTCCGTTCGGGAAATTTTCTACTAATGTGCGGCGGCAATCGATAGAGTTTTTGAGATAGTTAATAAATAAATGTTGATTCACTTCTTGCGTGCGAACTTTAACCTTAAGCAGAACACTATCTGTACAGTGATTAAACCCAAAGATAATCGCGCCTAGCATACCTAGTCCCACCAAGGCGGTTATAAGACTTATGCCATTTTGTTTATGAATAGATAAAAGATGTTTGTGTGGTGGTTGAGACATAACCATGCGCATTATGCATTTTGAATTTATAATTCATGCGGTAACATTCTATTTGTACATAGTAGCATACTTTAACTAGTCGTTGATCAGTGCCAGGTGCTTCCAAACCGGGAAAATGCTATCATTACACAAGACACTGCCAATCCAGCAGAGCTTGAACAGGAGATACCATGAAAGCGAAGTTGCCACTTGTTGCTCGTCTGATGCTTGGTTTTATCTTTTTTGCCGGTGGTTTGGTCGGCCTCTTGAACCTAGTGCCACCGCCGCCGGATCTTCCGGAGAAGTTGCAGGCTTTCAACAGCGGTCTAATGGCCAGTGGTTATTTCTTTCCGCTTCTAAAAACCACGGAAACCGTATGCGGATTTCTCTTGTTATCAGGAATGTTTGTGCCTCTGGCACTCGTTATGCTAGCACCCGTCGTCGTCAATATTCTCATGGTACATATCTTCCTGGCGCCTAGTGGACTGCCAATCGCGATTGTCGTCAGCGTACTCTTGATCTACCTGGCTTTCTTCTCCGCACCGTATTCACCGGTTATCAAGCAATTGCTGCGGAGAAAGCCATTATAAAACGCACGAGTAGTATATTTTGCTAGTCGTTGGCGACCACGCGGAAGCTAGGATTGGCTTGGAGAGTATCGGTCTTAGCGGCAGTGTCACGAAGCAGGATATTTTTCCATTCCACATAGATGTGCAACCGACATTCTCTGCCCTTGCCGCAGGTGAATGCTTCGGTTGTAACAATGGGAACTGTTGCTAAATCCAGCACCTGAGCGGCGGCATATTTGGATTTAAGTTGTGCCTCTGCTGCAAGCTGTATCGTGGCGCTGGCAAAAGTATTATTCTCAACACCAGTCACCGGTTGTGAATAGATCACTTGATCGCGATCAATAATTGTAAAGTCTTTTTCTTCCTGGTCCTCGTAGACATTCACGATTTCCGAGGTTTCCCCCTTGATTAGTTGTATGCCTTGCAGCTTAACGGTTAGCCCGTCAGGTGTTGCATTTCCCTCGGCCCCGGTCGGCGCTATCGCAATCGTTTTCATATAAACAATAAAATCTTTAGTCGTGGAGATACTGGTGCCGCAGCTTGATAACGGCAAAATCAATGTGCACCACACTACTGCCAACGGATAAAATCCAAATTTTGCTTTCTGTTCTGACATCCCCTATCCTATCTACATATGTGCGCATAAATGATTGAGATCCCCTTTTATCGGCTTTTTGGCACGTTTGTTTACTTTTTAACCCTTTTTTATGGGGTTTCCCTTGCAGCAGCGTCTTTTTGGATTTGCTTGCATCGTCTTCGCCGCTCTATGCCTATGGCACTGCGGTAAATCAGATAAAAGCTCAAGCTCTGCGGATAAAAATCGAGAGTTACCCAACGATTGGAACTTGATCACGGATTGGCAGGGATCAGATTGGGAGATCGTTGAGTGATACGGTTTTCTTCGATTCTTGGCATTTATTTTTTAGCCTTTGCAAGTTGTCAGGCTCAACAACCTCGCCTTTTACCTAAAAAACAGGCAGAAGGCCTCCTTTTGTGGCAAAGAAATAAGGTTGCACTAGAAAACATCTATAACAATAATTTTAAATATATGGTTATGGTTAGTTATCCTATAGACAGTTTTTTAGCACAGTTAAATGATCACCCTGATGCACAAATCCTAACTCGTTATCGTGACGAAGATTCCAAAATGTATCATGCTTTGGTTGGCATTAATTCGTTGCCAACTCTGGATCATATTGCCGCCCTAGCCCATACTTCCACTGGCTTCAGTTGTGGTAACGTGGAGCTGATTCATCCAGGCTTCGCCTTTACTGCTTCCGAAACACCGCATCGTTACCCACCAATTTATCCCGAGATGGTATCGTTTGATGCGGTTACGTCCCTTCTCAACGGTGTCGACAAAACGAAAATCACCGCGACTATGCAAAGTCTTGTCGCCTTAGGCACTCGTCATCACACCGCCAACCCCAGCGCGTCCAATACCGTTAAAAGTCTTTTGAGCACCGCCGGTCAGGGTTCGACTGTCAAACTATCTGAGTATGCGCACCCGGATACTACCCCACAAAAATCAATCATTGGCAGCATCAACGGTCAGAACAATGATGATGAAATCGTGATCATCGGCGCACATATCGACAGTATCAATACCGCGGATAATAACACCGCGCCTGGCGCCGACGATAACGCCAGCGGTATCGCCGTCATGGCCGAAACGCTGCGGCTATTAGCCGTCAATAATCTAAAATTCAAACGCCGCATCGAATTTCATGCCTATGCTGCCGAAGAAATTGGTCTGATAGGTAGTCAGGATATCGCCGCCGCCTATCGCGGGGCTGGCAAAAAAGTCACGGCGATGCTCCAACTTGACATGACTGCGTATAGCACTGAGAGTTCTGATGACACCATTCATATTGTCAGCACGGACACCAGTCCGAATCTGCAACGTAGTTTAAAAGATTTATTGCATACGTATTTAGGAGGAAGATTTGCCAGCAGTAATCTAGTCGGCGGTACCTCTGATCACAAATCCTGGACCAATCAAGGTTTTGCCGCGATTTTTCCTTTTGAAAATCCGCACCATTATAATCCCTTCATTCATTCAGCCGACGATACCATGACCAATGTCAACAATCTGAATCTCAGCACCCGCTTTACCAAACTTGCTTTGGCTTTTCTCGCGCACCACGCTGGTCTCGTAAGCATAGCCGATCAAAGCAACGATCTGATCAACTCAACTTGGAGTTCGTTCACTAAAGACATCGCCATAGCTATCCTCAGGCATGATGGTGGAACCTACCAACTCGCCATCGCCGCACCAACCTCGGTCGCAAGCATAGAATTTTGTATGCTTGCCACTAAAGATGCAGCCGGCTGCAATAATGAACGT
Source organism: uncultured Oligoflexales bacterium (assembly GCA_964652825.1). Classification (GTDB taxonomy): domain Bacteria; phylum Bdellovibrionota_B; class Oligoflexia; order Oligoflexales; family CAZZCU01; genus CAZZCU01. The sequence goes on from CAZZCU010000049.1 coordinate 9,373, forward strand.
CTAAGTTTGTCATTTAGCGAAACAAGAAATAATCGACATATTTTTTTGACAACGGATCCGATTGATTTTATCGATCACGGCTACTACCGAATTTTTAGTTACGATGAGGCTGATAAACAAGTCGATCAACGCTCCGTGCAGTTGATTAAAAAATCATAAACTGCTCTACTCGTGTGTTGCCAACCGCCTCATAATTCTCTCGTTATGAAAGC
>CAZZCU010000050.1:0-8640 GCA_964652825.1 uncultured Oligoflexales bacterium
CAGCAGTCGGGCCTCTAAAAATGTTTGCCAGCGTGGCCAACGGACCATGGGAACGCGAATCCATCCATGGACAATCCTATGACTACTTGGTTGAGCATCACGATATCGGAAATCATCAACTGCAGGTGATTGCTAATCCACCGCCCGTCGACACCTTAGATAACAACACTTGTCCTAGCATTAAATTACTGATTGTTGCTTTTCTTCGCTAAACAAAAAAGAGGAGCCGTTAGATAACGGCTCCTCTTCCTAAATTCAAAAATCTGACTATTTCACTTCTTTGATGCTTTCGATGATTTTATTCACCAAGCCATATTCGAGCGCCTCACTGGCGGTCATCCAGAAATCGCGGTTGGTATCTTTTTCGATACGCTCCAGCGGCTGGCCACACTCTTTGGCGAGCAGTTGATTCAGACGCTCACGTGTTTTGAGAATATCACGCGCGGTGATTTCCAGATCGGATGCCTGACCGCGAATTTGGCCGGGGATCAATGGCTGATGAATCAAAAACTTAGCGTTCGGCATCGAATAACGATGCTGTTTTTCGGCACCGATAAAAATGATGGTGGCGATACTGGCGGTTAATCCAGTGCTGACGACACGCACATCCGAAGAGATAAAGCGCATCGTGTCGTAAATGGCAAAGCCGCTGGTGACTTCACCGCCCGGGCTATTGAGATACATGGTGATCGGCGTACCAGGTTTTTCGGCTTCCATGGCCAGCAGCTGCGAAATAACACGCTTGGCAACCGTCGAATCAATCGCTTCCGAGATGAACAACGCGCGCTGCTTATAAAGATGCGAGTCGCCGACTACCGCACCCAACATATCTTCCCAGCCAGTATGTCCATGATCTTGCATCTTTGCTTCCTTCTTTAACGTGCTGTTCGCCTTAGCCCCAGAGCATTCTAGTGTATTATTTTATTCAATAAAGGCAAAGCTCTGAGTTAAAGCAGGCTTTGCGGGTCGACTTCAATCTTAAGACGGATGTCTCCTGGAGTTTTGGCAAAAGTCAGCTGAAACGCCCGCACGATCTCGCGTAAACGCCCCACCTCGCTCGCCGAAAACACCAGCGTTCGCCGATGCCGGCCCCGAATGGTCTCCAACGGCGGCACCATCGGGCCACTGATACGCACACCCGCAAACACCTGCGGGTGAATCTGTTGAAATTGTTGCAGCCAGGCATCAATCCGATCGGCAAATTTGGTCAACTGACCGCGATCGGCGCCATTAACCTCGACAGCGATCAGACGACTGAATGGCGGAAAATGATGCAGCTTACGAAATTCAAGTTCGCGCACGGCGAATTGCTCAAAATCCTGTGCAATGGCCGCGGCAATGACCGGATGCGCAGCGCGCTGTGTTTGGATCAACACGCGCCCCGGATGATCAGCGCGTCCGGCGCGCCCAGCCGCCTGGACGATCAGTTGGAAGACTCGTTCACCGGCGCGAAAATCCGGGAAATTCAAAAGTTGATCGACTTCCAATAAGGCGATGACCGTCACCTTGGGGAAATCGTGGCCTTTGGCGAGAATCTGCGTACCAACGAGCAGGTGCGAAGCGCCGTCACGAAAACGCGATAAAATCTCGTCGAGTTTATGCCGGCCGGTACTCAAGACATCAGAATCCAAACGATCAATGCTGATCTCGGGGAGTTGCGTCTGCAGGTACTCTTCCGCACGTTCGCTGCCATAACCAACCGCAGCGAAATGCTCGCCCGGATATTGCGTCATTATCTGCGCTATATCCGTCGCATACTCGCAGTAATGACAGCGCAAAAGCGTACTGCGCGCATGCAGCGTCAGACTGATACTGCAGTTGGGGCAGGCAACGGCTTTGCGTTGTTCAAGCGACAGCAGGTAGTAAGCAAAACCACGGCGGTTAACGATGACGATACTTTGCAGATTTTGTTGTTTGTTAGTGCGCAGTGCCTCGATGACGGCATCCGCGATGGGAATTTCGGTTGGCTCGATAGCACGCCCAACTGTACCAGCATTCGTGACTTTGGTGGCGATCGTATGCGCCGCCTTTTGTTCAATAACTTCCATTGTTGGTAACAACGCGCCGGTGGCTCGCTCCGCCAGACGCAGCAACTCATACTTACCCTGCCGCGCATTGTAAAAAGACTCCAGCGACGGAGTTGCCGATCCCAATACCACGCACGCGCCTTCCATCCGCGCCCGCATGATGGCGATGTCGCGCCCGTGATAAGTGACACCGGTATTCTGCTTATAACTAGAGTCGTGTTCCTCATCGACGATCAATAACTTCAGATCACGAAATGGCCCAAACACCGCCGAGCGCGGTCCGATTAATATCCGTGCGGCGCCGCTACGTATGCGTTCCAGCTGCGTCCAGCGATCGGTATCGGTCATTGCCGAGTGTACGACCGCAACCAACCCCGGAAAACGCCGCATAAAAATACGTGTCATCTGCGGCGTCAGAGAAATCTCCGGGACCAACACCAATGCCTGCGTCGTCTCGGTCTTGTGCAGCATGGCCTGAATCAGGCGCAGGTAGACTTCCGTCTTGCCCGCCCCAGTCACGCCCCACAGTAAAAAAGGCTTTGCTGGTGTTGGGACATCCACGCCAGCGACAAGCATCGTTTGCAGAACTTCTTCCTGCGGCGGCGTCAAAGTCGGCCAGCTCACTGCCGCCGTGGATATCGGCAGCTCGTCTTCGGGCTCTGGGGCATGGGTCTGACGCGAGGTCATGGTGGACTCTTTAATCTCGCGCAAGAATTGCTGACGCATAAGCTGGCGCAGCGATGGAAACAAGGGATTTTCCGCGAGCAGGCGCTCCAGCTTGGCATCGATGGTTTTTTGCAAAAGCGAGCGTTTACTGCCAAATAGCTGCCGTAGCTGGCCGCCAATGCCCTCTTGGAGGGCGATTACCGCCACCCCGGCTTCGGTCAGCTCATAAGCCACCCGTTTTTTTTTGCCGCCGGCCGCCGGCAGCATGGTCCGCAGTACGTCACCGACCGAACAGAAGTAGTATTGGGCCATCCAGCGCGCCAGATCGAGCAAAACCGGACTATAGACCGGTACCGTATCGATCACCGATTTAACCGGTTTTATCGCATAAGCTTCACTCTTATTATTGTCAGTAATTTCAATGTCTTGACCTCTTCCAAGCGACACGCCGACGACCTCGCGCCGCCCAAACGGGACTAGCACGCGGCACCCCGGCGGAATCTCCGCGTCCGAGGAGTAGGAGAATGTTTGCGGTAAAGGAGCCGGTATGGCGACTTCTATGAGCATCAAACCTTCCAGGTCTTAAGAAAAAGTCTGTTACAACCTCTAGTAACCATGAAACATGTTGCCTGTAAATGACACATAGGTTATTTTCCTCGTTCCTTTTTTCCGGACCCAATATCCAAACTTTTTGGTCCTATGAATTTGCCAGCATCTGAGGTGCAGGAATGACAATGAAGAAGAAACGCAGGCTGATGTTCCGACGCAAGCGCTCGCTCGATCCGAACATTATGATCGATTACAAAGATTTTGAAATGCTAAAGCGTTTCATTACCGATCGCGGCAAAATTATTCCGCGTCGTATTTCCGGCGCCACAGCAAAACAACAACGCGACATCTGTCTTGCGGTTAAACGCGCGCGCTATTTGTCGCTGATGCCGTTCTCAGTTGCGCATCGTCAAGAACGCAGCTTTGCAACGGAAATGGCTGCTCTGGCCGCTAGCGCCAGCAGAATGTCTTCCGGTCCTTCGCGCTTTGCTGAATCCAGACAAAGTGATGACGATGCTATTAACTCAGATGGACAAGAGGATTAACCATGTCACGTCGTTGTGATTTATCTGGCAAAGGCGTTCAAGTCGGTCATCGGGTTTCGCACTCGAACATCAAGACCAAGCGTCGTCTGTTGCCGAATCTACAAAAGAAACGTTTTTGGTCCGTTGAATTTAAACGCTTCGTAACTTTGCGCGTTAGTACCGCTGCCATGCGTACCATCGACAAAATCGGTCTCGAGGCTTATGCACGCAAAGTTGGCGTAAAGCTAAAATAATTAAAAGGGGTATTCCATGGGCCGTGGTGACAATCGCCGCACTCCGAAGCACAGAAGACGCAAACAACAACGCCGCCTACGCACACGCATCCGTGCTAAAATCGCCGGCGGTAAAACCACACCGCGTGTAAGAACCGCCGCTCCCAAGAAAGCCGCGGTCACCAAAACCGTCACGCGTCGCGCTGCCGAAGAATAAGCTCGGCAAAGATTGCCTAGCGCCAGTTCTTAAGACGATCAGGTAAACAGCCGAAGACAACACTATCCCGAGTAAGGATGGTGTTGCCATGTCGTGTTCATGCACTAAAATTTTTCCGCTCCTAACAATTATCATCGCCGGCTTTATGGTCGACATCTTGATGTGCGCACCCCTGTATGCAGAGACAACAAGCAAGTATCCGCCTATCCACACTGCCACCCATCTGGGTTTTGCGACGCAGCATGAGAACAGTCTTGGCCTAAACAAACATGCCGGCTCAACTTTATTTTTGGATGCGACAACACCGATACATGGACACCTGGCACTTGGCTTGCGAACCGCCGGCATGGGCTCAGCCGGTAAAACAGAGTCGTTCTATCGCATGACTACCGGCCCACTCATACAATTTCGTATCACCGAGAATTGGGCGCTCGAATTAGCTCTTATGCGGTTTAGCGAGTCAGGGACTTTAGTGATGGGGCGGGATTATACTTCGCGCGGAAATGCACTGATGTTGGGCTGGGAACGCCTCAGTAAAATGAACGAGCAATTGTTCTTCATTTGGGGCGGCTTCTGGCAAAAGCATTTGGGTACCGTTGCGTTCCATACTCCGACTGGCACGCATCTCAACGATATCGTCAACCAGCCGACTATTAACAGCGGCGACACCCGCGGCATCAAAATCGCTTTACGCGTTCTGCTCTGATCGCTACAGTCGCAACATGACAAAAAAAATAGAATTAATCACTGATGGTGCATGTACGGGCAACCCCGGACCAGGTGGCTGGGCGGCACTGATTCGCTTTGGTGCCAAAGAGAAACTTCTTGCCGGCGGCGAAGCCGATACCACCAACAACCGTATGGAGTTGATGGCGGTTATTGAGGGACTCAAGGCGCTGAAGGAAGCTTGTGAGGTCACCATTACCAGTGACAGCCAATATGTGATCAACGCTTTTGAGAAAGGCTGGCTGCAAAACTGGCTGAGAAACGGCTGGAAAACCGCAAATCGCGCACCGGTGAAGAATGATGATCTTTGGCGGGAATTGATGGAACTAGTTAAAATTCATACGGTTAAATGGGTCTGGGTACGTGGACATTCAGGACACGAAGACAACGAACGCGTCGACGCGGCCGCTCGCGCGGAAGCCGCCAGAATAGGCAATAATCCTTGACTCACCTGGTTTGGGCAGTTATAAGCGGGAGCCTTGAAATGTCCAAGAATCTAGGGAGATCTATTCGTGGCAACACACAAATCAGCAGAAAAACGTGCTCGTAGCAGCGCCCGCAAAAACCAAAGAAACAGCCAGTATATTTCGACGGTGCGCACAACAGTAAAAAAACTTCGGTTAGCTATCGCGCAAAATCAAGACACCGACTCTTTGCAGAACCTGTTTAAGGCCGCGCAATCCATGCTTAGCAAAGCCGCCTCCAAGGGCCTGCTTCATCGCAATAACGCTGCGCGCCGTATCGGCCGCCTGGCTCACGCACTGCGCACGGCATCATCGCCGAACACCGCAGCACCTAAAGCTGCTCCGAAGAAAAAGACTTCGTCAGCTAAAGCCAAAGCCGCACCTAAAAAGACAACCACTGCTGCCAAGAAAAAACCAGCAGCCAAGAAAAAGAAATAAATCGATTACTTATTTTATTAATAAAAAGGCCGATCAGAAGATCAGCCTTTTTTATTTTAAGACTTCGCTGTTTTGTTTTTTTCCGCAATCTTGGCTTCGCGCCATAAATCTTCGAGCTGTTCAGGAGATGCAGCGGTGATTGCCATATGCCGCTGTGCCGCCAGAGCCTCCATACGAGCAAAGCGTCGCAAAAATTTGCGATTGCCATCCAATGCAACAGTCTCCGGATCCAGTTGCAAGTGACGCGCAACTTGAACCAAAGTAAAAAACACATCGCCTAACTCATCAGCGATTTTTTGCGCATCTGGCTGCGCGGCTTCCAATTCGTTTTTCAGCTCGCGGACTTCGGATTCAAAATGCGCAAAAATCTGTCCCGTATTGGTCCAGTCAAATTTGATCTTTCGCGCCTGTTTGCCAATGGCGAAAGCCTGATGCAATGCCGGCTGCAAGCGCTCAACCTCCGAGAAGAACCCACCACCGGACTTTTGTCGGTCCTTTTGTCCGGCTTTCTCCGCGGCCTTGATCTTCTCGTAACGCTCTTCGATCTCAGCTATCGTCAGTTTAATGCCCTCGCCGGTTTCAAAGACGTGTGGGTGCCGGCGACGCATCTTGGCATCGATCGAATCAATAGCGTCCGTGATACTAAACGTACCTGATTCATCACCGATTTGACTGTGCAGAACGACTTGCAACAATACATCGCCCAATTCTTCGCTGATCTGACGTGGACTATCCTGATTAATCGCATCCACGGTTTCATAGGCTTCTTCGATCAGATAACGGCGCAGGCTTTGGTGAGTCTGTTCAATCATCCACTGGCAGCCGCGCTGACGATCACGCAATGCCTGAATAGTTAAACAAAATTTCTGAAAAGTCGCTGCGGCGACCGCAAAGTCAGTGCTTTCACTTCTGCCGGCACTATCCATCTTCTTGGTCATTTGCGAATAACCAGGCTAGGTAAATAATCGGGAACCGGCACCATACCCATCGTTGTCAAGATAGTGTTCGCCACATTCGCCAACGACGGATTGCGCGCAGCGGCATTCAAGGCATAGCCACTGATGCCACGCGGATCATACAAATAAAAAGGCACGGGATTCAGACTGTGCGCGGTTTTGGGTTTTGGCCGAATCTCGTACGTTGGTGCCGTCCAGCCGGGGAATTCGCTTGGCTTCGCATCGTACATATCATCACAATTACCGTGGTCGGCGGTAATCAGCAGAATCGTATCTGACTCCTGCGCGGCCCCGATCAAACGCCCCAACATCAGATCCACAGTCTCAACAGCAATAACCGCGGCAAGAAAATTTCCCGTGTGCCCGACCATGTCGCCATTGGCATAGTTGATCCGCCCCGCATCAAAAGCACCGGCATGCATGCGCTCTATGGTAACGTCAGTGATCTCAGCGGCTTTCATCCACGGCCGCAAGTCAAATTGCAGCCGATCCGAGGTAATCTCCACGTATTCTTCCAATTTATCCGCAAATTTTCCGGTGCGATTTCCGTTCCAAAAATAAGTGACGTGCCCGAACTTTTGCGTTTCGCTACAGGCAAACTGTCGTTTCCCCTGCCTGGCCAGATATTCACCAAGCGTGTTCTCAATTTCGGGCGGACTGACTAAATAATGCTCGGGGATCTTCAAATCACCATCGTATTCCATCATGCCGGCATAGAAAATTTTGGGCACTCGTACACGATCAAAATAAGGAAATTCCTGACTGGCAAACGCGCGCGAAATTTCCATGGCACGGTCACCACGAAAATTAAAAAACACGACAGCATCGTTATCAACAATCGGACCGACGGCACTGCCATCTTTAGCGGTGATGACAAATGGCGGCAAATACTGATCGGTAAGCGTGGGAATCGTGCGAAAATGCGCGATCGCCGCCGCCAGCGAGGGAAACCGCAAATCCGCCTTGCCCAACACATGCGCCTGCCAGCCACGATGCACAATCTCCCAATCGGCTTCATAGCGATCCATGGTCACGATCATGCGCCCGCCGCCCGATGCCACCTGCACATCACAAGCAGCATCATTGAGGGAATCTATAACCTGATTGAGACGAGTCACATAAATTTCCGCGGACTTCTCACCCACGTCCCGACCATCGATCAGCGGATGAATGCGTATTCGCTTCACACCCGCCGCCTTCGCCGCGCGCATCAAGGCATATAAATGCTGTTCATGCGAATGCACGTTGCCATCGGAAAGCAAACCGATCAAATGCAGCGTACTGTTATGCGATACCACCTGACGGATCAACTGCTGCCAAACCGTGCCGGTAAATAATCGACCCGAATCAATTGCATGCTGAACCAGCTTGGCGCCTTGATCAAAAACCCGACCGGCGCCAAGAGCGTTATGCCCCACTTCGCTGTTCCCCAGATCGGCATCCGAGGGCATTCCCACAGCGGTGCCATGCGCCCGCAAAGTTGTATACAAACCATGTTCGTGCAGAAATTGCATGTGTGGCGTGGAGGCAAAAGCCACGGCATTGCCAAAACGTTCGTCGCGTATACCCACGCCGTCCATGACTACCGTCAACACCCGCCGCTGCGTCACAAAACCTCCAAAAGCCATAGCTCTAATCGTTCAGCGGTGTAAAATAACACGTCCTGGCCTCTGCTTCGAGAGGGATATTGGCCTATGTCTATCATTGTGTATGTGGTCACTAAAAACAAAGCCGAAGCTCACGCCATCGCCGAGGCGGCGGTGAGCACGCATCTGGCCGCTTGTGCGAATATTATTGAAGGAATGACCTCGTTGTTCCGCTGGCAGGGTAAAATCCAGCG
>CAZZCU010000051.1:0-8385 GCA_964652825.1 uncultured Oligoflexales bacterium
GGTCAACAATTGCTGGCTATCGTCTGATGAAACGCTTCTGGTGGTTGGTGGCGACGGGTGCGGGAGCGGGATACATGCCACGCGCACCTGGTACGGCCGGATCACTGCAAGGATTGGCGCTCGGCTATACGCTGCATCACGCCTGTGGTTTGCATCTGGGTATGAACATCAACAATATTATTGTTACCGGCCTGGTCTTGAGCGCGCTTATCGGTGGCGCCTGGTTCAGCATTCACGTCTCCGCCGCTCATCATAGGAAGCATGACGATCAGCGCATCGTTATCGACGAGATCGTCAGCCAGGCACTAGCGGTGGTTTTTCTGCCCACAACGCTATTCTATTATGGGTTTGGTTTTCTCTTATTTCGTTTCTTCGATATTACCAAACCCGGTCCGGTGGGTTGGGCGGATCGCCATTTGAGCGGCGCCTGGGGCATACTCGTCGACGATCTTTTCGCCGGTCTCTTCACTAGCGTTATCTTGATCACAGCAAGCGTTGCTTTTGGTTAAGACTCTGTTAATATCTTGTTAAGACTCCAGCTATTTTTATGTTGTTGTATTTTATTGGCGGCAAATCGGTATGCCACATCGTCAAGCATCCGCGACGTGGGGTTTTCACGTCGGAACGTTCTCGGCTCAGCTGGCGAACAATGCGTTCGTTGTCACTTTGCCGCTTATCGTTTTGCAAAACTACGGCTCCGCCGGTCTGCTCGGGATTTTGCTGGCAACCAGCACGGCGGTGGATGCCGTCGGCACGATCACCGGCGGCTATTTATTGCGGTACGCACCCGCACGCAGCTGGCTTCTACTCACGACGATTCTCCGCTCAGTACTGGTCGCCCTAATCCCCATCTTGTTCTCGATGAATTTGTTAAGCCTGCCGTTGCTGGCAACGGTGGTGATTGTTGATGCTCTCGCCCGCGGTATCGCCGACACTTGTCGTTATACGGTACCGCTACAACACACCGATGGTGCTGCGGTATCGCTGAGCCGCTTCAACAGCTCCTATCAATTTGCTTTTGAAGCTGGCGGCATTATCGGACCAGTACTGGTGGGATTTCTCTTGGCGGCGACTTCGACTTTTGTCGCTCACTGGCTGGTCGTACTCGGTCTGATCGGCGCCTGGCTTGGTTATCTATTGCTCCCAGCGCTGTCGAACGCGACTGAACAGCAACCGACGACATCACGTCAAGAAACGCTGCATCTTAATCGGCGCTGGGAAGGTTTGATCCTACTTGCTCAAGCTTGTTTAACACTGAATCCGCTGAAAACGATTTTACCGGCGGTATTTGCCACGCAGATTTTATTGCAACCGGAGTACACTGCCTGGATCGTCGCCGCTTTTGGTGTGGGCGGTTTAAGCGGTGCGTTGTTTGCCCGCCAACTGAAAATCGCCTGGTCGCTGCGCCAGAGCTTGACGTATGCCGCCGCCGGCACGCTGGTCCTGGCTCTGGCCTGGTTGCCGGCCAGCTTGTGGATCATGCTCATCTGCGTCATCGTGTTTGCGACACTGAATGTTATCGCCCGTCTTCAACTGCTCACGCACGTTCAATTACACACGCCCGCAAGTTACGCGACCGGCGTTATCGCCAGACTGCGTTTGACGGCAAATCTGTCGTCAATGGGCGTTAAGTTTCTGGCCGGCATGTGCCTGGCCATTCCCAATATCACAACCGCTTTCACCGTTTTAAGCACGGGTCTGGTCGGTGCTGGTGTCCTGCAATGGATCGCGGGACGATTTTCTGAGCAACAACAACGTGTCACTAACATGACTGAAGCGATTGCTCCGGAAAGCGTCGCTTCAGGCGCGCATGGATAGGAGCCTCAAGGATGAGAAACTCTAACTCAGCCGCTAAACGCAATAACCCAATCGTGATCGTTGACTTCCGCCGGCGCCAGAAAACCCCCAAAGGTGCAGCAGATGTCGATAATATTTTTATCAAGGATCCGCACGGTGATGCCGCGTATCTGCGCAAAAATTATTTTCACAAAAAACGCGGCCTGCATTTTTATTTTCGCAATGTCAAACTTCAGATGCAGGCGCGCTTTGCGGAACTAATCGATCATAGTGCGATGCCAAAAGTATTTTTGCATGGCTCGCCGCATGTCGATAATTATTCGCGCAACGAACGTGGCGTGGCGATGGTGGATTTTGACCGTTCACGTATCGGCCCGTATGCCTGGGATCTGGTGCGTTTAATGACGTCGGTGATTTTACGACAAAAAAACACCGATACACTACGCATCGATAAAGACGTCGCGGCGACGTTGCGCGCCGGCTATGTTCGTGGTTTCGAGCAGCCGCACAAACAATATCGGGAAATGGAAGAGCTGACGGCGATTCCGCGCGTAACTTCCAAATCCCCCGTGCGTGACTATGTGCGAGCCAACGAACGCTGGGCGTTGCAATTGCGCACGCATTTGTTACCGACTGATGACGCTGATGCTAATTCCGTCTTGCGCAAGTATCTTGCCGGTCGCGGCGAACAGGATTTGTTGCAGACTTACCAGGTGTGTGCCATCGGTCAGGCCCAAGGCAGCATGGGGCGAAAACGCTATTTATTTTATCTTGATACCGACAAGAAGGGCCTGGATGCGATTTTCCTTGAGATAAAACATGTTCGTCAGGATCCGGATAATAAGTGGTATCACAATCCCTTCACGCATCATGGCGAGCGCATGATCGCCGCAGCGGAACTCTATGCCCCGGGCTGGGAAACCCGTCAGGGATTTGCGACGCATCGCGGCATTCAATACTGGGGCCACCAGATCCCCGTGCAAAATGTTAAGTTAAAAGATGCCATGGGGCGAAAACAGCAAAAGGATTTCATGTTCAGTGTCGGCACGCAGATCGGTCGCGCGCATCGCCTGTCGCTGCAACATAAAGATCCAAATGTTGTATTAAAGCACCTTGATCGGCATTTTGCGGCCATCACCGCGGCAGCCGAGACCATGGCCGGCGAAATACAGGATGCATATCGGATCTATATGGCAAGATTGATTCTTTAACGCTAAAATGCGAGCTCCCTATCAAGGAGCAGCGCATGACATCTATAAATAACAAAACCGAAGCTCAGCAGCGTCGCGGTGCTTTTGGCACCTACTTGGTTGCCAGTCTTGGCATCATGCTGTCCGCATGTACCCATCAACACGTCGAGTCCTCATCAGCCGCAGCAGCTGATGACGTTCAACCAACGCAGGCGGCGGTTGGTGAATGCCACGGTGTGAATTCCTGCAAAGGTCAAGGCGCCTGTGGCAGCAAAGGTTCGTCTTGCGCTGGCGTCAATGCCTGCAAAGGCCAGGGTTGGTTACCGATGACCGAAGCCGAGTGCAAAACAAAGAAGGGTCGTTTTCAGGCCGTTGGGACCGCGCACGCACCGCATTGATCGGCAAAAGCTGTAAATTTCTCAAAATGTCAAAAACCGGTCACTTATCCAGATTTTTTCGCGACCTAGCGCCTCCGACGATAACGATTGCCGCCGAATCACCATCGCTTTAAAGCCGTAATGCTAAAATCAACCTAAGGTCCGCTGAAAATCCGTCGATAACATCTACACAACCTTTGTGGAGAGAGTTGCGTCATGAAGACACACATGCTCAAAAAAGCACGCGTTTTGATCGCCGGCTTGTCGCTAGTTGTACTCGGCGCCTGCGCCACCACCGGTCCCGGCAACGTGGCCGGCAATGACAACGGCTCGGCGCCGGTCAATGACAAAGAGACCGTCGACTATCAAAAAGCTGTTTTGAAGTGCTACAAAAGCGGCGGTTCACGTGTCGTTAAAATCACTGGCGATCTTCGCTGCTTTTAACAACAACGGCAGACTTTCGCGCAAGTGATGTACACGGGGCGGCGACGGCGGTAAACCCTTGCCGACGCCAGGCCCCGATTTGCATTCTACCCTACCGTAACGGTTGCTAAATCCCTCTTTTCGAGTATTATCTACCGACCAAATGCGCTGTATGAACGGCCGTGCGGCCTGTGAGCATCGCGGTTTATAAAATTCATTTTTCGGGGGTTTACATTGGAGCGGACTCTTTCCATCATTAAACCAGATGGTGTTAAACGCAATTTGATCGGTAAAATTGTTGAGCGTTTTGAAAACCAGGGATTGCGCATTGCGGCAATGAAGCTGCGTTGGTTGTCGCGTCGCGAGGCCGAGGGCTTTTATGATGTTCATCGTGCTCGTCCTTTTTTCGGCGAACTGGTGGATTTTATGACCTCTGGCCCGGTAGTAGTCATGGTTTTGGAAGGTGAAAGCGCCGTGGCGCGTAACCGAGAAATCATGGGTGCCACCAACCCGGCGCAAGCGGCTGCCGGAACTATCCGTAAAGACTTCGCGCTATCGATCGGCGAGAATACCGTTCACGGCTCGGACAGTCTCGACAATGCGCGGAAGGAAATCGCTTACTTTTTTGCCGACACGGAAGTCATGTCTGAGCGCTAAAAGCGCTCAGCGGATAAATACGATATTCAATCTACCTATCTCAGGTTAAGCCATGCTCGACATCGCCAGTCAGATCACCGCGGAACTCAAACTCCAGGAGTTTCAAGTCCGCAACGCCATTAAATTGATGTTTGAAGAAGGTTGTACCATTCCCTTCGTCGCGCGTTACCGCAAAGAAAAAACCGGCTCGATGGATGAAGTGAATCTACGTTCCATACGTGATCGGCACGTTTATCTCACCGAGTTGGTGACCAGCCGCGCTAAATATCTGAAGGTGGTGGAAGAGCATTGTCAAAAACGCCCCGAGCTGGCGGCCCAATGGCCGGAGTTGCAACGTAAGTTTAATGCCGCCATGACCAAGCAGGAATTGGAAGATCTTTATCTACCTTTCAAACCCAAACGACGAACGCGCGCCCAAGTCGCCAAAGAAAAAGGCCTGGAACCGCTGGCGGATAAAATTCTTGCCAGTGACGCGACCATGGACGATTTGCCAAGCTTGGCGACGGCGTATGTTACAGCCAAAGACAGCACGATCGACGCCGCCTTGCGGGTCGAAGATGCGCAACAGGCTTTAGTCGGAGCCGCGGATATCATTGCCGAGCGACTGGCCGAAACCGCGGAATTACGTGCACTTGTGCGCCGCATGACCGCCGAAACCGGTATGTTGACGTCGCAAAAAACCGATAGCGATACCAAGACTGGTGAAACGATCGCCAACAAAAACGGCAAGCCGGTTGATATCAATAAGTATCAGAATTACTTCAATTACCGCGAACCAGTGCTTAAAGCCGCCGCGCATCGTGTGATGGCGATTCGCCGCGGCGAAGCCGAAAAAGTTTTGAAAGTTAATATCGAAGTTGATAGTGCGTTGATCACCAAAACCTTAGAAGAACATTTTCTGGCGAACCGCAGATTCTCGGAGATCGTTCGCACGTGGCTACGCGGCGTCATCGAAGACGCTTATCGTCGTTTATTGAATCCATCCATCGAGACGGAAATTCGCCTGGAATTAAAAAGCCGCGCCGAAGAAGAAGCTATCCGCGTCTTCGCCAAAAATTTGCAGAATCTGCTGTTGCTCCCGCCTATTCCCGGCAAAGTCGTGATGGGCATTGATCCCGGGCTACGCACCGGTTGCAAGATTGCTGTTGTCTCAGCTACTGGTAAATTGCTGGCAACCAATACGATCTATCCTGAACTTGGTCGTGACAGTGGCCCCAAAACCGAAGCAGCAAAAAAACAAATGCTCGACCTGATCCGTACACATCAGGTGCAATGCATCGCGATCGGCAACGGTACTGGCAGCCGTGAGATTAATCGCGTCGTCGTCGAGGTGCTAAAAGAAAATCAACTAAGCGAAGTTAAACGCGTGACAGTCAATGAAGCGGGCGCCAGTGTTTACTCGACCGATGATATCGCGCGCGAGGAGTTCCCCGATCTTGATCCGACCTTGCGCGGTGCCGTCAGTATCGGCCGCCGCCTGCAAGACCCGCTGGCCGAGCTGGTAAAAATTGATCCGCGCTCGATTGGCGTCGGCCAATACCAGCACGACGTCAATGTTAATAAGCTCAAGTCCAGTCTGGAAGAAGTGGTCGAAAGCTGTGTAAACCGTGTCGGCGTTAATCTCAACACAGCTTCTTATAAATTACTCGGTTATGTTTCGGGCATCGGTCCGGTATTGGCGAAAAACATCGTGAGTTTTCGCGATCAGAGTGGCGGTTTTAAAGATCGCCAGCAACTACTCAAAGTCGCTGGCTTCGGCCCCAAGGCTTTTGAGCAGGCCGCCGGTTTCTTACGCGTGCCCTCGGCGACGAATCCTCTTGATAATTCCGCCGTGCATCCGGAGCGTTATGACATTGTTGAACAGATCGCCAAGGATTTGCAGCGTCCGATCTCGGATATCATCGGCCAAAAACCGGTCGTCGAGGCCGTTCATTGGGAGAAGTATGTTTCCGACACCGTGGGTATGCCCACACTGACGGATATCGCCGCGGAGTTAATTAAACCTGGTCGCGATCCGCGCGAGGATGGCGCCCGCCTGATGTTCTCCGAAGCCGTTAGTACGCTTGAAGACCTTAAAATCAATATGGTGTTGCCAGGCACGGTCACCAATGTCACCAACTTTGGAGCTTTCGTTGATATCGGTGTGCACCAGGACGGACTGGTGCATATCAGTGAATTGTCCAACGAGTTTGTGAAAGATCCGGCCGCGGTCATCGCTGTCGGTGATATCGTGCAGGTACGCGTGATGGATGTTGATATCGGACGTAAACGTATCTCGCTAAGCTGTCGTCTAAATCCAGTCAAAGGCGGAGCACAGGCAACGACCACGCCGGCAACGAAATCGACCAACCAGCGCCCGACCTCAGCAAACCAGACGACATCGCCGCGCGGCGGCAGACAACCACACAGCAAGGGAAAACCTCAAGCGCCCGCGCAGCCCCAGCGGCAATACACGGCCGAAGATCTGTTGGCGAAGTTTAATCGGAGGTAGGGATTGTGCCGCAAACGCAGACATTGACGCTCGGCGTGATCGGCGGCTCCGGTGTATATAATATCAAAGACCTGCGAATCATCGGCGAACATGCGATCACGACGCCGTTTGGCGAGCCTTCCGACAAGATTATCGAAGCCGATGCTGCCGGTAATCGCGTGTATTTTCTGCCGCGCCATGGCGTCGGACATCGCCTAACACCAAGCGAAGTCAATTACCGCGCCAATATTCATGCGCTAAAAAGCCTCGGTGTCACCCATATTCTCGCCGTCAGCGCCGTGGGCATTATGAAGGAACATATTCATCCTGGCGATCTGGTCATACCGGATCAAATTTACGATCGTACCAAAGGCAACCGTGCCAGCACTTTTTTTGGACGCGGTTTGGTCGGGCATGTGAGTTTAGCCGATCCATTTTGTCACGAGCTGGCAACGATGGTCGCCGGGATCGCCAAAGAACATTCGCAACGCACCCACGTTGGCGGAACTTATATTTGTATCGAAGGTCCGCAGTTTTCAACACGCGCCGAATCCAATTACTATCGTCAAGCGGTGGATGCCACCGTCATCGGCATGACGGCAATTCCAGAGGCCAAGCTGGCACGCGAAGCCGAGATTGCTTATGCCATGCTGGCTTTGGCAACCGACTACGATTGCTGGCATACCACCGAAGATGATGTCTCCGCCGAAGCCGTGGTAAAAGTGCTGGCCGCCAATGCCGCGCTGGCAAATGCGGTGATTGCCTCTGTCGCTAAACAGAGCCAGCACTTAAGCAGCTGCGCCTGTCATGATGCGGCACAATTTGCACTGGTGACACAAACAGAACGCATACCGGCAGCGATTAAAACCGAACTTAAAACCTTGTACGGTAAGTATCTAAAATGATCGAAACCAAACCAGTTCCCGAACATCAGCTAGAAACCTGGTACGAAACCCCAGTGTATTACGAAGACACTGATTTTTCCGGGTTCGTCTATCACGCCAACTATCTGAAGTTTTTTGAGCGCGCACGCGAGCACCTGCTTGGCATCGATGCGATGCGTGAGATGTTTAAGCAAGGCGTGCATTTTGTTGTTTATGATGTACAGGCGAAGTTTCTATCACCGGCTCGTCACGGTGACCATATTGCCGTGCACACTCTCTGTCGTTTTAATCAATCACCGCGTTTGCGGTTTGAACAAATTGCCTACAACGACCGCAATCTCACCAATGCCCGGAAACTGGTGGATGCACGTATTACTGTGGTCATGATCGATAAAGATGGTCGGCCATTGCGTATCTCGCCCGAGATCGAACAGGCTTTGTTGGCCAAAGCAATGACGTCCCATCCGTAAATGAGACGCCCTGACGCTACTCTTTGCTATTGCTATTATTAAGTATAAACTGGCCCACTTACGTGGGCTTCTTCCCACATGTCACTTCATGACCTGAGGTTGTATTGGCACAAAGGT
>CAZZCU010000052.1:0-7885 GCA_964652825.1 uncultured Oligoflexales bacterium
CCATCGATAATACGGCGTTCAATCGGGCCGTTCGGTGTCTGTTCGACCACTGTTTCATCGCTGACGGTCAGCGAAATCTGTAAGGGAATATGGCGCTCAAAACCATCCGTTAAGTGCATGCTGCCAACAAAAACCCCATCAAAATCAGGGGATTGTGCATGAGCCGGAACTGAAAAAAGACTGAAAGCAGTCGCCAAAATCACGGGTGCGAAGTACTTCATGAGAAGCTCCTTTTAGCAATGTAGCTGCGCGCTCTTTCTAGCGCATGCCTTGGGAGCTGTCACGCTGAAAACTGTTCAGCTCATCGATTTGCTCATTTAACGTCCATAAATCGTAGAGATAGCCGACGAGGAATAAACCGCCCGTAAACAGATACAATAAGCCGCTGATCCACTTATGCAGATAAAAGCGATGTAGGCCAAACAAGCCGCCGAACGTCAGCAAAATCCAGCTGATCGTATAGTCGAATGGCCCTTTGCGGTAACGCAGGTCGGCCTGTCGGTCTAGACCTGGTATCAAGAATATATCGATAAGCCAGCCGATCAAAAAAATCCCAAAGGTGAAGAAGTAGATGGTGCCTGAGACCGGCCGCCCGAAATAAAACCGATGTGAGCCGGTGAAACCAAAGATCCACAATAGATAGCCGATCACGAGATTATGCGTATTGTTATGGGGAGATGTGTTCGTCAACTTTTGCTCCTGACTTCCATAGCCGGTAAAAGGGTATGCCCAGTAACAGCAGCAGGAGGCCGGCAACGCTATTGAGGAAGGGTTGCTGGCCGCGTGCGAACGCTGTCACATCCGCGACCAGAGTAAATACTAGATAAAAGCCGGCAAAAGCAATGAATACTAGCGGCGTGAACGGATAACCGGGTACGCGGTACTCGGATTGTTGCTCACCGATCCGGCGGCGGCGAATAATAAATAACGACAGCCCCAGTGCACCATACATCAACCAGTTCACAAACACGTACATGCTGATGAGTGTTTCAAATGAGCCGGTAAACAGCAGGCACAAAGCCCAGACACCTTGCAGCCACAGTGCGACATGCGGTGTTTCGTGACGCGCATGCACATGACCGGCGAATCGCCAAAACACGTTGGCATGTGCCATGGCATGATAAATGCGCGCATTGGTGATGACGGTCGCGTTGGTGCAATCAAAAGTCGAGAGGGCAATCAATGCCGAGATCAACACAGCTCCAGTCGTACCGAAGACTTTGTACATGGCCGCAGTTGCAACACGATCACCTTCGATGTGGCCGATGGTTTCGATCGGCAAGGCGACGGTGTACGCGTAATTGATCAGCAGATACAGCGACACGAACAAAGCCGTGCCTATCAAAATCGCATAGGGAATATTGCGTCGCGGATTAACCACTTCATCAGATAAATAGGTGATGGTTCCCCAACCATCGTAAGCCCAAAAGGCCCCGGCCATCGCCAACGTGATTGCCATAAGTAAGTCCATGTTATTGACCGGCAAGCTGGCGGTAACCGCAGTGGGTAAGGTGCCATCGACCAACGTTGTCTCCTGATTGAAGAGCAGGATGCCAGCGATTACGGCGAAAATGGCGATTAGTTTGGCGGTTGAAGAAATGGTTTGAAAGCCCATGGCTAGATGCACGCCGCGTACATTGAGAATAGTGAGACCAACGATAATGGCCGCGGCCATGAGTTTGATATTGAAGTGAGCGAACGGATAGATGGTTCCGAGTATCGGTAGGACGATATCAAAATCCGCCCACGTGCTTAGCAGCGGTGGCAGCGTGATAAATTCCGATAAATACGAAGCACAGACAAAAGCGATGGCGGCAACGGCGCCTGAGCCGACCACGACAAAGTTGGTCCAGCCGTATAGAAAACCGAATAAATCGCCATAGGCAACGCGCAGATACTGATACGGTCCGCCCGAGCGTGGTAGGCGCGCCGCGAGCTCGCACTGGGTCAGCGCCGCGACGATCGTCACCAATCCCGCAATCAACCAGATAGCCAGAAACAAAGTTGTATCCGGCACGTAGCGCGCCATGGGCGCGGCCGAAACAAAAATCCCCGAACCGACGACCGAGCCAAAAACCAGACTGATGGCAGCCAGCAGTTTGATTTTTGGTTTGAGCGTAGTAGGGGGATGATCGTGTTGCAACGCTAGGTATTAACTTCCGGTGTCAGGAGGTTGGGTGCGCTGATCGACAATACGCCACCGTTAGCGTCGCGCTTGTCGACGCTCTGTTCGCGGGGAATCTCAAAGCGGAAAATTTCCGGCATCTCGGATTTGCTGTTCATTTCCACCAAGGTTTTCAATTGCCCGCTTTGCATATCAAAGACCCAGCCATGCAAGGTCGGTCGGTCTTCGCGTAACCATGCCCGTTGGATGATCGAGGTTTTAGCAAGATTCAAGACTTGTTCGCGTACGCTGATCTCAACCAGCTTTGCGCAGTGGTCCTGTGCATGAATGAATTCATCCTCATGCCGGACATAAAGGTCTTTCAGATGGCGCAGCCATTTGTTTAATAGACCGTAGCGCTGGCGGCTTAACGCCGCACGTACACCACCGCAACCATAATGACCGCAGACGATAATATGTTTTACTTTTAGATAATCGACCGCGTATTGAACGACGCTGAGCAGGTTAAGATCAGTCGCCAGCACTAGGTTGGCGACATTGCGATGAACAAAAATCTCGCCAGGACTGGTGCCGGTGATTTCTTCGGCTGGTACGCGGCTATCGGAGCAGCCGATCCATAAAAATTCCGGGGTTTGATCTTGGGCAAGGTCGGCGAAATAATTCGGCTTAAGATCGGTTTTCTCTTTAGCCCACGCTTTGTTTGCTAATAGTAGTTTTTGATACGACTGCATGAAAATTATCCTTTTTTTCGGCAAAGAAGGAAAATTGCTTCGAGTCCATGTTGCGGAGCTCAATTTTGATATTTTTATAGGTGGCGGTTTCTCGGAAGTCATCTATCACATCATAGATATCCTTGTCAATAAAAACCGCGCTGGTGCCATCGATGAGTACTGAAGAATCTTTTGGAATATCAGCTAGATACTGTTTTAGTGCAGATTTGTTAACGAATGACACATCTTTCTTAAAGCGGAAAAAGTAGTTGTTGCCGTCATTAACGACGGTGATGGCTGAGTGGTAATTGGCGATGATGACGAAGATCAGGCTGATAACCAGGCCGATCAGCACCCCGGTCAGTAGATCAGAGAAGACAATGGCGATGATGGTAATAATGAACGGCAGGAACTGGTCGATACCCGATACCCACATTTTTTTGAATAATATAGGCTTGGTCAGTTTATAGCCGACGCTGATCAGCACCGCCGCTAGGGCACCCAGCGGGATTTTATTCAGAAGGGTTGGGATCACCAGCGCCGAGCTTAGCAGCAGCAGCCCGTGGATGAGGTTCGCCAGACGAGTTTTGGCGCCTGCATAAATATTCGCCGAGCTCCGCACGATCACCGAAGTCATGGGTAGACCGCCGATCAAACCACAGATGACATTACCTATGCCCTGCGCGAATAATTCGCGATTCTTGCCGGACATGCGCCGATGCGGATCGAGTTTGTCCGAGGCTTCGACGCATAACAGGGTTTCGATGCTGGCGACGATGCTAAGTGGGACGGCGACGCCGAACAGCAACCAAAAATTGTCACGGGAAAACTGTGGGAATTTCAGGATGTCGTCTAGAGTCGTGTCACCGTTGATCAGCGGTAACTGAACCAGATGTTCCGGCTCAGCGGCCAGATTGGGTGCAAGCAGGAGAAATAATTCGTTCAAGCCCAGACCGCAACAAACAGCAATCAGGGGCGCAGGCAGTTTTGCCAGATACGGTTTACGTTGAACGAAATTTTGACTCCATAACCACAAGACAAATAGTGACAGCAACGTAATGCTGAGAATACCGGGACTATAGGAGTACATCGCTTTGATGATTTCGGTGAAGGTATTTTCCTGATCGGAGATTTGCCAGAAGCTTAAATCTCCCTCGAAGTCGCGGCTACGGCCGAGACCATGAGGGATTTGTTTGAGAACGATAATGACGCCGATACCGGCGAGCATGCCGTGGATAACGCTGGACGGAAAAAAATTCGCCAACGAGCCAAGACGGATTGCACCGAGAAAAATCTGAAGTAAACCGGCCATGACAACGGCGGCCAAAAAGATTTCGTAAGAACCCGAGGTGGCGATTCCGGCCGCGATCATCACCGTCAGCCCGGCGGCAGGTCCGCTCACTGAAAGTTCGGAGCCGGAGAGCAAAGCCACGACGGTGCCGGCAACGATGCCGGAAATAATTCCCGAAAATAACGGAGCTCCGGAGGCGAGCGCAATGCCAAGACAAAGAGGCAGCGCAACGAGATAAACAACAATGCCGGCAGCGAGGTCTTGCTTCAGGTGCGTCAAACGGAACATCATTTCCTCATGATAGCGGCGATAAAAAGAAGAGCACCATCATAGCTGTCTATGTAAGTTGCTGCAATGTCAGATAAATTAACGCTGTTCTCATCTTTGACAGTTTTAAGCGTCGCGTTATGAAGATAAGGTGCCAAAACAACTCATGTAAATGGCTGTCTTAGTATAGGCGAGGAAATTGCAGAACAAACCGGACAAGCGTTCACTAAGAAAATTAGAGGCGTTATGAAGGTTAAGTTAAGTACCATCGTTTTGTTAATATGCACCGCCTGCGGCGATACCAAATTTGCCGGTCAGACGGGTGGTCAGCCGCCTCAAGAGCAGGCTAAACCACAGCCTGTTATTCAGCAGCCGCAAACGCCGCCACCGACAACGCTACCGCCACAAAGTGTCGATCCTAGTGTGCCAGCCTCTGCCGTAACGCAAGGTAGTTTCACGGTATGGGCAGAGCCAGAGAATCCGCACTGCATACCTTACAAAATTCATATCCGCGTTAAGTTGCCATCGAATACCGCAAATTACACACGCCAAGATTTGAGCGGTATGCTGATTGGCACGGACGGCTATGCACAGAATCTGCAGGCGCAAAGTTTGTGGACTTTCATCGGTGGTGGACGTTTTGTCTTCAGCGGCGATGCGGCAGAATTAGTTGTGCCAGTGCCAGCCGCAGAAAACCTTGTGCAAGATACGATTAATGTTCGTTCGCAGTTGCTGAACGAGCAACAAACACTTCGCGTGATTTTTGGCAACGGTCAGTCGCAATCTTGTACGTTTTTTTAAGTCTTCACTGCATC
Organism: uncultured Oligoflexales bacterium; assembly: GCA_964652825.1. Lineage (GTDB taxonomy): Bacteria > Bdellovibrionota_B > Oligoflexia > Oligoflexales > CAZZCU01 > CAZZCU01. The sequence goes on from CAZZCU010000052.1 coordinate 5,209, forward strand.
CGGCTGATTATGGGGTGCCGCTTTATCGCAAGCTGGCAGTTGCAGGCAGCGCTGATAAATTCCATGTACTAATGGATATTGCTGCATATTCACCTGATAGCGCAAAGCATTGTAAACCTGCGGTACAAGACACAGATCAGCCATGCTGACTTCGCCGCCGAAGCTATAGGTGCCGGCGCAGTTGTGTTTTTGCAGTAGCTGCTCATAAGTGCGCAGGCCCTGGTCGATCCAGTGAGCAGCGAAAGCTTCGCGTTCGCGTTGTTCAGTGCTCACGGCACGCAGAATTTTGAGATTCTGTAACGGATGAATGCCAGCGGCAACCACCAAACTCAGCATTCGCACCAACAAACGATCGTCGCGATTTTGCGGTAGCAAGGCCGGTGTGGGTTGAAGTTCTTCCAACCACTCAAGAATAGCCACCGACTCGCTCATGACGCGGCCGCCATGCTCAATGGCTGGTACCGTGCCGCTCGGATTGATCCGCAGATACGCGGGTTGTTGTTGTTCGTTCTTGAGAAGATTTACAGCGACGGCCTTGTAGGCGATGTTTTTATGGTGCAGCGCCCAACGCACACGCCATGATGCCGACGAACGCCAGTAATGATACAGAGTGATTTGTGGTTGTGACATGCTGCTGCTACCTCATTTAAACTAAATCGGCAAACACGCCGCTATCAGCGCGTTCGAGTGTTTTCAATTCTTCTGGCCGTGCCAATGTAAAACCGTACTTGCTCAACTTGGTCGCATACACGTGATGACGTTCGCGTAAGCGTCGCAGCGTGCTGCTGTAGGCTAATTGAATCAGCTGTGTGCGGATGCGATAACGCATCGGTGATCCTGCCATCAGGTGCGCGCATTCTTCGTCAGGCTCCAGCACCAGAAAATCAATGTCAGGATAACGTTCGGCAATATGCATGAGCGATGCTTCAAAACGTGTCGACACCAATGCTTTGATTGTTTGAATCAGCAGGAAAACACCGCCTTCCTGATCGGCAGTGCCGGCGATATTCGTCGCGCGCGGCTTGAGTGGATTGATGATCAGGATCAGGCGACAGCCCATATCTACGAGTGGTTCGAGGTCGCAGGTTTTTGTCACCTGGCCGTCGACATACCAGCGGCCGCTGATTTGCTTGGGCTGAAACAACGGCGGTAGCGCGCATGATGCGCGTACAGCTTCGCTGATCGGAATATCGCGGTGCGGTGCTTGACCAAAGATAACGTGTTCAAAGGAATCCTGATCGGTGGCGCCGATTAACAAATCGATATCGAGCGCGCTAAAGCGATCTTCGATATTGTAGGCCTGCAAAACATTGCGAAAAAATGTTTCTAGACTCTGACCTTTGAAGAAACCGGTTGGTACACTGCGCAAAGTTTTGTCCAGCCATTTTTGCGGACTCAAGCCGGCCCAGGCCGTCGATTCGCGTACAACGCGTTTTAAAATATCGGTGCCGGCCAGATCAAAAATATTGGAGCTGGTGAAGCTTGGCAGAATATCGGATTTTCGGTTCAGTGCCTTAATGATCTCTGTGATGGGAATATCGCACCCAAACATCGCGCCGGCGATCGCGCCGCTGCTGACGCCGGAGATAACATCAAAACCGTCGCTGAGTTTCTTGCCGGAGATCGCTCGTTCCAGAGCATAGAGAACACCGATTTGATAAAGAAAGCCTTCGATGCCGCCGCCGCTTAGTGCCATGCCGACTTTTTGTTCGCGGATAATGCCCTGACTCAAAACGTCGCGCAGCCAATGCAAAATCGAAGCGGTGTTTTTGGGTGCGATGCAAACGTCGCGCAGATTAAGGCGGCCGAGCGCAAAAGCGCGCGTGGCTTCCTGCGACATCTCGTTGAGAATCGCCACCACGCGACTCATCGGGAAAAGAAAATCCGGTCCCCACAGCTCGGCGAGTTTGCGGACATCGTCGCGGATACGTTCGATGGCCTGGATGGTTTCGATGCCGCCTTCGCCGCGCTCGTCATAGATCATCAGATCAACGGGGTTTTGGCGTAAGTGCGCGGTGACACCGTCGAGATCGGAGAGGACGTTGATCTGCAACACTAGTTTGCCGAGCAGGTGATGGCGCAACTCAAAGCAAAGATTGGTCGTACGCGGATCGGCAACAGGAGTGGCGTTAAGACGCTCAAGCGCCTGCCGCGTCAAATGAGTCTGCGCGGGTGAGGCAATATAGAGCAGATGCTGACGCAAAAATTATCTCCTGAAATTCTGTAGATGCTGCAGCAATTCGCCGCCATCAACATAGCCAATGATGGCTCGCTTTTGAGTTAAATCCCCTGATGCCGGTACGAGCGTCAGTGTCGGCAGACTGCCAATACCCAAGCGGGTTGTCACGGCTTCGTTTTCATCGTTGGTCTCGGTCAGATCAAGTTTGATGGCGATCCAATCCGCATTCAGTTCCGCAATGACTTCCGGGTCGACAAATGTAGTGACATCCATTTGCTTGCAGGCTTCGCACCATTCGGCCCAGGCGTCGATCAGTATCGGTTTGCCACTGGCTTTGGCCAAAGCCAAGCCCTCGTCTTCCGAGCGAATCCAGTGCACTGTAGCGCCATTTGCGCCGGTGGTCGAGGCAGTGGTGAGGTTTTGCCAGCCGGCAAAAACGCTGAGACCCAAAAGTAGCGTTGGTATCAACAATAAGTGCTTGTTGTGTTGCAGGCGCGG
>CAZZCU010000053.1:0-6176 GCA_964652825.1 uncultured Oligoflexales bacterium
GTCCCGGCATACGCCGCCGCAACTCGGTGTAGGTATCATTTTCATAAGTCAGGCAGCAAAGCAGTCGCCCACAACCGCCCGAGACTTTGCTTGGATTGAGGGCAAGGTTCTGATTCTTTGCCATCTTGATCGAGACCGGCACAAACTCGCGCAGAAAACTCGAGCAGCAGTACTCGCGGCCGCAGATACCAACCCCACCCACCAGTTTGGCTTCGTCACGCGCGCCAACTTGTTTTAACTCCACGCGCGCCTTCAAGCCACCGGCCAGGTCCTTAACCAAATCACGAAAATCAACGCGACCAGGCGCCGAGAAAAAAATGATTACTTTGTTACCGCCGAATTGAACCTCGGCTTTCAGCACACGCATGTCGAGACCCAGACGGGCGATACGATCTTTGGAAAATTCTTCGGCCTTCTCCGGCGTTAACTTGCCTGCGGGGTCAAGATCACGCTCGCTGGCGATTCGCAAAATCGGTTTTAAGGCGCTATCACCGTAGGTATTTTTTTCGACATACTTCAGCATCGCGACTTTGGCGAGGCTGGGGCCGCGCTCAGTTTCCACGACAACGCTGTCACCAACTTTAAGCCGATTATTCAGCGCGTTGAAATCGTATATTTTCCCGGCACGGCGAAATTGAACGCCGACGACATTGACAAAATCCATATAGCTTGCACTTCTGCATTGCTGCGTTATCAGGCGCCATCACCAGTCAGAGTTTCCACCGCCAACTGTGTGTTCAGCGCAACTTTGTGTCGCACCGCATAACGGCGCAACACGGACAAAATCTCCCGTCGCTGGCGTAAAGCCCTTAAGTCGGCTCCGCTCAAAACGGGATCACTGTGTAAGCACTTAACATAATCACGATTTAAAAGTATCTCAACCTCTTTGACGATCGTCGCCAGACTTTGCGACCGATTGCGGCCAAGTTCCTCGGCCATGGCGATAATCGCCGCCGGCGCTGACATCTGAAACAACCTTTCGAGCTCCCGGGCCAAATCCAACTCGCCGGCTCCCTGCTCAAGCAAGCGTATCGCTCCGCCTGGCGCACCACCAGCACGGATCAACGCTTGCTCCACGTCCGTCCCGGACGCGCTGACACCGAGTTTGGCCAGAGCCGCCATGACTATGCCAACCGCCTGGTCGCGCGCCGGCGGCTCGATATGAACCCGCACCGCGCGTGAACGGATGGTATCGGGAATCTGGCGATAATTGCTGCTGGTCATAAGCACCAATGCCCCACGTGGAAGCTCTTCCAGGGTTTTAAGCAGTCTGGCCGCCGCTTGTGGACTCAGGCGCTCCGCATCAATAATTACCGCGGTACGGTACAACGGCCGCGTGCCGCCAACCGACGTACCACCCGCGCAAATCGCCAGGTGCTCACCCAGGGCATCGACATCCTCGCGCTTGAGCACTGCCTGTCCGACCGGATCCAGCCAATACACCTCAGGATGCTGGTGGCGTCGTAGCAAAATGCATTCACCGCAGGTCCCACAAGCACTGCCGCTGTCGCAATAAAGCCCCGCCAGGAAACCGGCAACAAACGCTGGTTTTGCGAGGCCGGCCCGACCCTCTAGCAAAAGGCAAGGCGGCAAAGTCGCTCCCATCGCTAACCGCGTGAGGCGTTGCGCAACCTCCTCGTAGCCGATCAGATGATCCCAGGCCAAAAATGTTTCTGTCGCTGTTGTGGTTTTCTTAGCCAAGCCAACCCCTAACACGCAAAGCCTGCATGCCTTCCTCAACCATGGTTTTAGAATCATTCGTAGCATTAATCACTAAAAAGCGCTCCGGAGTTTCTTCGGCTAAATGCCGAAACGCTTCGCGCAACCGCTCATGCGATTCGCGTCCGGCTAGATCAAAGCGGCTAATGTCGGACTGATCCTTGTTGGCTTGGTGGCGCTGCTGCAAACGCTTGAGCGAGACGTCCACCGGACAGTCGAGCAAAAAGGTCAAATGGGGGTGCACATTATCGACGGAGGCAACGATGATGTCATCAATCTGCCGACGTGCCAAAGCTCCGAGAATACCTTGATAAGCACGAGTGGAATCATAAAACCGATCGCAAACCACCCAATCACCGCGCTGCAACGCTGGCTTGATTTTAACCTGAACATGCTGCGCGCGCGCCGCCGACACCACCAGTAATTCGGTCATCGGGAACAATGGATCGCTGGCCGGTGGTCGCACGAAGATCTGTCGCAACGCATCAGCAACCGGGGTACCGCCCGGCTCCCGCGTGGCGATCACCTGGTACGATCCCAGATAGGTACGCAACTGCTCAATCAGCAAAGCCGCGAACGATGACTTACCAACCCCTTCGCCACCTTCAATAGTGATAAAAATTCCTGGTTTGGCCGAACCCATGCCGAACTCTCTAGATGTTGAAAATCACAGCTATAAATCGAATATTCAAAACTAATCCAAAAATCTTCATGACGCCATGGCAAAACCACGGAAAGTTGTCGGTGAAAATCCGAATGTAGTCTGAGTCTGGGCGGATTATTAGCGGAAAATTTTTGGCAAAACCATCGCCAGCCCTTCAATTTCCCGAGAAATTTCCGATGACTAAGAGAACCTTTACTTGCAAAAAAACACTACTGGATCGTCATGGCGAATAGCTCGCATTACATTTTGAGCAAACGCATCGCACGCGGTGGAATGGCGGAGATTTATCTTGCCAAAGCTGTCGGCGAAGACGGTTTTCAACGTATCTGTGCCGTCAAACGCATCCTGCCGCACTATTCGCAAGACAAAGAATTCGTCGAGATGTTTCGTGATGAAGCGCATATTTGCAAACGCCTGCAGCACGGCAACATCGTGCAGGTTTTTGACTTCAAGGAAGTCGAGGGCTCCTACGCATTAATCATGGAGTTCGTCGACGGCTCCGATCTGCGCTCGGTACTCGCTGCTTGCGAAGCCGCCAAAGTACGTTTGTCGGTACCGATGGTTGTTTATCTCATTGCCGAATCAGCACGCGGTCTACATTACGCGCACACGAAAGTTGATGAAGTTACCGGCAAACCTCTGGAAATCGTGCATCGCGATATTTCGCCGCAAAATATCCTCGTCAGCTTTGAGGGCGAAATCAAAATCACCGACTTTGGTATCGCCGACGCTGACTCCTCGCATAAAAGCAACGAAACCCGTCCCGGGATCGTCAAAGGCAAGTATTCGTACATGAGTCCGGAACAAGTCGCCGCCAAATCGCTCGATGCGCGCTCGGATGTTTTCAGCTTGTGCATCGTCTTGTGGGAAGCATTGGCAATGCGGCGGCTATTCTCGGCCGACAGCGACGTGCAGATTATCAAGAAGGTTCAGGAATGTGATATCTCGCATCACCTGCCAGATTTAAATAAAGATGTCGACGAAGAACTATACACACTTGTCATGCGCGGCCTGAATAAAGATCGCAAGAAACGCCAGCAAACCGCTGGCGCGCTCGAAAAAGAACTGCGCAAATATCTACACACCAAATATCCGGATTTCACTCCCAGCGAAGTCGCCGGCTTTCTGAAGCAGTTATTGAAAGCCAAACGCGAAGAAAGCTCACAGGAAATCAAGCGCACTCTAACCAGCGAAGTTCCAGCAGCATTGCCGACATCGACACCCGCTGCCATGAGCATCGCTGACAACAACAATACACCGCCCGACAGCTCGGCACGTGATATCGCACAGCAAACACCAGCCAGCGGCTGGCGCGAAATCAACCTGACTCTCGATGAAAAAGATAATGCGCCGCTGGCGATGGCCAAGACCAACCTCCGCAATGGCAGCGGCGGCAGCATGATGACTGCGAAGCCAAGTAACCATGGTACCGGCCTGAATGCCCCAGGCATGGCCACGACCGGCACCAATGCCAACGGACTTTATACCGGCTACAATACCGGCATCCAACGTTACCGCATGCGTCAGGGTCGTAAGAGTAATAAATCATTATGGACAATCGTTGCAACATTGGTTCTGACGCTAGCTGGCGTGGCGATGTTCGCGCAACAACACTTCAGCGCCCGCGACGGTCAGCCCGCAAAAATCACCATTCAATCTTTCCCTGAGCGCGTACGCATCAAAGTTGACGGCAAAGACCTCGCGCGTGGCAGCTATGTAAATACGCCGCGGCATTTTGATATTTCTCCCGGCTCGCATACGATTCAAATCAGTCGCGAGAATTATCTACCAGAAACCGTGACCACATCTATCGAACCAGGCGAAACCACACGTCTCGATAAGATCATTCTCAAAGAAGACCCGTCGGTACGTTTTGCACCGACACGTATTCAGAGCAACAAGCGTGTGTACTTCAGTATCAACCGCGGTTATATCACCGGCACCACGCCAGCGGCGCTCAACGATCTCGCTTACGGTATAACGCATACCATCACTGCTTATCCGAACTACCCGAAAAACACCGACTCCTTCGCCTGCAATTTTGTTCCGCGTGCATCCTCAACGAAAGTTCCCTATATTGTGCAGCTGGATGCAGGAAAACCTGGCAGTCCATCGCAGTGCAAGCTAATGTCTCCGGAAAAGTAATTTAGGGAACTAACGGTGCCGGAACAACAAACCGCAGAAATTACCGCTATCGATACTATCGGCGTCAAGTACCTGGCGCTAACCTTGTCCCCTGAACGACCGCTGCGCCATCAGGCCGGACAACATCTGATTGTGACATTTAACGATAACCACGGTGCCTTTGAGCGTCCCTATTCGATCGCGTCGGCGGCACGGGCTGACGGCAGCTTCGATCTTTGTCTGCTGACGGTGGGCGATACGCGCGCCACCGATATTCTCGTCGGTCGTAAAATCGGCGACACACTGCAAATCGGCAAGCCACGCGGTCAATTCGTGCTGGACGATACAGGCGTCGCCGTACCACGTGTATTTGTCGCCGGCGGCTCGGGCATTGCGCCGTTGCGTGCGATGCTGCAAGAGTTAACCGATCACTGGCGACGGCCATGTCCGACACCAACAACATTGGTCTATGGCTGCGACGACTTTTTACATGTGCCATATTACAAAGAGCTGCAAAGCTTTGCCGGCAAGACCAACCATTTTGACCTATGGGTTTATGCCCGCCACAACCCGACTCCGCCATGCCGGCAGGGTATTGTAACTGACAAATTAATGGAAATAGTTGCCGTAAATGCACGCTATTATCTATGTGGGCCACCGACGATGCTGCAAACGGCGCGAACGCTCCTATTACAAAAAGGCGTCAAGGAACAGTTCATATTTTCTGAAACCTAAGCACAACAACGCCTTCCTCGATTCATGTTATAATATTTCATAGCTCCAACAAGCAAACTCACGACTACCAAAACCTCGACGACTCCGGGAAAGGAGAACCGATGACGCGCGCCTTTTTTAGCAACCTCAGCGCCACAACAATTTTGACGCTCACTGGCCTGTCAACAACACTATCGTCGCCCGTACTTGCCTATGACATCGGCGGTTACGCGGTCAGCAAACATAAAAACTGCGGCGCCAGCAATCTACCGGGCACCACCGCGGAGATGCATAAATTTTTCGGCAGCAGTGAGTTCCCCAAAGACGCGCGCAAAAATTTTCTTTGGGTGGATGCTGATGTTCATCAAGATGAGTGGCAGGCAGACGGCGATTATCGACCAAATGCAACGACTGCCAATAAATTTAACGGCGTCGATGCTTCGGCAATCAGTTACATAGCGAGTCACGGCGTCACCAGCAAAGGTGTTTACACCGCGTTGATGGGTACTACGCGCTATGGCGGTTGCTCGGCAAAGTCAAACAGCATGCTGCTTGGCGATACGGCGGTGCGTTATCTGATTTTATCGACCTGTCAGGGCTTAAAAATAGGTACTGGTGACGCACCAACACGACCGGGTGAAAATCCGTCGCAAACCTGGCAAAAAAGCGCGGCCGGCCTGCAATGCATTCTCGGCTATTCAAACAACATGGCTGATCAGGACAGTTATGGCGCCGATTTTCTAAAAATATGGCGCGCACAAGCCGAGACGATTTCCGGTGCCTTCTTTAAAGCCTCGCGTGCCGCCTCGTATGCGAATATCCCGGTAACCTTGTGCTTCGGTGCATCCAGCGAAGAGGCCATGAGCAAGATCACCGAGGACAAAACCTGGCGTGAGGACATCGCCAACACAGCTGCTTCGGCCTGGGTGTACGAGCGACCACGCCGCATTGTTCC
>CAZZCU010000053.1:6276-7436 GCA_964652825.1 uncultured Oligoflexales bacterium
GCCCGTTCCTTTATCAATCAGTATGAACTCGCTCAGGCTAATGATGTTTTGCAGGCCACCTACATCATCGACGCAGTTGCTGGCGATATACGCGGTGACCAGAAAGTTCTGCGCAAGACCGTGGTCTTTCATCAAAACATCCAGCAGCTGACGCCGCTGCAACAAATCGGCAGCGTCGAGATCGCGGTCGAAGCCTCGGGTCAGATCAGTGCCTTCACCTGGGCATTGCGTGATTTTACGGCGGTCGCACCCGACAGAACGATCGCCGTTCCGAACACGCTTATCGAGACCGCAAAAGACGCCGCCCTAGCCTCCTGGCGTCAACGTTTCCCTGGAGCTAAAATCACCTGGGAATCATCCCAGGCCGGCTATAATGCCGGGAGCTGGAACACCCCAAAGGATTCCGCGGACTTAGTTATCCAAACATGGGCATCGATCAGCGAAGGCAACTTCACCCGACGCTATCTTCATACTTACCAACCGTAAGTAGTTGAGTTAAAACCTATCTACCACCGCTTGATCAAACAGGCACGGAGATAGGTTTTGACGCTTCAATTACGCCGCGACGGCGACCAAATTATTGTTTACGGCAAGACATACGATCACCGGGCATTTATCAAAAGTCTCGGCGGTCGCTTTGATGGCGACGGCAAAGTCTGGCTCGTACCTTTCAATGAGCAAAATCTCGCCCGTTTAAGCTCGGTGGCCGCCGGCGAAATCGTGATGCCGACGCCAACCACGACTATACCGGGCGACACCGATGCCGGCCTGCGCGTCTCGGAACTAATCGGTCGCGCACAGGCAGCGATCACCGCCAGTTTTTCGGTGCCGGTGTGGGTCATCGGCGAGATTCATAACATTACGGAAAAGAAATCAGGTTGGTTTTTCTCGCTTGGCGAAGCCAAAGACGCCACCGCTGAAGTCGCGAGCGTGGAAGTAAAAACCATCTTATGGCGGTCAGCATTTAACAACCTCGAAGAAAAATATGGGCACGACGCCCTGGCTGCGGTATTGCGCGACGGTCTGCAAGCACGCATGCTTTGTCACGTCAGTCTGTATCGCGATCGCGCGCAATTAAGCTTGAATGTTATTGATATCGATCCCGCCTATACCAAAGGTGCTCTGGCATTGGCGCGCGAAGCATTGCTTCGCGAGTTGCG
>CAZZCU010000054.1:0-7415 GCA_964652825.1 uncultured Oligoflexales bacterium
CTAAGCCATGACATAATACGGATTACTTTCATTTTCTTCACCATGCATTTGTCCAATCGACAAGTGAGGGATCAAATGGCCGTCAAATCTCGTGTCGTCGACAAAGTAAACGATGTACTAAAACAACTCGAGGATCTGGCGCTGGACGATCGGATTGAAGCGATCAATCAGATCAAGCTATCACTTAGAAAATACTCGCCCATGGGCAAGGAGCCCATTGATTGCGTGCTTTGGGTGAAGGCAAAGCAGGTACAGGCCAACGATTACAATCCAAATAAAGTTGCGCCGCCCGAAATGAAGCTGCTCGAGGTTTCGATTCGTGAGGACGGTTTTACCCAGCCAATCGTTACTTGGAAAAATGAAGAAAAGTATGAAGTGGTTGATGGGTTTCATCGCAATCTGGTTGCTCGCAGATGCGAATCGGTTCGAGAGCGAATTCAAGATTATTTGCCGATTGTTGCCATCAATCAGGATCGTCAGGATCGATCTGATCGCATAGCCGCCACCATTCGTCATAATCGTGCCCGTGGCCGTCATAGTGTGGATATTATGTCCGAAATTGTGGTGGAGATGAAAGGGCGAAACCGCAGCGACGCATGGATTGCGGAGCATTTGGGGATGGACGAAGACGAAGTTTTAAGGCTTACACAAATCAGCGGTTTAACCTCCATGTTCGCGGACGCTGAATTTTCATTCGCCTGGGATGTGGAAACAACAACCAGGGATTACGATCCATTTCTGCCAAATTATAAAAGCAAGCGTCGAAAGAGGTAGGGTCGTAGACGTGGCACGCAAGAAGTACAAAGATGTAAACGTGCTTGAGGAGGCCCAGGCCAGGTTCAAAATTATCTTTGATAATTTTGAACGTATTTACGTCAGTTTCAGTGCCGGCAAAGATAGTACTGTGCTTTTGCATCTTGCGATCGAAGAGGCCGTCAAGCGCAAGAGAAAAATTGGCGTCTTGTTTTTGGATCTTGAGGGGCAGTATCGATTGACGATCGAGCATGCTCGGGTTTGTTTTGCCAAATACGCCCAGTATATTGAGCTTTATTGGGTATGCTTGCCGCTGTCGCTACGAAACGCGACCTCCAATTTTCAGCCGCAGTGGACTTGTTGGGATCCGGATTGCAAAGATCTTTGGATCCGACCTATGCCTAAAGAAGCCATTAGCGACGAGAAGTTCTTCCCGTTTTTCCAGCGCGGGATGGAGTTTGAGGAATTTGTGTCCTTATTTGGAGAATGGTACTCGCAAGGGAAGTTAAGCGCCTCGTGTGTTGGTATTCGGACTGATGAAAGTTTCAATCGTTTTCGTGCGATTTCATCGAACACTAAAGAGACCTATCAAAAACTCGCCTATACAACGCGCGTTGCGGATTTGGTTTACAATGTTTATCCCATTTATGATTGGACTGTTTCGGACGTGTGGTTGTTTCACTACAAGTATCCGCATCTTCCGTATAATCAAATTTATGACTGCATGTATCGTGCTGGCATGAAGCTGTCGCAAATGCGCATCTGCCAACCCTACGGCGATGATCAAAAAAAAGGGCTGTGGCTGTTTCACATTCTCGAGCCTGATGCCTGGGGTCGTGTATTGGCTCGAGTAAACGGAGCAAACTCTGGCGCGATATATGCCAAGATCAAAGGCAATATGACGGGTGCCTATGTCATTACCAAGCCCGAAAACCACACCTGGAAGTCTTTCTGCGAACTTTTACTTGCGAGCCTTCCCGATCAAGCCAGAGAGCATTACCTCAAAAAATTTAAGGTGTTTATTAATTGGTGGTTGGCACGCGGTTATCCGAATGGAATTCCCGATGAGGCGGATAGGTTGCTTGAAAACCGAAAACGCGCCCCTTCTTATCGGCGGTTGTGTCAGGTGATTTTACGAAACGATTATTGGTGCAGGGGCCTCAGTTTTTCTCAGCCTAGATCAAAAGCCTACGAAAAATTTCTTGAGCTGAAGCAGAAAGAAACCCGTCTTGAACGAATAGCCGACAAGTCCGAACGAGCGACGCGATAGTGTGGTTTCAGTTCGGTACTTGTTACTTAGCGCAGCAGCTTTCGTATTAGCTTAAGTCTGCCCCGATAGGGTGGATATTTGAGCCAAAGATCAAACATCCACGGCGTGTACACGATCGATTGTCGGTGGGAAAAAACATCAAAACTGGCTTTGCCGTGATAGGCACCCATGCCGCTATAACCGACGCCGCCAAACGGCAGATGCTGGTTGGCGACGTGAATCAAAGTATTGTTGACACAGCCACCCCCAAACTTGACCTCGCGAATAATACGCGCCGCAAAATTCTGTTCGCTGGTAAAGATGTAGCACGCGAGAGGCGTTGGCCGTTGTGCGATGAGTGCAGGGATTTCATCCCGGGAGTTGTAGGTCAGAATAGGGAGAATCGGACCAAAGATTTCTTCGCGCATCAACGGATTGTCCATGTGTTGGCAGTCAATAATAGTTGGTGCGATGTAAAGTGTTTCGGCGTCATTGTGGCCGCCCACAAGGATCGATTGATTTTTCAGAAGTTCCGTTAATCGATCAAAGTGCCTCCGGCTGATAATGCGTCCATAATCAGGGCTATTTTGCGTTTGCGGACCAAAGAAATTTTCAATCGTATGCTTTAGTTTTTCGACAAGTTGATCTTTGATCTGGCGATGAACCAGTAAATAATCCGGCGCGACGCAGCTCTGCCCGGCGTTATAGAATTTTCCCCAGGCGATTCGTCTAGCACTGAGGTCGATGTTTGCGGTTGCATCGACAATACATGGTGATTTGCCGCCAAGTTCCAGCGTCACGGGTGTCAGATGTTCGGCGGCAGCGCGCAGGACCTGCTGGCCGATTATCGTGCTGCCGGTGAAAAAGATATGATCAAATTTTAACCCTAAAAGCTCCTGGGCTACAGACGCGTCGCCAGTGACGACAGCGCAGTATTTTTGTGGAAACGCCTCGGCGATAGTTTTTGCAATAACCTTTTCCGTAGCGCTTGCGGCTTCCGATGGCTTGAGCATCACGCAGTTGCCGGCAGCGATCGCGCCAACTAGCGGTGAAAAGAGCAATTGCACGGGATAATTCCACGGCGCGATAATCAATACGACGCCTTTTGGTTGTGCGTGAATTTTGCTGCGCGATGGCCAATGAAGCCACGGTGTCTTGACACGTTGTGGTTTCATCCAGCGCCGCAAATTTTTGATTGCATCATTGATTTCGCTGTATACGAAACCAATCTCGCTCGTATATCCTTCAAAAGCTGATTTGTGCAAATCACGCTGTAGGGCCTGCAGGAGTTCGGCTTCATATTTTTGGATTGTTGTTTTGAGGCGCTGTAGTTGTTGGATGCGAAAATTATCTGCCAAGGTGGTTTGGGTGGCAAAGAATTCCTGTAGGGATGCGTGGGCGGACATCAATGTTGGTGATGGCATGACTATGTTCCTAGGCAACTAATTTTAGCTTATGCGAATAACTATAACAAAGAGAGGCTGCGGGTGAAAGTTAGTTTGGTTGTTCCCATTTACAACGAAGCGACGCACCTGCGTGAATTCTTGCGACAGCTTGATGATTTACAGCTGGACTGCGACAAGGAGCTGGTTTTTGTTGACGACTGTTCCAACGATCAATCGCTGGAAGTTTTGCATGCTTTTGCCTTCACGTCCCAGCATACCATATATAAGCAGCAACAAAATCAGGGTAAAGGGGCGGCGGTCCGTAAGGGTTTTGAACTGGCCACCGGCGATGTCATTGGCGTTCAGGATGCTGATTTTGAGTATTCGCTTGATGACGTGCCGCAGATTGTCGGGCCAATTTTGGCCAATAAAGCGGATGTCGTTTTTGGGTCTCGATTTAAAAAGAATAGTATGCAAGTGCATCGAACGTTTCACTATTTAGTGAATCGATTTTTGACGATGGTCAGCAATGTCCTGAGTGGCTTGTATTTGACGGATATGGAGACTTGTTACAAATTCTTTCGTGCTGATATCATCAAGAATATTCGCTTTGAATCCAATCGCTTTGGTTTTGAGCCGGAAGTGACAGCGAAGATCGCCCGTTTAAAAGTCCGTATTCTGGAAGTTCCGATATCTTATTTTCCGCGTAGTTATTTAGAGGGTAAAAAAATTACCTGGAAAGACGGCGTTGCCGCGTTGCGTCATCTGTTTGTCTTCAACATCATGCGCAAACCGTCGGACTATTTATTGCCAGGTTTGCCTGCCAAATACCTGCCGAAGAGCACGCAGTGGCTATGAGTGTTCGTACATCACAGGCGGCACTTGTCCGCTAAAAAATCCTCGGCGGAACAGGCTACCCCATAGGGCATGTAGGCCCCTTGATAGGTAGGGAATCCGGCTTTTGGTAAAACATTCCGATAAAAAATCCCCATGATGGCCTGCGATTTCTGTCGCCGATCTTCCAAAAAATTCAGGCCCCGGCTTTCGGCGACTTCTTTAATCGCGTTACCCTTGCCAATGACGACCGTGACGTAGTCATCGCTATCGCGTTTGGCCAGGTAGTCGGGCAAGCAAGTCAGTGTCTGGCTTTTCTTAACGTTTTGGGTACAGAGCGACCAGTAACGTACATCCGCGTCCTGCGAGAATGGTCCCGTGCCGGCTTGCGTATCAAAGAATTGCGGCGATTTAAATTTAACTATCGATACATCGCCGTGACGCAGTCGATTGAAGTTAAATACATAGGACGGGATCGCACGGTTTGTGCCATTGGCAAAGTCCGATTCGCGAAATTTTAGTTCGGTTTTGCGCGGTATGACGCCAAGCAGCAACGCCAGCGCGCCTGGATCAAAAGCCGTATCAAGAATTTTCGGACAGGCTGCTGGCAGGCCGGTATTGATATTGAACGCATGAATGCGGGGCAGATCCTCGTAACGAAGTGTCACGCCGTTACTTGGCGCATAGCCGCGATAAAAGATGGAATGTACGCGTGCGTCTTTGGCGACCCGCACGACGTTGTCGTCAGACGTGACCACGTCCTCAGGCAATATCTGAACAGTGTAAGCACGAGGTGTCGCGTCCATGGCAGCCCCATCGAGATAGGGATTGGCGGAGCCGGCGTCTGGCGTCATCTGGTAATCGTAAATAACATCGACGTGACGTTTCTTTTTGCTTTCGTAGGTTTCAAAGCTCATGAAGCGGCCACGAAGAAAATCACCCGTGAATTCCAAACGCAGATTGGGATCGTTATAGTAACCAATGAGCCCGTAGGCGGCGTAGGTGTCGCCAGACATTGGTTTAGGAAAATCAGGGTTGATATCAAGCGTATGATTCCATAAATGGGTACAATCATCCGCGGTTGCTATCGGTGCGAGGTTGATTAAAATAGCAAGAATCACTGAGATTTTAGTGTTTTTTTTGTAAATCATCATGGCCCCTTTGAGAGCTGGCGATACCAGCATCGCTATTAGGTTATCTTATCGGCGTGGTTTTGAGTGTCTTTAGAGCGAGGATGGCGGAAAAGACCGCTGGAAGCCATCGAGGTGTCGTTGCATTTTTATAATAGTTCGCCTATCTTCAAGTGGCCCAATCGCCGGCAGCAGGCGAAGGGGAAAGCAAAGGAAATCCATGACGATCATTAAACGGGATCGCAACGCTTCAACAGCGGATCTAGTCAAAGCTATTGACGCCCTGAACCTGCTTTTGCAAGATCAGGGCGAGGATGATGCAATCGGGGCTTTGAGCTCGGCCATGGAAGAATTACGCAAATCCAGTCCAGGAACCTCTGGTCACAAAGCCGCTATTGACGCTATTATTGAGGCGTTTGAAGGTGAGCATGAGTTGATGGCTTATACGCATCAACGGGCTAATGCGACTGAATGGACGGAAGTAGAAGAACTTTCACAGGCCAGTGCTCGTGTTTTAAGTCTGGCTCGTCGTATGCGTGGTTAAGTTCAGGAACTTAGGTCATGATCGAAGAAATTGATATTGTAGAAATGGATGCCTTGGTTGAGCGCGGCGCTATCCTGGTTGATGTACGTGAACAGGAAGAAATAGACGAAGGTATGATTGACGGCGCTGTTCATATGCCGCTCTCGGAATTCGAAAATTTCGCTGATGACATTTCAAAATCAAAACCGACCGTGTTTTATTGCCGGTCTGGTCGTAGAAGTTTAAAAGCCGCAGAACTCGCATCCGAGTGGACGGACCAGCCATTGTATTCATTGATTGGCGGGTATTTGGCGTACACCGAGCAAAGTTAATCGGCATTGTTTGATAAAGTTGCATTTGTCGCGACAGATGAGTTTTTCCTACTATCATCTTGATGGAGTCTATTGCCGTTGAAAGTCAAAGAACGTTTTAAAGCCGCCGAAAATAGTGACGTACCCTTAGATTATTTTTTATTTTCCTGTTACGAAGCTGAAACCACGCATCGTAACGCCAAGAAAGATAATCCCCTCACCTGGCCATCGATCAGCGATTTGAGCCCCGACGAAACCGACGTCGAGCAATTACGTGATGTGATTCAGGACCTTCTAAGCTGGTATGCGGCGCAATTCCCCCAGCTAAAGTCACTAAATGTTATTAATTTTGGTCGTCTTGCCGAAGTCGTTGAGCCGGTGGCGAAATTGAGCATTGATGTGCGTGCTATCGCCGAGAAGCTAACCGGCCTTGAATTTCACATTGGTGCCAGCAACGAGAATGCCTCTGACATCAGACATCAGAGGATTTGGGATGCTTTGCAGGAGTTTATTTCGCAAATTTTCCGTCAACATCAGGGACTATATCTGAAGTACCTGCAATGGTGTTATGAGGCCTCGAAAGACGAAGTTTATGAATTGGGAAGCCGTCCGCCCGTGGGCCGTTTCGCGCCGCCAATGCGCTCTCGTTTTGGCGGCGATCGCGATCGAGGCGGTGGTGGTGACCGGGGTCCTCGGCAGCAATCGTCGCACCATGATCGACCGCAGCGTGGCGGGCGAGGCGATGGCGATCGTGGCCGTGATCGGCACCAGGGGCGCCGTGATCAGGGTGGTCCGCGGCGTGGTCACGGCGGTGGTGGCAGGGATCGCGATGGTCATCGCGGTAATAATAACAATGGTACCGAGGTGGCTCTGGCCGAAGTCATGGATGCGGTCCAACGCATGCGTGAAGACACCTCTCTTAGCGAAATTCCGCTTAAACCAGCAAATAGTTTTAATCGTCGCCTGCAACATGAGCAGATCAAAAGCTCGGGTTTCTTCTCGTCTTCGGCAGGTGAAGGGCCTAGCCGCGCCGTTGTTATTAGTCGCGCGGAGCGTGAATCAACCGGAGAATCATAAGTGCCCGCCGTTTCCTTGTCCGACAAAGTAGTGCTGGTCACTGGCGCTTCGTCGGGCATTGGTGCCGCGGTTGCGGAGATTTTCGCCGAGCAAGGTTGTCATCTTGTTATTGGCGCTCGTCGTCTGGATCGCCTACAAACGCTCGCTGAGAAT
>CAZZCU010000055.1:0-7378 GCA_964652825.1 uncultured Oligoflexales bacterium
GCGTTGAAATGCGGCGAGGGCGAGGCCGGTGTTGGCGCTGACGGTATTGATCAGCCGCATCGTGCGTGGTGGCAGGTGTGCGTAGGCATCGTGCTCGGCGGCGGTTGGTGCGTTGTAGGGGGTTGCCAGATGTGTGGCCATATACTGCCAGGGCGCGAGGTTGGCCTGACGCGCGCTCAGCAGAATCTGCGTCAGCTCGGTGGCGCTGCCGCGCGTGGCGAGCGTGTAGGCGGCGAGTGCTTGCGAGATGACGACGGGTTTTGGCGGTGGATAGGCGCGCAAGGTTAGCGATGGGATCGTTGTGTCGCCGGGCACGGGGCCGAAGCAGCGTTCGTAGCGCTGGCGATAGTGGGCGAGGACGGTGCCAGCCAATTGCGCGCGTGAAAAGCCGTGCTCTTCATTGCTTTCGAGGGGGCCGAGCATTTGCGCGGCCAGCGAATCCGCGCGACCATCCCAGAAGAACCAGAAGCTGTCACGCATGTTGACGAGTGTTGGCGTGTTGCGTTCGGTGACGCCGAGCGCGGATGCGACCGGCTTGCCATCGGTAAATGCCAATTCCGGAACATGACAGGTTGCGCAGGAGATGGTGGCGTTTTGTGATAAACGCGTGTCGAAAAATAAATCGCGACCGAGTTCCGTCTGACAACGTTCCGCATGCGGGAGGTCGTCGTCGCGATCAGTGAAAGTGTGTGTCATTGCCAGGCGCGCGAGTTCCTGATCGTCGATCGGTGGGACAACTTCCGGTTGGTTATAGAGGCGCCATAGCGTAATACTGCTGATGATCGTGACAACTATCACCAGCATTTGTTTGGAGACCAGATCATGCAGCAAACGATTTCGCATATCTCAAAGCCTGTATCAAAATTTGGTTGCTGCGCGCTAGCGTTGATGCTGTTTTGGTTGTTAATGCCGGCGCTGATGGCGGCGGAATTAGGCAGTGGCAAAATTCCAGAGACAAATTTAAGTGTGGCAATTGCTACAGATGGTGCCGGACCGGTGCCGGTAAATAAAATGTTGACGGTGCGTTTAAAATTTTCCGCGGACCCTGCAACCAATCCCGCAAAGGTCGCGGCGCCGGCGATCACGGACGTGGCTTTTGATGCGCGCATGCCGGAGCATAACCACGGAATGCTTACCAAGCCGCGTGTTCGTGTCGTTGATGATAAAAATTACCACGTTGATGGTGTTAAGTTGCACATGCCCGGCAACTGGGAGTTGCGCGTGACACTGCGTGTAAACGGACAGCCGCGCTCCGTCGTAATCCCCCTGAAACTTTAGAGATTTGTTGACCGTTGGCCGGCGTGATGGGTAGAATAAGTCAAAGTTTGTGACGAGCCTTTTCGCATCGATGCATTTCGTAGAACGGCAACGGCTTATCGTGGAGTCTGACCTGCATGCGTTCGTTTTTTCGCACTAGCCTTTCGCGTCGGCTAAAATCAATCGGCAGTTTTGGGTTGTTAAGCGTTTTGATGGGTTGCACTGACATCGTACCGATGTCGACGATTCATCCGTTAACGGAATGGGGTCGTGACATCAATCATGTCTACCTCATAACAACCATTATTTGTGTGCTCGTCTTCCTGATGGTGGCGGGACCGTTGGTGTATACGCTGATTCGTTTTCGCGAACGACCGGGTGATACGCATATCCCCAAACAAATACATGGCAACACCGTGCTCGAACTCACCTGGACGACGATTCCGGTGATCTTGCTGTTGTTTATTTTTATTCCTACCTGGCAAACGATTTTTAAACATGCGCGCGAGCCGTCGCCCGATGCTTTGAAAGTTCAGGTGATCGGTCATCAATGGTGGTGGGAATTCGTTTACCCGGATTTAGGCATCAATACCGCAAATGAGTTGGTGCTGCCGGAGAATCGGGAAGTGGTTTTTGAGATCACGTCCGCTGATGTGATTCATAGCTTCTGGGTGCCGCGTTTTGGCGGCAAGCTGGATGCTCTGCCAGGCGTTACTCATATTATGGTGATCGATACACCGGCTGGTCAGGAAGATCGCGGCGACTACTATCAGGGACAATGCGTGGAGCTATGTGGCTCGTCGCACGCGTTGATGCGTTTTCAGGCCGTGGTGTTGAAAGCTGATGCGTTCGAGCGCTGGGCGAAAACACATAACGAGCCGCCGCGGCTTGAGACCAGTAAGGAAAAGCGCGGGCTGGAGCTGATGACCAGCAAAGGTTGTCTGGCGTGTCATGCGATTGCTGGCACTGATCTGGTCGGCATCACTGGTCCCAATCTGTCGAACATGGGTTCGCGTCGTACGCTTGGCGCTGGTACGTTGTTGAACAATCGTGACGACATGGCGCGTTGGTTGCGTAATCCCGAAGAGATTAAGCCGGGCTCGATCATGCCGAATCTGGGTTTAACGGACGATGAAATTTCTGATTTGTCAGCGTTCCTACGTAATTCGACCATCAAGCAGTTCTAGATGTTGGAGGTTTCGGTAAACATATGAGTGGTAACTATAGCAAGACAGGACTGTGGAGTTGGATTACGACTGTCGATCATAAGCGGATCGGCATTATGTACGGCCTGGCGTCGTTGTTCTTTTTGATTTTGGGCGGCGTTGAGGCGATGATCATGCGCACGCAGTTGATCGTGCCTAATAATACGTTTATCGGTGCTAATGCTTTTAACTCCGCAGTGACGATGCACGGCACCACGATGATCTTTTTGTTCGTGATGCCGATGAGTGCGGCGTTCTTTAACTTCCTGACGCCGCTGATGATCGGCGCGCGCGACGTGGCGTTTCCGCGTTTGAATTCATTGAGCTTCTGGATTTTCCTGTTCGGCGGCTTGCTGCTGAATACGGGGTTTTTGATCGATCAGGCGCCGAAAACCGGCTGGTTCGGTTATGCGAATTTGACCTCAATAACTTATTCACCTGACTTGTCGGTGGATTTTTGGGCATTGGGTCTGCAGGTTGTGGGTCTGGCGTCATTGATCGCATCGATCAATTTCTTCGTGACGATTTGTAACATGCGTTGCAAAGGTATGACGCTGCTGAAGATGCCGATGTTTGTCTGGACAACGCTGGTAACACAGGTGTTGTTGTTCCTGGCATTGCCTGTAATCACCGTTGCTTTAGTGATGATCACTGTCGATCGCCACTTCGGTACCGGTTTCTTCAATCCAGGTGACGGCGGTCAGGTCATTCTGTGGCAGCATTTGTTCTGGGTTTTCGGTCATCCCGAAGTTTACATTCTGATTTTACCGGCGATGGGTATCGTCTCGGAGATTCTCGCGACCAAAGCCAAGAAGCCGTTGTTCGGTTATTCGGTCATGGTTTATTCGTCGTGCGCGATTGGTTTCCTTGGTTTTGCGGTGTGGGCGCATCACATGTTCACCACCGGCATGGGTGCTTGGGCGAACGCGCTGTTCTCGGCGGCAACGATGTTGATCGCCGTACCTACGGGCGTGAAGATTTTTAACTGGATGACGACGCTGTGGGGCGGACGCATTCGTTTCACCACGGCAAATATGTTTGCCATCAGCTTCGTGGCGATGTTCACCATCGGCGGCTTGTCGGGCATCATGCATTCGTCGCCACCGATTGATTCGTTGCATCAGGATACTTACTTCGTGGTGGCGCATTTTCACTACGTGCTCTATGGCGGCGCGGTGATGGCGTTGTTTGGCGGGATTTTTTACTGGTTCCCAAAAGTCACCGGTCGGTTCATGAATGAGTCGCTTGGCAAAGTGCAATTCTGGTTGTTCATGATCGGCTTTAACGTCACGTTCTTCCCGATGCACTTCTTGGGGTTGCAGGGGATGCCGCGTCGTATCTTTACGTATGCGCCGGATCAAGGCTGGAATCTGTGGAACTTTGTTTGCACCATGGGTGCTTACATGACCGCGGTTGGTGGCCTGGTGTTCTTTGCTAATCTTGCTTACAGTCTTTTCTTTGGCAAAAAGGCCGAAGATGATGCTTGGGATGGTCGCACTTTGGAGTGGAGCATTCCGTCACCGCCGCCCGAGTATAACTTTGCCGTGGAGCCGGAAGTTAAAGTTCTCGATGATTTCTGGTTCCAAAAGTATACGAAGGATGGCCAGCGCCTGCCGCCAAAACAACAACCCTCGGTCGATGTGTCCAAAATCCATCTGCCGGGTCCGTCCTATTTTCCAATCTTGATGGCGCTTGGTCTGACGCTGGTGGCTGCTGGTTTCTTTTTCAAGACCTATGGTCTTCATATCAGTATCGGCGGCGTGATTGTTACTTTGTTTAGTGCCTACGGTTGGTCGTACGAAAAAGCCTGATTTTGCTGCAAGGAGCGAGCATGGGACAGCATGGAGAACACGTAGAGCATACGATGCATACCACGACCGGTATCGACAATCGTAAGTTTGCGATGTGGACGTTGATTGCGTCGGAATGTTTTTTGTTTGGAACATTGATTACCAACTACCTTATTAACCGCGGCGTTACCGGTAGTGGTCCCAAGCCGCAGGAAATTTATAATATCGATATCACAACGCTGAGTACCTTCGACCTGCTGATGAGTTCAGTGGCGATGGTGTTGGCGTTGCATTACTGCAATATCAAGAATCTTAAGTTGTTCCGCTTCTGGACTGGCATGGTGGTTTTGGGCGGGGCGATTTTTCTCGGTTTTCAATATTATGAGTTCAATCACTTCGTGCATAGTGGTCTGGGTTTCAGCACAAGTAATTTTGCGACGAGTTTCTACCTGCTCACCGGCTGTCACGGCCTGCACGTGACTGTTGGCGTATTGTGGATGTCCACCATGCTGGTGAAGTCACTGATGAATCCAAATTGGTTTAACTCGACCATGGTCGAAGTTGCTGGTTTGTACTGGCATTTTGTTGATGTTGTTTGGATCATTATTTTCACCGTCGTTTACTTGTTTGTATACGTTTAGGAGCGCATGACAATGAGCGATGCAAAACATGCTACCGTGAAGTTATATTGGGTATTTTGCGCGGTGCTTTGCGGTATTACCTTTATGGAGTGGGCGATCTTTAGATACAAAGATGCGCTTGGAATCACCAATATGGTGATGGTGCCGTCGTTGATCGTGATGTCGCTGGTGAAGTTCGCCATGGTGTGCGGTTGGTATATGCATTTGCGTTATGACAATAAATTCCTGACGCAGATGCTGATTGCAGCCATGGCGATGATGACGGCAACGGGCGTGGTACTGGGATTGTTGATGATCCCATAAGGGTTAAGAAGAAGCGAAGCTGCCAGTAAGGCGAAGTTATGTCAGTTGCATATGCACATGGCTTGTACGACCCCCTCCCTGAGGGGGTTTTTCAATTAAAGTGGGATTGGGATCCCACGGTGATTTTTTTCCTGATCATGGCAGTGCTGTATATGCGTGGCTTGCGTGCATTTAAGCGGCGCGCACCGGTGGCGATGTGGCAGCGGGTGTTTTTCTTTCTGGGGATTGTGATTCTTTGTGTGGCGTTACTGCCGCCGATCGATCCGCTTTCGGATCGTTTGTTTTTCATGCATATGATCCAGCACATCATGATTACCTCGATCGGTGTGCCCCTGGTTTTATTTGGCGTGCCGTTTTTTGTCATTATCCGCGGGGCGCCGCGTTGGTTTAGAAAAGGCATTTACTTTCCGCTGCTGCGGATGCGGCCGGTGCGGTGGGCGCAACGACTGATGACGCATCCGGTGATG
The DNA here is from genome assembly GCA_964652825.1 of uncultured Oligoflexales bacterium. Taxonomy (GTDB): domain Bacteria; phylum Bdellovibrionota_B; class Oligoflexia; order Oligoflexales; family CAZZCU01; genus CAZZCU01. The sequence goes on from CAZZCU010000055.1 coordinate 5,664, forward strand.
GCGCTGGTGGTGTATGAGTTCATGTTTTGGTTCTGGCACGTGCCGTTGTTCTACAATCTGGCACTGCTTAACGACGCCGTGCACCTGATTGAGCATGCGGGATTTGCGTTTGCGGCGATGTATATGTGGCGCAACATTATCGATCCCTATCCTTTGCGCTCGCGCGTGCCGATGCCGGCTCGCCTGTTATTCCTGGCGATCATGGAGGCGTTCAATATTGTGCTGAGCGCGTTCCTGACGTTCTCCAAAACCGTCTGGTATGCCTATGAGGGAATCCCCCAGCCGCAGTGGTGGACCTGGGGACATCTGGAGGATCAACGCCTGGGCGGGCTGATCATGTGGGTCCCCGGCGGATTCATCCATGTCATGGCCATGACCATAGTTTTTTTCGTCTGGGTCCACCGTGAACAGCTTAAGGATCAAAGGCTCCAAGAAGCCGAGCAAAATCAACCGGCCCCGGCCGGCTAATCAGCTTGACATTCTGTCGCGATACGACGAATATCGCCGTCCTAAATGGCCAACGGGGGAGTAGTTAAGTTGGTTATAACGCCGCCCTGTCACGGCGGAGGCCGCGGGTTCGAGTCCCGTCTCTCCCGCCATTTTTTCTCCTGAAAAAGTGGCTTCGATCGACCCAAAATCGGTTCATGAATTATGGGGACACACGACTGAACCCGATCTCGTGTGTCCCCATAATTAACTTGCGAACTTGAATCCCAGCTCCAACTCCGCATCGCAAGCTGAAGCAACCCTTGCTAACAAATCCAGGGATGGTGTTCGTTTATCCGTCCCGCTTTCCAGCCGTGCAATAACGCTCTGCGTGGTCTTGATTTTTTTGGCCAACTCCGCTTGGGTTAAACCTGCCCGGGTTCGTGCAGCTCGCACTGCATGAGCGATATTTGTTTTTGCTTTTTCTTGTTCATAATGCATCTTGATTTCTGGATCGCGAAGCATTTTGTCGAAGAATGATTGTGCCATTTTGAAACCGGCTTTTTTATTTTTCATAAAATCTCCTGCACGTCTTTTTGAAGGACAACATAAGCAATGCGGTAGCCACCGGAGGGTGCGGAAAACTTGATCTCCCATAACTTGCCGCGGAGCTGGCGAAATTGCACCCTCGGGCAGTCAAGTCCATAATGCTGAACGCCGTCGAACACGTCTCTGAAACGGGCTTGGTCGTTCTTGGAGAGTGCAGCGATAAAGTCCTCGACTGGACTTCTTCCTGATGACGATGTGTAGAAGGCAACTCGCATTGTATTAATATAGCCAATTGGCTATATATGTCAAGTTTTATATGATGCTATATTGGTAATTTGGGTTCAGTCGTGTGTCCCCATAATTATAATTCAACGTAGAGTCTGATCCCGCAGGTAATTCATCAGAATCTGGCGAATGAACGGTTGGTAGCCAAGTCCCTGCTTTCTTGCCAACACTTTAAACTGTTCCACCACTTCCTTTGGCAGTCGCATGGATATCATCTGAAGTCCAAGGCTTTCGTCGAGCCTTTTTTCAGTTCCTTGAGTTGATACACGAACGGAATTCTCGTGGGCGCCCAATTCTCGGTTGTCCCATCGTTCGGAGTCATCGACGAATTCAAATGCTTTTTTCTTTTTTTTAACTGTATTTGCCATAAATTTTCTCCTCGATGGTGTTCGGTTCGTAAGCGGTCTTGATGTGAATTTCGCCTGTCTCGACATCTTCGATGAAAATCACTTTCA
>CAZZCU010000056.1:0-6678 GCA_964652825.1 uncultured Oligoflexales bacterium
CGTAATTTCTGTAGCGCCGATTTTACTCGTCGCTCCAACTCCTCCATGGTGCAATCAGTATTGATGACGACTTGCGCACGCTTGGCCTTGTCGGCGGCGGGCATTTGATTGGCGATAATTTTCTCGGCGGAAATAGCAAGTTCTGGCTGGCGGCGGCGGATGCGCTCAATTTGCGTTTCTTCCGAGCAATGCACGGCCCAGATTTCGCGATACAGTTGGTAGGAGCCGGTTTCATATAACAAGGTTGCTTCATAGAACCAGGTCTGCGGTTGTTCGAGAATTTTCAAATCCCGCAAACGCACATCCAGTTCTTTGTGCAAAGCCGGATGTACGATGTTCTCCAGAGTTTGCTTTTGCTGTTGATCCTGAAAGATGATCGACGCCATCAGTTTGCGATTGAGCGAACCATCTTCGCTGAGAACGCGTCCACCGAAGGCATCCACGATTTTAGCAATAGTGGGCGAGCCTGGGCGTACGGCAAGTCGAGCCAATTCGTCGGCATCCACGACCGGATAACCTTGCGCACGAATGATATTAGCAACGGTGGACTTGCCGCAGGCAATACCGCCGGTCAAACCGATACCATATTTTTTTTGAGCTTCGAGCAACGCAATCATGACTAGAAGTTTAGCTTTAGACTGAGACCGGCGCCAGGCTGGATTTCAGGATGTGCCGAATCCACGACCACGTTCAGGCTCCAGTTGTGACTGAGGCCGGTGGTGCGTTCATCGGCGTCGTCGGAGCGCGGCTTGTAGGCGTTAGCTGCGTAGAGGTTTTGTGTATCAACGTTGCGATCATGAATTTCCAAGCCCAGACGCCGGCGCGGGCGTTTGCTTTTCTTGGGGGGTGCTGGTTTGTTGATATAGGCTTCGATAACGCCCAACGCCCACAGACCGCCGAAGCCGATTAACGCCATCTGGGCGGTACTACGTGATTTATTGACATAAGCTTGTGACTGATCGACATATGCCTGACGTTCCTCGACGCTTAACTCTTCATTGGCAGCAACTTGTTGGGCGACGGCGATTTGCTCGTCGGCTTTGGAGTTATTACTCATATACATGTAGATAGCCAGACCTTCGGCGGCGGCAAAACCTAGGCCGAGCAGATAGTTGCCGTTTTGGAACTGGCCAGCACCAAACGGCAATAGCTTGACGAAGTCGGATTGGCCGCTGTTAGACGCCGACGCTGTCGTTTTTTTGGTTCGTTTTTTCGGGGCGCGTTTTTGCTGCCTGATGGAATTCGCCACCGGATCACCGATATCGGGCGCACCATCGCTATAATAGTCCGGTGGTGGCGGGGCCGACGACGCTGGAGGTGGATAGCCGGTAGCCGGCGGCGGCATGTAAGGCTGCTGATAGGGTTGTTGATAGTAAGGCAATGGTTGCTGATACATCGGTGCCTGGTATACAGGTGGCGGTGCAACATACATGGGAGGCGGTTGTTGGTAGACGGGAGCCGGTTGTTGATACATCGGTGCCGGTGGCTGCTGCATTTGTTGCTGGTAAACCGGCTGTTGCGCTTGCGGGCGCGCTTGTACCCGCGGCCCCTGCATGCCATAAGCGGCGGCCGAACCATCGAGTGCAAACTCGCTGGCCAGATCACGACCGGCGACGGCTGGATCGACGGGAGCTTCCTGGTCCTTAAATAAATCCACGCCTGGATCGGGCAATGGTACTTGGCTTTTGCCGCCCTGATTGGCTTGCGATGCTACCGATGCTGGTGTCGGCGGCGGTGCTTTGGGTTTGGGTGGCGGAATTTTATCGAGATTTACCGTGATAATGTTTTCGTGATTGGCGTGGATGGTGGTCGTCACGCGTTTGGTAATATGACCTTTCGCAGCGATCTCCAGCAATAACTTGCCCGGATCAGCTTCAATGCGATTGCCAACGTTGCCGGCAAGAATACCATCGATGGTGATCGTTGCGCCTGGTACGTTGGAATTGACTAGCAACGAGGTGGTTTTGGCCGCTTTGCCGGCGATAGGTGTATTGCCGCGGGCGGGTGTTGCCGGTTTTGCCGCCGCCGGGCGCGTTGGGGTTTTTTGTGCGTTGAAGTAAGCAATGACGGATTCATCGAGGACTTCCGCCGGAGAAATCTGTGTGCTTGGATCAAGACGCAATGCGGCTTGGAAGTTGGCGGCGGCGTTGGTTCTCTTGCCGAGCATGTATTCGCAGATACCAAGCAGTTTGTGAACTTTGGCTTTATCCTTGGCGACGCGGGTCGTCGGCAATGCCTGGCGCAAAGCTGCTTCCGCGCCTTTGAAGTCGCCGGTCATATAACGTTTGTTACCTTCGGCATAGGTGCGTGCTTGAGTGCTCGGAATCGGCAAGGCGCCGCCCCACAATAGTGTAAACGACAGCAAATAAACGAGACACGCACGCACAACGCCCGCCGCTGTTCGGGACAGCGTTCGCATGGTTGAGTGATGGCGTTGCGTTCTTGGCATCGTCGCTATTGCTCCGCTTTAATTCTAAATTCACCGTTAACTGTCAAGCTGCCCGCCGGATCAGGCAGCCAAAATTCACGCTCCATGACTTTATCCTTGTGCGTTATGCGGATGCGATAACGCCCGGTCGGCAGGTATTCTGAGTGCCAGGCTGTTGTCATGCTGAATTGTTTGAGAATGCGACCGTCGGCATTCATGATTGCCACCGTAACCGGCAACGGCGCAGCTCTGATCTTCAGCGGATGAATACTGGCTGCTTGCAGAATCACATTTGGTACGCGCGTACGCTCGCCGGCTTTGGCATGGATCGTTACTTTGTGGGTGCTGTGATTGGAGCGTCGCAGTTCAATGTAATTATTTCCTGCTTTTACCTTCAGCCAACCGCTGTTGGTGGTTTCATCGAGAGTTGTGCCGTAACGCTTGCCGTTGACAAAAATTTCCGCCGCCGGCTGCGAACTCAACATGATAAAGGCATCATCATTGGCTGCCGGTTTATCATCGGCTGCAATCGGCCTTTTGGGGGCGATTGCTACTGTGCTTGTTGCAGGCGTGGTCATGTTGGGCGTTGATGCAACACCTGGCGGTGTTGATTGCTTGCCAGCGGTTGTTGCTGCGCTGCCAGTACCGCGTTCGGCTGTATCAGCATTGGTTTTTTTTCTGGTTTCGCTGCGAGTAGTCGTGTCATTAGCGACATTAGCGAGGCGTGGCGATGTGGTCTTATCGCGTTTGCTTCTTTTCTCCGCATTCTTTTTGCTCGCCGGTGTGGATGTTGTTTCCACGTTGGCGGCGTTTGTTTCGCTGGATTTTGCTTCCGGCGCGGTAATCGCAGTGTCGCGTTCCGGCACAGCTGCTGGTGTATGTGATCGCGGACGATTGGTGGGTGCAGGTTGTTTTATGTCGGGTTTTACCTGCACTTGATCCAGACGCTGACTCATGCTCCAAAAACCCAGCGCGGCGGCGAATAGCAGTAAGCCGACCGTGAAGGCGCCGACAAAAGATGAAAGTACCCCGGGACGATAGTACGTTTTTACTACGGCCTGGCGCGGAGATGGCTGTTGGGGTCGACGCTGACGCTGCTGTTGTGCGGGTGATCGAGCTTTTTTGCGGTTGTTGGCGGCCGGTCGCGGCGGCATGAATTGCGATGGTACCATGTGATCGCGGCGCGGCGCGTTCACTGGCGCGACCGACTTGCGGCTCCAGGCTGGTGTGACCGCCGCTGGCGCGGGTTTTTCGAGCGCGCTTTGATTGTGCGCACGAATATGTTCGATCGCTTGCGTGGCGCCCGGACGCAGAATCTGCGTTGGCTCTACCTGCTCTTTGCTGACGGCAAACGGATATGAGGTCTTCGTTGACGGCACCGGTTGGATACGACGTGTGGGCTCATTCAAAGCCGCGTTTTTATCGGTATCGTCACCGCCTTTGGCTGCGTTCTGGCCCTTGCGCAGCAGGCGTGCGTTGAAGGTTTTGCGGTCCGCGCAGAAACGTTCGAGTTCGATATGGCTTTCATCAAAGCCCTGCGATTTGAGATAAGCATCGATATCGCTGCCCAGTTGAGTCGCGGCTGCATGACGCTGTGACGGTTGCTTGGCGATGGCTTTGCAGATGATGGCATCAACTTGCGGTGACAGGCCGGGAATAAAAAAGCGCGGCGGTGTGAACCCACCTTCGATAATTTTGACGACCACATCATGCATCGAGTTGCCAGCATAAGGTAGGCGACCGGTGATGATTTCGTAAAACAACACGCCCAGGCTGTAGATATCGCTGCGCAGATCGATGTCTTTGCCGCGGATTTGTTCGGGTGACATGTAGCTTGGCGAGCCCATGAAGGTGCCGGTTTGCGTCATCGAATTGTGATGCGTGTCTTTGGCAATGCCAAAATCCATTAGCTTGATGAGGCCGGTGGTGGTGAGCATGACGTTTTCCGGTTTGATGTCACGATGCACCAGACCGTTGTCGTGAGCTGCTTGTAAAGCTTTGCAGACTTCGCGCACGATACAGCAAGCGACGACCGGATGCAGGCGATTATGGGCGAAGTGCTGAACGAACTCGGAGATATTGTGGCCTTTGATGATTTCGGTGACGATCCATAATTGCTCGGAGTCGGTGCCGGAGTAGTCGTAGATTTTGACGATGTTGCTGTGTTCCAGACTGGAGACCGCTTGGGCTTCGAGCTGGAAGCGTTTGCGAATCTCGTCATTCTCGGCCATGTGTTTGTGGAGAACTTTGATGGCGACTTTGCGTCCCAGCTTTTGATCCAGCGCAATATAAACGTTCGCCATCCCACCTTCGCCGATGCGATCGAGGATGCGGTAACGTCCACCTAGGATCTGATTGCGCACGCGTTGGTCTCCACCACTAAGCGTGATCGCGCAGGAAAGCTTCAATACATATCCATGCTGCGATCGAAAATTTACCTGTCTAGATGCATCTTAGGTATCGGTAAGCTGGCGAATTATCTTGAGGTTCGGGGCTTTGCTGGGGGTAAATGCCAAGTGCGGAGCGTTTCGGCTTTGACGCCGGTTAAAGATCGTGCGGCAGCAGATCGCGGGTCGAGGTAAAGCGTTTAAAAGGGCTGTAAAAACGCAGGTTTGATACGGAACCAGTATACAAACAGGCGTATTGTTCGACTTGTTGGGCAAAACGACTCTTTTCCAGACCGACTTTCATGAGTTCACCCCATACCGGATGGATGGCCTGTTCGCGATCTTTGATAAGTTCGCGAATTTGTCGATCAATATCCTGTAATTCCTTCTCTTTAGCATTGAGTTTGCTACTGAGTTTCTCGATATCGCGTGCCAAAATTTTGACACGTTTAATTTTATTCGCCGCATGCGCCGTTTGTAGCTGAAAATTAGCCACTGACAGGCGGTTACGCATGATCTGGATTTTCTCGTCAAGGACTTCTCGCTCGCGCATTAGCTGCTCAATTTCAGTGAGCATGGCACTGTGTTCTTCGAGCAACGGCAATTCTTTGGCGAGTTCAGGCACGACTAGCATCGTGCGCCAATTCAAACGGCCCTTGGAGGTGATGATATCGCCGTAAACATGATCGCCGGCATACAATATTTCGTCGCCGTGAAAACCGGTCAGCTTTTGAAACAAATCGGCGCTGCCGCCATGATAAATATGATTGCGTAGCAGCGGTCCCTTTTGCTTATGGATTGCGCCGGTCTTGGCATCGACTTCCGAAAATGGTTTGCCGCTGGTGAAGAACTCGGGTTTGCCGGCACCAACGATAATGATGTCAAAGTAATCCTGCCAGGAAACATCCGGGGCTTTCGGATCATGCAGCAGGTGTGCCATGACCATGTTGGTGTATTCCCAGTTGGAGTTGGTGAGCAGAAACAATGATTTGCCGCCTTCAATCATGCGTTGCAGGGCTTTGGCGAGATCAGGATCGCGCGTAAAAAATTTGGCTGGATTACGCATGACTTCATTTTTGATGCTGCCATCCTGATGACTGAGATCGATAAAACGGCGTAGATCAGAATAAATTTCTTTGTAGGATTTTTTGATACGACCGGGATTCTTGTTCATGAATTCGACAATTTCAGCGAACAAATGGACTTCGCTTAGCGCAAAAAAAGTGTCGACGGATAGAAATTGATCCGCCTTGTAGCTCTCGGAATTATAGAGTTTGTGGCGTTCTTCTTTTTTTAGCTGCCGTTTACCATGGTACGCGTATTTGACATATTTGTAGCAATCGACTTTCAGCAAGTGACCGCGCTCACGATCAACCAACAGACCGCGAATCACCGCGTTAACGTCAAATTTCAGTTTTGCCAGTTCCTTGGGATAGCCGGCTTTAATAAATTTATTCAAGGTGGCTTTGAATGCCAGTGTTTCAAAGTTAATGCTGTTGTATATGGCCAGCGTGTGATCCATATCAAAGCCGATGGCTTTGATCGAACTCATGTTGAGCGAGCGATTGACGAAGATGCGTTGCCATTTTTTCAGCTTGATATTAGGTGCTTGCAAAACCCAATCTCCGTTTTCTCGCTGCTATTTGCCGGCGGGGGTGGGCTCGAACTTGAGGCCGACTTGCATGCGCAGTTTGCCTTTCATGTCCATGAGCTTGCGGCGATAGACGACGGTACCCGAGGTTTTGGTGTAGGGTGCGCCGTCGATCGTGACCTTGATTTCCGGAATCGACAGACCCGGCTCAAACAAATGCGAGGCGTGTGCGCGCAGCGACAGGCCGGTGGCGGACATATCCATTACGCCTT
>CAZZCU010000057.1:0-6613 GCA_964652825.1 uncultured Oligoflexales bacterium
GTTTAGTCAGCGAAGACCTGGCGGTGTATCAGGATGCGGCTGTAAGAACGCTAGTAAAGCAGCGACGTGGATTCGAGGAGTTATTAGCCACCGATCGAACAAGTATCGCCGCGCTTCGATCATTATCTGCCTCCGTCATGACCGCCGCGACAGAACAAAGCAAGTTGCCGGTAATCAATCCCCAACCAGGTATGTACATTGATTTGGCATCGTTGTTTGTGGAATGGTCAGCGCGGATGATGCCGCAGCCTTCTTTGCCATTACCGGAAATCGTCAGGGACTCGCAGTTCGCCCGCTTGGTCGAAACAGGATTTTCTCGGGTATCGGTGGAAGGCTTCCTTGATTTTGTGAGAATCTGTCAGGAAGCACCGCAACAATTAGTGACTTTGTTACAGGAAGCCGGCGCGTCCGTGGCGATGCCTGATATATATTCGTCGCCGATATTTAAGGATTTCGTCGACGCGCGGCGGCAGCGCTTGCAGACGCCAGCGATTCCGTGTCAAGTCGAGCCGTCGGCGGCAGTAGCCACGCCTGTCAGATCCAAGGAACTGCCTTTACCAACGAGCCTCCCGCTGAATAAAGCGCCTAATTTTAATATCAAGCGTTTGGCGAGCGAGGAATTGGCGCAGATGCGTCACAAGGATCCCAAACGTTATATCGAATTAAAACAGACCTACTTACAATCGCTTGAACCCGCTCGCAAAAAAATTATTCTCGAAGTTCAGCAACACATGCAGCCGGAAATGTTTGATGAGCATCTAAAGCATAGTTTGATTAAATTTATGCTGGATCATCCGGCTTCTTGGAGTTCGGCGTCACTTTCACGACCACCTCTCAAATCGTAAGCTTGGGTGCTACTGGTTGTTTCTCGGGTCGAGAATGTCGCGCAAAGCATCACCGATAAAATTCAGTGACAACACGATCAGCATAATGGCAAATCCTGGAGCGATACTGAGATGTGGTGCTTCCGTGATTACAGCGCGACCTTGATTCAGCAGCGCACCCCAGCTTGGCGGACCATCTTGAGCGCCTAGTCCCAAAAAACTTAGCGACGCCTCAATTAAAATAACCGCCGATAACGAGAAGGTTGCGTGAATCAACAACGTTGAGATTGTGCCTGGCAGAATATGATAAAAAATGAGTCGTCGGTCGCGAGCACCCAAGGCGCGGCTGGCGGTGACGTACTCGCGTTCGCGTAAACTGAGAACTTGCCCGCGTACGAGTCGTGCCGCGCTGGTCCAGCCGGTGGCGGCGATAGCCAGGACGACATTGTGAATGTTGGGTCCGAGCAGCGCCGCCAATGACATCGCCACCAAAATACCTGGAAACGCCATCAGGATATCAACTGAGCGCATCAAGAGGTGATCGATCCAGCCGCGCCAATAACCGCTGATCAGACCGACAAAAACGCCGACGCTTAGCGTCATGCATACTGTCAGAAAACCAATGTACAAGGATGTGCGGCCGCCATACATGATTGCGGTCAGGATATCCGCGCCGTTGAGATCACAGCCCAACCAATGCTCGCTGCTGGGTGGGCAGAGGCGCTTGGTGATATCCATTTCGTCAGCCGGATAAGGTGCGATCCAGGGTGCCAATACCGCCGTGGCGATCGCACCAAGTAAAATAATGAAGCCGAAAACGATGCGCGGATTGCGTGCGTAGATCGCGAGATGATTTTGCCAGGTGGTCTTTGCGTTTTGCACGTTTTACCCTAAGCGAATGCGCGGATCCGCGACCGCATATAACAAATCAGTAACCAAGTTGATGAACAAGTAGGTTGCCGAGAAAATCAGAACACAGCCTTGCACAATCGGGTAGTCGCGATTGTATATGCCTTCGAGCATCAAGGTGCCTAGTCCCGGCCAGTCAAAGACACGTTCGGTGATGATCGCCCCGGTCAGTAAAACGCCAAACTGCAAGCCGACGATGGTGATCAGCGGCAATGAGGCGTTGCGTAAGACGTGTTTGCATACGACGACAAATTCCGAGTTGCCTTTGGCGCGTGCGGTTCGTACATAATCCTCACGCAAACAATCAAGCACGGATGTTCGTGTCATGCGACTCAAGGCGGCAGCAAGTGCTAGTCCCAGAGAAACCGACGGTAGTATGTAGCTGCTGAAACCAGAGCGTTCTGATACCGGCAGCCAGCCGAGTTCTACCGAAAATAACAAGATGAGTAGGGGTCCCAGCCAAAAATTGGGAATCGCGATACCTAGCAACGCCAGACTCATCGCTACGTAGTCGATGGTTTTGTTGGCATAGACCGCAGCCAGCAGGCCCAAGGGAATACTGACGCAGATCGCCACAAAGACCGCTGCCGCGGCGAGCTCCATGGTCGGACGCACGCGTTCGGCGATGAGACTCGTAACGGGTTTTTGATAAATAATGGATGTACCCAGATCGCCGCGAAATATGCCGGTAAAATATTTGAGGATTTGTTGCGGTATCGGACGATCCAGTTCCAGTTGCTGCTGCATTTCCAGTTTTTGTTCGTTAGTCGCGTAAGGTCCCAAAATCGAATCGATCGGGTCACCCGGAACCACGTGAATCATCAGCGACACCAGGATGACCACACCGGAGGCGACGGGAATCAAAGCTGAGAGTCGTTTGAGGATGAAAGCTAGCAACTGCTGATCACTTCGTTACTTGTAGGTTGTTTGCAAGGCCGTCCATCTGCCGTCAGCGTATAGCTTGAAGTCCTTGACGTTGCGATTCACGACCGCAAAAATTTCTTCGTGCCATAAGAACACATAAGGTAGTTCGTCGCCGACAATGGTTTGGATTTGATCATAGAGGTTTTTGCGTTTTTTTGCATCGGTTGTTACGCGCGCTTCCGTCAACAACTTATCAAGTTGGGGATTCGAGTAGCGGCCGCGATTGCCGCCGTTAGGCGGAAAATTCTCAGTGGCAAAGGCATAGCGGTAAATATCCGGATCTTTGAAACCAATCCAGCTTAGGCTCCACAGTTGTACGTTGCCGCCATCGACATCGGCTTTGAAACGTCCCCATTCCAGTGGCTGAACGTTTACTTTGATGCCAACCTGCTGAAGCTGACTACCAATGGCTTTGGCGATACTGATGCGAGTAATGTCCGTTGTGGTTTTGTAAGTTAATTCAAAGCGTGGCTTGGGGCCTTTGCCATCTGGATCGGGATAGCCGGCTTTGTCGAGTAGGGCAGCAGCGGTTTTCACATCAAAATTAAAATCCCGGTTATCCTTCTTATAAAAGGCATCTTGTTCGGTAATCAGCGTTTTCGCCGGCTTCGCATAGCCTTTGAGTACGTAATCGATGATCAATTGTTTATTGATGGCATGCGCAATGGCTTGGCGTACTTCTTTTTTGCCAAGGATGGGATCTTTGAAGTTGAAGCCGAGATAAGTTGTATTCAGGCCCGGGCGGCGAATGATGCGCAGGGATGGATATCTGGCGGCGATTTTGCTCAGCTCATCGCGATTAATCAGATTCTGGACGATATCCAGTTCACCATTGCGCAATTTGGCGAAGCGAGTTGTTTCATCGCGGACGATTTTAATGCTGACATTGGTTTTTGCCGGCTGCCCAAGGCTGTAATGCGGATTGCGTTCAAGGTCGAGATTTTGCATGGTCGAGGCGACAACTTTAAAGGGGCCGCAGCCGATATTCTTTAGCGGATCATCAAGAGGTGGGCCGTCGGCGAGCGCGGTCGGGAGAATGCCGACCACCAGGTTGGTTATGAAGCTCGAATCAGCCTCCGCTAGTTTGAATACCAGCTTGTTGTTATTTTTGGTTTCGATACCAGTCAGTTTGGCGAAAGCACCGGCGCGCGGCGAGGGCGGCACTTTGTTTTTCTTGCCGAAGAAATCATAAGTCGCTTTCACGTCGGCAGTCGTGACACTCTTGCCATCACTGAATTTGGCATTGGTCTTGATCGTCAACACCAACGTCTTTGGATCCTGCCACTGCCAGGATTCGGCCAATTCAGCCTTAACGGCGCCGTTCTCATCAAAGCCTACCAGTGAGCAATGCGTCAGATTCTCGATATATTGACTGTTCGCATCAATGGCGTAGCGGGGATCGATCGCACGTGGCGGCGCCTCCATCGCCATGGTGAGCATGGGGGTTGTTTTGGCTGCCATGTTTGCAGGTGCGGTTACCAGAATGAGGATAACGAGTATAATCCGAAACAGATGCTTAACTAGAAAATGCATATGGCAATAGCTCCAAGCGATATTTGCTGTAACATGAGGTTGCAATTGTCAGTCGAGATTGCATCGCATAGCATATCAAAACTTGCTGGTTTTGTTGAAAGGAAAGCTTGCTATGACCATAACTCCCATCAATTACCGGGCTCGGCGGGAGGCCGCCTGCTCAGAATTGGCCGAGGGGGCCATGCTGGTAATGGCACAGCCGACGGCGATACGAAACAACAACCAGGAGCATCCTTATCGCCAAGAAAGCTTTCTGCACTATCTAACCGGCTTTGAAGAACCGGAATCAGCTCTCTTGATCCTGGCGCATAAGCCGGAAAGTCAGCGCTATATTATGTTTTTGCGGGATAATGATGCGTTTGCCGAACTGTGGGATGGAAAACGGCTGGGTGTGCGCAATGCACCCAACGCTTTGCAAGTTGATGCGGCTTTTCCTATCGAACAACTATGGGAAAAACTACCTGAGCTGCTTGATGGTGCCTTGCGGCTTTATTACCATCTGGGGCGCGATGAGAGCAACGATCGGCATCTGGTGGCCGCGATTCATCAGTTGCGTCGCCGGCGTGGTCGCACCACGCAGTCATTGATTTCCATTCATGATCCAAATTTTATTTCCGGGCGCTTGCGTTTGCATAAACAGCCAGAGGAAGTTGAGCGCATGCATGCGGCAGCAGCGATCACACGACAAGCTTTCGCCAAAGTTTATGCGGCGGTACGGCCCGGTATGAATGAGCGCGAGGTCTGGGCGATTTTGTTGCACGAGTTTTTGCGTCAGGGCGCGGATATGGAGGCATATACCTCGATCGTGGCCGGTGGTGCAAATGCCTGTGGCTTGCACTATCGTGATAATAATCAACCGCTGCGTGATAATGAACTGCTGCTCATCGATGCCGGCGCGCAGTATGCTTACTATGCTTCCGATGTCACGCGCACCTTTCCCATTGGCAAGAAGTTTACACCTGAGCAGAAAGCGGTTTATGAGACGGTTCTGGAGGCGCAATTGGCGGCCATTGCCAAGGCGCGGGCCGGGTCAACATTGACACACATTCACGACGCCGCGGTTGAGAAGCTCGTGGATGGCATGATTCAGATGAAGTTTTTCAAAGAATCACCGCAACAGATCATCGAACAAAATCTTTATCGCAAATACTATCCGCATTCGACCAGTCATTGGATCGGCATGGATGTGCATGATGTCGGGGATTATCAAGAAGACGGTGTTCCCATTACCCTGGCGCCGGGAATGTATTTTAGTGTCGAGCCTGGGATTTATATTGAGCCTTCGGATACCTCTGTGCCCGAGGCGTTTCGCGGTCTTGGTGTGCGGATTGAAGATGATGTGCTGATAACAACTGGCGACCCCGAAGTGGTAACGCATGGAATCGCCAAAAACATCTCCGAATTGGAGAATCGCTTCTGAACGTGACTCGCTGCTTTCTCGTTTTTATTCTGCTTGCCTGTAGTTCGTGGGCACAGGCGTCTAAACAACCATGTGGTGCGTCGCGCACAAAGATGCCGCTGGCTGTTGTTCAGCGCGGTGTTTCCGAACTGCGTGGTTATGCGATCGATAGTTTGCGGGCTTTTGTTGTGCGTGGCAAAACCTGGCGTGCCATACCTTTGCAAATCGATGAATTGAATCGACGCGGTGATTTTGTCTTGGCGGACGGTATGCCGTTCACCCGCGATAGTGATGATCGTGTTTATGATGACAACGATGACTTTGTTTTACGTGGCAGCGATCTCGGTGATGATTTTGACTTGGCCAAAGTGCCGGCAGCATATGCTAAGTCCAAACATTGGAAGCTTGATGTCTGCGTTGCCGATGCTTATGCCGGCAGCGCGTTGATTGTCAGTAATGCCGCGTTGCCAGTGGCGACGGGCGAGGCGGATGTGGTTTTTGATCGGACGGAGCTACAGGCGCGCACCGAGTTTTATCGTTACCATTTTCGCGCTGATCATCCGGCGTTGCTCGGGCAGGTGTTTTTGCGGGATGGTGCGCGTGAGTCAGCGGTTTTTGCTGATTCCAATTTTCGTCTGCCACTGGTGTTGCCGTGGTGGGCGCCGAATTTTACCTGGGCACCGAATCATTTTAAATCCGAGATTGAAAGTTGGCAGGTGGGGCCGATTCGCGCCATCGTTGCTGTTGGCGTTAAGCTCAGAAATTTTTTGTCGTTGTTTAATTTTCATATGTTCAGCGAATTGGTTTTCTACAAGCAGCATTTTCAAATTCCCACTGTCATTGAATTTACGTTTGATCCTGCGAGCTATTTGCAGCCTGGGTCCGGTGTCGGCTATTCGTTGAATTTTGCGCCTGGTAGCGATTGGTCACTTGCAACGAATCTTGTTGAGTTGCCAGAGAGTGGTCCAACAGCGGCTTTGGCAAGTGGTACACGTGCAGCTGATTATCCGCATTTTTTTGCCAA
>CAZZCU010000058.1:0-4137 GCA_964652825.1 uncultured Oligoflexales bacterium
CGTCTTTTGACATGAGAGATGAGAAGGTAATTTTATTGTTCTTTTTATCCTTGCCAGGTGTTTTGCCGCTGTCAATGGAATCGTCGAGTAGATCATCTTTAATCTGGAATGCCAGGCCGATCAAAATCCCAAAATTGCGAAAATTCTCGACTAATTGCGGAGCTGCTCCACCGCAAATCGCCCCCATCGCGCAGGCAGCCCCGATCAGCATGCCGGTTTTTTGCGTATGAATTCTGGTGACCATGTCGATATCCAGCAAAGGGTCGCCTGTGTGCAGGATGTCGAGACATTGACCCTGAGCCATGCCGGATGCTCCGCCGGCCATCGATAATTCGCGGATAAGTGCGATACGTTGTTTGTCGGACAATGCCGTATCGTAGTTTTGCTTGGCTAGTAACTGATCGTCGCTCAGAACGCGAAATGCGTCGGTCAGCAAGGCATCGCCGGCAAGCAACGCCAGTGGCACTGAGAACTTGATATGTGCCGAGGGACGTCCTCGGCGTATGTCGTCATTATCCATGCATGGCAAATCATCGTGGACCAGGCTGTAGGAATGCATCATCTCAAGGCTGATAGCGGCAGACAAAGCCTGAAGAGCTGGTGCGCCACAGCTTTCGGCGCATAGTAGAGCCAACATGGCACGGACGCGCTTACCTTGGCCCAGGGCGATATAATGTAAGACCGCCTGCAGCGGATCATGGGCATCGTAATTATCAACAAAAAAAGTTTGCCAGCGTTGCTCAAATTGATCGCGCAAAACCTCGGTATTAGGCTGAATCATTCTAATATTTTCAGAACTTGATTCGGTCGGTGTCAACTCTGATAGTTCCTTTGACCAAAGCGTGAAGGGTTTCTGGGTAAAGTCTGCATTCAGCGGCAAAGACTTTTGCAGCAATATCATCAGGGGTATCGGTCGTGGCAAGTGGAACTTTGCTTTGCGCGATAATCTTACCCGCATCATATTCGTTGCTAACCAAATGAATCGTCGCGCCGCTATAAGTATCGCCGGCAGCTTTGACGGCTCGATGGACGCGCATGCCATACATGCCTTGTCCTCCATGCTTTGGAAGGAGGGCGGGGTGAATATTAAGAATACGTCCCTCCCAGGCGGGGTCGACCGGAAGGAGTTTTAGAAATCCTGCCAACGCCAACCAATCGGCGCGGCATTCTTCCATGAGCCAGCAGTACATGGCTGTGGCAGTGGCATGAGCGGAGGCCGGTGCGAAGTCACCAACGAAGAGTGGCAGGCCATGCTCTTTGGCGATGCCGGCCCCGCCGCAATCAGAGCGCGAGGCAACAACACCACAAATTTCAAAAGCGTAATCCCGCTGCTTAACAATAAGATTGCGCAGAGAGCGCCCTCCGCCGGATACCGCTACGGCGACACGGTTCTTTGGTATGTTCATGCATGGGCCTCGGGTTGCGAGACGAAACGGATATTTTCACGCTGCTTTAAGCCGTTCCAGAAAGCCGCGGCATCGATGTTCTTCCCGCCTGCGGGAGTGAGTTGTTCGATCTGAATTAGCTGCTGATCGCTGGTGGTAATATCCAGGCATTTCTCGGCTTTATTGAAATGTACGGTGCCGGGAATGCCCTGTGCTCCAGTTGGTGTAGGGAAAGTCCGCATTTTGGTGATCAACAGTCGACGCTCTTGGCAGAAGGTATAAGCACCTGGCCACGGCGTAAAAGCACGAAAGCGGTTGATAATTTGAGCGGCCGGCAATCGCCAGTTGATGTTGCCGTCCTGCTTGTGAATTTTGCTGCAGGTTGTTACTCGCAAAGGATCTTGGGGTGTTCCCATAAATTCCGAGGATCGGAGTTTTTCCAGTGCATCCAGTAACAGCGGTCCACTCAAGGTGAATAGTCGTTGCATTAATTCACCGGCGGTTTCCGTCTGGTGAATTTCCTGCGGAACTTGCACGATGATGTTGCCGGCATCCAGTGCCAAGACAGTGAATAAAATGCTGATGCCCGTCCTATTTGTACCAGTAAGCAATGCTGATTGCACTGGTGTAGCACCGCGTAATTCAGGGAGTAGCGACGGATGAATATTGATTGTGGCGCGTTTCGGTATCGCCAAAAAATCCCGCGTCAAAATCTGACCATAGGCTGCGGTAATGGCAACGTCGGGCTTCCAGGCGGAAAACGCCTGCAAAAATTCCGAATCACGGGCGGAGACTGGTTGCAAAAGCGGGAGTTGATTGGTTTTGGCAAACTCAGCAACTGGGGGATTCACAAGCCGGCCGCCACGCCCAGCCGGCTTAGCTGGTTGACTGACAACTCCGACCAATTCGAGATCTGAACGTTCCTGGCATGCTGTGAGCAAGCTCTGCAATGGAGCGATGACTTCACTGGGAGAGCCTAAAAACACTAAACGCATGATCATCCATCTTCTAAATTCGTGTGGTCTCCTCTTCTAATCGAGCATCGCGCAACTGCAAACAGATTTTTGCTAACCAAATCGCTCATTTCGTTTAAACTGGGGACTAGAAATGTATAGGGGAGAGATCCTTCGCTTCGCTCAGGATGACGCGATATTCGTCATCCTGAGCGAAGCGAAGGATCTCTCCCATAAAAATAAGGAATTCGCCGGGATGGCAGCATCAAATTATCTCCTTGCTATCGATCAGGGCACGACCGGCTCGACGGCGCTGATTATTGAGATTAATGCAAAACAAGAAATGACTATTGTCGGCAAGGCGACCGTTGATTTTCCGCAGCATTTCCCCAAGGTCGGCTGGGTCGAACATGATCTCAACGAAATCTGGCAGTCGGTGCGGGGTGCTATCCAGCAAGCTATGACACAAGCCGCAGAGCGGGGGTTCGTCGCCAAGCAATTGGCGGCAATTGGTATCACCAATCAACGCGAGACGCTTTGTGTCTTTGAGCGAAAGAGTGGTCGACCTTTGCATAAGGCGATTGTTTGGCAGTGTAAACGTAGTACCGATATCTGCGCTCAGCTAAAAGCAACCGGCGCGGAAGCCATGGTTCGTCCCAAAACTGGCCTGGTCATCGACCCTTACTTTTCGGCAACCAAGATCACCTGGCTGATGCAGTCCGTGCCCGAAGTCGCCAAGCAGGTAAAAAATGGTAGCGCGGTGTTCGGGACGATTGATACTTATTTGTTACATCGTATTACCAATGGCGACGTATATGCCACCGAGGCCAGCAATGCGAGCCGCAGCATGCTGTACGATTTTAACACCGGCACTTACGATGCCGATTTACTCAAGCTCTTTCAGGTTCCGTCATCTGATGTTTTGCCACCGGTGCAGGACTCGGCAGGTATGTTTGGCAAAACCAGGGGACTGGATTTTCTGCCCGATGGTATTCCCGTTTGCGGTATTCTTGGCGATCAGCAGGCGGCGCTTGCCGGCCAAGCTTGTTTTGAGGTGGGCGAAGCTAAATGTACGTATGGCACCGGGGCTTTTTTATTGATGAACATCGGCAGTAAGCCGCATTTTTCGCAGCATGGCTTGCTAACGACCGTCGCCTGGCAACTAAAAGGCGAAAGAACATTCGCATTTGAGGGTGCGGCGTTTATCGCGGGAGCGGCGGTGCAGTTTTTGCGTGATCAATTGCAATTGGTGGCAAGCGCGCCGGCTACCGAAGCTGTGGCGCGGCCGGTGCGGGCGGCGCCCGATGTTTACTTTGTGCCGGCGTTGTCAGGTCTTGGTGTCCCGTATTGGAATCCGCGCGCGCAAGGCGCGATTTTAGGACTGACGCGTGACACGAGCAAGGCGCAGATTGTTCGAGCGACTTTGGAAGGAATGGCGTTTCAGGTTTGCGATCTTATTTCGGCGATTAACAAAGATGTTACATCCGGACTGAATGTATTGAGAGTTGATGGTGGTGCGGTCGCGAATAATTTGTTGCTGGAAGTTCAGGCGGCGTTTGCAGGCGTACCGGTGGAGCGGCCAGCGAATTTGGAAACCACTGGCTTTGGTGCGGCCATGATGGCGGGCTTGGGTGTTGGTTTGTTTGCTTCGACCAAAGATCTGCGGAATGTACGTTTGCTGGATAAAGTATTTAACCCACCATCTGGCGAAGCAGCGGCCGTTGTCGATGAATGTCGGCGCGGTTGGCAGCGCGCGATCAAGGCGGTCGAGATGTTTGCCGCGCGTTAAGGTGAGGACG
>CAZZCU010000058.1:4237-6589 GCA_964652825.1 uncultured Oligoflexales bacterium
ATAGCTTTTGCCAGATAGTGGTCGCCAGCAAGTCCGGCCAAGCGGTTGCGTTTGCTGAGCCGTTCACCAAAGGTAGTGGTGATTGTCTGTGGTGTTATTTGTAAAAAATGCTCGATCCGTTCTGGAAACAAACGGCGCAGTGATGTTGGAAGGTACTCGTCAATATGACTGCAGCCAAGTAACGCCGCCTGAATTGCGTACTTGTAACTGCTGTGATGTTTTGTCTGAGCCATGCGGCGGACGATATCCTGACTCGACGTATCGGCGATGGTTTTGGTCAGCTCCATGGTGGCTGCATGGCTGTAGTACTTAGGCAGGTCGACCAAATGCTGGTAACGGCCATGTTTGCTGGCGTTAGCGGCGAAATTACTGAATTGCTGCGCCTCAAAGGCTGGTGCTTCTTCGAGATTTTTATAATTCCCTGAGGCGTAGGCTCCAGCCCAGGCTGGATAGGCGTCCCAGAGCGGGCGCGGGGTGCTGCCGCCATGGCAAAAGCCGCAACCACTCAGATTGGCTTGTAGCTTTGGTTTTTGTCCGGGGCGCAGCGTGATCAAGCCAGTTGAGTAGGAGCGGGTGTTGTCGTTGAATTGCAGGGCTTCAATTTGTTGTGAGTTGGGGTTTTTGTCACTGCCGCTGAATGCCATGAACAGAGGGGGTTTGGAGCCAAAGAAGATGACGCGTGGCTCGCGGTAGGAGCCTGGTTGCTGGCAAGCGGATTGATACATCAGTACATAGTGGCGACGATACTCCTCGGGCAGACGCACGATTAATTTGTCGATGGTGTCGATTCCGGGGTTGCGTTTCAACAGGGTCTCAACGTCACTAAGACTAAGACCGGAAACGATGGCTGGTGCTGGTTCGCTTTGGCTGGCAAGGGTTTGCTCGGAGCGGATTTTGCAGCCGGAGGCGAGTACCGTGAGTATCGCGGCAATAGATCCAAAACGGCGCACGGCGGCCTGCGCCGAAATCAGCCAAAAGATTGGTTTTTTCTGGTCTGCCACTCAGGGCCCTCAAGACGGAGTGTACATCCATTATACCACGGGCATTCTGGCGGATTGTCTGGCCGGCAAGCATTGCCGGCTGTTGGATTGGGCGGGCCGGGAAAAATATGTTTTTGGCATTGAGTCGGATCAATGCCTGCATTATGCTCGCCGGCTTCAAGATGCTGAAAAATAAGGGGATCTAGCATGGGTTTGTTTACCGGTAAAAAGGGCGTTGTCATGGGAGTCGCCAATGATCATTCCCTGGCGTGGGCTATTGCCCGGGCGCTACACCGGGAGGGTGCTGAGATCGGTTTCAATCATTTGCCTGATAAAGAAGGTCGTAACCGCATGGAAAAACGTCTGCGTACGTTGGCGGAACCGATTGGTAGCAAGTTAATGGCGGCATGTGATGTGACTGACGATGCGCAGATCAAAGATTTTTTCGGTAAAGTACGTGAAATCTATGGAACGATTGATTTCTTTGTTCACTCCATTGCGTTTGCGCCATTGGATGATATTCGCGGCCGCACACTTGACTGCACGCGCGAAGGTTTTCGGATTGGTATGGATATCAGCGTCTATAGCTTCCTGGCCACGGCTCGGGCGGCGGCAGAGTTGATGCCAAATGGTGGCAGCATGCTGGCAATGAGTTATTTTGGCGGTGAGAAAGTTGTCGGTGGTTACAACATGATGGGCGTCTGCAAGGCGGCGTTAGATATGGCTATTCGTTATGCGGCTTTTGATCTCGGTCCCAAAAATGTTCGGGTTAATGGCTTGAGCGCCGGTCCGGTCCGGACCTTGGCGGCGTCGGCGGTCGGTGAATTTCAGGAAATGATGAAGTTGTACGATGCCGTGAGTCCGATGGGTCGCAATATTACTCCAGAAGAGGTTGGCAATGCCGCTGCATATCTGTTAAGTGGCATGTCGTCAGCTACAACCGGTGAAATTCATCACGTTGATTGTGGTTACCACGTTATGGGCAGTCCGGGACATGCCATGGAGCGACTCGGCATCAGCGTGAAAGCGGATTAAAAATAGAATTGTTTGGAGGAGATAGAGATGAAAATTAAACCATTGCAAGATCGTATTTTAGTGAAACGTTTGGCTGGCGAAGAAAAAACCGCTAGCGGGATTATCATTCCTGACAATGCCAAGGAAAAACCAATGGAGGGCAAAGTTATTGCCGTTGGTAATGGCAAAGTTTTGAACGACGGTAAAGTGCACAAGCCGGATGTTAAAGCCGGAGATAAAGTGTTGTTTGGTAAATATGCCGGCACGGAAGTGAAAATTGATGGCGAGGAGCATTTGATTCTTCGCGAAGACGATATTCTCGGTGTTATTGAGTAAATCAGATAATTAGATATTGGAG
>CAZZCU010000059.1:0-6386 GCA_964652825.1 uncultured Oligoflexales bacterium
GATGGCACAGGGTGCAAATCTGAAAAGAATACGCCCACGTAAGTGGGCCAGTTTAGGAAAATCACTTCGGGCAAGGGCCAGGCGCATTCACGCATACTGATACTGTTTTCATCGCATCTGAGATCAGATAAATCGTCCAGTAATTCTCGCTGGTCTGTGCACATTGATCAAAATGAAACGTATCCTTCTGTGCCGCCAAAAACGCATCGATGTCTTTCATACCATCAGCGCCCACATCCATATGACTGAGCAAACCTGAATGCGTACATTCGACATCCTTAACCAAGCTGACACTACTGCACGTATTCTTGAAACGATCGTAGTATTGGCCACTCTCGTTACAAACGTTTACTTGCTGACGTTGCTGATTGCTGCCAACGGGCGCACCAAATTTGTAGGCTATATTATTAGTTCTGGTACTGGAATTCGCATTTGAGAACAAATCATCACCCGTATTCGCTCCGTCACGACTGACCTGGTCGTCGTTACTCGACAAAGCACTAGGCGGAGGCGGCGGTGCATCTACCTGACAACCAGCAACCATCGTCGCCGCGGCCAAGCTTGCTAAGACTGTGTAGTATAACGCCTTCATACATCCCCACCCATGATTGAAAAGGAGGATACGTTGTTGATAAACCCTCATCGGTACCTGCCCGTAAAATGTTTAGGCAAAACAAAATAAAGATATTAAACCAATAATAGCAAATAGTTATCAATGGTCTTGTCGGCTGTTTTTCGTTTACTGCTGTAAAAGCTGAAGAGCAATATTGGGGATTTGATTGGCCTGGGCCAAAACAGCGACACCTGCTTGCTGCAAGATGTTTAACTGAGTGTACTCGGCGGTCTCGGCGGCAAAATCCGCATCCTTGATGCGTGAACGCGCGGCACTGAGATTCTCAATAGAAACACCAAGATTGCGATCCGTGGACATGAAGCGATTCTGCAAGGCCCCTAAGTCGGCACGATAAGATGCCAACTGCTGCATGGCCTCGTCGAGCCTGGTAATAGAGCGCTGCGCATCAAACTTGGTGAGTACATTCGTGCCGGCCTCGTTCTGCGAACTACCGATCATCAGCGAGCCTTCGCCATCCGTAGTTGCATTCATGCGATCAAAATTCATGCGGATAATGTTTACCGGATTGTGAACATCCAGAGAATCAGACATGGGGAAGTAGTCTTTGCCAACTTGAATCTCGAGTGGCGATTGATTGTGACCCAACATCAATTCCATCGGCAGCTCTTTGTCACCAGTCAATAAACGCGTACCGTTAAAGTCGGTTGAGGTTGCGATACGATCGATCTCGTCTTTTAAAGCCATGAATTCGCGATTCAAAAAGTCGCGCTCGGTCGCACCAATAGTGTCAGAAGCCGCCTGAATCGACAACTCGCGTAGACGCACCATGATATTAGTGATCTCTTCGAGCCCGCCTTCGGCCACTTGAACCATCGAGATGGCATCGTTGGCATTCCGACGTGCCTGTTCCAGAGAACGGATATCAGCACGCAAACCTTCCGAGATCGCCATGCCCGCCGCATCGTCAGCCGCGCGTACAATCCGATGACCGGACGATAGCTTTTCCATCGTCCGACCCAGTCGCGTCGACGTCAAATTCAGCGTGCGCTGTGCATTAAGCGACGCGATATTGGTCTGAATGCGAAGACCCAAAAAATCACCCTAAGATTTGTTGATCATATAATGTAAGAATACATGACTTCCCTTGGGCTGAGAAGACAACAGCCGCAACGCCTTGGGGCCGGCGAGTCCTGAATTCAGCAGATTGGGGGCATCCTCGCTCCCAACCAGCAACGGGCATAGCGTCAAACGCAGCTCATCGACCAATCCTTCCGCATAAAAAAGCTGATTGATCTGACCACCGCCAAAGAGCAAAACCCGCTCGCAGCCCGCCTGGCGAAGCTGATCATAAACAAAACGCGCCGGATGCGCGGTACCATATGTCAAATTTTTGACGGCGCCAGAAGATGCCGCCGCTGCTGGAATCGATACTGATTCGGGCGAAACCACCCAGCGCGGAATCTGCTCCTGACGCCAGAATTCGAGCTGATCTTCCAGCCCGTGACGCGTCATCACTACCCACAGCGGATACTTGCCACCGCGGCCGATCTGTTGCCAGGCCTTGCCACTAGCACGCATGGAGTTGGCACCAGTGATGATCGCATCCGCCTGCGTAATCTGCTGGCGCACAAATTCGCGATCCTCTTCGTCGGTGAAACCATAACGACGACGGTCCGCATCGCTTTCACGCGGATGCAGACCGATCTTGCCATCGAGGCTGGCAGCCATCACATTAGTTATGATCATAGATTATTTATGCCAGAAGCATTTGATCCAGTTCTTGCTCGACTTTTGCCTCTTCGCGAGAACATGCCGCGCTGATTTCAGCCACGATCATGGATTTAGCACGATCGAGCATCTTTTTCTCGCCGAAGGAGAGATCTTTATCCGTCTTGAGCGTACACAAGTCACGTAATACCTCAGCCACATCACGGACCGAGCCAGTGCGAAGCTTGTCATTGAATTCGCGGAAACGACGATTCCAGGTGGTCTGGCTGACACGACCCGGGCTCTTTAATATAGAATAAACGTCTTTGACCTGAGCATCGGAAATCACCCGACGCATCCCGGCGCGCACCGAAGCAGCGGTGGGGACCATAACCGTCGCGCCCGAAGAAATAATCTGCAACACGTAGAAGTCTTGATTACTA
The DNA here is from genome assembly GCA_964652825.1 of uncultured Oligoflexales bacterium. Taxonomy (GTDB): domain Bacteria; phylum Bdellovibrionota_B; class Oligoflexia; order Oligoflexales; family CAZZCU01; genus CAZZCU01. The sequence continues at coordinate 2,725 of CAZZCU010000059.1, forward strand.
CCGCCAATACTGCGGCTTTCGATCTTGCGAATGACACCGACGCCGTGAGCTGGATAAACTGCTTTGTCGCCGATTTTGAATTGCATAATGAACCTCTTCCGTGTAAACGCCTGGTACGGCTGTGAGTAGCTACGCTGCTCACTACCTTATATATGGACCTGGCACGTTAACCGACGCTGAGTCGGAGTAGACGCCCTACAGACAAACCAGCTGCCACAGAAAAAAGATTGGAACAAAACCACAGGTAGAGCTTTAAAGGACTTTACTTTTGTCGCTCCAAGTTATAGATCGTATGTTGGAATTTGTCAAATATAACTTTAACAAATTACCAATTTTATTAAAATCAGTAGTGATTTTTAATAATTATAATAAAGCAGATAAGCTCTTTTAAAAGCGAGTCTGAGAATAAGTTGTTGTAATTACTGAGTTTTTGGACGTAGAGGAAAATAGCATGGCTCTCGCTGGATCTGACATCAAGGCAATCGTTAAAAAGCACGCAAAAAACGATAAGGACACCGGCTCTAGCGCCGCGCAGGTTGCATTGCTGACCAAGCGCCTTAACGATCTCAACGAGCATTTTCGCAAGCATTCTAAAGACCATCACTCTCGCCGCGGCCTTATGAAAATGGTAGGTCAACGCAAACGTCTGTTAACGTACATGCAACGTACCGATGCTGACGGCTACAAAAAGCTGATCGACGAGCTTGGTCTCCGCAAATAAGTTTCTTCTTTTTTTTACCGCGACCGTAGGAAATCCTGAATGTCCATTATTCGTAAAGTCCGCCTTGGCGACAAAGAAATCCAATTTGAATTCCAAAAATATGCAAAACTGACCAACGCCTCGGTGATGGTCAGTTGCGGTGACACGCAAATACTCGTCACCGTTACTGCCGCCGATGAGCCCAAACCTGATCAAGACTTCTTCCCGCTAACTGTTGATTACATCGAAAAATTTTATGCAGCTGGTCGTATCCCCGGTGGCTTTATAAAACGCGAAACCCGTCCGTCGGAGCGCGAAACATTAACATCGCGCGTGATTGACCGTCCGCTACGTCCGAGTTTTCCAGAAGGCTATATGTGCGAGACACACGTTGTGTGCACCGTCATGTCGCTGGATCCTGAGCATCACCCGGCGTCGCTGGCATTAGTGGGTGCAAGCGCGGCATTAATGATTAGCGATATCCCTTTCAATGGTCCCGTGGCTTCGGTTCGTTTGGGCATGAAAGACGGTAAGTATGTCGTTGACCCAGGTGAAATGGAAGTAACCGATCTCGATTTAAATATTGCCGCACGCCCGGGCGCCATCTTAATGGTGGAAGCCGGCGCTAATTTCTTTAGCGAAGAGCAAATGCTCGACGCTTTTGATTATGCGCAAAAACTCATGCAGCCGTTATTCGATATGCAGATCGAATTGCAAAAAGAAATCGGCCTTCCCAAACGTCAGCTTGTCAAAGCCGCCACCGATGAGACGCTTAAAGCCGACGTCGAGCGCCTCGCTAAAGCAGGCGTCTTGAAAGCTTTTGCCACCAAAGAAAAGAAGCTTCGCGGCAGCAGCCTGAAAGAAGTCGCCAAACTCGCGCACACGGAACTCAATCCGACTGCCGACTCGGCTGTCAAAAAACAAATCAACGCTGCCATCGAAGATCTTATGTACAGCTCAATGCGCGGCATGATCCTCGATGACAAGAAACGCATCGATGGGCGCGGCATGGAAGACATCCGTCCGATTGCCTGTGAAACTGGTATTCTAAAGCGCCCACACGGCTCGGCTTTGTTCCAGCGCGGCGAGACACAAGCACTGGCAACGGTGACTCTTGGTGCTGCTGAAGACGAACAACGTCTGGACTCGATTCTTACTCCAGATGCCAGCAAACGTTTCATGTTGCATTATAACTTCCCGCCCTTTTCTGTGGGTGAAGCTCGTCCACTACGTGCTCCTGGTCGTCGTGAGATCGGTCACGGTGCCTTGGCAGAACGCGCTATTTCACGAGTGCTTCCCGATGCCGCAAAATTTGGCTACACGATCCGCCTGGTTTCGGAAGTCCTTGAATCAAATGGTTCGTCATCGATGGCGACCGTATGCGCCGGCACCATGGCATTGTTACATGCAGGGGTTCCGATTGCCGAGCCAGTGGCTGGTATCGCCATGGGCTTGATCAAAGAAGGCGACAAGTACGCAGTGCTCTCTGACATCCTTGGTGACGAAGATCACCTGGGTGATATGGATTTCAAAGTCTGCGGTGGCGCACGTGGTATTACCGCCTTGCAAATGGACATCAAGATTGATGGCCTGTCGCGCGAGATCATGGAAAAAGCACTGGCACAAGCTAAACGCGGCCGTGAATTTATTCTCGGCAAACTAACGGCAACCATCAGCACGCCTGGCGATATCAGTGTTTATGCACCGCAAATCTTCCAACTTAAAGTTAAGCCGGACAAGATTCGTGACCTCATTGGCCCTGGCGGCAAGATGATCAAGAAAATCGTCGCCGAGACTGGTGTGAAAATCGATATCGAAGATTCTGGCATGGTGAATATCGTTGCTTTTGATTCGACATCGGCGGAAGCCGCGAAGAAAATGATTCGCGATGTTACATCTGATCCGGAAGTCGGAGCGATTTTCCTCGGTACCGTGAAGAAAATCATGGATTTCGGCGCCTTTGTCGAAATCAAGCCGGGTGTCGAAGGTCTTTGCCATATCTCGCAACTAGACAATCAGCGTGTCGAACGCGTGTCTGATATCGTCAAGGAAGGCGAGGAAATCATGGTTAAGCTCTTGGAAATCGATCGCCAAGGCAAAATGAAGCTTAGCCGCAAAGAAGCCATGAAAAGCAAACCCAACGCTTAGGGCGACGTTATGATCGCCCTGCGCTATGCCGACAACTGTGCACCTTCGTATATGACGGAATACAGTGCGGGCGCCGATCTGCGCGCCCGAGAAGCTGTAACGATTCTCGCCGGTAAGCGTGGGATTATCCCAACGGGCGTTTGGATTCAGGATGTCGACTGGGCCAAGATCCCCGCCGGACATATCCCCGAACTCCAGGTCCGGGCACGCTCGGGACTCGCCTACAAAAAAGGAATCACCCTCGCCAACGGCGTCGGCACCATTGATGCCGACTACCGGGATGAGATCTGCGCTTTAGTTCTTAATACATCTGAGGTAGATGTCACCATTGCGGCTGGCGAGCGCGTGGCTCAACTGGTCATGAATATGACCCTGCGCATTCCTGGCTTGGCAATTGGCGGCCAACGCACAGGCGGCATTGGCTCTACCGGCACTAAATAAAAAACAGGAGAAACATCATGGGATTTATGCAGGAGTTCAAGGAATTCGCGGTTAAAGGCAACGCCCTCGATATGGCCATCGGTATCATCATCGGTGCAGCCTTCACCAAAATCGTCAACTCACTGGTGGCGGATATCATCATGCCACCCATCGGCATGGCCTTGGGCGGCGTGGACTTCAAACATCTGGAAGTCGTCCTTAAACCCGCAACCATCAATGAGCTGGGAGCACAAATCCCCGCCGTCGCCGTCCGCTACGGCATGTTCCTGAATACCTTAATTGAATTCGGCATCATTGCTTTCAGCGTCTTCGTCATGGTGAAAGTCATGCATCGCGTTGTGAGCATGCGCGTTCCGGCTGGTGTTAATCCGCT
>CAZZCU010000060.1:0-5935 GCA_964652825.1 uncultured Oligoflexales bacterium
CTTCGTCAATTTCTATCATGCGACCGCTGGTAAATTTGACGATCGCTTTACCCATGCCATCCGTTGACACGTAATCACCTTCGTAAAATGCCTGACGCGGTACGGTATCAACCCAAAAAATCAAATTCTCAGGTCGTACTTGCACCTTGCCTGCTTTACTTTGCAAGTAAGCGATCGCAATACCTTCGGGAGTCACGTAGGTCTCTTCGCGATACAGCGCGAAGACAACCAGCGACACCAGTCCGAGCCAAATTCCCAAAAATATAGTTTTTCCCAACATAGGTCTTTTTATCGGTGTTTTTGGCAGATGACTTGACGAATAAATCGGGAGCTAAATGCACAAAATCCCCTAATTTTTCTGAGGATTTAGCCGATAAAAGACTCGAACAAAAAAGGTGATTATGAAGGTTCCATTTTACTCATCGTTGACAGCCAAACTGTTCGGCCTAATGGCACTCGTCGTTGCCATGACAGTTGCCGGCAATTCCTGGCAAAACAGTGTGTTTTTTCAAAAATACCTACACGACAACATCAAAGACAACATGATCTCGCAAGCTCAGGGTGCGGCAAATGCCGTCAACGCGATTATTCACAACCTTGTGTCGCAAATCACCGTCGCGATGCATTACATGCAAAACGTCCGCGCTCAAGAGTTAAGAGATCATAGTCGCAACTTCCTCGGCAGCAATCGCGAGTACCTGGCATTTGCGATTTATACCGGCAAAAGTTTAAGCGATGCGCGCTCGTCGAGTTTTGTTTTCACCTCGAATCTCGAAGATACACGTTTTGAAAATGAAAACCCTCAGATCATCGAAAATCTTATCCGTGCCAACACCAGCAAATGGCTCGCGGAAAAAACACCCGCAGCCAATGGCCTCGTCATCAAAAATCTTGCACCTGAATTAAAACTCCCGGTGCTGATGATCGGTATACCTTTTCAAATGAAAACTATCGGACAGACCCGCTGGGCCGTCCTCCTCTGCTGGCAAAATCAAATAGGCGAAGCCATCGGCTACAAAAAATCAGCGGCGGGCAATACCTCCGCATCCATGCAAAAATACCTGGTCGATAACGATGGCGTCATCTTCAATAGCACCAATAACAAAGACATGATCAGCAAGACATCGTTGGCAAAACTTACTTTGACACGCGATGCACTCAAAGCCCAGAACAAAGAAGGCTTCCGTGGTTATCGCGATCATCGTGGCACCGAGTGGTTGGGCGGTTATTCACGACTGCCGGAATTCGAGCTGACCGTCCTGGTGCAACGGGATGCCAAGATTCTGCATCAAGCAATCGAACACTCCGTGCGACGCACGGCCTTATGGGGATCACTGTTTATTCTGATTGCGATCATGGTGAGTTTTCTGGTGTCATCGGGCATCACCAAAAACCTTCGCGCCGTCACTGCGTTGACTTTACGGGTGGCGGCGGGCGATTTCTCGGCCAAATTGCGAACCAATGGTCGCGACGAAGTCGGCATCCTGAGTCTGGCCATCAATCACATGTCAACCCAGATCCAACAACTCATGCAGTCGCAAGTCGAGAAAGCTCGTTTTGAAAAAGAACTGGAAACCGCGAGGATGGTACAAAGCACGTTCTTCCCGCCACAGCAAATCAGTAGCGGTGATCTCACTATCGCTGGTCACTATCAACCCGCTTCCGAGTGTGGTGGTGATTGGTGGGGGCATTTTACCCGTGACGATAATATTCATTACTTGTTCATCGCCGATGCCATGGGGCACGGCGTACCAGCGGCATTGGTCACCGCCATGGCCTACTCCAGTTGCATGATGATCTCGGACCTGCTGCAAAACCGCGATCTGCATACGGACTCGCCAGCCAAGATTTTATCGAGCTTTAATCGCATTCTATTTGATGCCGTCAAAGGCAAAATCAGCATGACTTTCTTTGCGGCGGTGATTGATCTGAAGACTGGCGAAATGCGCTATGCCAACGCCGGCCACAACTTCCCGGTACTGATGCCGATGGATGCGAACGACGAACGCGCCGGCAAAAAAACCAAAAACCGAAACAACAACGGCGAACACGCACTGATCTCATTAACGCTCAAAGGCGAGCCGCTGGGCATTGTTCGCGATGCGGTGTTCACGGAGAAATCCCTGTCACTACGCGCGGGCGATAAATTATTCATGTTCACCGATGGCTTGATCGAATGCACGTCACCTGCGGGCAAAATGTGGGGACGCAAAACACTGCTTAAAGAACTTGTCAGCACCCCGAATAACAACGCCGCGCAGCTAAAGGACGAGATACTGCGCAAAGCCTTTGGTTTCTTCGCGAACAATCCCATCAAGGACGATGTCACGGTCGTGACGGCCGAGATCAATAAAAATTGGAACACCGCCAACAACAACCCCAATATCCCCGAAATCGAATTGGGTGAGACGGCATAGCAGGATGCAATGACGATATGTTCCGCAAACAAATAAACCTGCTGCCACCCCTGCTGCTAGCATGGCTTTGGTGCGGCGTGGGCTTCGCCAACGATCAGATATCCGACATTATCTGGATCGAAGTCAGAAGCAAAGAGCGCGGTCTTGCCAGAGACGTCTGTGCAAATCTCGGCCAACGACTGCTGGCGACCAATCCAACTCTGGGATTTGGCGCGTTCACCAAATTCAACTGCTATATGCCGGATAAAAAATTCAAAACCGCTAACTTAAAATGGCATCTGCGACTCCGCGAAGATACCGCCAAAGACGAATTAGTAGTGGAAGGATTTTATCACGACAATCCCGATAACAATCAATTGTTGATGTTACGACTGCCCAATATCTCTCTTGCGCAACTTGGCTCCAAGCAATTTGATTTTGTCGCTGACTATCTGGCTTACTATATTCTCGACAGCCTGCCGGTGATGATGCGTCTCGATGCTTCTTATCTTAAAACCGTCAACGGCAAGCATTATCTGCACATACCCGTCAGCAACAATCTCGCCAAAATCGAGAATTTTGAAAGCTATCTGCCGACATCGTTGTTTTTGTACACGCTACAACGTGTCGATGATCGCTATTGGAAAAGCAAAGTCCTCGGGCGATCGCGCAGGGTGCGCATTATTCGCGGGCAAATAACGGTTGTTGAGTGGAGCATTCATGCAAAGCTGGCGCAGATCATCAAACAGGCAAAAGATAAAAAGCGCGTCATCTGGGCGCACAACGAGCGCGGACCGGGTCTGATGACCAATATCAAATCCAAACTCGATGGCATTGAGAAAAGCAAAAAAGATCAGCCTCAAGACGCATCGCTTCTCTCTCGTCTCGGCGATAGCATTATGCGCGCCGAACTCGATGCGCTGCAAAGATTATATATCGGTCTTCGTTACGGCGTTTCCTTTATCGAGACGCCGGCGGTACTGAAGAAATCGCAGCTGATCGGCCTGCTGATTCAAGCAGACGACGGCTGGCTTGAGGGCTTGCGAATTTACTATGATCTCACTCCTGAGGTTAGCGCCCAGGACGAGAGCGGTGCAACATCAAGTCTGTATTCGGCGCGCACACTGCTCGGCTGGTCGCTCGATCTGGAGATCAGCGATTATACCTTGGGGCTGATTGACTACGTTGATGCATCACCCAAGATCGGTGGCTGGAGCTTTAAAAGCACGGCGCCCATCGCCTACAGCGATGGAACAACCCAGCCCCATGTTTTTGAAACCAAGCGCGCCCTTGCCTTCGGCTGGGAGATCGGCGCCGAGAAACGCTGGACGCAGGCACGCCTGCGCTTGTGGTACGGTGCTGACTTCGCCGGCTTGTTTAACCAAGACCTGGGCGGCACGTCGGTGAGCTCCATGCGTTACGGCAGCGATCTGTTCATCAAGGGTCCGCAACTCGGCGATGGCACGCGACCGGTGTTCTTATCGTTCCTGCTGTTTAGCTTTCTCGAAAACGTCTTGCTCGTCAAAACCGACATATCCGAAGACGAGGCCGTCGCCGCCGGCACCACCAAAGATTTTCAGTACATGAACGGCTTCGCAGGCGCCGGCATCGCCATCGCATTTTAGGGACACACGACTGAACCCAATCTCGAGATGTCATTCGACGACATGCTCTATGCATGCTACCCATCCATCATGGCGCGAGGACCCCGAATTGTTATACCAGGCATTCCGCATCATGTTACTCAGAGGGGTAACAGACGGATGCAAACTTTTTTTGACGACGCAGACTACGCGGCCTACATCGAGATCATGAGCCAAAGCTGCCGACGTTTTGGAGTCACGATATGGGCCTATTGCTTAATGCCAAATCATATCCATCTCATTTGCGTACCCGACAAAGACGACTCCCTAAGAAAAGCTATTGGCTTTGCGCACGAAAAATATACCCGGCAAATAAACTTCAAAAAAAGTTGGCAGGGTTATTTGTGGCAGGGAAGATTTTTTTCTACACCCATGGATGAATATCACCTGGCGATGTGTACCCGATATATCGAGATGAATCCCGTAGTAGCTCACCTCTGCGAAAAACCAGGACAATATAAATGGAGCAGCGCGATCGCTCACTATACCGGACATAATGATCGACTGGTTGACGTTGCGCCGATGCTCGCAAGATTTCCAGACTGGGATGATTTTTTACTACGAAATGTTAACGACCCTAAAGACATAGAGACTTTGGAGCTGCACTCACGTACCGGGAGACCGCTTGGCTCCGAGGAGTTTGTTAATAACCTGGAAGCAAGAACAGGTTTGCGACTGCATAAAATGAAACCGGGACCTAAGAGCGGAGATCGGGTTCAGTCGTGTGTCCCCTAATTAGGGTGTTGTCTTAATGTAGACGTCTTTGCCGTCGGCATTGGTGGCGTTGATGAGCACCTTAATTGTTTCGTCTGCAGATTGATCATCGCTGGAGATATCACTATTGATTGAGGTCGGAACGATGCCAGAATAGCTGAAGAAGTTAGTAGCTACCGCCCAACTCGTGGTATATCGCCGCGTTTTCACCATACTGGACTCAATCCAAAAGGCGAACAGATCGCCCGTAGATTGATGATATGAAATTGTTGGCGCAGTAGCAGCATTGCTTGCTGATAAACTGGTAGGTACACTCCAGCCATCACCATTAGGGTCGTAGCTAAGATAATGCACACCACCTGTGCTGGACGTCGTCTGCAGGTGAATAGTGCCATTAAGACTCGTGGCGGAGATCTCATCAGCTTCGGTAATAGCAGCACTCGTAACGCGACGCGCTGCTAAATAGTTAGTGATATTATTATTAGATTGCGCGGTAAAAGCTCCGCCCAGGTACAAATCCGTACCCAGCACCGCAAGTGCATTGACACCGCTATTAACGCCACTGCCCAAAGCACTCCAACTGCTACCATCCCACTTGGCGATGCGATTAGCCGCAGCACCACCTGCTTGTGTGAACCCACCACCAACATATAAATCGGTACCTAGCACCGTAAGTGCTTGAACAATGCCAGCAACACCGCTGCCCAAAGCACTCCAACTGTCACCATCCCACTTGGCGATGCGATTAGCCGCAGCACCACCTGCTTGCGTGAAATTACCACCAACATATAAATCGGTACCTAGCACCGCAAGTGCATTGACAGTGCTACTAACGCCACTGCCCAAAGCACTCCAACTGTCACCATCCCACTTGGCGATGAAACTAGCCGCGGCACCGCCTGCTTGTGTGAACGCACCACCAACATATAAATCCGTACCCAGCACTGCAAACGCATGGACGAAGCTATTAACACCGCTGCCTAAAGGACTCCAACTGCCACCAGCCCACTTGGCGACGTAATCAGCCGCGGCACCACCTGCTTGCGTGAAATTACCACCAACATATAAATCCGTACCTAGCACCGTAAGCGCATTGACATAGCCACTAACACCGATGCCCAAAGCACTCCAACTGCTACCATCCCACTTGGCGATGCGATTAGCCGCAGCACCACCTGCTTG
>CAZZCU010000061.1:0-5904 GCA_964652825.1 uncultured Oligoflexales bacterium
CATCGCGCATGATACGCACATCACCGACGCATTCAAATGAATAGTCAACGCCACCATCGGTCATGCTGACAATAGCTTCGACAACGCTGGTGCCAAGCGCCTTCGGGTTGATGCAATCGGTGGCGCCCAATTGTTTGGCGAGCGCGAATTTATTTTCATTAATATCAACAGCGATGATGCGTTCCGCTTTGGCCATAACCGCGCCCTGAATGACGCTAAGCCCGATGCCGCCCAGACCAAATACTGCGACTGTGGAGCCGGGACGGACTTTGGCGGTGTTGAGAACGGCACCGATACCGGTGGTGATGCCGCAGCCGAGCAGGCAGACTTTATCAAGTGGTGCGGTCGGGTTAATCTTGGCGACAGCGATCTCGGGGAGAACGGTATATTCCGAAAACGTTGATGTACCCATATAGTGAAAGATGGGTTTACCGTTCTTTGAAAAACGACTGCTGCCGTCCGGCATCAAACCTTTGCCCTGTGTTGTCCGGATGGCTTGGCATAGGTTGGTGCGGCCGGAGCGACAGAATTTGCAGGTGCGGCATTCGGGCGTATACAACGGGATAACATGATCGCCGACTTTGACATCTTTAACGCCAGGACCGACTTCGACGACGACACCCGCACCTTCGTGACCGAGAATCGCCGGAAAAATTCCTTCCGGATCGGCGCCCGAAAGAGTGAAAGCATCCGTGTGACAAACACCGGTTGCGGCGATCTTCACCATGACTTCGCCGGTACGTGGAGCGCCGAGATCGATCTCTTCGATCTCGAGCGGCTGGTTTGCTGACCAGGCAATTGCAGCGATGGTTTTCACTTGGAGTGTCCTTCCTTCAATGTGAAGCAAGCTGCAAACGCAACTCAAAACGCGTTGGTGCACGCACGTTGGCAAGCACAATTTCGCCACCGTACTCCGTGGCGATGTCTCTCGCGACTTTCAAACCAAGCCCAAGTTGTTGCTCTGGATTATCCGAGACAAAACTTTTGAATAACTGCGGCAAAATATCATCAGCAATACCGGCGCCATCATCTTCGATGGCGATAGTGAGACGATCGGCGTTGTTTGTTCCGCCGACGATCACGCGCACCGGCGCGGTGACATCGGCTTTGGCATGCGCGGTCACCGCATTGCTCAGCAATGCTTCCAGACAGATTGCTAGTCGCTCCACCTGGCCGATAACTTTTATGTCGGCGTTTGTAGTGCCGATAATGCTATATCGCGTCGTCTCGATAGCGGAGGCCGTCGACCACCAGGCGATTAATTCGCCTAAAGTCGTGACGGCGGGTGATGATGCGGTTGTGCGTGCCACGCGACCGATCTGACTCAGGATGCTTTCTACATTGTGCAGAGCCAGGCGCGTGTTGCCAAGAAATGTACTCAGCGCTTCGGGAGCATTTGGGATTTTGGTGAGATTGCGATTCACCAGTTCGGTTGAATAGAGTGCCGCCGCCAAAGGGTTGCGAGCTTCATGGACAATAGTGCGCAAAAGCTCGCGTTGCTGTAATTCGGCAAAGGCGTTACCCATGGTTCACAACTAAATAAGCAAAGATCGTTAAGTTGCGGCTGGAGCGTCAGCTGCAGGTGCTTCGGCTACGGCTGGTGCTTCTTCGGCTTTTTTGGGCAAGCCGGTTTTTACCAGACCCTCTTTTACCAAAATCTCGGTTTTCGCAGGACCGTTGATATATTTGCCATTAGCGCCGATCACGGAGTAGCGGCCGGAGCGTTTTTTATCGATGCTATAGGTTTTCTTCGCGGTTGCTGGTTTAGCGGTTTTTTTGGTTGCCATGATGTTGTCGTATCCTCGCCGATAATAATAGTGAACGTGCTGGGTTAATCCCGTAGGTCGAGCAAGTTATCAGCAAAAGAGCGGTATTTCAATCAGGAGAATCGCCAAACCAGGTACTCGGCAAGTCTTTGCAGGTCTTCGCGCGCCGGTCCCGCCGGTAGTTTGCCCAAAGCTTGTTGTGCCCGTTCGGTATATTCCTGGGCAAGTTCGATGGTTTTGGTGGCCGTACCGTATGTTTGTACCAGTTGAGCGACTTCGCTGACCGCCGCCGGGGTAATCGGATCGGTTTGCAGGATGGTCTGTAATCGCTGTTTTTGTTCCGGCGAGGCAACATCGCGTAATAAAATCACCGGCAAGGTGATTTTGCCTTCCAGTAGATCCGCCTGTGTTGGCTTGCCAAAAGCGTCGTCGTTGCTCAGATAATCGAGCGCATCATCAATGAGCTGGAATGCCATGCCCACGCAGTGACCAAATTCGCTGAGAGCATCCCGCTCTTCGCGCGGCGACTCCGCCAGAATCCCGGCGGCGCGACAGGACGCAGCGATCAGTACGGCGGTTTTACAGCGCAGTATTTGCAGATAATCTTCGACGCGTACATCGCTGTTAAAGCAATTTTCTAATTGTAACAATTCGCCTTCGCTCATCAGCCGAATTGCATTGGCGAACGTCGAGACGATTTCGAGTGAGCCGGTTTCCGCCATTAACTCACTAGCTCTGGCATAGATAAGATCGCCGACCAAGACTGCCGCCTGATCACCCCAGACACTATTGGCGGTTGGTTTGTTACGACGAAGCGTACTGTTATCGACGACGTCGTCGTGCAAAAGACTGGCGGTATGCACATACTCGGAGACCGCCGCGATTGGCAACAAATGCGGGCCGCGGTAATCATAGAGACGACAGCTTAAAAAATACAAGGCCGGGCGGATGCGTTTGCCACCGGCGGCGAAGACATGTTCAATAATGGCTTTGGCGCTGACGGTTTGCGCCGGAACGAGTTTGATCAATTCGCTGTTGAGCGCACTTAGATCATCGGCGACTGGGGCCAGAGCCGTGGTCAGTAGCTGACCCTGCGTCACCACGTTGCCGGTGGCGACCTGCTGCAGAGAAGATTGTGGGTTGGTAATACTCACTAAATATCTAATAATTTCAAATGGTTATATATCAACAACGTTCTTGCCTATTTTTTGAACAACTGCTACACTCCGCCGCCTGTCTTGCGGCCAAGATGTATCCAACAACAATGCGCAATTTTTGTATTTGGAGCACTCTCGGTACGCACTGACTTTTTCGCTTAAGACAAATACAAAATTGGAGCGCTAAATGGCAAGCCGTTTATCCGATATCTCCGCCAAAGAAAGTTACGAGTCCGGTATTCGCGGTTTGCCCCTGAGTCCCGCCAGCATTGCGGCGCTACTCAAGCCCCTCGATCTGGACAGTGTCGTCAATGGTCCGATGCCGGCTGCGACTCTGCAGGCATTACCGTCACAACTTGTTTACCAGGCACTAAAGCTGCGCGGTCTCAACGACTCGTTGGATGCCTTGGCGTTATTATCCCGAGAACAGTTTATTCGCATGATCGATTACGATGCCTGGGATAAGGACGGCTTGGTGCCGCGCAAGGTATTTGAATGGTTGCGGGCATATGCCAATATCAGTCGCAAAGCCTTGTATGCGCGTTACATTAGCCTGGACGAGGAATTGCAAGTGGCCTTGTTGCAGGGACGGCTCGAAGTTTTTGATATCGAGGCGGTGGAACAAATGAGCGCTGATGTCAGCGACGCTTTGCGACCGATGCCTTGTAATCAGGTTTTTTATCACATCAAAAACTGCGAACGCGACGAAGAAGAAATGATTGTTGCGATTATCGAGACTTTCCTGGAGCACAATCTGCCGATGGCTTATTCATTGCTCGAACACGCACATTGGCTGCCGCCGCAAGAAGCGGAGTTTCAATTGCAACAATTCCGCAAAGCCCGACTCGAAGAAGATGGTTTTGTTGACTATGACGAAAGCTTGTTGTCGTTCGTACCGATCGAAGTGAATGATCAGGTGTTGACCGAGTTGTTGGCGATTAAAAAAGATACGGAACAATCGGTACCGGTGACCTCGGACCGTGGCGGGGTGGCGACACCCAGATTGTTCCTGGACGAGGCGTTTTCGACGTTGAGTGAGTTGTCGGATCGGTCTTTGGATGATCTGGAATTGTCGTATCTGCACTTGGCGAACAGCCTGTGTGCCGCCGCGCATTTGGCGCCGGATGATCTTGATGGTTTGAAGTATGCCTTGCTGCATGCCAAATCGCTGGCGAGCATCGGACTGGAGTATTCCGCACGCTGCGATCGTCTGGCAGCCGCGGAATTGGTGGCGTCGACGCATGCGAAAGTGTTGTTTCGTACCGGCTTGGGCGTTGTGAAACGTCTGCAGGAGCGGGTGTTTGATCGTTTGCGTCTTATCGATGTCCCTGACCTGGAGCGCGCGCGGCAATTGCATGCGTTGGGGCGACACGGACAATTGTTATTTGATATTGATACGAAATGGTCAACGCGCTTGGGATTGGAATTGTCAGAAGCTTTGAAGGGGTTGTTTAATCGTTTCCCGACGCGGGCGGAATTTTATTCCGAGGTTGCTGATACAACGCCGAAAATGCGCGTGCGGTTTGTGCCGTTCAGCTATCTCGGCGATCTGGCGGCTTTTGCGCAATTATTGGATCAGTGGTTTGAAAACGCCGAAACCCGTGACGGTGAGATGTCACGACCGACGACTTTGAATTAAGATAAAGGACTATGAAAAACATGAGCGAAGTAACCAAGCCCGTTCTTAACGCCGAAGACATCAGCAAGCTGCAAAACCTGATGGAAACCAAACATAAAATGTTTTTGAATGATCGCGGATTTAAAATCGAAGCGCGACGTGAAGATGCTGCTATCTATGTGACGGTGACGCTGAGCCGCGCGGACCGTACCTTTTATTATCCCGTCGAGAGCCGCATGGACTTTATCAAAGAAGATATGACGCAGGATGAGGCGGCGTTGTTTTTGATCGATTATATTGATTTATACTTTGAAGATTACTTTGCCGAAGAAGAGAACACCTTTATTCCCATCGACTGGGCCAATTACTTCTACGACGCGACCGATTTTCAGATGAAAGGTCAGATTCGTAACCTAAAACTCGAAGAAATGGCTGACCAGATCCTCGCAACTCACACGCCGGAGCAGGCACCAGGTCAATCACAGAGCGAATTGCTGAATTAGACCTCAAATTCCCAGATTCACTTATTGCCAATTCAGTACAGGATAGTCACTAATCGACGGATCCCACTTCCAGATCGGGGTGGCGAAGTCAAAGCTGTCGATTGGAGCATTCTGCGGTGATGGTGATTGATTATGAAAGGCACTTTTTTGTGCCTGCAATGTGCAGTTTGCGGCCTGGCTAGCAGTATCGTCAACGCCGATGCAATTGACGGGAGGGCCGTCATAACCCACGACATTGTTCAATGTACCCTGGAGAATCCTGCCGATGAAATCGCCACGAGCACCGCCACTCAATGTCATGTTACCGGCAGTAAAAGAATGCGACGCTTCGCAAGTAGCGTTAGAGAGCGCACCGATGCCAGCGCCAGAGTTGGTATTTGGCTGGATCGTGCCAGTCGAATAGGAATAACTGACTGTGCCTCCACCGCAGTATCCAAGAATACCGCCCACGTATCCGCCGTTGCTCAGTACCGAGCCCGTCGAGTAGGAGTTTGTAATGCTAGCGCCAACGCCGGTATTACCAATTAAGCCACTATTTCTCCCGCGGTTGTTGGTCGTGACTTGTTTGCCAAGTGCATTACCCGTCGCATACGATTGCGAAACACTTGAGGCTGTCATCGTATTGACTAAACCGGCCGTATGACTATCGACACTGGCGTCGACTGCCTCGCCGACGCTGGAGCCTGTGGCATAGCATCTGGTAATACTGCCGCCAGTATTTAGCACTCCGACAAATCCAGACCCTACTCTGACTGGTAGCGCGTGGCCGTTGGCATAGGAGTCGGATATGACCGCCGTGGCAGTCGTTGCCGAGGCCACCAACCCTGCCGCATGACTGACGCCAGCAAAGGTGGTCCCAG
>CAZZCU010000062.1:0-5804 GCA_964652825.1 uncultured Oligoflexales bacterium
CCTCCCGAAAATTTAATGGCATTGTCGACAATATTGATCAAAATCTGTCGTAGTCGTACAACATCGCTGGCGAAACGCGCAGGCACATTTTTTTCTTTGTAGATGTTCAGGGAGAGGTTTTTTTCGCGCACTTTTAGCTCAACGGCATCGGAAACATCGTTAAGAATCTCGTTCAAAGATACATTCTGGATTTCCAGCTCGATCTTGCCGGCTTCGATTTTTGAGAAATCCAGAATATCATTGATAACGCGTAGCAGCATGTCTCCATTGCGCTTAATAGCTCTTGCGCACTCGAGTTTGTCTTTGAGTGATTGTTGGGGATCAAATAAAAACTCGGTAAAACCCAATACAGCGCCAAGTGGTGTTCGGATTTCGTGACTCATATTAGCTAGGAACTGCCCTTTGGCAACATTGGCGGCGTCAGCCGCATTTTTGGCTTGTTTTAATTTTTCTTCCCAATGCTTGCGTTCGGTTACATCATGAATGACCGAGAGTGTGCGCTGCCGACCATGCTTATCGGTAATGGCCGAAGCAATAATTAATGCCCAAACGATGCCACCATCTTTTCGTACATAGCGTTTTTCGATAACAGCTTCGGAATTTTCTTCGCGAATTGACTCAAGACTGAGCGCCGATCGATTGACATCGTCGGGATGTGTAATGTCAAGAAATGTCTTCTCCAACAGCTCTTCCGCCGTGTAGCCGAGCATGTCACATAGTTTTTGGTTTACCCGAAAAAATTTTCCGGATGGAATTTCTATCTGCGCATGACCGACACCCGCCAACTCAAAGAAGGCACGGAAGTCGGCTTCCTGTTTGTGGATTTCTTTTTCGTTCTCGCGTAATTGTCGCAGGGTAAAATGGTACTGGCTGATGGCCGCCGCCAAAAACATCGTCGTAATCGCCAGCAAGCCAAGGAATGCTTGCATATAAGCGAGATTTTGTTGAGCGGAAAGCGTTGGAAAAGGCGTGGCGCCCTCCAGCATTTTCCAGACGCCAACGGCCAAGACCAAAAATGTTGCGGAGGTCACTGCCCGTTGTCGAAAACGAATCGCCGCCCATATGAATGTTGGAAATAAAAGATGGGGGCGGAAGAAATAGGAACTTGCGCGCAGAGAGGCAAGGTTTTCGTCAAAAAGAATAAAGCAGGTGGCAAGCACCATTGCAAATAACAATATACATTCTAAGATGCGTTGCTTGCTAAGCCAGCGGCTTGGTGGTTCGCTCCATGTAAAGATGAATGGTGCTATGCAAATAATTCCGACAGCATCGCCAAGCCACCAGGACAGGACTGTATCCCAGAACGCGTCACTAGTTATGAGGTTGCTGCCGAGCAGTGTAAGCGCGCCGCTAACTCCGCATACTAGCGAACTGAGTAAAGCCGCAAGGCAGGTCAATGCTGTGACGTCACTGATACGTGTCATGCGCGGGTGAAAATTGGCGCGGTGTAATAACCAGGCTCCAAAGAGTGCACCGACGGTGCCACCACCGCTAATAAACAGAGATGTCCACAGCGGCATATCATTGACCCAGCTGACTATGAATCCGCCGAGAAAAATTGCCGGCCAATAGTGATAGCCACAAAGGAAAAATGCTGTGACTGCAATGCCTGAGGGTGGCCAGACTAATGCTACAAAGGCATTACTAGGTGCTAGCAGTAGTCCGAAGAAACCGGCGACAATATAGGCGACATAGATGACAGCAAAAGTGAAAAGATAGCGAAAATTTTTTTTCATAATATGAAGGCGTTTTTTGCGAAGCCCTAAGTGTTTCTGTCAAGAAAACAATCGTCTTGTAACCGGTTCATAGGATTAAGTAAAGGTGCTTTAATTACCTTCAAGACCTTGAGTTTCTAGGGGTTAGTCCTACCTGGGAGGCACCTAAGAAATTCATGATAGCTCGTCAGCTGGTCTTGGCTATTGATTGTCAAAGCCTTGGTTATCAAGAGGTGTATGGTTTTGGGTGCAGTTGAAAATAACTAAAGTGCCATGCTATACATGAACGGACTTTGAGAAAATCCTTTAACCACTACATATGTCACTTATGGCGACCAATCTGCGTAGCAAAATTGAAGATAGCAAGTTCCTTCATGCGGAGCTGCGTTTTTTTAGTGGCCGCTACAAAGCCCAACGTCTTTTGCGCAGCCATCTAGGAATCCAGACTTTTTTGGGGCATGACGTAGCCACCAATAAGACGGTGATTATCAAAACCGGTGATTCCGCTGTCGCTGAGAGCGGCGTGTTGATGCGATTGAATCATGAGGCGAATGTTTTAGCCAATGTGAAGAGTCCGAGTTTAGGTCGCATCCTCGACTTTGCCAAAGATGAGCAAAACTACTGTTTGATTCTAAGTTATGTCGAGGGCATCAGCCTAGAAGAGAAGCTGAAGAACGGTTCTATTAATCAAAAAGAGGCGTTGAGCGTAGCGTTATCGCTGGCGATGGCTTTACAGGAAATTCACGGCCTGGGGATTTTACATCGCGACTTAAAGCCATCGAACGTTATCGTGCCTGATGATCACGCTATTGATCTGGCGGTTTTGATTGATTTTGGATTTGCGCGCAGCGCCGCCAGTAGTGATGTGGGCGCGGATAATATGTTGGGCACCGCTTGTTATATGTCGCCAGAGCAAGCCGGTTTAATCGATCAGGGCGTAGGTGAGCGTTCGGATCTTTATTCGCTGGGCGTTCTTTTATACGAGTGCCTTACCGGGCGACCACCGTTCAGTGGTGGTAAGGTCGGGGATGTGCTCATGCAGCATATGACCCTGGTACCGCCACCGATCAAAGCATCAACTCAGATTGCGCAGGCTTTTGTCGATATTATTTTTCGTTTGCTCAAGAAAGATCCGCGCGATCGTTATCAATCAGCTTATTCACTATATACGGATTTGCATGACCTTCAGTCGGCTTTGTCGGCGGGCAATGCTGATCCCGACATGGTCATTGGTCGCAAAGACAGTCGTCAGACTTTGACCGAGCCGGCGTTTGTCGGCCGAAAAAATGAATTGATGATCGCAACCAGATTTGTCGAACAGGCTCAGGTCGGCGGTACTGGCATCGCTTATCTGGCAGGTGAATCAGGCAGCGGCAAGACTCGTCTTGTGGAAGAAGTCATTCAGCGGGCGTTACAGCAAAATTATCTGGTGTTTCGCGGCCAAGGTTTGGATCAAACAGCTCAGCATCCATTTCAGACCCTGAATGGTATTTTTGAGTATCTCTGTCAATGGCTGGTCAGTGATCCGCAGCGAGTTGCTAGTATCAAGGAGCACCTGGGCAGTCATTGCGCGGCTCTGTGCAAATTATCACCGCAGTTCGCCAAGTTATTTTCCATGAAGCAAAATGTTGAGTTAGTGCCCGATAGTTTCGGCGAGCACTTAAATGCGATCGCTTTGGGTGAGCTATTCACCGCGATTGGATCGGCACAACGGCCGTTGATGATCGTGATTGATGATTGTCAGTGGGCGGATGAGCCAACGTTGAAGTTAATTAAGCATTGGCACAGCCTGGCGCGCGAAGCTCGGCGTCACACGATTTTGCTGTGTGCCTTTCGTTCGGATGAAGTGGATGACAATCATCCGCTTCGCTCTATCAAGCCGGAAGTGGAAATTAGTCTGGCAGGACTTAGCTTGAGCGAAGTCGGTGACTTGATTCAATCCATGGCTGGGCAAGTAGAGCAAGACGTCGTTGAGTTTGTCGCAAAACTGGCAAGCGGCAGCCCGTTTATGGTTGCCGAGATCCTGCGTGGTTTGAATGAATCCGGTGCTTTATATTTTGATGGACATTGGCAGATTGATACGACGGCGGTGAATAGCGTTCAATCCTCGCGCAAAGCCGCCGCCTGGCTAAGTCGGCGTATGGAGATGCTGCCGAAAAATGTCCAGATTCTGTTATCTGTGGGCGCCATTCTTGGCAAAGCCTTTGACTTGGAAATGGCAACATTGCTAGCGGGGATCGGGCCGTCCGAAGCCTTTCTGGCTGCTTCGCGAGCTCAGGCACGACATATTATCTGGATACGTGCCGAAGGTAATCGCTGTATTTTTGTTCACGATAAACTTCGCGAAGTACTGTTAAGTCGATTGCCCGATCATGAACGACAGCGCCTCCATAGCTTGGTTGCGGCCTTCCTGGAAGTTCATAAGTCAGCCGATGTTTTCGCGATCGCTTATCATTATGATGCCGCCGGTGAGTATGCCAAGGCGTTGCCATTTGCCATGGCCGCTGCCACGCAAGCGCGTAAACAGCACGCTCTGGATTTGGCCGAACAGCAGTATCGGATTGCGCAACGCGGCACTGAGTTGGGCAGCCAGGTGTATCGTCAGCGGATCGCAGAAGGCTTGGGTGAGGTGCTGACGTTGCGCGGACGTTATCCGGAAGCGCAGCAGGAACTTGAGCTGGCACGTTTGCTGGCTGAGAATGATGCTCAGCGTTCGGCGGTTGACTGCAAGCTCGGTGATTTGGCTTTCAAGTGCGGTGACATGGAGGCAGCCAGCGATGCGTTGCAGAGCGCGCTTGAACTGATTGGTCGGCGGATTCCTAGGACAGCCTTTGGTTTTTATTTTGCTCTGGTGATCGAATTTGCTATCCAGGCGCTGCATACCTTTATGCCTCGGCTTTTTGTTGGACGTCGTCCATTAAGTGAAGGTCAATCGGACTTGGCGGCTGCCACAATTTTTAGCCGACTTGCTTACGCTTTTTGGTTCAAGAAAGGTAAGTTAGCCTGTCTGTGGGCACATCTGCACAATTTGAATCTGGTGGAAAAATATCAGGAGTCGGCGGAGTTGGCTCAGGCGTATTCTGAACATGGTCCGGTTATGACTACGATTCCAAATTTTAATCGGGGTCTGGCGTATGCACGTAAGTCTCTGGAAATCAGAACTCGCATGGGCAATTTGTGGGGTCAGGGGCAATCACATAGCTTTATCGGTGCTGCTTTGTATTCATCGTCCCGTTATCAGGAGGCAGTGAATGCCTGTTTAACCGCTGAACGACTAATGCGTCGGACCGGCGATCGTTGGGAAGTGAATGTTGCGAAATGGCATCGGGCTTATTGCAATTATCGTTTAGGTAATCTTCGCGAAGCCGTGAAGGTGGCGCGACAAGTTTATGGTGAGGCAATCGTGCTTGGTGATGATTCCTCGGCGGGGATTGCGCTAAGTTGTTGGTCCAAGGCTTCGGGCGGGCGCGTGCCGTCCAAGTATTTGCGCGCGCAGCTGGCTAAAACGCATGGCGATGCCCATACACAAGTTGAATTGTTGCAGGCTGATGGCATTCGCCTGATGCGCAAAGGTAAATATAAAGCTGCTATCAATCAGCTTGAGATAGCACGTCGACGGATTCGTGATTCTGATTTGCGTCAGGAATATATTGCGCCTGTGCCGGCATGGTTGTTAACCGCGATAAGGTTGCGTCTGGAAAATACCAATATATATGCTGGCGGGCAGCGACAGTATCTTAGCCGCTATGCCAAAGGTGTTTATCAGCACGCATTCAGTATAGCAAAATGGTATCGGAATAACTTGCCACATGTGTTGCGCGAAGGTGCTTTATTGGCATTGATGGATAATAAGCCGAGAAAGGCCGAGCGGTTGTTTCGGGACAGCATGCGGGAAGCACGATCACAGAATGCCGAATATGAATACGCGTTGACACGTTATTTGCGTGGTCGCTCCGGAAAAATGTTTGGATGGGAACGTGCAGAACACGATTTGGTTTCCGGCTGGCAGGCGTTGCAGCAAATGGACGCCAAGGTTCTTGGGGACAAGATTTTTCAGGCCGAAGAAGCTCGTGCCTCGCGTTCGTTGTC
>CAZZCU010000063.1:0-5266 GCA_964652825.1 uncultured Oligoflexales bacterium
CACCGAGCAACATTGGCAGTGAGCTTGCA
Source organism: uncultured Oligoflexales bacterium (assembly GCA_964652825.1). Classification (GTDB taxonomy): domain Bacteria; phylum Bdellovibrionota_B; class Oligoflexia; order Oligoflexales; family CAZZCU01; genus CAZZCU01. Next base: position 30 of record CAZZCU010000063.1, read on the forward strand.
CAAAGCTACCGGGAAAATGTTTGGCGCGATCGGATTGTAATTTAAAAACAACGTCACTCGCAGGTAGCATTCTCAAACCTGCTCACATAAAGTTGGCATGTCTGAGTTATTTCTTCTTGCGACAGCACCCGGTCATCCCACAGCGAGAACATAGCCACACTGCCACTCCAAAAACCCTCTAGAGCAGAGGCATTAAGCATTGCGCCTAATAATACACCATAGCTACTGTTTGTTCCAAAGTTGGCGATAACTGGCTGGGATAACCAGGTACCATTCGCATCCAGCTTGCCATCGACATAAACTTTCATGGCACAGTCACCATCACCACAACCGGTCGTCACGGCGACGTAGTGCCACTTATCATCAAACACCGCCTGAGCAGTCTGATAAACTTTCGTTGATCCCGGCGCCGACGTACCATCTCCGGATAGAGAGAATGTCAGCTTGTTGGTGGCCGCATCACTGGCCAGACTAAAAACAAATTCCTGATATCCTGTATCTGCATCTCCATGCGCTACCGGATAAGATACCTGGCCTTGCGCGGGAGCTTTTATCCAGAAGCCCAGCGAGAAACTAGTACCTCCTAGATACCAATAGGTGTCAATATAATTAGCCACTCCATCAAAGACCAACCGATAGGGATCGGCTGGAACGCCAGTACCATTCCAGCCCCTGCTATCCCCGCACGTATAAAAGTTGTCCAGATACACCGCCCAAGTAAAAGGTAAGCTCGTCCAATACGGGCCGCAGGAATTATCCGGATACGCCCCCAAAAAACCATAACCGGCGTTAGCTGCATCCAAGTGCACCACCAGATTCGTCCGACTGAGTAGACCCATGGGAGATTCGCGGAACCGGTCAGCGGTGGCAACGAAGTTTGTCGAAGCTACAGACGATGACAACGAATATAGTCGAAAGTTCGCGATCGCACCGGACCACAGATCCGTGCCGGCAGGTGTCGCTCCAAGCGTCAGATTTGCTGATGCCGGCAGCACATCGGTTGGCATACCCGGCAACGAGCACTGAGATATACCATTCACCTCCAGATTCAGCGTACCACCATTGGTGAATCGCCCGGCGACATGATGCCACTTGGAATCCTCAAGCGTCGTTATCGTACTCCGACAGACACTCCCAAGCTTATACATGCGCTGAACTTGTGCTTGCGTTAACGGATAATTAAAAAAAGCAAACTCATCAATATCGCCGTTGAAAGCGTTCGTGACATGTCCAAACTTTAAATCCACGTTAACTTCCGGCAAGCTCGTTGGCAAAGCGTCTGCCGGACCGACCATGGTTTTCGGCGAAGCATCGCAATACACTTTAAGCTTCGCATTGTTATCGGCACCGGCACCATCATAAATAATGGCAACAAACGTCCAGACATTATTGGTAAAACATGCAGGGCTAACATTTTGTATTCGACGGTAGTGATTTACGCTACCATTTTTCAGGGCGACTACCATGCGCCGATTAGTATAGATCGCACCTTGATCCAAATGCACTCGCAAGCCATATTCACCTGATTGTTTCATAATAATTACGGCGCTATCTGTCAGTACAGCTGGCTTTACCCAGAACGTCATAGTAAACGCGGACAGATCATCAAAAGCATCAATGTCGCCGGCGTTTATTACAGTAGTAGCATCGAACAAGGTAGCTTTATCAGCAGGTTCTTTGGCTAATAAACTACCGTCAGTTTGCTGAGTATAACCACCGCTTATCGTGCCATTATAATTGCCCATGGCATCAACAACAATCGCCGTCGTATCGTTAAGTCGCCAGTAAGCAAGCGGGTTGAGTGATTGCACATAGGCACTGTAACTCCCGCCGAATACCAACTCCAACTGACCTGGATAGGATGACGATTGTTGCAGTGCAAAGCCATCACCTCCCGCAGTTTTATTACTCGCAATGATACCGGATCCAGCAGCATTTGCTGGACTCAACCACATATCAAATAAAAATTCCGTTTGGCCTACGCCAACCGACCCCAAACCAACATGACTGTTGCCATCAAAAATTAGACGATAAGGATCACCATTGACACCGGCTCCAGCCCAAGCAGCGCCAGTCAATGTACCGTCATTATTTAGGAGCGTTAGATCCTGCCAAATATTTTGCGAGGATGTTGCCGGCTTTAGTCCGGTCGCATACCGCGCATCTAAATCGACAAGCAAATTTGCTTTTGTATAGGGACGTGCAACCTGTAAAACAAACATCTCCGCAGCCGAACCACCATCATCGGCGGTCGCGGTCACTTTAACCTCGTACGCATCATCGGTATCAATACGTGGCGTCCACGCGAGCACACCCGTAGCTGCCGTAAACGTAACCGTGCCTGGCAAATCCGCACAGTCGGTCCCACTGCCGACAACACCATCGATGGTCGTATCAAAATGACAAGTATACGTGAGTCCGGCATCACCACCATCGGCGGCATCAACATCGATATCAGGCATCGGCACTCCTGCGGTCAACTGCGTGCCGGTCGCAAAAGTATGATCTGGGACAGATGTTAGGGCGAAACTTGCGGGAGGTGTTGCATCGGGAGTCTCCGGATCAGGAGATGGGTTCGTAGAGGTAGCAGCAGAATTAGTTGACGAGCGCTTGGACACCGCAAACTTGCCTTTGCAAGCTGCCTGCATCAAGACCAGGCTCGCTAATCCAAGACTAAATGTCGCAACCCGCAAATAATTCAAGGCTTTAGACCTCCGCTCCATAACATTATCGACGGGGCATCGAAGACCTTAACCATATTTTTTCCAATGAAACTTAATTATGTAATTTTATTGATATTTTTCACATTAAACTATGTGGGAATTTCATCGCCAAACCAGGCCCAAGCAATTCTGAAACACCCTCAAGTCATGTCTCCAACAAATGCCATCCTAAATATCTAATCTAAAGCGCTTTTTAAAATTAATTTAAAATTTTCCGCAATCTGCCGATAAAGCAAATACCGCTTTCTAATTTCAGGGGGAATGAATGTCTGTTTCCTATCTCAGGTGCGTCAACTTGATCATTCTTGGCCTTGCTTTACAGGCATGCAAACGCCTTGATTCCCAATTAGGCTCGCTCGACAACTTTGCCGCCGGCACCGTGATCAACCGCAACATGTGCTCATCAAGCCCCGAACGTTTCGCGGCTAATGTCAGCAAAAATTTTGAACTCGAAGTCGACGCCAAGACAGATGCCGATATCTTGTTTCAAGAAACAATGATTGCACTAAGCGCCGTACCACCGGCATTGCTCGATGATTTTACCAAATTTAACGGCAAGGTCATTGTCTCTGACACACCGGAAAAGTACTGCGGTCTTGGCAACACCGATGCCGCCAGCCGACAATTTGCCGCGGAAGGCGGCGCAAGTATCAATTCCTGTTTTCTCTTGAACATGCCAAACAACCCGCAAAGCGTACAGCGCATGGTCGTTATTCTCGGCGCAGATGTCAATGTCATCAGGCATGCGACTGTTCGCCAGTTTGGTTATCTCTACTCACAAATATTTTTACGCCTACAGTCAGTTGGCAAGGCCGTCGATACCTTTGTCCTGTCTGAGCGAGCCAATGAATACTCCAAAGCACGCGACGCGCTGGCGCGCGCATTTCTCATTGATGTTGTCGATTCTGGAATTTTTGATCTTGCGGCCCTGGCACCCTACCTCGGTGACAACGTGGATCAGGCCGTAAAAAAACATCTGAATGGTTTACGTCGCGGTAACGATGTTGAGCTCTATAACGAGTTGTCGTTTGCTTTTGGCAACGCTCACGGACCAAAAACCAAAGTTGAACGTCATCGCTATGTCGAGCGGTTTAAAGATTTTGTCGTCGCGGAAGCTTTCGACTCTTATTACTGCAATGCCTGGTCGCCGTATACAAATCAGCCGTTAAATGCAGCTCGCACCAGCAAAAATCCAGAGGAACTAGCTGGTATCACCAATACCCGCCAGTTAATGAAAGAATTGTTCCGCAATACCTATCGCGAATTCGCGCCCATGAAAACACAACTCGACGGCACGGCATTCGCTCTGAGTGATTCAAAAAATACTGACAACTTCGCGCTTACCGCCAATACCTCCGAGGAACAGAGCTGGGCACAATGGGCCGGCTCAACCGTGCAATATCTGAACAGTAACTATAACCCGGTTACCATTGTCGCTCGCAAAACCGGATCAGGCTTGGATAATACCGGTTATTGGCTCACCAATCATGGCTGGTCGAAAACCGGCAAGCTAATGGCGATGTCAGGCGGCTTCATGAATGGAGTCGCGGATTCCGCAGAATCCATGGCGGCCGGCATGGTTCAAACCGCCGTGAATCCCAAGGAAGCATATGATGGTTATTACGATGAAACTTATGGCTACTCCACAAATGTTATTCGCAACCAACAACAAAGCGGATCGAATTATCCCATAGCAACTGGTTTGGGCATGTCCAGCGCACACATTCTCGGGCCAGGTCAGGTACACGAAGGCGTGCGCGGCAAGCTGTATGACGGCACCGTCGTTAGTGATCCGCTCGATCGTATTGCCATTATTAACTCCGGCGTGACCAAAACAGCGACCTTGCCTTTAGCCTACACTGGCGGTGTACAGGTCGGGAATCGACTTGCATTCAAAGCCGGCGCGCCAAGCCTAGCAACGAAGCCTTTATCAAAAATAGGCAGCTCGCAGCCAACAGCGATTTCACCTAAAATTGAATCGGTCTGGGGCCGACCAACAGCCATCGATCCGACCGATATTAAACCCTGGGAATGGGCGGATAAACAAAAGGGTTTGATACGCCCCAATCCAACGATTCAAGAGCTGATACCGGACAATACCGGCGTGGCAAAACCACTAAAGCTTAACCCAAACAAGAACTATATCTATGCGATTGTCGAAGACGCAAAAGCGCCCAAAGGTTACAAATTCAGAATCGCGGAAGAAGTACCGGTCGGCAAAGTTGGTGACACATTTCAGGGCCTCGGTCATCCAACACTTACTGCTGATGGAGCACGTCCACTGATGGGCGGCGATCTAAATGTCAGCGCCAACGGCGCTTTGGAAATCACCAACAAGTCCGGCCGCATCGTACGCGGCAGTCTTAAAACCAATCCACAACGAGCAACACCGGCAGCTTTAAAAACCGTTGTCGACGACTTCTCAATGAATACTGGGAAAAAGGCTGCCAGCAAATGGTTTGATATCGCCACGCCAAAACATGCGGATGGAACGTGGAAATCGCCATTAGTACA
>CAZZCU010000064.1:0-1462 GCA_964652825.1 uncultured Oligoflexales bacterium
GGGGATATTTTAACCAGTGGTTATGCGCTAACGCAAAATCGAGCCAATGATATTCTAGTCACCAAAGTTTTGGCGCGCGATTTTAATCTCGATTATGCGTTGATACAGATACGTTGGCGCGGTCCTGAGAATGCCTATCCGTCGCAGCAAAAGATCGTTCGTTGTCTGGCAACATCGCGGACGCAGGTTCAGATGAATCCGAAGGTCAATCATGGAACGCGCGTTTATACGGTTGGTTTCCCGTTGCTTGATGCGCCAACTTGGGGCGCGACGTTTTCACAGGGGCAGTTGAAAACCATGCGCACGGTTATTAACGAAGCCGAAGACGGGGTGGATGTCGGCGATCGTACATCCATGAAGTTGCATTTTGATATCGGAGTACGTTACGGCAATTCTGGCGGCCCCGTATTTGCCAAACATAACGGGATGCTGGTGGCCATCGTCACCGCTGGTGTCGAGGGTGATAAGTTGGATCGCGCTGATCCCGTGGCTTGGAATAGCGGTCCAAGCGCGTGGCAGATTTTTGATCACACAAAAATTTTGCAACGCTTGTTTCCCGATGGCGGACGCTGCGACCCTATGTCAAAATAATATCAATTATTTCAATATGTTATAGTTGAAGGAGTCATACCCGGAGGGTGCGACCAGCCAGGTCCATGATCGGTTGCCTAAATGCGGCAAACCGTTATCAGTCTTAAGTTTCAGCTCGACAAGTGTGTTTTTGTGGAATAAAATGCGGATCTTTAAAAATGTCCGCGTGGCGAGTGATGCCGTTACGCAAATACAACCACCGGACCCTCGTTTTAGGATTTATCATGGAAAAGAAGCTTTATGTGGGTGGCCTGTCCTACAGCACAACCGAAGACACGTTGCGTGAATATTTCATGCAGTGTGGCAACGTAGACAGCGTCAAAATCATCACTGATCGTGAGACTGGCCGTAGCAAAGGTTTTGCCTTTGTTGAAATGGCAACCGATCAGGCTGCGCAAGACGCTATCTCGAAGTTTGATGGCAAAGAGTTCGAAGGTCGTCGTTTGACGGTCAACGAAGCTCGTCCTCAAGCTCCTCGTGGCGATCGCGGTGGACGCGGCAATGGCGGCCCACGTGGCGGCGGCGGTGGTGGTGGCAATCGCTGGTAAGCCGGTGATTCGCTATTTATTAGCGTAAAAACCAAAGCGGTGACTTCATGAAAATGGAGTCACCGCTTTTTATTTTTTGAGTGTTGGCACAAATTTGTCGGGACAGAAATAACTCGTATATTCCGCCACTACTTGTGGGCATGGTGCTACGTGAAGACGAGCCGGCCCCTGACGTCCGGTTAATTGATAGAGATAGCAGAATCCATCCGCGACCTCTGTCACCAGATTGGTGGCGAGCGGGCGCTGTACAATACAGCCAGCTTCCAGACGCGGTTGAATGTCCGCCTTGGTTATTCTTGCAAAGCCACGTTTTTTAAGTGTCG
>CAZZCU010000064.1:1562-4971 GCA_964652825.1 uncultured Oligoflexales bacterium
GTCGCGCCAAAATCACTAACCATGAACTTAATGCGTTCTACCCATTGATCCAATGGACCGCCGGGAGCACAGATCGTCGGTGTCGTATTGCAGGCGCAGTATTCCTGACGTGAGGTTGCTAGATCATGAGTGGCATCGACAGGCGCAACGCAACGTCGGGCGATGCTGGTGACGTCGGCTTTTTGATTTTGGCTCGTTGTGGTACAGCCGCAAATCAGATTGATCGCCGCTACCGTCGCAACAAAATAATAAACAGGGCGATGTTTGCCTGGGATAAACATATGCGATCAGTATAATGTCTTGGGATGCTCGCATGGAAGGTAAAATGCAAAACGATTTGTACATAAAGCAGCTTTTGCTCGGACCGATGGAAAACTTTGTCTATCTGATCGGTAGCCGATCGAGCAAAACATGTTTTGTTGTCGATCCTGCCTGGGATATCGATGCGATCGTCAAAGCCGCCGAAGTGGATGGTATGCGCATCATTGGCGCTTTGGTCACGCATTATCATCCGGATCATTGCGGTGGTCATCTATGGGGGCATGATATTCAGGGCGTGGCTGAGTTGGTCAAGCAGTTCGATATTCCCGTCTACGTGAATAAACATGAGGCCGATGGTGTGGCGTTGGTGACCGGCATTGGTAAAAGTATTCTGCATACGTGCGAGAGCGGTGATCAGCTGGACCTCGGGCCTTTGCAGTTGACGACCATTCACACGCCTGGACATACGCCAGGCAGTCAGTGTTTTTTAATCGATGGTAAGTTGATTTCCGGTGATACTTTGTTCATCAATGGCTGTGGCCGTGTCGACTTGCCAGGTGGCAGTGCTTCGCAGCTTTATGAGAGTCTGACCACTAAGCTGCAAAAGCTACCGGATGATACGATTCTTTATCCGGGGCACAATTATGACCCGATCCCACACGCGACCATGGCGGAAGTAAAGCGAACAAATCAGTATTTACAAATCAAGACATTGGGTGAATGGCAGAATATTTTCGGCGTCACTTAAAATTATTCCAACAGCGCCGGATAGTATGTGGCGTAAGACATCACCAGAAATCCCAGCACCGTTCCGTATACGATATGACCAAGAATATGAGTCAACGCCACACCGAAGCCGGCGTGACGGAATTTTTCGAGCGGATGATGTTCGGCAACCAGGATGATCAGTCCGAAGCTCACGCAGAATCCGTGCGCGGTGCCTAGCAACGCGCCCGACATAACGATAGTCTTGGGATCGGTAATACCAAAATACCGCCAAATAAAGATGTAAATTGCAGCGAAGATAATCCCACCCAGCAGATAAATAACCAGCCCTGGAAAAAAGGACCCCTGGTAAGTTTTCTTCGCATAGCTGCCAAGAGCGCGAATCATATCGCCATTGGCGAGACCAAAAATCTGCACGGAGTACATAAAAGATGCCATGGCTAACGATGCCAAGACACCAGCGACGATGGTCAAGAATGCTGTTTGCATTGATCGGCTCCTTAGATCATTGGTGCTGGATGAATTCCCATTGGTGATGCTACCAGCGGTGGTTGATCCAGCGTTGTGAGCGCGGTGTCCTCGGGGTCGGGAACGTGTTTCAGGCATTCCAGGGCCGGACCGTTGATCACATCGCCTTTGGCGGTAAAGCGGGAGCCGTGACAGGGGCAATCCCAGGTTTTTTCGGTCGAGTTCCAATGGACGATACCGCCCAGATGCGGGCAGACAGCCGACATGCGAAACACTTCGCCATTGTCGTCGCGATAAATCGCCAGTTTGCTGACGCCGTGACGGATGATGGCGCCTTCGCCCGAGAGTATATCCTCTTCGTCAATGTCGTCACCGGGGGTTAGCCAGTCCAAATACTCCCGTGCGACATTGAAGTTCTCGGCGGCGAAGGCGCCCGATGCGCGCATCCGCACGCGGCCTGGATCGTAGAGGTGTGTCCAGGGATTTTCGGTCTCGTTAATAAGATCACGAATGATTAAGGCCGCGAGCGTGCCGTTGGTTAAGCCGTTGCCACAGTCTCCGGTCGCAACGTAGACGTTGTCAGCGTCCATGGGATTGCAACCGATAAAACCGAGGCGATCATTGGTTTCCATAACTTGGCCGGACCAGCGATAGTCGATATCGCCGACGATGGGGAAACGCTCGCGGGCCCATTTTTCTAATGCCGCAAACCGCTTGCCGGCGTTATCGGCCTGGCCGGTTTTGTGGTCTTCGCCACCAACAATGAGTTGGTCATAAAGACTGTCGACCGGATGAACGCGCGCGTAGTGGAAAGGACTAGCGGTATCCCAATAGAGTACTCGGGGGACGGATTTCTTGGGGACCTTGGCGGCGATCACATAAGTACGATATGCCGCTTGCTTGGTGTGAATGACAACACGATCATTGACCGGCGTGTTAGTGGCGACGATGATGTGTTGACAGAAAATTGTGTGACCATCCACGGTCGTCACATGAGCATCGGGGCCGCCCACAAAATCATGGGCTCGCGAGTGGCAGTGCATACTGACGCCGCGACGTTCGAGAATCGCGGCGAGTGAGCGTACGAATTTGAGCGGATGAAACTGCGCCTGTCCCATAAAACGCAATGCCTCGCCGGTATTGAAAGTTGGAATCGGCGCGCGTGCCGCCAGCTCTACGGCGATGCCGGCGCGCTGGGCTGCATCGAGTTCATGCGTGATTACATCGGGGCCGTCGTCACCGCCACGGAAGAGGTAGCCGGGAATCCGTTCAAAATCACAGTCAATCTTCTCGTTATAAATGATTTTTTCGAGCGCATCGATGGCGGTGCGATGGCTGTCCACTGCTAGGCGCGTATAGTTCTCGCCGTGTATACGTTCCAGCTCAAAGAAGCGCGAGTCAAGTACGCATGACAAGTGCGCGGTTGTACGACTGGTTTCGCCACCGCCCAAAGGGCCATCGTCGAGTAAGATGACGGATTTGCCACTTTTGTTGAGCAGGTAGGCGGATATCAAGCCAGTGATGCCGCCGCCAATAATGCAGACGTCCGCCCGCGTGTTTTGGCGCAGCGGCGGATAGATGGGAAGATCGACATCAAGCCAGAGCGAGTCTGTTGCTCCGGATAAACCAACTTCAAGGTTCTTGTCCATATCTGACTCCTCCCATCCTTAGTGAAGAGAGGAGCAATTGCTATGCCAACCAGGATGCGACGAAGATCAGTCGCTTTAAGGCGGGGAGTCGGCGATCCTTTGATGTAAATCGCCGACGTCGTGTCCGCGAAATCATACAGGTTCGCTCACTCGTTCATTGGTGCGTTCTTGTGACGGCTCTGGTTTTTTGGTTTTGCGACTATCGCGAGTCTCCCGATGCTTAAGCTCATTCTCTTCAAAACGTGGTGAGATGACCTGGTGTCTGGGATCACTGTCGATGTGGCTGGTGAGAAGTTTTTGTTCCT
>CAZZCU010000065.1:0-4835 GCA_964652825.1 uncultured Oligoflexales bacterium
CTCGCTGCCAGTCAGTCGAGAGGGCTTGTGAGCGAGTAATTTCAGAACTGATTTTTGGTAGTCATTGTAATTGACATACAAAGCCCATTCTCCGCGAACTTTGATCATAGGCGCATTAAGTAACACCACCTGAAACTCTTGCGGCGGTTCTTAGGCTTATAACCTTCTACTTTCGCCGAGATAAAAATATTTCTTGTCAAAAATTTTGACTCAATAGATCTTGTATAAATAGCCACGTCAGCGATAGAGTTTGGACTGGGAATTTTATGAGTTGGATTATGATGCGCATTTATCAGCAACAAATACTGCTAGCAACGTTTAGTGTTTTGATGACGCTGTTATTAGGAGTCGTCAGCGGCTGCAAGCATGACACCCAGCAGCGACAGCTGGATTCCCAACTAGACACTGATTTAGGTCCGATCGGCAACCAGCAACTTAAAGATCGCTTCGATGCCTATGTCGCACGTGGAGTTAACTGTGAAGCACACGGTAATGGTAAGCGCGTCATCTTAACCGGCTTTGGTTTGTTCAGCGGGGTCAGCTTTAATATTTCTGGAGTCATCGTCGATACCATGGCTGATGCACCGGCAGCCGAAACCGGTCTTTTACGCGACGATCATCATGGCGGCAAAGTCGTCAACAAACAGGAGCTGGTGAACGGACAGTTGATCGAATTTTGCTTTCTGACTTTGGATGTGCAGTGGGATTTGGCTGCCGCGATCATTGTGCGCGAGATGCAAAACTTTCAGCCTGATCTAGTGATTATGACCGGACGTGGTGATGAGACCTCCGTTATTTTCGAGGCCGGAGCACGCAACGAAGCACTCAAAGTGAGCGGCTATAATTCCGACGGTAGTCGTGCGCGCCATAACACCCCCATACAACCACCCATCCTGCCACCAACGCTAGAAGGAGTTGAAGATATCATCGCCATGACCTGGAACAACCGCCAGATGCTCGAAGCAACTCATCATAAAATCGCTGCATTGGGGTTTCGCGCCGTCACTACTCCAAGCGCCAGGATCAGCAATAACTACATCTGCAATAATATCAGTTTTGTTGCCCTGCATGCCGCCAAGGGCATCCCTATTCAACTCGGTGCCGGCATCCTAGAACTTCAAATGACACCCGAAAGCATTCCGCAAATCGGCTTTATGCATTTGCCGGCGCGAGCAACACGGAATCCCGCTGCGTTAGCCGCATGGCGCGATATCGTTATGACAATGGTAAGTTCCGCTTTGCATAACTAGCTTTGGCGTGAAAGCACCAGAAAAATAGCCCTATCGGCGGCCGCGACGAAAATCCCGTCTAGGCGCAACAGCAGGTGCGACGGCCAAAACAAAATCCATGTTCGGTTTGGGATCGACTCTCACAGTTTGGCCCAGATGCTTCTCGATAGCTCGCAACAAGTCGCGTTGCTCATGATCACACAGCGATATGGCAGCACCCTGTTTCCGTGCACGACCGGTGCGACCGATGCGATGCACGTATGTTTCGGGAACTTCCGGCAGGTCATAATTAATCACATGGGAAACATCATCAACATCGATACCACGAGCGGCAATATCCGTTGCCACAAGTACCGCGATCTTACCGTCGCGAAAACCCTCTAAAGCTCGCAAACGCGCGCCTTGCGACTTGTTGGCATGAATCGCGCCGCTGACAACAGCATTGCGAGTTAGAAATGTCGCAATACGATCCGCGACGTGCTTGGTGCGAGTGAATACAATAGAACGCGTAAATTCTTCGTTACGTAATAGTGCCAACAATGCCAAACGTTTCTGCTCGCGATCAACATGAATTACAGATTGATCGATTGCCTCTACCGCTGACGACACGGGATCAACCGCTACGCGCTTGGGCAAATGCAAAATTTTCTGAGCCAATTGAACGATATCTTTTGGCATGGTAGCAGAGAACATTAAGGTCTGACGCTTCTTTGGAATCAAAGCCACCACGCGCCGAATATCGTGAATAAAACCCATATCAAGCATACGATCAGCTTCGTCGAGCACCAGCGTCGAGATAGAAGATAAGTTAAGCAAACGTTGATTAACTAAATCCAACAATCGACCAGGCGTCGCGACCAAAACACGAGGATGGTGGCGGCGCAAATCACTCACTTGTTGTGACTGACCAACACCACCAAAAATAACGATCGAACGAATATCCGTACCGCGCCGCAAAGCCTTGACCGTCTCGTTAATCTGATTGGCCAGCTCGCGTGTTGGACTTAAAATCAAAACTTCGGGCCCCTGAGCAGACAGCTTGGCATCCGGATCAGCCAATAAACGGGCTAAAATCGGTAGAACAAATGCACCTGTCTTACCGGTGCCGGTTTGGGCATTACCAATCAGGTCGTGACCTTCAAGAATCACTGGAATCGCCTGCGCCTGAATCGGCGTTGGCTCGGTAAAACCTATTTCCTTTAAAGCATTGAGCAAGACAGCAGGTAGATTTAACGCAGCAAACCCCGTCGTTTCTGAACGACGTGAAAACATAGATAGCACAAAAACTCCTAATAAAATTCGCGGATTAAACGCGCCACAGTCAATGGCAAGAGAAACTCAGCGTCCGATGGCGCTTAATCTGAGACGAGCGAGCATAATAAGGCGGCAGTAGTATCCTTTAACACCGTAAATGTAAAGACGTACTTTAGAGCTCATATTTTATCGGCGGACGCGAGAAAAACGATCTCGTGAACAAACAATTTCCCCGACCGTACCTGCCAATGCACATCAAAATCCCACACCCGAAAAGCAAAGCGCATCGCCTCGGTCTTTAGATCACCAATCGGTGCCGCACGTCGCTGCGAGGTCGGCCGCGGGTCGAGCTCCAGCATCTGAATGATAAGTTTTCGCAAATTCGGATACCTTGCACTTGCTAGACCTGCTAAAAAATCTTCGCTCTCTCGTGACAGCTCAACAGCATAGCGTTCGATCTCGCCCGCGGCCCATCCGGCATTCGCGTCCGGCAAATAATCAGCGTATGGCAGATAAGGTTTGATATCGAGGATAGGCGTCCCATCCAACAAATCAACGCCGTTCAAATAAATCTCGATGCCGCCTGCGGCCGTATAATCGATACGCTCAAGCTTCACCGCCGAAATCCCCAGCGGATTCGGCCGGTGCGGGGAACGGGTCGCGAATACCCCGACTTTCTCTGTCATATCGACGCGCGGCGTATCTATCAGCGGATGCCAGGACGCATCACTATTTTTATGGAAGACAAATACCAACCACACATGACTAAACTGCTCCAGCTGCCGCAACGCCAACGCAAACTGATGATCCGCATTCAACTTCAGAACACCCCACGCCTCCGTCATCAACAACGACTGTCTGGGCACCCCAAATTTTTCTTTGAATGGCGTCTTCAGTACTCCGATAGGTGCGAATGTGTATTGCATTTCCGTTACGATACTATGCTAGAATGCTGATAAGCGAATCCCATCAAGGAGTGTGCCGTGAAACTCTTAATTAATACAGTGCTAATGACCATGCTCGCGCTAACGTTAGGCTGCCGCACCACCACCAACCAAGCCAAGCCGCAGTCTGATGACCTAGCCAATTTGGAGTTGCCAGAAATCGATGGCCATCTTTTCATTGGTTGCCGCGATAATGCCGGCGAATGCAGAACTGCATGCGGCGAACATTTGTATCGGCAGATGACCGAAGAGAGCAAATATTGTGCGACTCTTACTGGCAGCGGCGGCTTGTACGAATGCCATTGCGCCGTTGAAGAATAATACCCGCGTTGTTAATTTAAAGACGGCAGCTGCCAATCGATTTCGCTTTGACCCGTTTCCCGCAGAAAATTATTGATCCGCGAAAATGGCCGCGACCCAAAGAAGCCACGATGCGCTGACAGCGGCGAGGGATGCGCTGATTTGATGACTAGATGTTTTCGGGTATCAATAAACGCGCCCTTTTTCTGAGCATACGAACCCCATAAAAGGAACGCGACCGGCGTTTCACGCTTGTTCAGCTCGGAGATAATTTGATCCGTGAATTGCTCCCAGCCGCGACTTTGATGCGAGCCTGCCCGCCCGCGCTCAACCGTCAGCACGCTATTAAGCAGCAAAACTCCTTGCTCCGCCCAGTGCTTTAAATAGCCATGACGCGGCTGCTGAATACCAAGATCATCTGTCATTTCTTTATAGATATTAATCAACGACGGCGGTAACGCCACACCCGGCTTAACCGAAAAAGATAAACCATGCGCCTGTCCATCGCCATGGTAGGGATCCTGACCAAGAACAACGACTTTCACCTGTTCAAATGGCGTCAGATCTAACGCAGCAAAATATTCCGGACCTTTGGGAAAAACAACCTTATGCCGCTGACCGATTTCTTCAGCCAGAAACTGCCGCAGCGATAACATATAAGGCTTAGCAAACTCACCCAGCAGGCGGTTCTTCCAAGACGATTCCAGTTTAATACGATCAGCTTCCATAAGCGACAGTTCTACAAAATCAACCCGTCGTTTGGCAAGAGCGTTATTTAAGGACCGCCGTCCCAAAACGGAGCACCATGTAAATTGGCGCGCAGATAATTACAGGTCTTGTACCAGGTATCCACCAAGGCACGCATGGACATATCAAAATGTTCCCTAATCGTCTTTTGGGCTCTGACTTCGGCTTCGATAATATTGCCATCCGCGTCAACATTCTTGCTCATCTCGCGCAAATTTTCCAACGTCACGCCATCCTTGCTCACCAGCGATTCAATACCCTCCAGATATTTGACGTTATTCAGCGATGCCGGATCCCGTAAAGCCGGATGAATCGCAATGATGCGATTTTGTTTTGGCGGCAAAAAACGTCCGAATGAAAA
>CAZZCU010000066.1:0-4785 GCA_964652825.1 uncultured Oligoflexales bacterium
TAACAATCGAGAAGATCCCTACCGCCCAGCAACCGGCACACCATTGAGCGCCCTTCCGGCCGGCCATGGCGCGCGTCCAAACCACTGCTCGCGCGGTAGCGGTCGTACATTTATTGTCGGGGCCGCGGACAATCAGTTGGATATCGTCGATAAGATCGATGTTACTCATTGGTATTTAGTATCCCCATAAAAAAAACTAAACTAACAAAAATCATTTAAATTCAAGTTTTACTACCTATTGTAGTCTTGCGGCCAGTTTTTTCCGCCCGATCAACAATTGTCAGACGTCTACTTTGATATGGGGACTTGATATGGGGACTTGATATGGGGACTTGATATGGGGACTTGATATGGGGACACACGACTGAACCCGATTTCTTTGATTGTTATTTAGATCGGGTTCAGTCGTGTGTCCCTAAAACTAACTTAAGTTCGAATCGCTTCAGCTAGCCTGGTGCTCCATCGAACCTATCATCGTGACGGAAGTCTCTGATATTAGTGGAAATTAGCATTGGCATGAGAGGATTCTTCTGCTTTGCAGAAGAATGGCGCACCCGGAAGGAGTCGAACCTCCGACCTCCAGATTCGTAGTCTGATGCTCTATCCAGCTGAGCTACGGGTGCGTTGCCAACAGCTGTTAGCTGATGGATTTAGGTGTATGAACACCAAGATAGACCGCCTTGTATACCCAACGACTGCCGGAAGAGCAACGGCTTAATGCAAAATCTTGATCCGCCGTCGCCTAGTGTAAGTAATCTCACGGTTTCGGCTGCTCGGGGTTTGTGATAAGTTTTAACTTCCTTACTTATTTGGGTTTTTTGGGGGAAGTTACGACTGTGATCCACATCGATCACATCAGCAAAGTGTATAAAATCTACGATCGCCGCTCGGACCGTTTGCGCGATTGGTTGAGCTTTGGTCGCAAGGTCCGGCATAAGCCTTTCTACGCTTTGCGTGAGGTGTCGTTAAAGGTTCCGTCTGGAGCAGTCTACGGGATCATCGGCATGAACGGTGCCGGCAAAAGTACTCTGCTCAAAGTCCTTACTGGCACCACTCAACCAACATCCGGTCGTGTGGAAATTAAAGGGCGTATCGCAGCGCTGCTTGAGTTGGGAGCTGGATTCCATCCTGAACTCAGCGGTCGCGATAATGTTTCGATCAATGGCAAGCTTTTGGGTCTCACCCAGCAAGAAATCGATGCCAAGATGGATGACATCAAAGAGTTCAGCGAGTTGCGCGAATTTTTTGACAAGCCGGTGCGTACCTATAGTTCCGGCATGTATGTGCGTCTTGCTTTTGCCCTCGCTGCCAGCGTGCAACCTGATGTCTTGATCATCGATGAAGCACTTAGTGTTGGGGATGCTTATTTTCAGCAAAAATGTCTCAAGCGAATTCTTGAGTTTAAAGAACGTGGTGTCACAATTTTATTCGTATCCCACGACTTGCAGGCAGTCAAACTCCTCTGCGATCATGTCGTGCTTATGGATCATGGCCAAATTATTGTCTCCGGCGGCGCGCAGGATATGCTGGAGCAATACAATGCTTTGCTTGCTAAGCGCGAAGGTGCGGGCAACGAGTATGTGATCGAGCGCGGTGCCAAAGATCGTGATGGCAAAGAACAACTCATTGCCGGTAATCGTAAAGCTCGCATTAGCAAAGTACAACTTTTGGATGCGAACAGTCAGCCGGTCGAAGCTCTAATCTCCGGCCAAGACGGATCGGTGATGGTTGAAGTAGAATTCGCCGAGGCTTTGGATAACCCTACCATTGGTATTATGATTCGTGATCGCCTGGGCTATGACGTCTTTGGTACCAATACCGCCGAGTTGTTTCAAAAGACCGGACAATTTGCCAAAGGCGAGCGCGCGCAATTTCGCTTTCATTGCAATATGCATCTGGGGCCTGGGATTTACACGATTACTGCCGCGGTGCATTCGTCGTTTACGCATGTCGATAATTGCTACGAATGGGTGGATCGTATTTTGACTTTTACCATCCTGCAACGCGCTGATTATCGATTTTTGGGTGTTGCCGGCCTGGAGCCGCGTTTGGAAGTTAATCGTACGTAATGGATTCGTTGAATTTACTTTCGTGCCCAACAAGCAACATCTTGCGGGCCATACAGCCATTCTTCGAGCCGCTCAAATTTTTCCCGCAGTTGCTGGTCGCCCACATCGCTTAAACGTACGCGTATATCCCCTTCGACTTCGTCGAACGGCAAGAGTTCTACATGTTTAAATCCCGCATCACGTACGGCAAAAGCCAGATAGTCCAAATGCACTGGGCGTTGATGAGTGGGGTCCAGATAAAATTGTCGCGCCGCTACGAACAACGAGGCAATCGACGGCGTTTCCAACAAAAATAATCCGCCTGGTCTGAGTACGCGATGTGCTTCCTGAAGGATCGTCCAGACATAGTGCGCTGAGCAATGTTCAATAACGTGGAACGACGTTATCGCCGCGGCAAAGTTACTTGGTTGTTGCCGTAGAAACGCAACCAAATCGCTATGCTCGGCGCGATGCCCGCGACTGTTCGCCGCCAGACACATTTGCTCGGAGCTATCAACGCCCATGGTCACAAAACCAACAGTGCGCGCCAAATCCAAAAACTCACCCCGCCCACAGCCGAGATCAATAAGAACATTGGCTTCGTCGGCAACGGCAATTTGCTTGAAAACGTCGTCCAATCTCCGGTGGTAACGCTCAAGCAAGCGGTTAGCGATCAATTCCGGTGTGCCGCGAAAATGCTCTTCAAAGCGAGAGTAAAATTCATCCCATCCCAAAGGCTGCGATGAATTGATAACATCGCGATACGACAATTTGCCAAGTATGCGTTTTAATCGCTGCGGCCAGCTTGGTTGGGCGTGACTAGCGGTGCCGGACATTTACTGCAGCTCCTTGTAGAGATTGTCTCGTGAACGTTGCCAATCAAAGCCGGCTTGTACGTACTGCCTGCCCATGACACCAAGGCGCTTGGCTTCATGGTGATGTGTGAGCGCCCATGCCATCAACCCTTGCAGCGTTGCTTTGGAAAAATAGTACAAGCCCGCTCGGGATTGATCGCATAAATTGCGCATGACATCACTTTGGCCGTTGGCAATAACCAGGGTCTCGTGGGCCCATGCTTCTAATATCAACATTGAGAGACTTTCCAGGCTCGATGGATTAACCACGGCACGTGCTCGCTGTAACAAAAAGCTTTTTTCTTTTTCCGAGACGATGCCTAGGCTTATCACGTCCTCGCGATCCGGTGGCATCGGCATATCAACAGGACCGGCAAACAGCAGGCGACACGGGATCTTGACGTCTCCAACCATCCTTGCAAATCCATCGATCAAATCTGCGCAGCGTTTGGTTATGGATGCTCGTCCCAGATACAAAAAGAACGGCGCATCAACGACATGTCCGAATTTTTCCTGACATGCTTTTTCATCGGCTTTCGACAAGACGGCAGGTCGCGGTACGCCATAGCCAGCGCGGATTTGCTTAACTTGCGGTGGAACTTGATAAATGCGATTCACCAAATCCTGTTCGGCCTGCGAGAGGTACACAATTCCGCGCAACGAATGAAAAAGCGGAGCAAATCGTCGCACAAAATAGAATGTCGGTTCATCGTGAGCTGTGCTGAACAAATAAGCTTTATCGGCGACTTTGCTAGCACCTATGGCTGTTGGGTAATACAAATAAGTAAAGAACACAAAAAAATCGTATTGATCGCGATTTGTCTCGATGTGTTGGACCAACTCGGTGCTAAGAGGGCCTTGTTCCTCAAAGTATTTTTGTTCTTCTTCTACCGTAAGGAAATGACTCTTTCGCTCAATACTTGCCGAGGTTTGTGAAAACGCTGTCATATCGCGCGGCTTGGTCACGGGAAAGCGTTTAACTTTTATGCCGTCCACTTGTTGGTTGCCTGCTGGATAGTGATCAGCCCATGTCAGATAGCTTTGGGCACAGGTCGTAAGCACCGTTATATCCCAAAGATCATGCATCAGTATGGCGATCTCTCTTGCCAAGCCTTCGGCGCCACCGACGACTTCGCTACCATATCGTTGCACGACAAAAGCAACTTTTTTCATTGGTTTTTTACCGTAAAATCATTGAGCACGATCGTCACGGGTTTTACTTGCGGTTCAAAAGCCAACACCCGCGGTAAGTAACGCAATAAAATTTTTAGGACGATGTATCTTACCCATTGACGAGGATAATTTTTCAGATCGTCAAAGCGCAGGCTTCCGAGTTTTGGGAACGGATTATCCCGTAGGATCGTGGGCGTATCAATGCGCACCATGCCTAGAGTTGTGGGATTGGAATTTGCGACATTAAAGTAAATATCAGTGTTCAGTGTCACTGGCTCCATGGCCAGAAACGTTTTTAATTCCTGTCGATGAAAATCACTGTGTGTGGCGCGATGCATTAAATCAGCAAGAACGTTGTGACGAACTTGCTGCATGATGGTTAGATGTGATGGTGCACTCATTGATCTGATCCAATTGTAAAGACAACTCGAATCAGCCATTGTTGCAAGCACATCTGAACTTAGTCAAACATAATTTTTTCGTTACGTCGGGCGCGAGTCTGCCAGGGCTGGTATTGCCATTCTTCGGTCATCGGAATGCAGAGCAAAGTAGAAGCGATCGCCAAGACCAATAATCCGTAGTTTTGCCATGTTTGGTCGTTCCATTTGGCACTGGCAATGATGAAAGTGCAAATCGCCAGCGTGGCGATCAGTGCGATTGTTAATAAGATACGTCGTTGCTTGTAGATCAAAAGATAACTGTAATAGCTG
>CAZZCU010000067.1:0-1884 GCA_964652825.1 uncultured Oligoflexales bacterium
CAATCAGATCTTTGCGAATAATAACTTTCTGAACTTTGCGATCGGGAAGCAGACTGACATCAGGAGGCGGACACATCCCAACCACATAACTAGCATCCAACGCCGGCGCATCCAACAAGGAGAAATTACTCTTTTTGCCCCACCAACCGGCTTGATTGTCTTCCAACTTATAGCCAAGCGGCGACGCCACGGCTCGGCCAGTAATCACAACTCTACGGGTCATACCGATGTCCTTTTAACCACAAGAGCGGAGTTGGAGCCGCCAAATCCCACAGAGTTCGACAGCGCCGCAAGAATAGGAGCCGTGCGCGCCTGGTTCGCGACCAGATCCAGGCCATCGCCACAATCCGTCGCTTGCAAATTAATGGTCGGCGGAACTTTGCCATCGCGAATAGCCATAACGCAGAAAAATAATTCCAAAGCACCGGCTGCGGAAATCAAATGACCGGTCATGGATTTGGTGGAACTAACCAGCGGCTTGAAACCACGTTCGCCAAAAATTTTGCGAATACACATCGCCTCGACGCGATCGTTTAATTCAGTGGAAGTCCCATGCGCGTTGATATAGCTGATCGCATCGTACCCAAGACCGGATTGTTGTAGAGCAACCTCCATTGCCTCTACAACACCGCGTCCTTCCGGATGCAAATCAGTGATGCGAAATGCACTCAAGCTCTCGCCATACCCGACCAACTCCGCATAAATATGCGCGCCGCGCTTGAGTGCGTGCGTTTTCTCTTCGAGCACCAACATGGCGGCGCCTTCGCCGGCAACAAAGCCGTCGCGATCACGATCAAAGGGACGTGAGCCGGCTTGAGGATCATCGTTACGCTTGCTCAAAGTGCCGATCAGACAAAACCCGGCAAGATGCAACTCCGCGGACAGAGAGTCCGCGCCGCCAGCCAGCATAATGTCGGCATCGCCACGCAGGATTTGCCAGAAAGCCTGACCAACTGATTGTCCGCTCGAAGCACAGGCCGTGTGTATGGTCGTACTGGGGCCTTCGGCACGCCAGCGGGCCGCGAGCAACGCCGCCAGAGTCCCCGGATGATTGCGTAACGTCTGGCTCGTGTGTTGCTCATTGAGATACTTGTGCGCGGGCGAGGCAAAACTTAAAACCTCGAGAGGCGTTACCGGACCGATACCCGAACCAACGCTGATTCCCAAATTCTCGCGCGGCAAGCCGTCAGCCAAGCCAGCATCCTGCATGGCTTCATAAGCCGCCTGCATACCAAAACTGGAAAAACGACTTAGATACGAACGATGCTCAGGCGCCAGTGCTGCTTCGGCCATGGTGAAATTCTTAACTTCACAGGCAAAGGTCGACGACCAACTCGATGCATCGAACTGACGAATCACGTCGGCACCACTAGTCCCGGCGAGTGCCGCACGCCACGTGCTTTCGACGTCATTACCCAATGACGTTACCGCGCCCAATCCCGTAATAACAACCTGACGTTTGGTCAAGTAACCAACTCCCGTTGACAGCTTAAGTTCGCCTAAGAAGTCTTCCTACCCTCTACAGGGAATGTTACCATAAAAATAGGACCCTCTAGTTTTGGAATAAACCTAACGCATGGTCCTATAGGCTAAATGCCTAGGAAGGGAGGTGGTGCTTTGGTGAGTCATATATGCACTGGTAGCACGGAGGTGGCGGTTTTTTAAACTGACCATTTGCTTGTTACCAAACCAAACCGGCTCCACCTCACACAATCTCCTCGGAGCCGGCCTTTTTCCAAAAAACGCCGCCGCCCGGAATCTTTCATCATCATGTCTGAACAACTTGACAACTCGCACAACATTGCTCGCTTCAACAAAATGTATAGCCCCGAAAGTGCCCTGGGCGAGAAAACGCTGTACTTGAACTTAGGCTACTGGACCGAC
>CAZZCU010000067.1:1984-4339 GCA_964652825.1 uncultured Oligoflexales bacterium
ATCTTCTCCCTGCTGTATAAAGCACCGGCGAAAAATTTTCTTGCTGGCCCCAATATCGAACGTCAGCAACTCAGCGACGCCGGTTTTACCATCGAGACACTTTATTCCGTTTACGAGCTGGTGGTCATGAATTTCATTGTTAAATTCAAAGATCATGTCGGTAGCAAAAATTTCCGCAAAAAATCCGGACTTTGGTTTTATTTATGGGCGCGACTCGCCGGTCTTGCTATCACCGTGCTTGGAATAAAGAACCTCCCGGTTGACTATGTTTTGCTCTCCGCCAAGAAGACAATCTAACTGCCTTAAATCGCTGTTAAAAACTTAGACAGCTGCCCGTGGATGGAGCAGTTTACCCGCAAAATACCTCTTTATTTTCAGTGGGTTATATTGGCCCTGATCTTGCGTAAGGCGCTGCGTGGAGAGGGGTGTCAATGCCATCCCCAAGTTGACGTTGTTGCGGCTAGTAGAAAGTTGAATGACATGCTGATGTTGCGGGCTCTCATTGTTGCTATTGCCTTGGTTTACTGCGCGCTGCCCTCGTTAGCGCAAGAATCAACACCGGCGATTACCGCCGTGCAGACAACTATCGCCGCAGTTGTTGGTCAGGAGAATCTGGTTTCTCGACAAGGTCGGCAAATAAAACTACTGCGCTTCAGCAGCAACAGCGCCACCGCCACCAATACGGATACTTATAGAATTTTGCTTCAAGGCGGTCTGCACGGCAACGAAGTTCTCTCGACACGCTTTGTGACATGGCTAGCCGAACGCGTGGCACGTCAGCAATCGTCTCTGAATCAATTACCGATCGCAAATTTACAAATCGATTTTATTCCTACCGCTAATCCCGATGGCGCAGCTAACAACACGCGCGCAAACGCTGCCGGCGTCAATCTCAATCGTAACTTTGGTGTTCTCTGGGGCTTAAGCCGCGAGAATCCTGGATTGATGAGTTTTAGCGAACCAGAAACACGCTCGTTGCGAGCGTTGATGGAGCGGCAAAAATATCATGTTGCGATTGACGTGCATGGTTATGTCAATTGGATCGTCGCGCCCTCGGATTTGAGTGAAAGCCTGGGCAAAGACTCGACCCTGACGCGACTTTATCAACGTTGGATGTCCATTATTCACAGCGAGTTAAAAGTATTGCCGCAGTATCAACTCAAAACGGCTTTGCAGCTCGCTGATGGTGGAGCCTTTGAAGATTGGAGTTTCTGGGAAAATAAAACGCTATCGCTCTGCCTGGAATTGAAATCAGACAAACGCTTTCTTCAGCCACTCTTAGCAGTCGATGATAAAGTTAACTTGGATCTGGAGAGTGATTTATTTTTGCACTATGAACGCTTCATTTATGGCGTCTTAGCGCGTAGCTTGGCTATCTGATATCTTAGCGCTGCTTACGCTCTTGATTGCGCACGTATTCCAAAAACGCCGCTTTGTCTTCCATCAACGTATGATAACGCTGATGATTGCGAGTGTTGCGATTACCACCGCCACCTTTATGGTTGTGACGACCGCCGCCTTGGCCTTGATTATTACGGTTGCCGGCTTGCTGCTGATTACCCGAAGCATTGCCACCGCGCATCTGTGCTTTACGCTCAACGATTTCCCAGGCCCGCAACACGACGCTCTCTGCAAGCAGTTCACCAATAAACTCTTCGAGGCTGACGCCTTCGTCTTGTGCTTGCATCGTCAACTTGCGAATCAAAGCCGCGGAAACTTTTATTTGTAATGGTTGTTTGTCGTTGGATTCGATGGGGGTACGTGCAGGGGATGCTAGTAATTCGTCTGTATCGTCATGATCGTGAGTGGTGATCGCCGCGGATCCATTAAGTTCTGACATGTGTTCCTCTTGATGATTAATTTGCTCTACAGCTTTGTCCTGAGCTTTGCGCGGTTTTTTCATTGAAAACAATCCTTAATAACCATCGCAAAAGCGCGAGGGAATTCAATTTTTTAGACAAGCGGAGATTGTCGTTTTTAGTCTTTGTTCAGATCTCTATTCCACAGTCGCGTGTGATTGCCAACTGGTATGTAGGGAGTCGAACCACGAAGGTGCCACTCCATCTGCCTTAGAAGCCAGGACCAAGTCAAGGCCAAAATCGTATGTCCCTTTACGGACATGACTAATATCAATAAAAATTCCGAGATCGCCCTGCAAATCCTTGAGCCATGGCCATTCCCGGACCCAGGCTGTTTGCCCGAACATTTCACGACGAACAATATACGGTGGAGGCACCAGCATGGCAGCTTGTTTGTCTACTCGCACCTTAACATAAAACGCAGCCTGCTTACTAGAACCCTTGGCAAAAAAATGCGGATAATCAGCTGCACGTGTACCACTTGCCAAAGCCGCTG
>CAZZCU010000068.1:0-3855 GCA_964652825.1 uncultured Oligoflexales bacterium
TACTGACGTGCTGCTGCCGCCTGATCGGCATAAAAGAACGATGTAGGTACGCAAGCCACTTTATGTTGCTCCGTCAGCCACAGCGCGAATTCCAGGTCCGGCACGTCGCGAATGTTCCGATAGTCGGCGATGATAAAATAGGAGCCTTGCGGCGCCGATGCTTTGAAGCCGGCGGCTTGCAATTCACCCAGCAGAAAATCCCGGCGTTCCTGATAAAATTGCTGTAATTCCTCTGTATAACTCTCGCCAAGACCAAGTGCCGCTAAAGCTCCCCACTGTAGCGGTGTAGCCGAGCAAAAGACGACGAACTGATGGATGTTGCGAATGGTTTGCGTGATGCTTGCCGGTGCAAAACAATAACCGATCTTCCAGCCGGTCATGCTGAAGGTCTTGGAGAATGACGAAATCGTGATCGTGCGCTCACGCATGCCAGCAAGGCTGGCGATGCGAACGGCGCGATGCTGATCAAAAATAATGTGTTCATATACTTCATCGGTGATCACCCAGAGATCATGCTCACAAGCCAGATCGGCGATTTGTTGGAGTTCGGCGCGCGAGAAAATCTTGCCCGAGGGATTTTGCGGCGTGTTGATCAGAATCGCGGCGGTGCGGTGATTGATCTTCTGACGCAGCTCGTTGATATCGAAGCTCCAGTCATCCGGTTTGGTTTCGATCTGCACCAGTTTGGCGCCGGCAGCGAACGCCGCGGCTGGATAAGAGTCGTAAAACGGTGCAAAGCAAATCAGCTCCTGATTTGGCTGACAGGCGGCGACGATCGCGCAATAAAGCGCCTCCGTGGCTCCGGAGGTCACCGTTACTTCCGTTGCCGGATCGTAACGCAGTCCGTGCGTGCGGTACTCTCGCTCAACCAGTGCATCGCGCAATGCCGGTAGACCGGCTGCCGGTGCATACTGATTGTGACCGGCATCGATGGCTTGCTTGGCGGCGGTCTTGAGAATTTCCGGGCCGTCAAAACTGGGAAATCCCTGCGCCAGGTTTACAGCACCGGCGCGCGTGGCCGCCTCGGTCATGGTTGTAAAGATCGAGGTTCCAAAATTAAGCCAGCCAGATGCAGCTAAAGTCCGCACGTCTTGCCTCAGCGCGAGAGAAGTTTTCAGGTAAATCAGTCAAACTTAATGAGTTGTATAGTATAGCGAAAATCCAGTTAATTGTCGAAAAGCATAATTTCGTTCAGATGGTGGGGGGAATTCCGGTAAAGCTTAGCAGTTCTGCGCCGATATGACCTTTAATCTATATAAAGGAGTCGCAGTGCGGGTTCGGATGGCAGGCAGCACAGATATCGGCCGTGTGCGTAAGATGAATCAGGACAGTATGTTTTATGACGACGTCCAAGGGCTAGCTATTGTCGCTGATGGTATCGGTGGTCGCAAAGGCGGTGAAATCGCCTCACGTATGGCGGTCGAGGGTATGCGCAAGGCGTTCCTGGAATCGGAAGTGATTCGTCACGAAGAGATCAAGCCGTTTCTGCAAACCTGCTTTGATCGTATCAATCAGAAGATTATTGAGCGTGGCGCCGAGGATATCGAGCGCGCCGGTATGGGAACAACACTCAATTGCCTGATGTTCGTCGGTGATCGCTTGCATATTGCTCATGTCGGCGATAGCCGCACCTATTTGTACAAGAAAGGTCATTTCTGGCAGTTGACTCTCGATCATAGCGTCAAAACTTTTGTCGAACGCGGTTGGCTACCGAAAAACCAGGTGCAACAAGGCATGCGTGACAGCGCTTTGGTACGATCCCTGGGATTGACGCCGCGTTGTGAAGTCGATTTGTACGAGGTGCCATTGAAGTCCGGCGAGATATTTCTCACCTGCTCTGATGGGTTGACGGGAATGGTCGATGATCGTCGGATTGCCGCGCTAGTGCGCGCGCATGAAGATAATATCGAAAAATTGCCGCGCGCTTTGATTGCTGAAGCTAACAAGAATGGTGGCCGCGATAATATCACGGTGGTTATTTCGCAGGTGGACGAAGATTAATGGCCCGTCTTTTTCTCATTCGACGCAATCTTGAGCACTACCTCGGTCCGATGACCGTGGTGGAGATGAAGGAAGCGTATAAACGCATGGAGTTCGGCCTGCAGGATGAAGTCGCCGGTCACTGCGGCGAATGGATTGCTTTTGATAATATCGATGCATTGCGCGATTTTTATCCGGATTTATCCAAAGTCGTTGCCGAAGACATGCTGGGTGGTTGGGGCATGAGTACGCATTCCACCGAGAAAGAAGTTAACCCGAAAAAGAAGAAAAAGAGTGCTGCCAGCAAAGGCGCCTCTGGCAAGCATTCCAGCTTGTCTGGTTTTGTCTGGGGTTTGACGCTCGCCGGAGTCTTAAGCGTGGGCGCTCTCGGATTAGTTTACTACAAGCCACTGCTTAGCAAATTTTTGCCGGAGAGCGGCGATTACAGCACCGATCAGGCACAGGCGTTGATCAGCATGAACGACTGGTCGGCGTTTGACTTATTCATGGAGCGGATTCTGCCCGAGGTGATTCCGCAGCTGACACGCTCGATGCGTTCTTATCGCGACTGGATTCCTTATGTGCGTGCCTATGCTTATCGTCATGACGGCGAAGTGGACGGCATTAAAGCCAAAATGCTGCGTGGTCTTGGTCAGGTGAGCGCGCCTCCAGATTGTGCCGTGAGTGTATTGCGCGAGAAGCTCGCTAATGAAAATGTGACCGAGGCATGGGCCGGTAGGGCCCTGCCCAAAGGTGATGCTGTACGTCTGCTCTTCGCTGATCCTTATTGGATTAAGCGCCGTCGCGATAGTGTTGGCTGGCGCATGCCACGCAGTTATTATGAAGCCTGTTTGATGATGTTGTCACGAGCATGGCAGAGCGAGTCGCTCATAAGTTTACGCGAACAGAATCCCGGCGTTGATATGCGTTTGAATACCATGCTGACTGTTCTTCGTAATGAGTCGCCATCGGATAGCGGCGAGTTGCCGCCTGTGCCTGCGGCGTTACAGTGCCTAGATAAGAGTACGACCGCGGCGCAGATTGATGCTTGTAGTTTTCCAGAGGGTGAGTTTGCCGCTGGCTGGAAGGAGCAATTTGAGTTTCGTAAACGTCAGACACAATTACGCGTCTTGTGGTCGAAGGAAGGTCAATTGAACGAAGCCGATCGTGTTTTACTCTCCAAGGCTTCGGCAAATCCGGCCGCCATGGATGAGGTGACGCGTTTCGACTATACCCTGGAGTTGAAATTTGCGCGCGTGATTCTTCTAAATAGTGGTAAAATAGATGACGCAGTCAATAAAATGCGGCTTGAAACACTAGATGTTGAATTTAAACCATAATGACCGTTCTCTTCAGAAGGTTGCTGTTACTGCTCGCGTTATGTGTGGTACTCGCAACTCCAGTCATCGGCGCGAGCGTTGCATCAACATTTCAGTTGGCGCTGCGGGCTTTTCAGCGCGGTGATAATGTTACGACCATTCGTATTCTACGAGTCATACAAAAAAAGTATCCTGAGCATCAGCCCAGCGCGTTTTTAATGGGGCGGGCGTTGTATCGTATGGGCAAGCCAAAACAGGCATTGCCTTATTTCCGGCGTGCCGGTGATTTCATGCATCCGGCAGGGGCATTTGAATACGGTATCGCGTTTTTCTCAACCGGGAGTTGCAGTCGTGCCATGCGGGGATTTACAGCGGTGCCGCGCGACCATGCTTATCGTGATTTGGCGCAGTTTTATACCGGTGTATGTTTATATCGTGCACGACGTTATGATGCCGCGGAGCAGATGTTGCGACGGGCGCGGGTGTTGCCGAACAATCTGGCGGCGACCAAGCGTGAGTTGCTGACTTTTATCGAGCGTCAACAGGCAGCGGAACG
>CAZZCU010000069.1:0-3747 GCA_964652825.1 uncultured Oligoflexales bacterium
CGGACAATCTTTGTAAAGATCTTAAAGCTAACGCAGCGGCGGTGAGCGCGCATTCCAGTTTGCTCAGCGATCTTTGCGATCCCTACAAAACCAGTTCTGGTGCGACGACGACAACTTTGATCCAGCTGCGCAAGCCCGAGCGTGTGTACAAAGGCGGATCACCCATGGTTACTGAACTAGGCAAGGAACTCGCGAACAAGCAGTCGCAGATGGATCTTTATACTTCTAACATCTATGACACTGACGCCACGTCCTATTACAAGCTGATGCGTCTGCAAATGTTTAAGCCCAACGAATTTGATGATGCTGGTTTTGAGTCTGACGAGAACATTAAGTACACCATACAGACGCAGGGTAATAATGACGTATCTTTCAACTATCTCAACGATGCTGAGACAACGATTGTCGTCAACTATGATGCCAAGACGACGTTCTACGAAATCCAAAGTTCTGACTCTGGTATCCGCCGCTATGTTGTTGGAACCAAGTTGGTGCAGAGCAAGGAAACCGTACTTCAGCTGGAAGGTATCGTTGTCATCAATGAGTATCAAGTCAGCGGCAAATTGAATGCCGAGGTTTTTACCATGTCCAGTCAGCTTTATGATAACAACGGCGATCATGCCACGACGCTTAGGAAAGCCAAAACCAATCTTGAGAAAGAGCAAGTACGTTCTTTCAAAAACGCAGGGAAGTCACGCGGCTACTTTAAGGAATAACTCGTGTTAAAGCTTATCTTTAAACATCAGCAAGTCCTGTCGCTCATGTTACTTGTGGGGTTCGTGGTGGCCTGTCAGGAAAAGACGATCGATACCTCGATGCTGAGGAAGAAAAGCGATATGGCCCGTGATCGTTTTGGGTCAGACGCTCGTGGCGATCGTTTCGATTCCTATTTCTCGGATTCTGATGAAGAAATCGAATATCCGGATATCGAATATAAAAGCATCTACGGTTTGGCGAAGGTTGTTGGGCAAAGTTACTCCAGCAGTTTGAATCATACCTTTACCACATTGATGACCAAAACAACGTTTACAATGAAAACCACGGAATGGCGCGGCGAAAAGAAGGAAGCAGAGGACGCCGTTCACAGCTGGAATGATGAAACCCACTACGCGACGACTTCCGCTGGTACTGCTCCTGAAGGTGCTTCTGGTGTTGATGCAACTGCGACGCGGTTTATGATCTTCGCCAATTCGGCGACTAATAACAAAGGTCAGACCATTAACTTCTCTAAGCCCCTTCCCGTCATTGTTTTGCCGGCAGTAGCAAGTCGCTACGAGCATCTGACGAGGTTGGGCTCAATGCGATTCAGTGCGATGGTTACCGGCAC
Organism: uncultured Oligoflexales bacterium; assembly: GCA_964652825.1. GTDB lineage: Bacteria > Bdellovibrionota_B > Oligoflexia > Oligoflexales > CAZZCU01 > CAZZCU01. The sequence continues at coordinate 1,328 of CAZZCU010000069.1, forward strand.
AGACAACTTTGAGATTACGGCTTTGGTGAAGGTTGTAAGTTCCAGCGATGATAGTATAACGATCAGTATCAACTACGATATTCCGCAAGATCCACCTAAAAAACGTGGACTCTATTATCAAAAAATCCCGATGTTCAAATACAGCGAATATCGAGTGGATTTGCAAACCAAAGACTTGACCGGCATTAAAGCGCTGACTTACGCCTATGACGACAAAAACGACAAATCACTCGACGTCAACTTCACCTACAATCTCTGTCGAGAAACTTTAAAAGGCAAAGTTGAGACTTTTAATGGATGTCAGTAGTGACGATCTCGTCGCTGGTGATGCGTCCATCCATCATACTGACGATCCTTTGTACGTAGCGTAAGACAGCGTGATCGTGAGTTGCGATGATTACGGTTGCGCCTTCTGATCTACTTAATTCACGTAATACTTCCAGAACTTTTGCCGCGGTGGCGTGGTCAAGGTTGGCTGTCGGCTCGTCGGCTAGGATAATGCGCGGTCGATTAATTAAAGCCCGTGCAATCGCGACCCGTTGCATTTGGCCGCCGGAGAGTCGATTGACGCTTTGATGCGCCTGTTTGGATAAGCCGACTTGCTCCAACAGGGCCAGGCCGCGGGCGATGATATCATCGCGTCCGAAGTCTCTCGCCAGCTGTGCCGGCAGCAAGACATTTTCCAGTGCCGATAGGACTGGTATCAGATTGAAGTTTTGGAAGATAAAACCCACCGCCTGGTTGCGAAACTCGGCGCGTGCATCCGGAGATAATTGACCGATATCCTTATTGGCGATGTAGACGCTGCCCGTAGAGGGTTGATCCAGTGCACCAAGCATGTTGAGTAGAGTTGATTTACCCGAGCCGGATGGACCCATCAGGGCGACCATACCACCTGGTGCGATCTTTAGAGAGATCTCGTCAATTGCCTGGACGCGCGAATTCCCTAAATCAAAAAATTTAGTCACGCGATCAAACTGAATCAATGGTTCTGTCATTTTTGTTGGCCGACGTTGTCTCGATGAACAAAGTATTGCTGACGGTATAGTTTCAATTCTTCAATGCTGTCATAAACATCTTGGACGGCGCGATGCACGTTCGCCTTGTTTTTGTTGGTCGGTTGTTGCTGTGGATACCAGCGATGCACTAGCTCCTTGATCGTGCTGACGTCAACGATGCGATAATGGAGATAAGCGTCGATTTCTTGCATATAGCGCCGCAAAAAACGTCGATCCTGCCAGATGCTATTGCCACACAATGGACTCTTTTTGGGTCCGATATGTTTTTTAATGAACGCCAGTGTTTGCTGCTCGGCGTCCGCGAGTGTCACGGTCGACTTTACGACCTCTGCCCATAGGCCGGATTTCGTATGTTGCTCTTTATTCCAATCGTCCATTTTCGCAAAACGCGATTGGTCTTGATGAAGAATGATGCTGGGTAGCTCGGCGATAACATTGAGCTCGCCGTCTGTAATAACGGTGGCGATCTCGATGATTTCATCGGTCTGCGGATCAAGTCCCGTCATTTCCATGTCCATCCAGACCATATGTGTGTCAGTGGAATCTTTAGCCAAAGCCAAGACCTTTCTTGTTATCGTCATGCCAAACTATTAATTTAACGGGACAATGCCGGAAATGTAAATGCTTTCCCGCGAAACGCGAGCCATTCAAACCAATAATTGTAGTTGATGGCTTTAATGATCATGCGTTGCGGGTCGTGTTGCAGAAGTTGCTCGCGCGTCGCGGTTTCGGCAAATGGCTGGCATTCAACGGTTATCAGTTCGTTGCCGGCGCGTTGCCACACATGATCCTGCAACAATCTGGCTAATTCCTGATCCGTGGTTTCGGCAGCGACCTTTACGAGTAATTTACCTGCTTCGTAGCCATAAGCCTGCGGGTATAATTCATCCGCTAGAATTCCTACCCGCAGCTTAGTCTGCGACCATAATTCTGGTGCGAAATCGAGATAAGTCACAAAATTACCGAGTGGACTTTTGACGAGAACACGCAGTTGCGCGCCATCCGGATTGGTGTCGGGAACTGATAGCCAGATTTCGATGTCGGTGGCACCGAGGGCGTCATCGTCAGCCCCCACGTCCCGCAACCACGACTGAATGAGGTTTTGAATGGCAGTGCGATAGGGGGCGATCGCATACTCTTCCGTACGCAATGGGAATTGATAGATGTAAGTTTCAGCTGTTTCGCAGGTAGTGACCAGGGTCGGCTCAGGTGCTGCGGGAATCGTGTTGCAGGTGGCGTTCGCTGTTGCCAGCGATGGACACATCGCCAGGCTCAACAGGCTCGCGCTCAAACTCGAGCGGATATTTAAAGATTTCCACATAACCTCGTTCCCCAGCAAAGAATCTTTTGTTTCTTCGTCAGGAAAAGGTTTGAACTTTAGAAATCTCTTATTTGCATATC
>CAZZCU010000070.1:0-3520 GCA_964652825.1 uncultured Oligoflexales bacterium
TTGAGTGAGGCAAGTGCTTCGGTGTGTTTTTCGAGCAGTGCCAGTACACAAGCTTCATTGTAACGTGCGGTCGCATCAGCGGGATCTACGCGCGAAGCAGTGGAGAATAGTTTTAGTGCTTCATTTAATTTCTTCATGCGATAGTACACCAAACCCATGCCGTTATAGTAATCGCTGCGCTCCGGCTCCAGAATAATAGCATTGGCAAACGATGACACTGCTTGCTTGTGGTTGGCGAGATCCTCCGATAGGACTTCGCCAAGCAAGGCATGCATCAGGCTCTGTCCGGGAACATCTTCGTTGAGACGTTCGAGCAGTTGCGTCAACTGTTTGGAGTTTTTGCTGCCACGATAAGATTTGCTGGCGAATTCAATGATGATGTCTTTGGCTTTGGCGGTTTTTGCGCTCAATGCGAAAGCTTGTTCGGCGCGCGTGAAATTACGTTCTTTTAAATTTGCGGCACCCAAGTGTGCATATACCATTGCCAGTACATCATGTGACAAATGCTTGCCGTGCTTGGCGATGACCTGCTCGAAAAGAGGGAGCGCATTGCTGGCCTGATTCATGTGCGTATACAGAATAATGGCATCATTAATGAAGGCTTCTTTGAAATCAGGATTGGTCTTTTGGATACGTTGGTAGATAGCGTGAGCTGTTCGGTAGTCGTTTTGCTCTGCGTGAATCATCGCAGCGGTTTGTTGAAAAAGCACGTTTGGAAAACGTTTATCCCAGCTTTGTAGTTTCGCGATCAGCTCGTCGCCTTGATTGCTGCTCTGCAACATGGCAACGATATAGGGCACGACGATATCCGGCTGGCTTTCTTTGAAATGCAACGCTTGCTCCAGCAAAGCGAGAATTTTGGCGGAGTCATAGGAGTCGGCATATAACTTGGCCAGCATAAAGTAAGTTCGCCATGATGGTTCAATCGTCGCGGTCAGTGCTTGATTTAACAGATCGGCACCCTTTTGCGCGCTATCCATCAAGTCCATCACCTGAGCAAGTGCGACGTAGCCATAGTCGGTTTCCGGATCGAGATCGACCGCTTGTTGTCCGAGTTCAGAGGCTTGTTTGAGAAAAATCAGTTCGGTCGGATTCAGCGTAAACATGCGGATATAGAGATGCGACAGCAGGTAATGCGCTTCCGGCGAATAAGGGTCTTGTTGCAGGATCTTTACCGCGCGTTGTTCCAGCTCCGGTAGTCGATAATCCTCCGCTACCCACACGTCTTTTTCCAGAGCGGTAATATTATCGATGGTGGATTTGCCAAAAGCGGGACCGGAAGATAGCAACAGGATTAGCAAAAAGAGCAGCGCGTACTTGTTCTTTGGCAGCGTCGCGAGATGATGAATCATTACCGTCCCCGTGTTTGCAAACATGGCCTAGTGCCAATGTTTGTTTGGGATGATTCGGTATTAATTTTTAATAGTTTAGAAAATAATCGTTACTACTTCCGATATTTTTTCTATAAAATTCAATTATTACAATTGGTTATATTGTTTTTGTGGGGGTGTGGGATCACTAAATCTTTCCTTTTGTTGCCCGATAAGGCTTTGAAAGGAAAAGCAGAACATGAAGAAAGGTCTCGGCTCGCACTCTCGTGCGCAATTGATCGCGATCTGGCTGACGCCGGTTATCCTGGCATTCTGCTTTTCGTTATTGGTGCTTCGTTCCGAGCTGACACCACGCACCAAGTACAAGCAATCACAACAACGTATCTTCAATGCGCTCTCCAAGCGCGATCAAATTCAGCAAGATCAAGTCATCGATTCGATCGTGGCGGTGATTCAAAGTTATTACGTGGATGGTGATCGCGTGGCGAACGCGCGTTTGCTGAGCAGTACTATTCAGGCACTGGCTTTGGAGCCGGGAGTAGCACTGCGACAGGAAGATGATCAATTTGTTGTCGAGATTGGCGATGATGAGCAGCGTTATCATGTCTCGTCTGAGATGGGATACGATGAGTTTTTGCATGGCCTTGGTCGGATTGCCATGCAGTTATCTGCTCGTGATGCGCGAATTACGGCGATGGATGCACAGTCGGATGCTTTGCAACCCGGCACGCAGACAATGTTTAAAGCCATGTTGAATTCTCTCGATGCACACAGCTCCTTGCTGGACACCGAGGCTTATCGTGAGTTGCGTCAAGGTACCGAAGGCAGCTTTGGTGGTTTGGGCGTGTTGGTGGGTATTCGCGATCAATTGCTGACAGTGATTAAGCCTTTGCCGCGTAGTCCGGCGCAAAACGCCGGCGTGCGTCGTCGCGATCGTATCGTCGGTATTAATGGTATCGACACATATGGTTACACTCTGGACCAACTGGTTGAGCATATGCGCGGGGCACCTGGCACGAAGGTTACCTTAACGTTGTTGCGTGACAATGAGTTCGCACCGCAACAACTGTCGCTGCGGCGTGAAATTATCAATGTTGATTCGGTTACCAGTCGTCAGATTCGCCGCGATGAGCACACGGTTCTGTGGCTCGGAATAGAGACGTTTTCCAGTCGCACGGCTCAGGAAGTTCTGGCGGCAATCAAGCATGCACGCGGTGGTGGTGGGCAGCTGAGTGGGCTGGTGCTTGATCTGCGCTCTAATCCGGGCGGTCTGCTCGATCAGGCAGTACAGGTCGCAGATTTATTTTTAAAAAGCGGCGTGATCGTCACCACGCGTGGCCGTCGCCAGGAAATCGAGAGTGCTGATCGTGGTTATAACGAGATCGATTATCCGATGGTGATTCTGATGAATGGTGATTCGGCATCAGCCAGCGAGATCGTCGCCGGCGCGCTGCAGGATCATGGTCGAGCACTGGTTGTCGGTCAGCCGAGTTTTGGTAAGGGCTCCGTCCAGACCATTTTTGAGCTACCTGGACAGCAGGCGCTTAAATTAACTATCGCCCGATACTACACGCCTTTTGGCCGCTCGATTCAAAACGTCGGTATTATGCCTGATGTTTTGATACAGCCGGTTTACACTTTGAGTCAAAACTCCAACCTGTTGGGTGGTTTCCGTTACAAGAACGAACGTTTTCTCCGCAATCATCTCGATGACGAGGCGGAGTATCAGGATAATGCTAGTGCCCCGACCGTCAGTGGTTATTACTTGAGCGCCGAACAGAACCAGGACGAAGAGACGAGACAAAAAGACGAAGAGCTCGATGTTGCGCTTACCATTATTGATCGTGTGTTTAAAACCTACGGACAATCCATTCCCGAAGGCATGCGTCGTTCATCGCACTGGCTGGCTTTGGCGATGCCGGATATCAAACGACAGATAGCGGGTTACAATGCCGCGGTGGCGCAATGGTTGAAAAGCAATTTCAATGTGACCTGGGCTGATCGCAACCGGAAAACCGATAACTCTTTTACTTTAAGTATCGATGATAAGCCGGGGCGACAGGTTGCGATCGGGAAAAAAGTTGCCGTCGCCTGGGAGCTCCAAAATAATGCGCGTGATGTGGCGGAGCGAGTTTCGGTATTTGCTCACTCGCAGGTGCCGGGGTTTGAAACGGTTGAGCAGTTGATCG
>CAZZCU010000071.1:0-3330 GCA_964652825.1 uncultured Oligoflexales bacterium
GTGTCACAAGGTCATGCGATAATATTTTAGAAAAGCGTGGAGCGACGTAGCGGTATTTTTTAGTGGTGCCTCAAATAAACTGCGGATGTCATTGCTGGAGAGTTTGTCGTTCATGTTCGCGGTGTGCAGCGCTTGGCCGAGCATGTGTCCCAGCGTCTGGCTGATCTCAAAGTCGCATTGGAGATCCAGCTTATAGAGGATGGAGGGGAGATTGGGTGATTCGGCGACGGCCGGATTCAGAATCCAATCGTGGTGCCGTAGTATTTGGCGTGCGGCTTCGCGCCGGCTGCGGGCATGCCCCATCAGACGTTTTCTTTGGGTGCGTTTAACGAGATTCTTGAAATAAGCAAGATCAGGGCCTTTGCGGCGCGGATTCAGAATTTTCGAGGCGACCATACCGGCCGCGTTTTTAATGACGCGCCGATAGAAAGCCTCCGCGGGGTGTTCATCGACGTCGTCAAAGTCGCAGAGAACACGTTGCAGGTATTGACCGGCTGCCTCGGCAAGATTGTTCAGCGTCAGATCGGATAGGACGATGCGATTGGAGCGACTGAACATGTAAAAGCCATCGACACTGCTGCGCTCGATGGCGCAGGTAAACTCCTGTTGCGAGCATTCCGCCAGATTACGTATCTGTGTCAGTTGAGTGTCGTCAAGATTGTTGATAATGGAGAATTGGTTCTTGGCTTGTTTTGGCAGCGAGGTGCCGACGAATTTGGCGACGCTGTCCAGCAGGCCAAGGAACTGGTAGTCGATATCAAATTGTTCTTCGGTATACACCAGATCTTCGTCGATATCATCGTAGTCGCCTTCGATATGTAAGCTGCGCATTTCCTCCCAAATAGCAAACGATTGCCACTTGATCCACGGCGGGGAGTTCATCACGCAGAAGAGTTGGTCGCGCAGCTTGAGATACTCGGTCGTATCGGTGTTCTCGCGATGCTCCATGGCAAAATAATAATGATCGATGTTGTTAACGATCCGCAAGATACTCGGCGGTTTCTCGGGTTTCTTATGCAAGGTTTCGATGGCTTTGGGTAGGTGCGAGTCTGCTAGGTGATATTCACCGATAATGCAGGCAATCAGAGCGTCGGGATGCTGGGTCGCGATATCAATCATTTTGGCCGCGGCGAATTTATCGCGGCTATTCAGCGGATCGCGGCCCGCGTTGGGAGAGTTGATGCCGATCACGTCGATCTTGAGATCGCGTGCCATATCCACCAGCATTTTGTAGTTTGACCAAGGAAAGCCCCAGTCACGCGAATAGTCGGATCGTTTGAGCAAAGTGATGTCATCGATTTCACCGCGCACATAGCTGTTCAGGTGGTGCGTGTCTTCAAATTTAAAGGCTTCGATAGCGAAGATGATTTTTCGTTCCGGGTGTTTGGCTCGATAAGCGCGCAGAAGACGCATGATGCCGCGTTGTGACTGCTTGTGCGTGTGGAAATCGCCATACAGCACAAACTGTGCAGTATGCATTTGGCGCAAGATGGTGGTCAGAGTGGAATAGCTGAAGGACTCAGGCAAACTATCTTCGTAGTTGCGCGAGTAGTTGAGCAGTTGCGGATTGCGAATGGAGGCAGTAGCGTTTGCCTCGGCATAAGCGCGATCGTACAAACTGCGTTGTAAGAGTTGCATTTGTCGCACAGCAGCGGAAGCCACGCGAATGCTCCTGGGTTAACAACGACGAAAGATGAAAGGGAAACAACAATGAGGTTTGATCTAGTTATAATTTTAGCACGCGAAGATGCGTCAAAAACGTGACGCTCAGCTAAACTCTGGAAAGATACTGTGGATTTACAGGAATTCTTTTTTCGGGAAAAACCGCCCACCCAGCTTGCCTTCGCGCAACGGCGGCTCGCCAGGGTAGGCATAACTGCAGCGAATCCCACCTAAATTCTGGCGATTTACCGGATCGGCATAAAACTCTTTGCCAAGTTTGCGACACATGTCGGCCATCTGTACCGCCGATTCATCGCCTTTAACAACAATCCGAAATAACATGCCGACACCGTCTTCTGCCAAAACGGAATCGACATAAATAATGTTAACGTCTTTATAACGTTTCTGCATTTCCGCGAGGAGTTGATTCTTATTACCGTATTGACTCATGGCTTCGGCAATTCGTTGCTGAAGTTTGGATTTAATAAAATAGGACGAGTTGACGAGTTTGGCGGCGATATCAAACTTGAGATAAGCTGGTAAATTCAAGTTGGCTTTGCTGTCAGCAATGGCTAGTTGCGTCCATGCATCTGGGTCTTTGCCTAAATGCGTCCATTGTTGAATGTGCCAGGCACCAATGCGCCAAATACCTTTGGGGTCCGGGACGATGGTTGCATAGATACGCGCGAGTTCGTTTCGACCCATGACTTGCAACCACAAGCCAAATTGCAGCGGGTAGCCGGTATGTGGCGTCAGCTTTAATTCATCCTGTGCACAATCAAGATCAACCGGTCGTCCCTCGGGTGTGTTCATGGCCCACATGCGATAAATAGAAAAATCCCATGGCTCCAAGACGCTGGCACCGAGGGTGGCAAAGATTTCTTCGGATTTGGTAGCCGAGATTTTTAGGCGCGGGTGAAATAAAGGTCTTAAGGTCGCGGCATCTTTGTTACGTAAACTTTTTAGGACGGTATCCACTATGTCTTTGACTGAGGCATCGACACTCGTCAGCTCGTCGCTCAAGCGGCGGATGATGACTTTGCATTGAGGTTCGTTAAGACTGTCAGCAAAGATTTTTTTGCGTAGCTCTTCGCGCGGCGAGTTGCGTGCGGCGAATGGGTCTTTGGGTTTGTTGTTGGCTTCGGCGTTGACTGCGCTGGACTGAAGGCTTGTAGCTGCCAGTCCGATAAACAATAAAAAACTACTTAGCCACACAGCTACCGCATCCTTCTTTCTTGGCCATATCGAAGAGTTCCCAGGTGCCGAACTCACCATTGATATGATCAAGCGCATCCTGCAGAAAGTCAAACTCACACGAATAGAGCTCTTGAATGAGTTTATTTTCCATGCAGTACGCGTTGTAGGAATATGTGTCGGTCTGCGGATCATAGATCACACTGACACCAGCCTGCCGTTCACGAAAAACAAGGACCTTATGATCAAAGTTATCGTGGGTAAGTGGTTGTGGTTGAAGCACTGATGATTGCATGCTCAGGTTTTTCTATCTAGAAGCTGATCGACATAGCGTATCAGACGTTCTTGGTACAGGTTGTGGGTATTTTCTAACATACTTTTTGCGTTTTTGGTGCATTTAACCGCGAAGTCCTTCGCCTCGTCTTTTGACATGAGAGATGAGAAGGTAATTTTATTGTTCTTTTTATCCTTGCC
>CAZZCU010000072.1:0-3097 GCA_964652825.1 uncultured Oligoflexales bacterium
AGCGCCGCTACGATACACGTACGTTATCGGTAACAAGTGGGCCCGCCTGGGATCTCGACCTTGGTAACGTCGCCGCAACCGTCTGGCCGCACGTCTCATATGAGCATGTAGAGACCATTCGCGGTGTGGGTGATCCGACCAGTGATTTTGTCTGGGGTAATGTTTATCTCACCGGTCAAAGCCACGAATATGAGTATTATCGTAATGAGCCGCGCGAAGGTTATGAATATACCTTTTCGGCCGGATTTTCTCGCCGGGGCGCTGGCTCTGATATTTCCGCCAATCGTTATCGTTTCAATGCTACCAGGCTGTGGAATTTATTTGGCTATAGCCCACCGATCTGGATTGTCGGGGTTCGTGGCATGGCTGCTACGATTGTTGCTGATGCCGAAAATACGGTGCTGTTGCCACCCAATTATCGTTACTCGTTGGGGGGTTCGACGACATTGCGGGGATTTGGACGAAACGCCCTCCCTGCAAGGGATGCCGGTGCCATGACGGTCGGTTATGCCGGACTCGAATTACGGGTGGCGAACATCATACCTTATGGTTTACAACCGATTGTTTTTGGCGATTTTGGTCGACTCGGTGATCGAGCTCTAACCTTTGACCCGACATTATATTGGTCGCCGGGTACGGGCATGCATTGGGCATCACCAATCGGTGTGTTTCGTGCAACGATTGCCAGGGGTCGGATTGAAGGTGAGCGAGCAAGCGAGCTGGCTCATCTGGCGCAGTGGATGTTTTATTTTAGTTATGGAGAGCAGTTTTGAGGCGCGCGCGCTTTTTTGTTGGCAGAATTCTTTTGCTGCCATTCGCATTGGCCGGCGCTGTCGCAACTCTGGCGGGCTTGCTATGGCTCGTTTTGTTAATTGCGCCAGGACTTTTGCTCAATAATCAAACCTTCGTGGTGGCACGTTGGGCTCTCGACAAATTCAACATTGAAATGCAATGGCGCCAAGCGGCTCTGGAAGTGACTTCTGGGAGCTTGACCCGCAAAAATCTACATGTGCAGTTACGCGCCTTCTGCTACCGCGATGCTTCTAGTTCCGTTTGTTTTGACAATATTGATATGAACACCGAGATTGGGCTCAATCCTTTTAAATTCGGTGTTAGACAATTCGGTCCGGCGGAATTGCTAGGCGGGGATATTGACTGGCATTTGAGTCAGACGGATGAGTCAGTGGAGTCGATGAATTTTCACGCATTGCTGGAACAATTGCAGGCAATTAAAATTGCACCGTTTCAGATCGATATTCGTTCGTGGCAGGTGCACAGTCCGCCAGACGCTCATTATAGTGGGCGGGCGCGTTTGCATGCACGCAAGGATGATTCGGAGATGCCTTGGACGATTGGCTTGTCCGTATCCGAACTTGCTGGACTGCCGATCACTAGCATGATGATGGACGCCTCGATTGCGAACGAGGATGGTCAGAGTTTGCGGCAAGCATCCATCACGGCTACTTTGCGGGCTCAGCTGTTGGAGCAGGGACAAGTGAGTTTGTCGCTGGATATGACGCCTAAGGATCAGAATACCTCGGTAGTTGATGTTGATGCTCGCTATGCAGTTAAGCAAAAGCAGGTATCTCTGCATTCTCGTGCTACTTTAACGCCAACGCATCTTAATGGTGATTTTTCGGTGAATACTATCAATTTTCTGGCATCCGGTGTGAAAGCTGACCTCAACAAATGTCAGTTCCGAATTGCTGCACAAACAGAACAATTACAAAATTTTGATTTAAATTCTGATTGTCGCGGCACTGTCGGCCGACCGGCGTTTGCCAATGAAACTCGGGTTGGGAAGTTGCTACCGACAGAGTTTAGTTTTGTCACGAATATTCAGGCCAAACTTTATACTGAGAACGATCAAAGTAAATTTTTGTCAGACGTGAAGCTTGATTTAGATGCCCAAAAAACCGAGGTGTTGGCGTATGGCGGCAATATGAGTGGTCATTTCGCCGGTCCTCTCGGCGGTGATCGCGATAGCATGCGCGCGGACATTGATTTTGATATTGCGGCTGACATTAAGCAATTTGCGCTTTTGGTGCAGGAATTAAACCATACGTCGTGGGCTATTCCGGCTCCGTTCAACGTCCTGAATGGACCGGTTAGCTGTGGGTTTAGTGGTCGTTTCGCTACCGATAAGCATAAAGCGTTGCTGCCGGTGAAATGCCGCACGGATCTTCGTTCGTCGGAGCAAGAGTTGGTCACCAATGTGCAAGGTACTCTTGAAATGAATACCCATGGTGACGTCAATCCACGGCTGGTTGCTGAAGTTAATTTGCAGCGCGTAAAGTTAGTCCTGCCGGACATCAATATTACGCGGCCGCTGCCCACCATTACGCGCGATCGTCGGATTGTGCTACCTGGTCAAGAGGATCAACAAGGCGTGAGTCTTGCTTATCTCGTACATGTACGTACGCCTAAGCCTTTGCAGCTGGTAACTAATCTATCCGACCAGCCCGTGCCGATTATCATGAATTTGTTTTTGGATAGTGACAAATCATTACAGGGTGTCATCAACATCGCTAACTATCATGCCGAGCTTTTTCGGCGGACGGCCAAAGTCGAACGCCTGAGTTTGCGTTATGCGCCGACGCTGCCGGCGCCATCTCTTGACGGTTCTATCGTTGTGGATACTGTCGACTATCGCATACGTATGTTGGTGCTAGGTACGTTGGAGCGGCCGCGTCTCAGCCTGGAGAGCGAGCCGCCATTGCCGGAGCGCGATATCATGGCGGTACTGTTATTTGGGCGTCTCCCGGATGGGCTTGAGGCCGATCAGACGCGATCAGCTGAGGAGACGCGCGCGGCGGTGGCAGATGGTGCGATCAGTTTGTTGTCGATGTACTATCTTGCTTCGACACCGATCGAAAGCATGAGCTACAATCCTCATACAGGTATGTATTCTGCCAAGGTCAGTCTGGCCAAGGGTTTTTCGCTGACGCTTGGCAGCAATCTGGAAACCGAAAGTCAGCTTGGTTTGCGTAAACGTCTTGGTCGCAATTGGACTGCAGAGTCGCTTGCGATCAAAGATGAAGTTAACGAGACCACCAAAGGCGTTGCCATGTTTACCTGGAGCAAACGCTACTAACTA
>CAZZCU010000073.1:0-2643 GCA_964652825.1 uncultured Oligoflexales bacterium
CGAATATTATTGAAGGAATGACCTCGTTGTTCCGCTGGCAGGGTAAAATCCAGCGAGCGCAAGAAACAATCGTTATTCTCAAGACGCGACAACAGCTTTTTACGGCGCTAAAACGCGAAATTCTCAAACATCATAGTTATGAATGCCCGTGTATTGTCAGCTGGCCGATCAAATCAGGACACACACCTTATCTCCGCTGGCTGCAAGCCGAGACGCGTGCCAGAACGAAGAAAGCCGCTAAGCCGCGGAAGAGCCGGGTTCGCCGTTAAGTGCCTTCTGCAAAAGCTCGTGACCTTCAGCCGTGCGACCGACTTTAATCAGCAATTGACCCTTGGCAACCATGAGTGGTGATAAGTCACCCTTGATATCAAGTGCTCGTTCCACGGCCGCCAGCGCGCGATTCGCGTCTAAACATTCAAGACAAACCTGTACGAAACTACCGACTGCTGTCGTGGTTTCCGTCTTCTGTATGGCTGTCTCAAACCAATGTAAGGACTCATCCGGCAGACCGAGCCGGCGATAGACCAGACCAACGCCCATCAGGGAGTTCGCGTCGTCAGGATTGTGCGCCAAGGCTTTTTTGAAGAACGTCACTGCTTCTTCGTGAGCATGCGACTGCAACGACAGATAACCCAAGGCTTTGTAGCTTTGTGCGTTAGTATCATTTAATTGCAAGCTTTCGGTGTAAGCTTGAATCGCGTCCTCGGCTCGACCTGAGCGCGTCAAAGCTTCGCCCTTCAAGCGCATCAGCTCGGAACGAGCTGATGGCAGAGTATGGCGCAAAATCGCCTCCTCCAACACGATCATGGTGTCCTGCGGCCGACCGTCGCGCAACAAATTTTCATAACGCGTGATCTCATCGGCAAAACTGGAGATTTTGCGCGGCGTGGCTTTTGCGGTTTGCAGAAGATCGTTCACAACCGTAAGCAGTGGTTGCGACGTCGCTTCCGGAGAAAAATTAGTGGCAACAAACGACGCCACCGATGCGCGCTTTTGCGCAAGCCGCGTGTTGTCCTGGATCTGGTTAATAAGCTGCAAGGCCAGCGCCTGAAAGTTATCATCCGACAAGATCACGGCGACGTTGGCAAGTACTTCCGCGGCTATCGTTCCAGTTGAAACGACTGGAATCGCACCACAGCCAGCCGCCTCCAACAGATGCAAGGGAAATGACTCGTGCACGTCGGGAGACTGGTGACGCAAATGAACCAACACATCAACAGCGGAATACAAATCCTGCAGAAAAGGCTCGCAGTTTTGATGCATAAACATCACCTGGCGACCTAAGCCATGATCAAACGACGCATACTTCAAATCTTTTGCTTGCGCTCCATCGCCAATCAGCAACAAACGCAAGCGAGATGCCAACTCCGGTTTTAACGTCACGCATAAGCGCACGGCCTGGATCAATTCTAAAGCCCGGGTAGGCGACTGAAGATTCTCCTGCATGGCGATGACGATATCGTCATCGGTGAGGCCAATGTATTTCCGAAAACGCGACCGGGCCTCCGCCGAGGCTTTGAAACGCCCGACATCAACGGAATGCCGACAATCATGAAGACGCTCATTACCGACACCCTCGATCTGCAAAGCCGCACGCGCCAGTTGCGAGGAGGAAGCGAATACCGTCGCATGCTCAAGCACATCGCTTTGGATCGCGCGAATGTTAGGATAACCGGCATAGAATAGCGGCCGATATTCGTCACAGACAATTAATGACGCCACCTGTTCTTTACGTGCCACCCGCACTGCCTGGAACGCCGCCAGCGACGAAGTCTCCGCGGCTATAATTAAGTCGCAATCCTGCAATTGTTCTTCGAGCCCACGCATATAACCGGGCATATCCAGAAGATCTGGATAAACAACCAGCCGACAACTAGTCTTGGCCTCGCGCAGAATTCGCTCGTCGTCGATTACATGAATATCCACGGAGCCAATGCTCAGCAGCGGCTCGTATATTTGCATAAGTCGCGTGTGCCGAATCTGACCGAGGACGACAGCGATTTTTTGGGGCTTTGCGACCATATACACAGCTACCTTTCAATGACCCAACAATTCCGGTTTCATATTAACTGCCGTACCTGGACTCGCCGTGATGGCGATATTCTCACGCTTTGGTTGCAAGAAATCCTCGCTTTCGATCAATGTTCCGATATTCAGCTTGGAGGACACGATGCGACTTGCACCCCGTAATTGAAATTGAATTTGTCGTTTCTGCCGCGCCGGTAACGAGCCTACGCTGATCACGGCTTCCGAAATTTGCAACTGTAAGCCCGCCAGATTGATCAGGGACATTTTTACGTCGCGTGCATCCGTATTACTGGCATTATGCAGATTCATGGTGAGCACAACATTTTCATCGGCTTCAACACTACCCGGAACAACGCCCGTGTCTTCTCTCAGCTGCCAACTCGTTCGTATATCTGGTGCCGTGCGTGCAACGATATCAAAAACCAGATTTTGCGCCGCGGCCAGTACCGGTTGACCGTCGACCGCCACGGATATCCGCACATCCAAACGCCCCGGCTCCATTTGCGCGGGAATCCGCAAGACCATCTCTCCGGTTTTACTCGCACCGCCCTCAAACCTGCCGATCAACTGCTCAACCGTTTCAAACCCCGGCACCTGCGAGTGAGCAAATACCGA
>CAZZCU010000074.1:0-2588 GCA_964652825.1 uncultured Oligoflexales bacterium
TCTATGGTGTCTAACAGGTGATTCACCGTCAGAATGTCGCATTCTGCGATCCCAGAATGGGTTTCAAACACTTGACTTGGTTGGTTGTGGTGATGAATCGTGGCGTGCGGTGAGTGTGCAGTTCACGCCCGACGCGATTTGGTATGGCACGGATGCACAGTTTGCACAAAATCATTTGTATCGGATCGATCGCAATACGGGTGAACGAACAAGAATAGCGGCATTGCCTGGCCCTGTTTATTATTCCACCCGGACAAACGACGGCCTTTTTTTTGCTGTGGCTGCGGAACTTTGCCCTAGCCAAACAGATCGGCATGCTTCTCTTTGGCATATCGACGATTGGGAAACGGTGCATCGCATGGCGGCGATCGAGAAAGATCGCTTTTCAAATAAGTATTTCATGCATGGCACGTTGAATTTTCCCTGCTTGGCCGATGCGAGCAACGAGTTGCTGTTCCATGGTGTGGCTTTGCGACAGGCAGACAACCGTGTTTTCCGCCCGAAAAAGGTGGCGTAAGGTGATTTCATGAAGTCGGATTTGCAATTTTTTACAGTAGTCGGTGTGGGAAGATCAGGTACGTCATTGCTCATGACGATGCTTGACTCGCACCCCCAACTCGCGCTTCCGCCAGAGACGCAATTTTTAAGTCGACATGTGGTTAAACACCCGTATGCGACCTTGGCAGAAACGCAACGGCGTTTGCGTCAGGAAGTCAATTATCAGAGATTGGGTATTTCACTCAGCGAATTTCTAGATCCATTCATCAAGGGTGAAATCCCGTTTAGTAATACGCAAGCCTATCGCCGTATTTTTGAACTTTGGTCCGAGCGAACCGGACTCAAATGCATTGGCGACAAATCGCCCAAGAATATTGAATTCTTACCGGTTATCAAAAAACTTTATCCCGTGGCCAAAGTCATTCACATTATCCGCGACCCGCGTGATGTGTTTCTTTCGCGCACGAAGGCCGGCTGGTGTGCGGGGCGACATCGTGTGCTGCAAACGCTTGCCTATCGGGCGCAGTTCGATCAAGCAAGACTTTCCGGCTCCATGCTCTTTGGCAAGAATTATCTTGAAATCCATTACGAATCACTATTGAGCGCCCCTGACGTAACTTTGGGGAAAGTTTGCGAATTCTTAAATGTTCCTTTTAAAAAGGCGATGCTTGATCATCGGGCTTCGGCGGAAACCCATGTCTTTCCCGAAGAAATTGATTGGAAACGTCAGGTCCTTGGGCCGCTCCTGCAGGACAACAAGAATAAATGGAAGCAAGAGTTGACCTCTCGACAAATTGCCTACATTGAGGACTGCTGTAAAACAAGTTTCCTGCCAGGCATCTATCAACCTGACGCAGATTGGTTGGGGCAAGGAGGGTTTGCTGGCAAGGCGACTCAACTCCAAATGCTCGTCTTGAGCCAAGCCTATCGAACGTGGTTGAACTTGAAAAATCAGCGAGCCTTGAATGCTCTAAGTAAGCCTGAGTTACTCGAAACGAGAGCGGCACGCAGCGACAAACAAAGCTTTGCCGCTTAAAAATCATTTTTGACAGAGTGAGCAACGATCGTGTCCGTTAGTCCATTAGCCATCACTGATGCGGAGGTCTTAAGCGCGGCTGCCATGCCAGAATGCCAGGCTGAGCCTCAAAAAGTGCTGTGGCGGAATCTAACATGGTCTGTGATCGGCGGCCACTCTCGCCAAGTGGCTTTATTGGTTGTGTATTCTTACTTGCTAAGCGTATTGTCGGCCGACGTATTTGGCTTTTTGACGTTGGCGTTCAGCTACTCCATGATCTTTGTCGCGATTGCTGACGCAGGTTTGCGACAAGCCGGTTGGCGGCGCATCGCGGAAAATCCGAGTCATGTGAATGGAATCGTCTCAGATGTCATGACGATGAGAGTTGGCACGGGGATCGTGGCACTGATTCTTTATATAACGCTGGCGTGGGGAATTTGCCGGACGAACTATCAGTTCCTTATCTTTCTACTGTATGGGATTACGTTGTTTGCAAATTGTACGACGTTCGACTTTGCTTTCTTGAGCTTTAATAAGCACAATTATATCGGCAAATGTTCGCTGTTTATCTATGGCCTTTATGTGGCAATCTGCGTGATATTTGTGCGCTCAGATCACGAAGCATGGATTGTACCCGTAGCATTCGTGTCGACCATGATCTTGTTCAATGTGCTACTTGTTTGGCGGTATTGCCGAGAGGGCAATCGGTTTTCACTCTCGTTCTCGCGCGAAAAATTCGCAGATATTTGGAAAGAATCTTGGCCACTAGGAATTAGCTTTTTGATCGTGAGGCTAACAACGAACTATCCGATTATTTTGATAGGGTTCTTATTAAGTGAAGCTGAGATCACAGCCTACCGCACACCTGAACTTTTCTATGCCTTTCTTGTGCAATTTGGCATTTTCTTGGGCACGAGTGCGTTTACGTTATTAGTGTCGAAGATGGCAACGGACAAAACTCTCCCCATCGCGACAATTATCAAACATCTGCGGTCGATCGTGCTGGTGACTTTGCCATGCGCATTACTGTTTGCCGGCGTCTTGCCAACGGTATTGAGTTGGCTGTGGAAGGATT
>CAZZCU010000075.1:0-2515 GCA_964652825.1 uncultured Oligoflexales bacterium
TGCGCTCCGTTAAGGGTTGCAATAAAGCGTCTAAATCTTGATCACGATCATTCATGGCCGATCTCCTGCAAAGATGCGCGCAAACGAGATTTTGCGCGATGAATGTAACTTTTAACCGTATTCAACGGCATCACTAAAATATCAGCGATTTCTTGTAGATTTAAATCCTTGTCAACCAACAACAATACAACTTGTTGCTCTGCTTCAGGCAATTTCCTGATGCCTGTCGCAATACGTGAACGCGCTCGTTTGATAAGTAAGCATGCTCGGAGGTTGCACTGCTAGCTGCATGAACATCCATATCTTCGACCGCGCGCGGAAGACGAACATTTGCTTTGATCGACTCCAGGCGTACGTAATGCGCGATCCCGAATGCGTATGCATTCATGGATTTAGAGTCTTGCGCATGGCATTCGCCAATGCGCACCTTATTGACAAGGCGAATTAAGGTATCCTGAGTCAAGTCAGCAGCTTGCTCGGGCGCAAAACTGGCACAAAAGTAGTTTTCTAGTCGAGGACCAAGATTTTCAACTATCGCACGCCAGTCGACATACATGCTTTGCCGCCCCCAAGAAATAGACGCGAGTTAAGATCTACGTCTATACCTTGGCAATGGGAAGGCAAAAGGTTGCAAAAAATTTTCGATATCAGATCCTAGGCGCCTTCCAGACGATCTTGTCGTTGCCATAAGGCTTGTAGACCTTCTAGCACAATCCGATTGTTGGCATTCTGTTCTTCCACCAGCAGACTCGTTCTATGAGTCATAGCTTTAATTTCGCTGAATTTACTTTCCATCTCGGATCGAAGTTGAGTAAAGCCAAAGCACACTTCCGCGCGAAGTTGTGCAACCTCGACACGCACTTGATCGACCTCTACGCGCACTTGTCCGATATCTTCTTTGAGTTCATTGCGCACAAGACTTAACATCTTGCGCGAGGCTGGTTGACTGCCGGCGTCAGCCCTGGGAATTTTAATGGGGATTGGGCGTTTCGTCGGTGGTTTTTTAGTCATATCACATCCAATTTCGTGGCTGATAGTTTTAGCAAATTAACCGCGCAGGAGCCACTGACATCTTATTTGGGGACAGTCGTGTGTCCCCATATTACGTCTTCATAAACATCTGTGTTAATATATTTATATAGATATATGTTGATTGCGAACTAGGGAGGGTCGGTGATGCGGCATATATGTGTGGTCTTATTAGCTATCTCCGCCTGCAAGTCCCCCATGTCTCGTAGTAGTACCGCCGGGATCACTTCTGATTCTGAGCCAAGCATCAATGATCCCGAATTTTGTACTGCCGAAGGCAATACGCAAATCGCCGAAACTGACATGCTCGTTTTTGATACGCCAACAGCTGCTACCGGCACCTTTGCCCTAACCCCAATTCTAGCAACAAAACCGCATCAAGCTGTTGGCAATGTCATCATCGGACGCGACGTGTTGGACGAGGTTGCCAATGTACTGATGCAAGAAATCGTGCAACAAGTCCGCATGACTGGCGATCTAACCCGCGTCAACTTGAACAATCTGATCCCATCTCGCAATGATCTTAAACTGCGCGGCGACCTAAAAGAAATTGTCAGCGCCGTGCACGAAACCATCGATCTCTCAAAAGTAAATATAACTCTGACTGTCCAGTATCACTACGGACAACTCTATAATAAAGCCGTCGCCATGATCGGCACACTAGTCGCCAACTACCCTATCAACGGTAGACCACATCGCTGCATCGGCCGACGCATCGGCAATCACAAAGGCATTGTTTATCGTCGATTTGTCGCACCGATGGTTTCTGGCGCAATCGCCGAAATCCAACGCACCGCTGACACGGTTATTCGCCAAGAACTTGGCAAGAATCATCTTAATCAACAAATCACTGTGAATATTGGACGCGCTGCTCAGCAGGTAGGACAGACGACACTATTCCTATCTTCGCCAACCGCAGACTTCAAACCGCAAAAGGTGACGTACCGCGAAGCAAAAGATCTACTGCGCCGCCTGTCGGAGCAGTTCAAGCGGTTTGAATAGTAGCCAGAGAAAACACAAAGAGATATAGATCTCCTTTCGCCAGCATTACCTGGATCAAGTTATAGGGTCACTCAACAACATTGAGCCTCTCAGCCGCATCGAGTGCAGCTCCCCGTCTCCACCCCACTTAATTACAAGCCTCGATAGCGTCTTCTTTCACAGTCAACACACCATGGTGATCTATTGTCAAAACATCAGCGTAGTAAGATGTCATCCAACCGGCAGGCTTTGTACATCGACTTGCATTAATAGGCACTTTCCCGCGCCGTTGCCAACCAAGAGAGTAATTCATTTCAGAAGCGATGGCTTGAAGTGTGAATTTATCGGGGTCGTGAACAAGTACTGTATAATGGTAACGCATATTTCGACAATCATGACTGATCTGCCCGAAAGGACTGGTGTCACAATCCGCAGTGACCCCTTCCGTTGAATCCTCAGCTGGCCCATAAGACCAACGTAATCCTCCTAAACCGTAACTTGCTAG
>CAZZCU010000076.1:0-2473 GCA_964652825.1 uncultured Oligoflexales bacterium
CGTGCCAATAAAGCCAAGAGTGAATTTCTTGCGAACATGAGTCATGAAATTCGTACGCCGCTTGGCGCTATTATGGGATTTGCCGAACTTATGCAGATGGGAGTGCAAAGCGATCAAGAGCGTGAGCTCTACGTCTCGACCATTTTGCGTAATGGCAAAAATCTTCTGAATATTATCGATGAAATTCTCGATATTTCCAAAGTCGAAGCGGGTAAATTAAAAATCGAAAAAACCGAAGTGTTCTTGCGCCGCGAAATGGCCGATATTCAGCAATTGCTGCTGCAAAATGCCGCAGAAAAGAAATTGCAGTTCGTGGTGTCCTATGCTGACAGCGTGCCTGACGTTATTCATACCGATCCGCAACGGATGCGTCAGATTTTGATTAATGTCATTGGGAATGCCATTAAATTCACTGATGCTGGCAGTGTCGAGATCGCGGTAACGTATCAGCCAAAGCTTGATGATGAAGGTTTGTTGCGTTTCGAGGTTATCGACACCGGTATTGGTATTGCGGAGGAGGCGAAGCGACAACTATTTTCGCCGTTTACGCAAGGCGATGCTTCGGTATCAAGACGATTCGGTGGCACTGGCCTGGGACTGGCGTTATCGCGACAGTTGGCGCGTGCGTTGGGTGGCGACGTGATTTTGGAGCGATCGGAGCTCGGCAAGGGTAGCGTGTTTGCGATTGAGCTGGCAGCTGATGTTGGACGCCGGGACTTGGCGGTTGTTCGTAACGAGAGGCTGTTATCCGCGACCAGGCATGTCGCTGAGCCTTTGAATTCCATTGCACTAACGAATATGTCAATTTTGGTGATTGATGACAGCTTTGATAATCAGCGAATGCTTGCTCGGGCGTTGCGGAGCGGAGGTGCCCGTGTCGACGTGGCTTCTGATGGGATCGAAGGGTCCGAGAAGGCCTTACACGGCAAGCACGATCTGGTGTTAATGGATATACAAATGCCGGGAATGAACGGTTATGATGCTATTAAATACCTGAGAAAGCTTGGTTATATTAAGCCCATCGTTGTGGTCACGGCACATGCCATGGTGGACGAGGAGAGTCGTTGCCGGAGTGCCGGTTGTGACGATTTTATGACCAAACCCATCATACTTGGTGATTTGATCAAAAGAGTCGCCCGCTATCAGCCTGCCCCGCAAGTTCGACAATAATCCAGATAGCAGTTGGGGGAACATGCGACTTCCCTTATAATCGGGTTTAACAACCCGACCTATAGGTGTAGTGTGCAAAATCTCCTTAACAGATTTCTTTGTCTGTTTCTTGCCTTTACCTTCGTTCTGCCGCTGTCGTCGCTTTCGGCGCAAGATGTTGGTGTGACACCTCAGGTCGTTGATGGCGTTACCATCTTCGCCGATACGCGCTTTTTGGATAAAAATTATGGTGCCGCGATCCGTGTTGATATGGGCGAAGTATCCCTACGGGATTTGCGTGACTTAAAAATGTCGATGGGTAACGAAGCCGACGTTTTACCAAAACGCGGGCAGCCAGTTGACTTGACTTTGGTGGTACCCAAAGGTTTGTCACCTGAGGATATCCAGGCATTTCGGGATGCGGTTGAACCGCCACTGCGCGAACGTTTTGCGACTAACAAACTCGATCTGCGGATACGCGAAGTTGATGTTGCCGATTTGCAGAGCGCGGCGAAAGTCAGCAATGCCGAAATTGATCATGCTGTTCGTTTGGCTGAAGGCGGCGATGCTAAGGTTGCCGGTGAGTTTGGTGAGGCATTTAAAACCGCCAATGAGCACACAGTCCGGACTTGGACTGATTGGAAAGAAACATTTTCCTCCACGGTCAAAAGATTGAAGACAAACCCCGAGACCAAATCCTTGGCGGTAGCCAGCATGATCGGGCTTGGTTCGTCGATGATTCCCGTCACCGGTTTTATTTCCACAGCGGGTTTAAACATTTATAGTATCGGTCAGTCGTTGATCACCTTCATGTATGACCAAGTTGGAACATCGCTTTCCACCCGCGTTATCAAGTGGCAGGTGGAGCACCGTTTTCCTCTTTTTAAGGAATCTCGATTAGTTAAATTTTATAACAGCACGACTTTAGCGCGGGCCATGGCCGTGAACTATGCCATGAACGCTTTCGTTGGCTTTGAGTTGCGGGCGCTTTCCTATCTCAGTCCGACGCAGCATGTGGCAAGTCCCTATTCCTGGGAGTTTTTGTCGACTTTGGGTGGCTTGAATGTTGTGGGCTCCGCTCTTGGCGCTGGTTCGGATATTGGGGTCAAACAGTCACGAATGAAAGGCCATATCTCGCCACGTACCGAAATTTTATTGAACTCGACGTTTAACCTGTCGACACAGATCAACAATGCACTTCTCGGTTTAGGGCTCATGCATTTTTTGCCATTTGGTCTGGCGGTTGAGTGGGTTGGTAAATTCACGGCTTTTTCATTCGGACGTTTTTTGCCGCCAAAACAAAATCGCATCATTGCGATTCATC
>CAZZCU010000077.1:0-2356 GCA_964652825.1 uncultured Oligoflexales bacterium
TATGGGCGACCATAAATGCCGAATAAAAACCAAGACCAAAGTGACCGATGATTTGTTGAGCCGCTTCTTTGCCTTGATACTTCTCGACGTAATCGCGAACACCGGAGAATGCGACCTGGTTGATGTATTTTTTGATTTCTTCGGCGGTCATGCCCAAGCCGGTATCAGAAATAGTTAGAGTCTTGTTGGGTTTATCGATGGTAATGGTGATTTTTGCGGCGGGGACTTCGGTTTTCACTTCGCCCAGCAAGTTGATATTCTCCAACTTGCAAATCGCATCAGCAGAGTTGGAGACGAGTTCGCGCAGGAAAATTTCTTTTTCCGCGTACAACCATTTTTTGATAATCGGCAGAATATTTTCCGTGTGGATAGAAATGTTACCTGTTTCGCTCATTGGTATTTTCTCCAATAATAATCGGGACCTCTATGAGGCTAGGTTGCGAAAGTGCTGTTTACATAAAGTCGGCTGCCTGGGCAAGAGCGAATGTTCGTTATTTTTGACTCCCCAAGGCAAAAAAGATATTGTTTTAGGTAGCTTATGATCGACGCTGCCTGATGGGAGACGGGATTGGAACGGCTGAAGTCTGTGGTTTTTCTGGTGGTTGGCGCTGTGACTTCCTGTGTTGGCGGGGGCGGTGATCTGATGATGGGGTCGGGCGACGAGATCATTAACGAGCGTGTGCTCGTGAGCGTCGCTTTACGATCGGGAATTATTCCCGCAGCAAAAGCGGGAAAGTCCAAGCAACCAGCTCAGTGTATCCAATTAGTTCATCAACTTGATAATCCCGATAGCTATGCATATGCGGTCAATTTCCATGATCGTCGTTGTGATGAAAGATCTCGTTCCACGGACGATGGTATCGTTTTTTCTTTGCGTTTGGATCCGCCGTTGGATTTGAGGACCACGAAGACTTATACGCTCATTGCCGAGGATTTGGCCGTTGCTGAAGTGGAGTCATGGATACCTGTTGGATCGTTGCGGGTTGAAAGCAAAGACGGACATGTGCAACGAGCCGCAGTCGAATCTTTATGCGTCGCAAATGCAAGTCAGGCGAAGAATGATGCCGCAATCTGTCAGCTCGAAGTCTCAGAGAGCGGTGTGATTACCAATATCAACATTCGTGCAAGTGGCAATGCGATTGGATTAAATCATGCAATTGATTAGTTTTATTCTGGCGTTTTTGTTGAGTGGTGGCGCAGCGTTGGCAAATTCAGTTGCTGGACCGCATCTCAACCAAGCAGGAGTGGGCAGCGGAAATTTTCGTGGCGAGAACGATACTACTAACCATAACCTCAGCAAACGCCGCACGGATTTCAAATTGCTGATTCCGTTGCCGCAAGTCCGCGATGATCTTCAATTGGTGCCGCAGCTGCATATTGCGGAGGTCAGTCGAAGATATAATAACAGCAACCTGCCGCAGCCCCTGCCCACGCACAGCAAGATGGCTGATGTTGGTTTGATTTCGGCTTGGTCCAATGCGGAACGGGACATGCAGGTGGTTTTAATTATGGCGCGCTATGCGCACATGTCAGCCAAACACGATACGCCCGCCATGGCTGAGTTTATCGGGGCGGTGACTTTAACTGAAGAAAAAGTGCCAGGTGTCTTGCAAGGAAGCGAGTTAATGGCTGCCTTGCGTTTTCGTCGTTTTCCTTACGCAGATCGCTGGTTGCCGCTGCTTGGTTACAAGCAGCGGTTGGGTAACTGGTTTTATGATGTGCTGATGCCTTCGCATGGCATGCTTGCCTATGACTTGGATCACGGCAAAAATTATTTACTGGCAAGCGTTGTTTTGGATGGTCGGCAGGAGGAGTTCAGTAGTGGCGGTCAATCGCATTGGGCGGAAGGCTATGCGACTAATCTGTCGGTAGCTTGGATGCGGCAATTGGCGAATATTCTCTATATGCGGCTGGATGTCGGTGCTCAGACGGAATTTCTCGAAATTTATACTGCTAAGGGCAGAAAGATCGAGACCTATAACTTTGCTTTTGCGCCTCTAGTGCAGTTCTCTTTATTAACTTTGGTCCCTGACGGGCGTTCCACGAACTAGTCAGCAAATTTTGCCTACTCCCCACCTTGCCTAGCGGCTCGTGCTAGCCTGTACATATATAATGTCTGTCCTCTAACTATGACCATGCGAGATGTCTATTAAATTCTTGTCTCTCCACTACAAATTTCTTGGCTTGTCGTTGCTTTTGATCAGTCTGGCAACAGGTCTGTATTTGTATTTGGCGACTGAATTATTCAAAAAAGATAAGCAAGCTTACATTTATGATAATAATGCCGCGCTGGTCGAGACATTGGCGGAAGAGGTTTCAGCCAGTCTTATGGGCAGTATTAATACGGCTCGTCATG
>CAZZCU010000078.1:0-2351 GCA_964652825.1 uncultured Oligoflexales bacterium
GAGGTGAGGTTTATCGCATCGGGTACTTCAATGGCGGCCTTTTGCAGCGTTTCCTCCGATAACAGCAGTAACTTGTCGGTATCGGGCCCCTGAATCGCCATGGTGATCTGGCGTTGACCTGTGCCGCCGCCGGCATCCTGCACGGTCAGGGTCAGATTCTCTTGTCGTTGTAAGGAGCTTAGGGCTTCCTGCAGGCGAGTCTTCATTTGACTGGTTGTAAATCGTCGTTGCGATCTGCCCACCAGTCGCACGTAAATACTCGCGTAATTACTGTCGGCAAATTCGTTGCCGATTCGCGCGACGTAATAAGATACTTCTGGTTGTGTTTTTAGCACCTCTTCCACGTTTTTGCTGATGACATCGGTTTTTACCAGTGCCGTACCCGGTGGCGCCTCAAAAGCAACTTCCAATTCGCCGTTCTCGTTTGCCGGCAAGAAGGTAAAGCCGATAAATTTTGGCATCACCAAACTGCCGAAAAAAATCAATGAAGCCGTAATCAGTACTTTGCGTGGATGATGCAGCGACCAGAACAACACATTTTTATAATGTTGAGCAAACCATCCCCAGCCTGTTTCAAACGTGCGTAGGAAAACATTGCGCTTGGCGTGCAATTGCTTGTGATCGACATGGACCATGTGTGCTGATAACAGCGGTGCCATCGTTAGGGCGTCAAAGGTACTTACGATGATACCGATACAAACCGTCAAGGCGAAAGCCGCCAGGAAACGGCCGACAATCCCTGGGATAAACGCCACCGGCGCAAAGGTCGCCAGAATCGTCAGTGAGGTCGCCAACACTGCGTTCAATACTTGGGCCGTGCCTTGCTCGGATGCCGCTTTTGCAGGCAAGCCTTCTTCGATTTTGCTCCAGATGTTCTCGCGCACGACAATCGCGTCATCGAGAATAAGGCCGACGGCGAGAGTGATGCCCAGCAAGGTCATAATGTTGAGCGTAAAACCAAAGATATACAGCGCGTAAAAGGTAACGATGATGGTACAGGGCAGGGCGATGCCAGTAATAAATGTCGATTGAATCGAGCCAAGGAAAAAATACACCACCACAAATGCCAGGAGTGCAGCGATCACCAGTGTTTCGATAACATCGTACAAAGCCATGCGGATGACGTTGGCGCCATCATAGACGACATTCAGGCGCGTGTTCTCAGGCATGATTTTGTCGATTTCGGCTACACGTGCTTTTAGGCCATCGGCGACTTTTACGGTGTTGGCATCGGATTGGCGTTTGATTTCCAGAAGCACTACCGGCTTGCCGTCGATGCGTGCCAACGAATCACGTTCATGAAAAGTATCGTACACCGTTGCGACATCGCCGATGGTCAGACTTTTGCCGCCTGGCAGGGCTTTGATAACGCTGTTTTTGACATCGGTGCCGCGGGTGAATTCGCCGACGACGCGCAGCGATCGTTCCAGCGGCTCTTCACGCAGCTCACCGGCGGGAGCGTTTTGATTGGCTCTGCGCACCGCCTCGGCGGCTTCCGATGGCGTGATTTTCCATAACAGTAATTTTTGCCGATCCAACTCAACGACGATTTCGCGGTCCAGGCCGCCGAAGATCATAATGTCGCCGGTACCATCAACTTGTTGCAGACGGGGTTTCACAAACTGATCAGCAATTTCCCGCATGCGCATTTCCGTGCGATCAATGCCGGCGACGATTTGTTCGCTGCCCTGTTCGGCACTCACTGCCAGTCGCATAATCGGTCGATCGGCGAAGTCAAGGCGTTGGACCAGCGGTTCTTCCGTGTCTCTTGGCAGAATAGATTTAATTTTCGCCAGCTTATTTTGAACTTCGATCTGGGCGACTTTGGCATCGACTTCCAGTTTGAATTCGATGACGACACGCGAAACATTTTCGCGCGAGGTCGAGACCAGGCGCTCAATACCACCGATCTGATTGACTTCCTCTTCGATGGGTTTGGATACCAGTGTTTCGATCTCACGCGGGCCCGCACCCGGATATTCCGTGGTGATAGTGATAATCGGTGGGTTTACTTCCGGGAACATATCGAGACCGATACGCGAAAACCCAATCATGCCGAGCACCAGCAAAAACAACTCGACCATCATGATAAAGACGGGTCGATGAATACTGGTTCTGACAAGCCACATCATAGGATAAACACCGTTTTACAAATAAGCGCCCAAAGCAAAGCTGGCGGAGTCGCCAGGGATGCTGCTGCTGTCGCTGGTTAATAACACGCCGCGTTGGTGCCAACTCAATAAACCGGTGAAGCGTTCGCCGAGCTTGAAGCCGACACCGATGATGGTGGCATCGGCCGGAAGAACATCGGAGACGGTATCGGTAACACCTTGGCCCGATTGATTGATGGC
>CAZZCU010000079.1:0-2057 GCA_964652825.1 uncultured Oligoflexales bacterium
AGTCTGCTTCCCGATCGCAAAGTTCAGAAAGTTATTATTCGCAAAGATCTGATTGGTTTATTGACCGTACTGGCCACGGCCCGCGATGCTGGTTATCGTCAGGGCGAGGTGAATCCCGATCGCTTTGGTATCTATGTCGGTTCAGGTAGTACGCAGGTCAGCGACTTAAAGCCGTATGTGCCTTTGATCGCCAGCAGCACGAATACCGGTGGTGTGTTCAGCAGTGTTGAATTTGGCCGCGGTCTGCAGGGTGCGGTTAATCCGATGGTGATGCTGCAGAATCTGATGAATAACACGTTATGTTATTCATCGATCGCGTTGGACGCGCGCGGCGTCAATGCTAATTTTATGGATTTTCAGACGGCTGGTATTCGCTCTGTCATCGAAGGTTATCACAGCATCATGCAGGATCGCGCCGAATTCGTTCTTGCCGGCGGTGTCGCCTGTACGCCTGATCCGCCAACACTGCGCGAAGGTCAGAAGTTGAATTATCTCGCCAGCTGGCAAAAAGAAGACGCAGATTTCGCGCGAGTGGTTCGGCCTTTTGATGCTACGGCGCGCGGTACTATTCTGAGTGAAGCTTCGGCTTTTCTTGCCTTGGAAGAGGAGAAGCACGCGCTTCGTCGTGGTGCAACGATATATGGTCGTATATTATCCTGTAATATCAGCGGCGACGGTCAACTGGCTTTTGATGCCAAGGGCGATGCGACTAATTTTGCTAAATGTTTAAGGAAAACAACCGAAAAAGTTGGCATGCGAGCTGAAGATTTGGGCGCCATTGTTGGACATGCAAGCGGCGCGTTGGGGATGGATCATATTGAGATGCGTGGTTACCAACAGTTTTTACAAGACGCGCGTGTTCCGGTCCAGTCCGCCAAAGGTTGCTTGGGTGATATGAGCGAGGCGGCCGGCGTTGCGTCGATTATGGTGGCTTTGGATTCCCTCTCTCAAAAAATGTTGCCGCCAACGACAAATTTCGCGCAGTTGCCGCCTGATGTCGGCGGTCTTTTGATCAGCCAGCAGGCGCAGGCGCTGCACGGCAAGCAGATCATGATAACGGCACGTAGTTTTGGCGGTATAAATGCTGCTATTATTGTTTCCGGACCATAATCGATAGGTTAAAGATAAATGTTGAATCCACAAGACCAACTTAAATGCTTACTCGTGCAGCCGCGCTTCGCCTTATCCAATTATTGGAATTTCAAGGACTCCGCGGCTGTGATGGGTGCGAAAACGTCGAGTCCGCCGCTGGGGCTTTTGACCGTAGCGGCACTTGTACCGCAGCACTGGCAATTTCGTGTCGTGGATATGAATGTTCGCGATTTGACCGAAGACGACTGGTCGTGGGCGGATATCATCTGCGTGGGTGGCATGTTGCCGCAGCAGGAAGGTATTCTCATGGTTATCAGAGAAGCTCGTCGTCGCGGTAAGTATGTCGCCGTAGGTGGAGCCGATCCCACTAGTCAACCGGAAATCTATGCGGAAGCAAATGCTCGCGTGTTGGGCGAAGGCGAAGTGACTATTCCGATGTGGCTTGATGCCTGGAGGCAAGGCAATCCGGATGGCTGTTTTCAATCAGATGTGAAGCCCGATGTTACCACGACGCCGATTCCACGCTTTGAACTAGTGAACTTCAACGACTATATGCAAATTACCGTGCAGTATTCGCGTGGTTGTCCGTTTAATTGTGAGTTTTGCGATATTATCGAGCTCTATGGACGCGTGCCGCGCGTAAAAACCAACGAGCAATTTGTCGCTGAATTGGAATACATTTATTCACTTGGCTACACCGGTTGGATTGATATTGTCGACGACAATTTTATCGGCAACAAGCGCAACGTCAAACGCATGTTGCCAGTGTTGTTAGAGTGGTGCGAGAAGCGACGTTTTCCTTTCTACTTTTCGACCGAAGCCTCCATGAATCTGGGCGATGATATCAAGTTGATGGAAATGATGCGTGCCGTTGATTTTCGGTTTGTGTTTTTAGGTATTGAAACACCTGATCCGCAATTGTTGCTGCAGACCCAAAAAAGCCAGAACACCATGAAACCAATCGT
>CAZZCU010000080.1:0-2035 GCA_964652825.1 uncultured Oligoflexales bacterium
TTCTGATTCATTCACGAATGCAAGAGAAGCCGGATCAGTGATCCCTGGCTTGATTGTCAAAACACTGCGCTGCATCTCATCATATTGGTCAACGTAATACTGAACTTCAGGCCGCGGTCCCACGAAGCTCATCTCTCCAACAAGTACATTCCAGAGTTGGGGAAGTTCATCAAGCTTGGATTTGCGCAGCCAATGTCCGATCGAGGTGATGCGCGGGTCCCCATCGGCAGTAACCAAAGGCCCCATACGATCGGCATTTGCAACCATCGTCCGAAATTTATGGACTCGAAACATTTTGCCATATTGACCGACTCGCTTTTGGGAATAGAACACCGGTCCGCGATCCACGAGTTTGATTGCCAGTGCAATGACACCAAAAATTGGTGCGCAAATGACAATCCCCATCACCGCCAGCAAAAGATCGCAGATGCGTTTCATCCTGCCAACCTCTTCACCTGGGGCACAAGGTCACAAACAGTGCCGATCACGCGGCAAATTTGCGAATTATTCAAGGCGGGAGACAACGGTAAACTAAGCATTCGCTGGTAATTGGAATAGGCTACTGGAAAGTCTTCTGAACGATACCCATATTTTTCCCGGTAATAGCTGTGCAGATGAACCGGAATAAAGTGAACCGATACCCCGATCCCACGTTCTTTTAAATCTTCGATCAAAGCGTTTCTCGCCTCCGCGGTTGTTTGATCTCTCAGACGGAGCACATACAGATGCAAGGCGTGATCGATGTCGCTACGACGAGTCGGTATCTCAAGCGAGTCGCTCCCACAAAACGCTTCATCATAAGCGTTGAAGATCATCCTTCGTTTCTGCTGCATTTGCTCCAGCCGCGACAATTGGGCCAAGCCAATCGCTGCCTGCAAGTCGCTCATGTTGTATTTGAATCCCGGCACAAGCACGTCGTAAAACCAGCTTCCTTCAGTGCCATAGCGGTTCCAAGCGTTTCGACTCATCCCGTGCAAGCTGAAACTCTTAGCACGATCAACAAGATCTGGTGCCCCGGTAAGCATTCCACCTTCCGCGGTCGTGAGATTCTTTGTCGCGTAAAAACTGAACGCAGTGAAATTCCCGCCGCTACCGATCATCTGCCCTTGGTAAGCAGCGGGCAAAGCATGGGCTGCGTCTTCAATCACCGCCAGACCATGGCGCTCGGCAATTCGGTTGATCGCCGACATATCGACGGGATGCCCAGCAAAATGAACGACAATGATTGCTTTTGTCTTGGATGTGATGGCGGCTTCAACAGCGCGAGGATCGATATTTAAGGTGTCATACTCGACATCGACAAGTATCGGCTTCGCCCCGACATGCTCGATCACATTCACTGTAGACACAAATGTCAGTGTCGTTGTAATCACTTCGTCGCCGCAACCAATGTCTAAAGCTTTAAGTGCCAAATGCAACGCGGCGGTACAAGAATTCAAGGCCAACGCACTCTGCGCACCAACAAACTCGGCAAAAGCTGCTTGGAAACGATTCGTCTTCGGTCCCGTCGACAGCCAATCTGATCGTAGCGTATCGAGCACACCGTTAATCTCGTCATCACCAATCGCGGGAGGCGAAAAGGGAACGTGTTCTATCTTTTTGGAAGTTCCGTCCATGGTCTAAGTCCAATCGTCAATGTTTTATGCCGCCAATGCTTGTGGCCGTGGCGTCACTCCGTATCCCCATCGCGTAAGAACAGGTCTGATGATTTCGGCAATGGTAGTTGCCTGTTCTTGAGCCATCCGTTGATGAGTACCAATGTGTCCTGGCCTGATTTGCTCAGCCATAAATCGCGTCATGCTGACACAGTTGTTGAGTTCGAGAAATTCCGCTAATTGCCAGGCGATTTCACCTGGATTTTGAACGAGAGCTTCGTATTTTATTTCCAAAAGTCGGCCTTGAGGTATCATGTGCCGCGCCGCTTCGTAATGCTCAATGGATTTCCGCCATTGATAGGCGCACACTTCCCACAAACCGCGATCACGAATATCTTCGTCGATTCCGTTATAGCGCGGCCCCCAAGTTTTCACATTAC
>CAZZCU010000081.1:0-1994 GCA_964652825.1 uncultured Oligoflexales bacterium
ATGACCTGGTGTCTGGGATCACTGTCGATGTGGCTGGTGAGAAGTTTTTGTTCCTGATCCTCAGGTTTTGCCGGCTCGTCTGTTTTGGGCTTATTTTTCTGATTTTGTGTGTTTTGCTCGTTCATACAACCTCCTAAAAGAAACATATCGTTAGTTCCTTCGTGGAGGCTGCAATGCTTATGCCATGGGTCAGTCACATTGTATGCTGCTGGTTCCGCCGATCCAGCGGCGACCTGCGACCAAACACATATAGCGCGGCGAGTTACGCTCAAGGCATGAGGTAATGGTATTCGTATCTGGATCATGTGTTACATAAAATGGCATCGTCAAGTCGTTGTTCCCACCGTCAGTTTTGGCTCGCAATTGGACAGCAGTTAAAGCGGTCACGTTGTTATGCTGATCGCGAAACATCAGCTCGCCGATGGGCGTCAGCTGTTCGAGTTGATAATACCGAATCGTTCTATCCTCATGAACCGTGCGTATTATCTTTAAAATGTCACCGCGATTAGCTAATTTCACGCGAGATACATTAGGATTTGCACTGAATGCATTGCAAAGATCGTCGTTTTGCAAAATCCACATTAAGTGGTGGGCGCCACGCTGGTTGACATAAGCTGAGATTCTGTTTGCAGTCTCGCTACTGTGCTTAGACAGATGATCGTGCATACCAACCAGTATGCCTATTACACTCAAAGTACCAAGAGTGGTTAACAAACTTGAGCCGCATTGAGAGCGGAGATGCCAATAGTATTGTAAGCATCGCTTCATGGAACCCTCGCAGCCATAAGTCTGTGAACGTTCCTTTAATGCATATAAAGATATGCTCGGTAGTTTCCGTAAAATAATAAAGATTTAGCTAAAATATAAGTATTTTCATGTGGTTACAATTATAGGGACACACGACTGAACCCGATCTTTCTACAAATAATTTGGGTTCAGTCGTGTGTCCCCAAATCAAGGCGGGCATGACGATATATGGTTGTTAGAGTATCCTGGCGGATACAGGTCGTATAGGGCAAAGGTGTTCCCAATGATCGTTCCTTCGCCAGGCGATACAGTTCCATTTCCGTCTAAATCGAATTTTGGATCGGCACTACCGATCTTACTGATAGCTATCGAACTAGCGGTAAGCACGCAATCCTGGCCGTTGGAAGGATTGATCGAGTGAAACACGCCGTTCTCGTTTGCCAACCACATCGAAGAGCCGCAACACTTACTATAGATGCGTTTTGCTCCACGTGTTCCACCTTCCAGAGCAAAGATAGCAAATTGACTATTGCTCGATATAAAATAGTAAACATAATTAGCCTTGGTACAATTCTTCAGTTTAAAATTAAGCTGACTAGTAACAGAGTTGCCGGGATAGTGACACGAGGTTTCTGAACTATAATCATTGCGACTTAACCCTGACATTGAAGTGTTTGCACCAGAAACAAGAGTTGTCGCATTTTCGCCATCTTCAAAATAGACTTTAGCGAGCATCCTGGCGTATCTAGCATTGGTCTGCCCCTCGACTTCCTTGGCACGAGCGAAAAAATTCTCCATGGCGGTCATCGACATTGATGCCAACATTCCGATGATGCCAACCACAGATATTAGCTCAACTAAAGATGCCCCGATATTAGCTCTTGGATTCAACCCTGTCCTCTTAGCTTTGCGTAATAACACATGTCCCAATAACGACCGCGGTGAAAAATTAACGATTTAAGTGTGCCCTCGTACTCCATGCCGATTTTCTGCATCACGCGCGCACTTGCGGTGTTTTCTGCTTTGCAGCGAGCCTGGATACGTTTTAGATCATATGTTTTGAAGCAATATTCCATGACGGCCATGCACGCTTCTGGCACAAGACTTTTACCCCAATGGTTTTCGCCTATAGCATAAGCAAGTTCCATGGCTTTTGCCGGTTCCGAGGTCCAAAAACAGCCAACCGTGCCAATGATTTTTTCGGGATTGTTTTTGTATGCGATGCCAAAGGGTTCGGGTACACGTCG
>CAZZCU010000082.1:0-1982 GCA_964652825.1 uncultured Oligoflexales bacterium
GCCAGCAATGCCGCCAGAACTGGACCGGTGCAGGGTGATGCAACCAGACCCGCGCCAATGCCTAGCAACAAGGTGTTTTTGAATGATGGCTTGCCGGCACCCAGGCGATTGCCAAGCGTCTGCAACGCCGCAAAGTTACCATAACCAAGCATCCCCAACCCGAGGAACAGCATGAGTCCGGCAAACAAAACGTTGAAAGTAGTCGAGGCCATGATGCTGCCAAACATCGTGCCGGTCATCGAAGCGGCGAGACCAAGCGAGGTATAGGTGATGACGATGCCGGCCGCATAGATGGCAGCGCTTAGCATCGGCGCGTGTCCTTGTCGGGCCAACACGCGCATGGTGATTGGAATCATCGGATATACGCAGGGCGTGAGATTGGTCAGAACGCCGGCGGCAAATACGATAAGCAGCGCGACGGCCAGCGGCAACTGACCGGTTTCCAGGTTTTTGGCGAAATTGCTCTGCCAATTGCCCGACGTTATGGCTGACGTCGTCGTGGGCGCGGCGGTGTCCGGTGATTGGTCGCTGTTGTTGGTTGCGGCGAACACCGGCACTTGCAAGGTCTGCGTATAAGGAAACAAACAGATGCGATTGGTGCAGGCGATGAATTTGATCGTCAGCGGAAAGTCTTGGCTGACATATGGTTCAAGCCCGCGCAGAAAAATCTGAAACTCCCCGTGCGTGTAGACATCTACATCCGTGCGCGAGATGGGGTCGTTGAGCTTGGTGGTATTTGGTGGAACCAGTTTGATGATTTCGTAACCGATGGGGCCGGAAAATGTCAGCTTATCCTGATAAAGCGTAAACTCCTGCATGGTGGTAAGACGCAGGTCGATGCGGACCTCGCCGTTGGCATACGTCTCGCCACCCATCGCCTGCCAATGCACGACATCTTCCGGGCGAATATCGGTTTGTACGCCCAAAGGCGCATCGAGAGCGGTCTGGGCCGGCGCTGGCGACCAGGTGCCGAAGCCTGCGAACAGGCCGGCAAGAATTTGCATAAACAACAGGCGATTATTAAGCATATTAGGGGTTTATCTCCCAGGTCATGTAAGCTTCATTGTCAGGGAAAAATACGTAAATCGCAAGCTCGGCCTTGACTAGCGGGCGATGTTTCCGTAATAAATCGGGCTCTTACTCTATCGAGGAATGTAATTATGAGAGAGCTCAGCAAGTACCAGACCAAATGTAAATTGAAAAAGGGCGATGAAGTCGTTGTCCTTTCTGGCAAAAATAAAGGCGAGACCGGCAAGATTGATCGGATTGACCGCAAGCACCACCGCGTGTACTTGGTCGGCATGAATCTCGTTAAACGTCACACCAAGCCTAATCTTTCCAATCAAGAAGGCGGCATTGTCGAGAAAGTTATGCCGTTGCATTGGAGCACCGTGGCTTTGTATGACGCGAAGAAGAAAAAAGCCTCGCGCATTGGTTATAAAATCGATGGCGAGAAGAAGGCGCGCGTTGCGAAAGCGTCGGGCGCTATTTTGACTTAACTGGCTTAAGCCAGCGTACTTCGGAATTTAACGTCTGCAAAAATTTTGTTAGTTGCAAAAGCTCATGTGGCGCAAGCTGCATGGGCTTTAATGTTTCTTCGCGATGACCGAGTGCCGGTTGATCGGTGAGTAGATTGTAGTGTGTCAGCACATCGTCCAGCGACGCGAAACGACCATCGTGCATATAGGGCGCAGTGCTGGCGAGATTGCGTAAGGTCGGGGTTTTGAAGGCGCCGACGTTTTCCAGATTATCAGTATCAAGATAGGGCAACTCCAAACAACTCTCGGATGTCGTGCGCGGCAGAATACCACCGAGACAATTGAATGGATCATTCAGTGCGCGTTGAATGCCGGCGGCGCGGCCGACGTTGAGTTGGTCGCCGCGTGCGGCGAGGCCGATGTTGTGAAATTGTTGATCGCTGAAGGTTGGACCTTGATGACAGGTGGTGCATTGGCCGCGGTCGGCGAAAATCCGAAACCCCT
>CAZZCU010000083.1:0-1962 GCA_964652825.1 uncultured Oligoflexales bacterium
GTGTGATCGAGCCGCGTATATCATCCGGCCACTGTGGTTCGCCGGTGCTCGCGTTTAACAACGGTGTCTTGCCCGCATGTGCATGATGGAACAGCCAGCGTCCGCGCAAGAAGTCGATGCGACGTTTGTCGGCTCGTATCGCGTCCGCCGCCTGTGCTTCCTCGGTCAGAATATTTGCTCGCAGCCACGTTTCATCGACCTTCTCACCTGGCGCCAGCCAGCGAATATCGAGATTGCCGCATTTGATCCGTCGAGTGGTCGGTGTATTCCCCAAGACTGCTCCTACTGTTTACTCAACGGTCGAATTTTTATCACAGAGTTGCAGTTTTTTGGCGTTTAATTTAGGCGCGTCTTAAGTTTTTGTATTCAGGGCCGATAAAACTTTTAAATAGAGGTAAATCGTGGTGATTTCAAAGCAGCGGCTGTCGACCTTTCTTGGGGTGGCTTGGTTATGGCTTGGCGCGTTAAGCGCATCAGCACAAACCGGCACCACCGATAAGCGCGAAGTGCGTCCTGAACTTACCTATCGCATGGCGACACTGGCGGTTGATTCCAAGTCCGCTTATCACAACTCCACACATCGTGATTTTCTCGATCAGCTTTATCTGACGCTTAAATACATTCGTACTTATGACTATCAGCATCGGATGGTAATTGAGCCGGTGTTGCGTACCAAGCGCGAGAATCCCGACAAGATCGACACCGAGAATGTTATCGATCAGGCGTATATAGAGTCGGAGTTGGGCGCGGGTTTTGGCTTCACCGCCGGCAAGAAAGTTGAATATCATGGCAGCGGTTTTTTTGTGAATCCGTCTGACCTGTTGAACGAAGACAAAGACCTGTATGACTCGTTGTATC
The DNA here is from genome assembly GCA_964652825.1 of uncultured Oligoflexales bacterium. Lineage (GTDB taxonomy): Bacteria > Bdellovibrionota_B > Oligoflexia > Oligoflexales > CAZZCU01 > CAZZCU01. Next base: position 859 of record CAZZCU010000083.1, read on the forward strand.
AGCGTACGGGCAAAGTATTTACGCGTTTGAATTGGGGCATGGACGGGTTTAACGTTGGCGTTGGCTTTGTGCCATCGCGCGCTCAAGATGCCAATAGAGGTAAAGCTTGGTTACTGATGACCGGGAATGTTTGGAATACCGATTTGGTATTACAGCAGACCCATAGCAAAGCCGATAAAGCCACCACGGGTTTTTCCGCGGCGAGATTTTTTGGTGATCATTTGGGATTGCATGTGGATGCTCGTCATCAGATGAATCAACGTGCGCATACTGAATTTGCCGAGCGACAGTACGCGGTATCGTATGGCGCCAACCCGGACGATCCAACATTGAGTGATAATACTTTTGATAGTGTTTACTATCTCGTGGGTACGCGTCTGGTCTTGACGCCACGCCGCACTTTTATAGCGGAGTATTTCACCAATCAGTCAGGCTTGTTGCCGGATGAGCTGAAATTATATCTGGATTTTATCCGCACCAGTCCCGCTGATGAGTTGCCACCTATCCGACCACTGATGCGGCATTATGCTTTTGCCAGCTATCAAGACGAAGATACCCTCAAAAATTTTCAGCTTGGTTTATCGTTCCTGGCCAATCTGGATGACGACAGTCAGTTTATCTCGGCGCATGCCCGCTATATTATTTCGCCGGTTACCAGTCTGGAGATTGCGCCGATGGCTTTTGTCGGTGAGCCCAATAGCGAGTACGGTGAAATGCCGTTTCGGGTCGTTAATTATATAACAATACGTGGCCGGTTCTAGTATAAATTATTGTAATAATTGATAATTTTGGCATAGACGCTGAGAGAGTAAAGTTTTGCTCGTTTATAGCCGATAAGTATCTTTAGGGTCAGCGACTTTATCGATGTTTTATGTGTTTTGAGGAACAGATCATGAGGTCTTATCTTCGCATTGCAGGCCAGGGATGTTTGGTGGCGGCGTTGGTGCTTAGTGTTGGTTGCGATGAAAAGGCCGCCAGCTCAAGGCCACAAGTGTCGAATAAATGCGATCCTAGCAAAGACGACAGCTGTGATAGTACTGCTGGAGATACGGACAATCTTTGTAAAGATCTTAAAGCTAACGCAGCGGCGGTGAGCGCGCATTC
>CAZZCU010000084.1:0-1906 GCA_964652825.1 uncultured Oligoflexales bacterium
ATTGCGCGGCCACGACCACTTCTCCTGGGGATGGCACGTGCAACGCATGAAAGCCCGCCTACTCGCCGCTGGCTTTAAGCTCGGCATCGGTCCGGCATTGCTGTGGTTGAATAAGTGGAAGCGCACCTTGACAACGCAGCGACCGGAATTAAATTAAGAGTGAGCAGGAGCAGAGACTCCCAGCAAAGAGGGGCAGGACGAAAAGTCCAATACCGCGGAGTAGTGGTAGAATGCAGCCCCTCTACCATTTTAGGGACACACGACTGAACCCGAATTAATTGCTCAACAAGCAATTCATTGGATTTAGCTGATTATCGTCCGCATATTCAAGACATTGCCAGCGGGCATCCGCCGCGGAATAACCAGTAAACCACTTATTATCCCGTGGCCAAGTGTGATCGTAATAATAGCGGTAACTAGATTTCGCGGCATTTTCATTAGCAGGTTTTGCCATCTCAGTTTTGGGCGAGGACGGGCATCTTGGAACATGCGTAATTTTTTGCTCGGCCTTGCAACACGGAACATCGCCCCACGGCGGCTGCCAGATCCATTCCCCACCGCCATCCTGACATTCGCTTACTCTATCCAGATCCGGCAGGATTATTTTGCCGGTATATAGTCCGTTTATTGTTGCGATATCCCCGGCACTAAGTGTCTCGCTGTAATCGCAGTAATTCATGATGCTATCTTTATCATACGGCGCGACATCAACCTGCCTGCCTGTATCAGCAAAGGGTGCCTTACAATCCGAATCAGCGTGGCCGTGTTCATGCATAAGTCCAAGCGCATGACCAAGCTCGTGTAAAAGTGTGTGCCGGTCTCCAGAAGAAAGTTTTCGCGCTGATTCTCCCGGACTAATTTTAACTTGGAGACCACTCGGGACATTTCTCAGATGCTGGCCGGACGTCTTCACTCGTCCGGCCCAGATAGAGTCTGCGGTATGTGAGCCAAAGCCACCGAGTAAAAATTCAATACGAATATCAAACGATTGCTCGTCATTGCAGGGCACAAAACCCACAAATTTGATTACTGTGCGTTGGTTGTATTCGGTTTCGATAAGGCGGCGTGCGTCGTCATACAATTTGGTAAATCTTGAAGGCTCCCAACATATCGAAATCTCGGGTGATGGCCACAGCAGATAACGAGAATGCACCGCTGTACCCTCCAGCTTGCTGCCCGGAACTTCCTGCCGCATTTTGCAGCCGCATACCAAAACTAGCGCCACAAGATAAATAAGACGCATAAAACCTCCCACACCGACGGCAGATACTGATTAAAAACATTCTATGCCTGACTGACCGGCCAGGTCTAACGGTTTTACAAACAACTGGCGTATAAGGCTCCTCGTGCACGGTGCACACCTTAATTTTCTTCTTGGGAGATACGTTATGACTATGAAGTTCTTATTCGCCACAGTTGCCAGTTTGTTTTTCACCACAGGTGCTTTTGCCAAATCGATCCGCGAACACGTCCTAGTTCCGATCTCGAATCCCGAAATCGTTGTCAAGGCATTCCCCAATGAAGCTCCTGCTCAACCAATTGCTTTCTTGAAATTTTCACACGCTTCTTGCGTCAGTCAAATGCCATTACGCGCTCAGGTTGCTAAAGTGGACAATCAATTGCGTGTTGCCATTGTCATGGACAAAGGCGCTATTGACTGCATGGGCCCTGCCTTCAACCGCAACTATCAATTGCAAATCAGCTCGAATTACCAACACGAAAACATCTCATTATCTAATCCACTCGTTCCCAAAATGCCGAATCCAGTAACACCTCGCTTCTGCACGCAAAATGCCGGCACCCTGATTCATAACGAAACTGGGATTTGTCGCGGCTTCTCCAACGGATGCGAAGAAGATGCTATGTTAGCTAGTGGATATCGCTATCGCGAAGAAGGCGAATGCGA
>CAZZCU010000085.1:0-1818 GCA_964652825.1 uncultured Oligoflexales bacterium
TCCAGTTTCTGTCGCGCCTGTTCCAACTCCGAACGCCGCACGGCCACAGTATTGCGCGCCTGATCCATTTCCTGTGCAGTAGCAGCACTGCTACGAAATAAGCTCTGCAAACGCCCAAGCTCGGCGGAGGCCAGGCGGTAATTACTCAAAGCACTCTGCACTGCCGAGGTATGAAAAGACTCATCGATGACAGCAATCAACTGATCTTTGGTGACTTCCGTTCCCGGTTGCACGAGAACGCGATCCAGGCGACCACCGCGCTTAACGGAGACGAATACTTCGCTTAGCGGCTGAATACGACCAGATGTCTCGGCGGCAATTTCATGATTTTCGATAAGCTCGCCTTTGACTTCCACAGCCGCCGGCTCCGCGCGTTCAAAGAAGCGCACAATCACCAACAGCGCAACAACTGCACCAAGCACCATCTTAAATTGTGGCGAACGCAAGAAAGCTTCACGGGAAAACGACGCCATATTACTTTGCCTCCTCAGGGACCCACACGTCGTTCTCAGCGCCTAATAGACGCTTAATACGTGAGGCCGCGCTAATCTGATCGAGATACCCCTGCGCCAGATTACGCCGCGCGGTGAGATCCTGAGCATAACTATCAAGTAACTCCGACATGGTCGCACGACCATTGCGATAGGATGACTCGGCGGTTTTGATCGTCTGCGCAGTCAGGCGAATGTTCACACGCTCGGCGATAACACGCGACTTGGACAATTCCCATTGACGATATTGCTTGGTGAGATCAGTAACGATCTCATTCCATTTTTGTTGTTTGTCATACTCCAAAGACAGCTTATGCGTCGCAGCGGCATGCCGTTCGGAAAAACTCGATAAGCCCGAAAATAACGGGATAGTCAGCTTGATTTGTCCGCCATAACTGGTTGAATCCGGCGTGGCGATATCTTCGCGCAATGCGGCATTGGTACGCGCAAGCAGTTCAAAATCCAACGATGGCAAATGCTTGGCTAAAACCTCGCCGCTACCATAGCTCGCCTTATCGACTTCGGCGGCGAGCTGCCGCAAAGTCGGATTGTTTTGTCGCGCCATTTCCAGGGCTTTATCAACGGATGGTAATTTCTGTTGGTCCAGAGCCGCGGCAGCCTGCTCCAATTGATCCTTCAGGATGATTTTTTTCGCCGGCATCTCGCCCAGCAATTGAGTCAACTCCAGGAGCATACTATCGATATCAACTTTCAGACTCAAAATTTCCGGCTTTTGTGCGGCGGTGACATATTCCGCCTGCAAGCGTTCCAGCTCGGTCGCACGACCGGCACCATAACGCTGCTTGACCTCGGCAAACTGCCGCTCACGTAATTGCGCGATTTCTTCCTCAGCACGTAGTTGCCGCTGCAGTGATTGCAAATGAAAATATTTTACGACTAATTCTTCGACCAACTCAGAACGTATTTGTCGCAATTGCCAGTACTTGGCGTCACGATCAGAGCGACTGCCCTGCAACGACGAATAATCTTTAAAGCCCGAGAACAACGTTTGCCGGAGCAAAACCTGAGCCTCGTAGTGATTACGATCGCGCGCTGACTGCGGCGGCATGGTCTCGTTAGGCAAGGGAACCTTGTCGTTAAAAGTGCCGGCAACCAATGAACTTTCAATGGTCGGAAGAAAGCTGCTAAATGCCGCATTCACCGAACTTTCAGAAGAATGTAGTTGTTCCTCGGCGCTCTTAAGTTTGGGGCTGTTAGCCAGCACCAGACGCAAGGACTCTTTAAGCGTTAGGGGATAACCATCATCCTCGGCAGTTGCCTGCGGCGCGTCTTTTGTCGCCTGCGCCGCAGCAGTGGGCGGTGTCAG
>CAZZCU010000086.1:0-1717 GCA_964652825.1 uncultured Oligoflexales bacterium
TTTATGAACGCGTTCTGGAGCGCGTTAAGGTGTTAAAAGACATCGCCGGTTATCAAAGTAAGCAAGGGTCGAAATAATATGGTGGCTGCATCGGGAAATTCCGGATGGATAATAGCGTTCAGCTTTGCTGGTGCGTTGGTATTGTCATCCTGTTTTTCCTCAACATCGTCTGAGCTGCATCACGAAGTGATCAGCAAAAGCAAAGCCACGGAGCCTAGTTGGACAAAACAAAAACGCGAGACCTTGATTCGGAATAGTCCCAATTATGAATACGTCACGCGTAATAGCGAAGTCAGTAATTTGCCTCTCGGTATCAAGGCGACGCAATTGCAGGCGATGGAAAATAGCCGCACGGCTTTTATCGATTTGTTGCGTGATGAAGCTACCAAGGACGTATCATCGGCCACCAGCAAAAGTCTGAAGCAACATGAACAGTTTAATTTGGCAATTGAAGACCTGGTTAAGCGTCGTTATGCCGAGGAGGCAAAGGTTGCCGATATTTATTTTGAGCAATACCTCGATGGAGGCAAAGCCGGTCCTTCGGCGGGTCAGGCTCTTTATAAAGTCTACGTATTAGTCGCGGTTCGATCCGAGCTGGTTCCGCGTCTCATTCAGGAATTAGGCAATAAGTTCAAGGATTCTATTGATCCCTCGCTGAAGGCGGTGGGTTCCACCATTCAGGCCCGTTTTCCCGTCAGCGCCGGCAGTTGACATCTCCAGCTACCACTAGTATCCACCTCAAGCGGATATAATTCCTATTGATTCGGTGGTTTAGATACATGCTTAGTCCGGTTCTGATGGATAAATGCTTGTTTATTCCAGCCTGGTGGTTGCGCGGCTACAATGCCATGCATGCCGCGCCTCGGTCAAAGCAGGATGCCGCGAGCGGTAGCACCACCGTATCGACCGTACTACCGGCGTATGAAAACGAACAGTATCTGGTCTTGCTGGCGGCATTAAATATGCTGCAGATGCAGCTTTTAAAACAGACCAGCGAATCATCGACCGGTTTGACGATCGCGGCGTTGGCGTTGCGCAAGCGTGTCATGGTTCAGGGCAGGTATGCGGTTGAGAGCGTCTTGCAGTCGTTGCCAAATTTGCGTCTGCTAGTACCGACGGCGTCCGAGATGCTGCGACCGCTGCCGTTTTTTGCTGATGAGCGCTGGCGTTGCGATGCAACCGAGGATGCCACGGTTCATCTGACGCTTGCCGAGCCTGGCGCGGAGTTATTACTCGGTTACGTTGATGGTTATGCGGAGTTCGTGCGCGTGATGGGCGGCGAAACTCCGATCAAGGATTTGTTGCCCGGTTATCCGCCGCTTATGCTTTGGAAATCCATCTGGGCTGATTTATCGGGATACGAACGTCTTCTATATGCGCGTCTGGAAAAAGCCATGCAGTGGGATTTTCGCTGGCTGCAGCTCGACGGTATTTTCGGTATGCCATTGGATGAGCTTTTCGCTGGCTTGCCTGCACCGCAGCCAAAAGTAGACGTTGCTGTTAGCGAGGAATTTGCCTGGCGCCGGCGGCAGCTAGAGCGCGTCGGCAAAAAATTGACCGAGCATGGCTTGCTACATGGACAAGTGGAATCGCACTATTTGGCCGTGGGTTCGGCTAATCGGCCCGGCGATTTCAATCTTACCTGGCAGATCAGTCAGGATCGTTTAGTCAGCGAAGACCTGGCGGTGTATCAGGATGCGGCTGTAAGAACGCTAGT
>CAZZCU010000087.1:0-1678 GCA_964652825.1 uncultured Oligoflexales bacterium
TGCGAGGCGTGTGCGCGCAGCGACAGGCCGGTGGCGGACATATCCATTACGCCTTTGGTCAACTTGGTGATGCCATCAACGGGATTGGTAAATTCACAGATCACATGTTCTTCCGGCTCAAACGGAAAACGCTGCGATTGCCGGGTTTCTTCGATGGCGGTGAGTGATGTTAACGGAAACAGAATATTGACGCCGTCCGTGCTCACCTGATCAGCGGCGAAACGAACCATCTGACATTGCAAAAAGAATTTTTTCGCGCTGGCAACCGCGCGAATGTAATCGAGTGTCACATAATTAGCCAGCACGACATGGTTGGCGGCGACCGTCAGCAAATGGGTCTGGAAAACAATATCAACACTGTCGGAAGAGAAGTAAACGGAGCGCTTTTGCGCTGACGATTCATGGAGTAGGCGTAAATGTGTCTGTTCAATCGCCAATCTTAATCCGTTTCTTTGGTGCCAATAACGTCGGTGTATTTTTCGGACCGGTTAATGGCACTGTCAACATGCGGAAAAGCCATCGTTCCCATCAACAACAGGCCGAATTTGGTACGGTCAAACAGTTTTTGTTGCGGGTTTCGGTTTTCCGTAAACATCGCCAGACCCGACACTTGATAAAATTGATTATAATTCCAATATATTCCGGCTTGATAAATTAATCCAGTATCTTTGCGGGGGCAACTGATCGGCAGTGTCGACTCGTGCGAGCCGATCGTGCTATTGGCATCGGGTGTATACGAGCAGGAGCCTTGCTTGAGACGCGGTACTTGGTAAGAATCCGTATAGGTCGCCAGCAGGCCGCGCAGATAAAAACGACGATAAAATTCATAATTCGCCGCGGCAGCGAAACCCAGCCGCGTGAAGTCATACCAGGTGTCATTGTAAATAAACTCGTAACGAAACAGCGAAAAATTCAACCATAATTTGTACTCGGGAAAATCAATGCGTTGGTTGATGCCGAGACTGATGGCTTTGTCACCGTCATCAAACAAGTTGAAGCTTTTGTTGGATGACTCGGGCACTTCATCGCTCAATTCTTTGCGCAAGTATAGATGCACGTCGGTCTGATAACGGCGCAGGTACGTGAAACGCGCCCACGGTACCAATAAAGTTGTGTCGGACATGGGGAAGACTTTGCGAAGGTCTTGATCTTCCGGGCTTGGGAAGTAGGTGGAGCCGACGCGGGCAAATTCCACTTTTCCAAAAGCGCCGACGGTCGCGCCGGGTGTGATGTCGGCGGTAACTTCACCCAGGAACTGATGGCGGCGCTCCATGACATCGGTACGATAAGGTAGATATTCGATATCAGTGGGACCGCTGAGATATTCGGCGATGCGATTGCTGTCGGTGACCCAACGCTGCTGATAATGATAGCCCGCCCAGGTACTGTACTGCCCCTGGCGTATCGGGCCGATGCCAATACCGGCGCGAATCAGTAACGCCTGATCTTCCACCGGACTGGTGGTCAGACCGCCGCCTTGTCGCGGATTTTGTTCGCTGCCGTTGGCATATTCATAACCGATTTGTCCGAGCCAATAATGTGTGCGTTTGCTGACCGACCACGGGTGGTATTTGAATAAGGCGTCATCGAGATCGACTTTATCGTTGCCTGCATAGTTACCGCTCATGCGGCCATCGCGTAATTGCGCGTGCATCTCAGCTATGGTTTTCGCGTTTGG
>CAZZCU010000088.1:0-1671 GCA_964652825.1 uncultured Oligoflexales bacterium
CCTATACCAAAGGTGCTCTGGCATTGGCGCGCGAAGCATTGCTTCGCGAGTTGCGCAACAAAGGCCTTGATCGCCAAAACAAACAACTACCATTGCCGCGTTTTCCGTTTCGGGTTGGACTCATCAGCGCCACCGCATCACGCGCTTACAGTGACTTTACCGATCAACTTTGGGCCTACGGTTTTCCTGGGACGCTCATATTCGCCGCGACCGCGACTCAAGGCGAGACAGTACCGGCCAGCGTGAGTACTGCCATCAAACAACTGGCGGCGGCCGGTTGTGATGTGATCGTACTAACGAGAGGTGGCGGCAGCGCCGCGGACTTACGCTGGTTTGACGCCAAAGATATCGCCTACGCTATTGCCGAATGTCCCGTACCGATCATCACGGCGATCGGTCATCACGATGATGTTTCCGTAGCGGAATTGCTCAGTCATGCGCACGAAAAAACACCGACAGCGGCGGCAGATTTTATCAACAATATTTTCCAGCAGACGCGTGAACACATCAAAAACCACTCGTTATCGCTGGCGCAAACATTGCTGCGCTCCACCAACGAAGCCACGCGCCTGCAGGAACAATTAGGTTTACGTCTGCGCCAGGCAGCGCATTTATATCTCAGTCAAACCGAACGCACTCTCTTGCAAGCCACGACCACTCTAACAACTATTATGCGTGACACACATATGCGCTTGCAGCGACAAGTGGATGATCTGAGTAACGTACTGCGACAAGGCTTTACCAAATTCGTTCATGCCAAAGATTTGCAACTGACCCAACTCCTAGCCGGTTTAACCAGAATTGATCCGCGACCGTGGTTGCAGGCTGGCTGGACCCAACTGACGTTTAAGCGACAACCGATCACCAGCGTGCACCAACTGGCTATTGATGATGACGTCCAAGCGCGTCTGCTTGATGGTAAATTAACCCTAAAAGTAACCACGAAAACCCAAGGAGAGCCGCATGCCCAGTAAAAAAGAAGCTGTGACTTACAATCAGATGCTTGGCCAGGTGGAAGGCATCATCCAGACCATCTCACAGCCCGGCCAGGACATCGATCACGTGATCACTCAGGTCGAGCAAGGCTACGAGCTCATCAAAGCGATGCGCGAGCGACTGGAAGTCAGCAAGAAAAAAATTGAAACCTTGTTGAGTGATAATAGTTAAGTAATCAAAAACTCTTGGCAACGCCGACATTGATCACATACTCAGTGATAAAATCGATGACGTTTTGCTGAAACTGCGCTGCTAACTCTGGCTGTTGAACGTCAAACTTCCATTGGTAGCGCGAATAACTGGCGCTGACAAAACCCCATTCAATGGGCGTTAGTTTGCCGGTAACACTAAACCCCTGTCGGCCGCCGGTTGCCGATGCGGCTTTAAGAACGGCAGCGCCACTTTCATCTTGTTCCGCCGATACCAGACCATCCCGGATATAACCGCCGATCTTAGTGAACAGACCACTGGCAACGACACTGGCCCCGAAAGCAAAACTCTTATCAACCGATATTTCGGCGCGTGTTTCATCATGCGTACCACTGACATTGGTGTTTGCCGGTGGTGTTTGCGTGTATTGCGAGCCGCTCAAAGTCAAGGAAAGCGTCTCCCACGAACGCTTGATCGAGGCGGCGAGAATCATCCGCGATTCAAATCCCGACATCCGCTCCAACG
>CAZZCU010000089.1:0-1621 GCA_964652825.1 uncultured Oligoflexales bacterium
GATTCAAAGTAACCGTACTGGTATCACTCATGATCGCGTCCAGCGTACCAGTGAGAGGATCATAATAAGTTGCTACCGCACGCTGTGGCGCATCAGCCAACGTCTGAAAGCGAATACTCGCATCCAGGGGCGGCAACAGCGGTAAGTCAGAAATTAACGGCGCTTTCACATCGCTGGTATGGCGGCGCAAACTTAAAACCGCCGGGACGTTGCGATCGCCATTTTGTTGCGAACGCATGTTGAGCGCCAACTGATACTCGCGCTCAGATACCGACTGCTGCTTTTCGCGCAGACTCATAACCATCTCATGCTGGCCGGATCGCGGGCCAATCAGCGTCACGTCGGCGATTGTGTCGTCCTCGATCCGCGCACGCAACTCCAGGCTATCGGATTGACCCGACATCGCCACCCCAGAAGCGGCAGCTCCAGCCCCACCGGCACCGGTCGCACGCGGGAACTTAGCCGTCAACAGTCCAGTGCCCCAATCGAATGCAGCATCGCCGGCCGTCAAAGTGACACCCCCGAAAAGCCCCAACTGTAAGGTGACTTCCAAAAGCGGCGTCTCATTACCAGAGGTCGGATTGCGTTTGGCAACCACCGCCAACGTTGCAGGGACACCCGTTTGGGCATCATGGACGACGTAACCATCGAAAATTCCTGAGGCTGAATTCAGGCGCTCGTAGGAGCGATTGTTTTCTTCACGACGCTTTTCCTCGTCGCTGACCTCTTTGGCGCAAGCCAAGACTATCAAGGCGTTCAGGACTAGTGTGATTTTGGGAATGAGTAAATTCATGCATCATAGATATACCAAACGCGTTGTGAATATGATAGGGATATCCAGCGAAATTTTATCTAAACACAGCCCTCATTCACGAAAGAAATGTGCGCTTGCGGTATGACCCCCGAAAATTATTAGCTTTCTTGACGATCGCCATGGCGCTCCTTATAATCCATGGGCCCCAAGCCTTTGCGGATGAGACGATCGAGCAGCTTTTGGAGCAGGTCGATCAAACCCTGAATAAACAACCGTCAAGCAACAGAGGTCGGGACAGCAATGAGGACGCACCGCCACGCCCGCAGCGCGCACCACGAACCACGCCACAGGTTAGCGAAGAAAAAATCGAAACACCCAAACCACCGGAACCACTATCGACTCCCAATCTCTTCCAAATGCCGGATGAAACCGCAAGTTTGCAACGTGTCGATGCGCCGCGCTCTAGTCGCGTCATCGCCGGTGTCAGCAAGCGCCGGCTGCAAGGTGTCAGTCGCCTCGAAAAAGACGATGACATCTTTACTCTTGATGGCAAGCAAACCGTGTCCGGTATCGCGCTTAATATCGATCATCAATTGACGCAAGTGCCCGTGAGCGGCGCATACGCAATCGGCATTCTGGTTGGTGGCGGTGTCAGCATGTATCGCGGCGAGCTGGCAGTGAAGCGCCGCGGCATTATCAATCAGGATATTCACGTCGACATGACGCTGGTGCCCTGGCATGCATCAGTGGGTGCGCGTTTTCCGACGAACAGTCGCTTATTTATCGAAACCGGTTATCAGGTGATCATCGAAGCCATCAATCAATCGGGCCAAGGTGTTACCGATACCGTCTCCGATGTTCTTCCGG